>NZ_JAMBOF010000009.1 GCF_023715485.1 Mesobacillus subterraneus | reverse complement strand
AAAAAGCGCTTCTTTGGTGGAGTCTCCAGTTTCTGCGTTTCTGGACAGTCGGCTATACATTTCGATTTCGGTCCTGCCAATGAAGTCAAAGAACGACTTCACTGTCAGGCCCTCCAGCGCTTGTCGGGGCTGACTAAGGCGCTTGCGCTTTTCTTATCGAATTGCTTTATGCTCTTTAATGACTCTGAAGTATTTAAGTTCATCATCCTCAGGACCTTGTACAGGAAGGCCAGCTTCCATGTTAGTCTTGATGTAGACAAGGTTTTCTTCGGTGATGATTTCTCCTGGTATAAAAATCGGGATTCCTGGTGGATATACCATAACGAATTCTGCGATGATTCGTCCTTCTGATTGTTCAACAGAAACAACCTCTGTATCTGCGTAAAACGCATCGCGTGGTGTAAGTGCCAATAATGGGATGTCCGGCAGCATTACTTCGGCATGTACTTTTTCTGCAAGATAATGGAATTCCTTCGATAATTGCTGCAAAGCTTCAACGAGAATGTCCGCTTCCTTTTGCGTGTCACCAGGGGTGATGATGCAAAGGATGTTGTACAAGTCGGACAGCTCGACTTCGATATTGTATTTTTCACGAAGCCACTTTTCAACCTCATAACCTGTGATGTTCAAGTCCTTTATGCTGATCAGAACTTTTGTGGGATCGAAATCATAAGTAGCATTTGTTCCAAGCAGGTCTTCACCAGGGCAATAAAGATGCTCGATTTCGTTAACCTCATTGCGGATCCATTGTGCCAATTTTATCGTACGGTCGATAATTTCTCTTCCTTCTGTAGCCAGCCTTCTTCTTGCGGTATCCAATGATGCAAGCAACAGATATGAAGTTGAAGTGGTTGTCAGCATGCTTATGATTGATTGAACACGTTTAGCGGATACGAGTCCTTCTTTAACGTTCAGGATCGAACTTTGGGTCATCGAGCCGCCAAGCTTATGCACGCTCGTAGCTGCCATGTCTGCGCCTGCTTGCATCGCTGATAGTGGAAGATCATCATGGAAATGGATATGGACTCCATGTGCCTCGTCAACTAGAACAGGTACATTATAGGAATGAGCGATGTCGACGATCTTTTTTAAGTCAGCAGCGAACCCGAAATAAGTCGGATTGATGACAAGCAAGCCTTTTGCATCAGGATGCTGGTCTAAAGCCCTCTCAACTGAATCAGTCGTAATTCCGTGTGAGATCCCCAGTTTTTTATCGATTTCGGGATGGATGAAGATTGGTATCGCTCCTGAGAATACGATGGCCGACATAATTGATTTATGGACGTTCCTTGGGACAATGATCTTATCCCCAGGACCGCAGACTGTCATGATCATTGTCATGATTGCGCCGCTGGTCCCTTGGACTGAAAAGAAAGTATGGTCTGCGCCGAAAGCCTCTGCAGCCAATTCCTGTGCCTGCTTGATGATGCCTTTTGGAGAATGAAGGTCATCAAGCGGTCCGATGTTGATTAAGTCGATTGAAAGTGCATTATCGCCAATGAAATTTCTGAATTCAGGATCAATCCCACTGCCTTTTTTATGGCCTGGAATGTGAAACTGGACTGGATTCTTTTTAGCGTGTTCTAACAGGCTTGTAAATAACGGTGTTTCGTATTGTGACAATTGATGATCACACCTCTTTATTAAATTAGATTTTATTGTTCATAGGTTATAATTATTGTTGGGTATTTAAAAAAATAAAACACATGCATTATAGCACTAAACAGGCCCTTTGCAAAGAAATAATGCTGAGGGTGAATCAATAAATTCCGCGAGATCTTAGTCTGAGACAATAAAGACAGGGTAGTATTTATTGCTGATTTTCAAGTTAAAAAAAAACCCTGTATTTTTGGTTTCGGGTTCTTGTCGATTTGGATCCAGACCTGAAAGTTTTCATAAAAGCGGAAAAATCCTGAAGCCGGATTTTGCTTTTGAGTGTAAAAGCAAAAAAAATTACGAAAATAACCTAAATAAAAGAAAAAACAGGAATAGAAGCTCTATAAATAGAAGTAAATACAAAACAATAATGCAAGGGAGAGAGGACATGAACTGGAAAACCGATGTGACAGACCTGTTAGGAATACAATATCCAATTATCCAGGGGGGTCTTGCTTATTTGGCTTATTCTGATTTGGCCGGAGCTGTTTCGAACGCAGGAGGATTGGGACAGATAACTGCAATGTCCTTGCCAAACCCTGAGGCTTTAAGAAGTGAAATACATAAAGTGCGTTCCATGACAGATAAACCATTTGGAGTAAATTTTGCCATCGGACAACACGGAAGGCCATTTTCCCATTTTCTAGATGTGGCCATTGAAGAGAAGGTTCCAGTTATTTCGATGACTGGCGGAAATCCTGCCCCAATTTTTGAACAATTAAAAGGTACAAGTATAAAAAAATTAGTCCTTGTCGCAGCAAAAAGGCAAGCGCAGAAAGCTGAGGAGCTTGGGGCGGATGCGGTAATGGTTGTCGGCCAGGAAGGTGGCGGCCACCTTGGCAAAAGCGATATTGGAACAATGGTGTTAATCCCAACTGTTGTAGATGCCGTTAACATACCTGTTATTGCTTCAGGGGGAATCGGCGATGGGAGAGGCTTAATGGCGGCATTAAGCCTTGGCGCCGAGGGTATTGAAATGGGAACCAGGTTCATTGCGACAAAAGAGTGCATCCATGCAAATGAAAAGTATAAGCGCAGATTAGTCGAAGGTACAGAGAATGACACAACTGTTATAAAAAGAACTCTTGGGATGCCAGCGAGGGCTATTGCCAATCCTTTAACTGAAAGAATCCTTGAGATTGAGAAGGATGGCGGCGATTATGAGGCCTTAAAAGAGTTTATAAGTGGTACAGCTAACAGAAAGTATATATATGACGGGGATGAAGAAAACGGATTCGGCTGGGCTGGTCAGGTAATGGGCCTCATCAAGGATTCACCGAGTGTCAGTGAATTATTTGAAAGGGTTATGAAGGAAGCGGAAGAAATAAGAAAAACATGGGGTAATTAAAGTTTGGATTCCTTGCGCTTCATGATGAATAACTGTAAAATCGTTTATCATACAGGATGCTGAGGATTGTTTAACCTTGAGCAAAGCATGAAAAGCAGGTGAAATGATGGAGTATCAATATCCGATAGACTACACATGGTCCACAGATGAAATTGTCGACGTAATACATTTTTTTGACTGCATCGAAAAGGCATATGAAAAGGGTATCGACCGTAATATTTTGCTAAACGCCTACCGCCGCTTCAAAGAAATCGTTCCGGGTAAAGCTCAGGAGAAAACGATTTTCAATGAGTTTGAAGAAGTAAGCGGCTACGCTTCATATCAGGCCGTAAAAGCGCTGAAAGAAACAAGTACTAGCGAAAAGATAAAAGTCGTATCGCAAAGAAAAAAGCATTAATTCTATAAATAATGAGGAAGAGCCCATATAAATGTTAATGGGCTCTTTTTTTATGGCCAGCTCCGGCTCCTAATTCCTCGAATGCTTGTCTAGTTTTTGGGCGGTCCTCTATATTTCTGAACTGCCAGTAAAGTCAAAGAACGATTTCATTTACAGTTCCTCCATTGCACACGATGTATTTAAGCTAATCAGGCACAAATGATGGCGTTTTACATCGGCAAGCTCTTGTCGAAATTGGGCAGTCGCCTACGGATTTCAAGGTTTATGCCAATTTATATAGGGGTAATATCTCTTTAAATACAAACTCGATTTTTGAAAGCATTTCTTCTCCGCTAAGCTTGACTGCTTCCTCGCGAGGAACGTTCAGGCCGCAGAGGATTTCAGCCTTTTTTACGGTTTGAAGTCTCGTGAACATCGAAAGAAGGTCTTCCTTGGAAAGATCTCTATGCATGGTGGCATCTGGTTTCATATGGTCGCCAGACCAGTAGAACTCCTTAGGAATCTTTTTATGAATGGTGTCGATGTTCTTTGCGAGTTTTTTACCGAAAGCTTCCTTATCGGGAGCTTCGTAAATAACAGCAAACCAGATGAATACGTGTGTTTCCCAAAGTCCAATCTGAAAGTGAGGCAGCATTTTATAGCCTCTTGGATTGCTGGCAAATGCAACCCAAGTATCCTTTGGTGGATTAATAGTCCTCCGGGCATGCTTTGCAACATGGTAATGCATTTCATCGCCGGCAAGGGCGGATAATGTGGGAGCGAAGTGCTGGCCGAGTTCCTCCAGTTTTGGACGTATTTGAGCTTTTAGGGCCTCCATTCTTTCATCGAGCCCGTCAATATTGAAAACGTTAAAATCTGTATTTGTGAAACCTGAAAATGACAATATGATAACCTCCTAATGCTTTGTCAAATATTGTAGCAAAAGCTTCTTAAAAATAGAAGCAGCAGGAATTTTAAGAAAACTAGGTATACGCACATATTTGTACCATAGCCGACTGAAAATTCATACAATAAATAAAAAATCAGAAAATAATAGAGGAGTGTAAAATAATGAAACAACTTATAAATTCGACAAGGAAAAAAAATGGCGAGATGCAAAGAACGGCAGTACTGCGATTGGAAATGGATTATGAATTGGCAACGCTGTTCGATGCGATGACTGATTCCGATAAGCCGAAAATGAAAGAATGCAAACAAAAGCTCGAAAGAATCAGGCAAGAATTATTACGCTTGAAAGCTCTGTAATAATTATTAGATTTGAAAAGAAAAGGAAATAAGACATGACGAACTCCCATAAGACTAATTGCACAAACGACTACCCTTGACGAACTCCTGTAATGATGATGGAGTTCGTTTCTTGTGTTTTGCACAATATTTAATAAGATTTGCATGTACCAATGGTACCAGGGGGAAACCTAATACTTGATGGAAATGGTTGATATCCGATAAGCTAAAATAGATTCCAAAAGCTTGCGTGATAGTAAAAATATAAGATCGGGGGAAAGCTTAATGGAATATAATCTGAAAGAAATTGATACATACGCGAAAAACTGGATTAAGGCTGCCGGAGAGAACATCAGGTCTTCTTTTCCAAAAACCTTGAATGTTACGACCAAGTCCAATCCAAATGACCTGGTGACAGATATAGACAAAGGAACAGAGCAATATTTTATAGAAAAAATTAAAGGCACCTTTCCCAATCATCGTATCTTGGGGGAAGAAGGCTATGGTGATGATATAACTGATTTAACAGGGGTAGTTTGGATCATAGACCCGATCGATGGCACGATGAACTTTATCCATCAGCAGCGGAATTTTGCGATT
This sequence comes from Mesobacillus subterraneus, assembly GCF_023715485.1. Lineage (GTDB taxonomy): Bacteria > Bacillota > Bacilli > Bacillales > Cytobacillaceae > Mesobacillus > Mesobacillus subterraneus_B. The sequence continues at coordinate 209,086 of NZ_JAMBOF010000009.1, read as the reverse complement.
TCAATTGGGATATATATTGATGGCGAAGGAATGATTGGCCTCATTTACGATGTTGTCCACGATGAATTGTATCATTGTATCAAAGGAGAAGGGGTCTTTTTGAATAAGAAAGCAATCCCTAAACTGGAGGCGTCAAAAGTAAATGAATCAATCATTGCCCTTAATGCGACGTGGGTGGCTCCGAATAAGCGAATCAATCATGAACTGCTTATACCTCTTGTGAAGGATGTCAGAGGAACTCGTTCATATGGTTCAGCAGCCATGGAAATGGTTTATGTAGCGACAGGAAGAATAGATGCCTATTTGACACCAAGGCTTGCACCGTGGGATATTGCTGCTGGAATCATAATGATCAAAGAACTCGGCGGAAAGGCTACGAACCTCAGGGGTGAAGAATTGGATATGCTGAAGGAAAATTCCTTGTTTGTTTCCAAGCCGGGCCTGCATGGGGACATTCTGAAGAATTATCTTAAGGATGGTAAATGGTAAAATTAGTATCCCGGTCGCTTGAAAGCTCTGACCTCTCATTTTTCCAGGAGTTGGTCTCTGACAGCCGAAAATGGAGAACTATTGAATTGAAGAGCGCTGAACTAAGCGATTATATGAGACAATACGAAGAATACGCTGGTGAATGGCGGATGTGGGAGAAAGAAAACCGTCCGGTTGCTATTTCCTTTCATGTTGAATCTGCGCCTTCAAATCAGAAGCCGTGGCTGGGAACATTATTAGTGAAAGCGTCAGAAAGGCGAAAAGGCATTGGTATCTCTGTGATCAACATTCTGTCTGCAGAAATAAAGGTAAAAGGGCACAAGGCAATGTTTGCTGGAATGCCGATAGATGAATATGAGTGGTCAAACTTCCTTAATGATTGTGGTTTTGAACAGTTTAAGTCTGAAGAATATAAAGGCGAAACATATTTGATCATGGTTCGTCCGCTTGAATAAAACCGGCTGGAAACCAGCCGGTTTTATTCATCCTTTATAAAATCGGGAGGAGTTACAGCTCCCCTGCTTCCCTCATTTCCTTTTTCTTCTTAAAACCGAAGCCCATAACGAGCACCAGTGCAACGATGCAGGCTACAGCACCAACAATGCTCCGTTCCCCAATGGCTATGCCAATTCCGATCATGCATGAAGCGGCTGCAAAAGCGAAAAATAATAATGGCCATTTTATTTGCTTCAAGGTAGTTCCCCCATTCGACATTTGGTTGCAAATAGTATTATATTTAATTGTACATTAAAATGCTTTAGGGTTTCTACTCTAATTATGTTATAATATGTAGGTTGTGTAAAAAGCCAAAAGATAAATTATGATATTAAAGGCAGGGTGACTTTTTTGAAATTAAGAGAAGATATTAGAAATATAGCAATTATTGCCCACGTTGACCACGGTAAAACAACTTTGGTTGACCAGCTTCTAAAGCAATCGGGTACTTTCCGTACAAATGAGCACGTGGAAGAAAGAGCAATGGATTCAAATGATTTAGAAAGAGAACGCGGAATTACAATTCTTGCGAAAAATACAGCAATTCAATATAAGGATAATCGCATTAATATCCTTGATACTCCTGGCCATGCTGACTTTGGTGGTGAAGTTGAACGTATCATGAAGATGGTTGATGGCGTATTATTGGTTGTCGATGCATATGAAGGCTGTATGCCACAGACTCGCTTTGTTTTGAAAAAAGCGCTTGAGCAGCATTTAACACCAATTGTTGTTGTTAACAAGATCGACCGCGATTTCGCTCGTCCACAAGAAGTTGTAGATGAAGTAATTGATTTGTTCATAGAACTTGGAGCGGATGAAGACCAGCTTGAATTCCCGGTTGTCTATGCTTCAGCAATCAACGGTACAGCTAGCTTAAATCCAGAACAGCAAGATGAAAACATGCAGTCACTGTATGAATCCATCATTGAACATATCCCTGCACCTATTGATAATCGCGAAGAGCCGCTTCAATTCCAGGTAGCCCTTCTTGATTACAATGATTATGTAGGCAGAATCGGGATTGGCCGTGTTTTCCGCGGTACAATGAAGGTAGGCCAGCAGGTTGCCTTGATGAAATTGGATGGATCAGTTAAGCAATTCCGTGTAACGAAAATCTTCGGTTTCTTTGGCTTGAAGCGCCAGGAAGTAGAGGAAGCGTTTGCTGGTGATTTAATTGCTTTATCTGGTATGGAAGATATCAATGTTGGTGAAACGGTATGTCCATTCGACCAGCAGGATGCCCTGCCGGTTCTAAGAATCGATGAGCCTACACTTCAAATGACGTTCCTTGTAAACAACAGTCCATTTGCCGGAAGAGAAGGCAAATATTTAACTTCAAGGAAAATTGAAGAAAGACTTCGTGCACAGCTTCAGACCGATGTTAGCTTGAGAGTGGAAAACACAGATTCACCAGATGCTTGGATCGTTTCAGGACGCGGTGAGCTTCACCTATCAATTCTGATTGAAAACATGCGCCGTGAAGGTTATGAGCTTCAAGTATCAAAGCCTGAAGTTATTGTCAGGGAAGTTGACGGTGTAAGATGTGAACCAGTTGAACGCGTTCAAATCGATGTTCCTGAAGAAAACACTGGAGCGGTTATGGAGTCCATTGGTGCCCGTAAAGGTGAAATGCTCGACATGATCAATAACGGAAGCGGCCAGGTTCGACTGATTTTCAATGTACCTGCACGTGGACTTATTGGATATACAACGGAATTTTTAACATTGACTCGTGGATATGGTATCATTAACCATACATTCGACAGCTACCAGCCGATGCTTCAAGGCCAGGTAGGCGGACGCCGCCAGGGTGTTCTAGTATCAATGGAATCTGGAAAATCTTCTACTTATGGAATCATGCAGGTAGAAGACCGCGGAACGATTTTCGTTGAGCCAGGCACTGAAATTTATGAGGGCATGATCGTCGGCGAGCATACTCGTGAAAATGATATCACTGTCAATATCACGAAAGTAAAAGCTGCCACCAATATTCGTTCTGCGAATAAGGACCAGACATCTGTCATCAAGAAGCCAAGGATCATGACTCTGGAAGAATCATTAGAGTACTTGAACGATGACGAGTATTGCGAAGTAACACCAGAATCAATCAGACTCCGCAAAAAGATTCTTGATAAGAACGAGCGTGAAAGACAGGCTAAAAAGAAGAAATTTGCTGAGGCTTAATTAAGTAGGGGGAAGAAACATGGATGTAAGCCAGAGATTATCATTTTTTGCAGCATTATTCAGAGTAGATGAGAATCCGACGGTTGGTATGTGGCTGCTTTATCTTACAATAGCGGCGTTAAGCATCCTTGTTTACAAACTGGGGTTTGCTCAAAAACTGCCTTTGCTCAAAAATGTCATAATTTACGCATTCTTGTTGCTTGGCTCTACAGTCCTTACCTTCCTCGCTATATTTCTTCCAATCGCTGAAGGACTTGTGGCGGCTGCGCTGATCCTGATTATTTATAAACTCAGGCTGCGCCAGCATAAAAAAGAAGAAATGAATGTGAAATAGGGAGTTGGCGATATGAAATCACTCCAGGATGCTATATACAATTGGCTGACGATTAAGATTGTCAGCGATGCCCGGCCTGAAGATACAGCAGCTGTGGAAACAACCCAATTGTTTGAACAAATTCTTGCCGATGAACATAATGTCGAATCAAAAGAATTAAAACGTGATGCAATCATGTATTATGTGACAGTATTCCAGGAAGGTAACTCTAAGGAATACCGCTTTCCGCGTGACCTGATTGAGGTTATGCTCGATCAGATCAGGCAGGAACCAGACAAATATGTGAACTACCCGGAAGAATAAAAAATCCGCCCTATTTTGGGCGGATTTTTTTAAAGAGAGAAAAAAGTATAAATTTCACTTAGAGAAATATCCAGCTCCAGCGCCTAGCCCCTCGAGTCGCTTGTAGGGGCTGACCAAGGCGCTTGCGCTTTTCTTATACTTACCAATCATCCTTTTCGACACGGGTGCGGTAAAGCCTGAAGTTTCCTGTAGCAAGCCTGAGCTTAGTTTTCTCAGCAATTCTTTCATCGCATGTATTGCACATATATGTATGGATCGGCCGATTCCGTAGCCGTTTTGCCTGAAGGGTATCGCTATTGATGGTTTCAATTTTATCGCAAAGCACGCATTTGACTCTCATTCTTACACCTCTTATTCGTGATATTCATACATAGCTTGTTTCAGTTTGGATTATATTATAGTATATCATTGTTTCAGAATCTTTTCGTAAAGTTTGTGTTTTTACCCATTTTTCTTGTTTCCGGAACAACCCCTAAAGGCTCGGAACATCGAAACGAATGAGGAATATAAAGATTTATGAGTGAAAAACGTTTGATTTGCCCTGTGCAAAGGGTTCGTAGTACTATTATGATAGTTGAAGGAGGGTGAATATGGCAAATCAAGTAGAACCTAAACTGATCAAACCTTTGTTTGATGAACTTCAAAAAGAGCGTTTCGTAACATTGGCGACAGTCGACCACGCAACAGGCGGCCCTAATGTCAGTGCTATTTCATGGGTGCTTGCGAAGGATGAAGAAACAATATGCTTTGCGGTAGATAACCGGTCCCGCATCATCGAGAATATTAAAGGCAACGCAAATGCTGTGATCAACCTGATCGCAAATGAATCTACATATTCAATCAGCGGGACTGCCAGCGTAAAGCAGGAAAAGCTTGAAGATGTTCCATTGAAGCTTGCGCTTGTAGAAATCAAGATCAGCGAAGTAAGGGACGTTATGTTCTATGGCTCAAAAATTGTCGCTGAACCACAATATGATAAAACATATGACAAAGATGCAGCAGCACGCCTTGATAAGCAAGTAATGGACGCAATGAGAAAAGCTTAGTCAAAATGACTAAGCTTTTTTTGTTCGGGAAATCAGAAAATTATTTAGTTCTTCAACGCTCGGCCCTCCAGCGCTTGTCGGAACTGAATGAAGCCCTTGTGCTTTTTTTTGGTTATTTAGGTGAAAGGACTCACCCGTTACTTATGGTAATTGGATTGTTGTTCCTGATTATTTTCAAGCTGTTTCTTTTCTTTTTGATCTAGTTTTTTCTTGTTATCTTCAGTAGGGCTCTTTGTTTGGGGTTCTATCATGTCTGCCGGCACCTCTGGCATTATCCTTCCTGTAATATCCGATAGTTCGTTCATGATTCCGAGGATAGGCTTTCCATTTTTGATATCCTCAGAAATCTCCTTTAATCTTGCTGTGATATCAGGATCGGCTACTACGACTGCACGTGCTCCATGAGGGTCTTTCTTTAAAGCTTCAGCTACGGTGTATTTAACTGTATCGACTTCAGACCTTTCCATGTTGTCATTGACATCTATCCCAACAATAGCGTACCGTCCGACAACGACTGCTGCAGCATCATCGATATTCGGAATATGTGTTGTCAGGTTCACCAGATGGCGCGAAATCTTCTGTCCTGATTGACGGTCAACCTCCTGGATCGCGCTGTTCTGGACCTTTACTTTATGGTCTTTATCATTCTGTTCCGCATTATTCTGCATATTGCATGCACTGATAAACAGAAGTAACGATATAGCAGCAATCAATCTTATCATGATAATCCCTCCGGATAATTTTTCGATGGAAACAATGCCTTGAGAATGGCAGGAATGCTATATAAAAAAAGAAATGCTCAAAGGTTATTGTGCAAAACATCTTCTATCTTTATTCAAGAAGTCATATATTTTACCAAAGTCCCGGCCAAGGCTGCCAAGTTAGCCAGAGTCGAGATCAAGAAGGCGGGAGGCATCAATTTGAGTAAAATATACGTACTAGATACAAACGTCTTATTACAGGATCCACACGCGATTTTTTCTTTTCAAGATAATGAAGTTGTCATACCTGCTGTAGTCCTAGAGGAAGTGGATTCAAAGAAAAGATATATGGATGAGATTGGGCGCAATGCGCGCCAGGTTTCAAGGCTTATAGACGGGATGAGAGAAACTGGGAAATTGCATGAGAAAATCAATCTTGAAGGCGGCGGTACGCTCCGGATTGAGCTTAATCACCGTTCGTTCCATCAGCTTCAGGAAATCTTCGTTGAAAAGACAAATGACAATCGGATTCTCGCTGTAGCCAAGAATCTGAGCCTGGAAGAAGAAACGAAGGAAGATGGCCGCCCTGTAATTCTGGTCAGTAAGGATGCATTGGTCAGGGTAAAGGCAGATGCAATAGGGCTGCTGGCTGAGGATTTTCTCAGCGACAGAGTCGTTGAGTTGAATCATTTATACTCCGGCTATGCAGAGGTATATCTCGAAATAGAAGTCCTTAACCGTTTTTACGAAAAGGGAGAACTCAATATATCTGATTTGAACGGCCAAAATTTTTTATATCCTAATCAATTCCTAATCATGAAGGATATATTGGGGAGCTCAGCCTCGGCAATCGGTATGGTAGACGCAAAGAAGAAGAAAGTAAAGAAGCTCGTATTTGAACATGAGGGAAAGCAAATCTGGGGAATCCGACCGAGAAACGTACAGCAAATCATGGCAATGGAACTGCTTTTGCGGCAAGACATGCCCCTTATCACGCTAATTGGCCGTGCAGGAACAGGAAAGACGTTGCTGGCGCTGGCATCAGGTCTTCTGCAAACTGAGGATCTTGGTATCTTCAAAAAGCTGTTGGTTGCGAGGCCGATTGTACCTGTTGGCAAGGACTTAGGTTTTCTGCCAGGTGAAAAAGAGGAAAAGTTAAGGCCATGGATGCAGCCTATATTCGATAATCTCGAGTTTTTATTTAATACGAAAAAACCGGGTGAACTGGATGCGATTCTTGCAGGAATGGGTTCAATTGAAGTAGAAGCATTGACCTACATCAGGGGAAGGAGCATTCCTGATCAATTCATCATCATAGATGAAGCCCAGAACCTGACGAAGCATGAAGTGAAGACGATACTGACCAGGGTAGGGGAACGGAGTAAGATTGTTCTAATGGGTGACCCGGAACAAATTGACCATCCATATCTTGACGCATACAACAATGGTCTGACTTACGTGGTAGAGAAGTTCAAAGACCAGCAGATTGCCGGCCATGTTCAGCTGATAAAAGGTGAAAGGTCACCTCTTGCTCAGCTCGCTGCTGACCTTCTGAAATAAAAAAACGGGCATCTAAAACGATGCCCGTTGGCTAAACCCTACATATCATTCAATCGTGAACCCAGTCACATTTTTGATTGGGTTACCTTGGTTTGAACCGTCATGATAATAAACATGCAAAGGGCCATCTTCCTTTAATGGCTTGCCATTTTTAGAAAAGCCGAGAATAACTGCAGAAGCTTCATCAATAGGCAGCTTTACCTGTTCATTGCTTCCGCATTCAATCACAACAGTATTTGCGTCCTTGTCTGGTTCTGAATTCTCAAGAAATGACTTGAACGGAATACCGAATGTACCGGTCAAAACTTTTTCCTTTTGGAATTTAACTTCAGTTTTTAAAGTCGGAGGATATACAGCTCCCTCCATAATTTCTCGGTCCCAATGCTTCGAAATCGATTTGGTATAATCTTCAAGGTCACTTCCTGCTGATTGTTGCTGCATGAAATATGTATTCAAATCTACTTTTCTGTCGTCAAAAATCCATACCCCTGGATCCAAAGTGATCTTGTATTTAACTTTTCCTTTTATAGGGACGATTGTTTCCATAATTTCCTCCAGTCCTGCCAAGACATATTATTTAATAAGTATAACGATAAATTCACGAATTGTCATACAGTCAGGGTTCTAGCATGCATCCAATAATTTCTGAATCCTTAATATTCTTGCATTTTTGGCGGCTTAAGGGTAAAATTTAAAGATAGGATCGGGTAATCGCTCGGAAACGGGGGGATCAAGTTGGCGTCTGATATGATAATTAACCATCAGGAAAAAGCCCATGCCTTGCTTAAGGCTGACGCTGATAAAATTTTAAAGCTGATCAAGGTGCAAATGGATAACCTGACAATGCCTCAATGCCCTCTTTATGAAGAGGTTTTAGATACGCAAATGTTTGGATTATCGAGAGAAATAGATTTTGCAGTAAGACTCGGCTTAATCGAAGAATCAGATGGCAAAGTAATTCTTGGCCAATTGGAAAGAGAACTTTCCATCTTGCATGAGGCTTCGTTAAAAAAATAAATTCATAAGAACTCAAACAGTCCTATTAGATTGTTTGAGTTTTTTTGTGAGGCTCTATTCATGCCTGGTAATTAACATTTTAATAATCCTGGGATTTCTTTTAGATGACAATATTTAAGGTTGTTTTAAGTTTTCACGAACTTTTCCTTAAACAAAGGCAGGATATTTCAACTTATAGTAGAATAGATAAAACAACTTAGAAGATGGGGAAGAGACAATGTTAAAAAAAATACTGAAATCCTATGACTATTCATTGATCATTGTTATTGTGCTCTTAAGCCTGTTCGGTCTTGTCATGGTGTACAGTGCCAGCATGGTTACCTGGCATGGAGTAGATAGTGATTTCTTCTATGAAAAACAAAAATTCAACTTATTAGCGGCTTTAGTTGTATTTGTCATTGCGGCCCTTTTTCCTTATAAAGCTATGAAAAGCACAAAGCTGCTTCTGCCTATGGTTGTTTTAACCCTCATAGGATTACTGGTTTTATTCGTGGTTGGTAAGGTAGCTGGTAATGCCCTTAGCTGGATTGAAATGGGAGCTAGAAGCATTCAGCCATCTGAGCTGGCAAAGCTGAGCGTCATCATTTATCTTTCAGCAGTATACGCTAAGAAACAATCCTACATAAATCAGTTCAATAAAGGGGTATTACCTCCCTTATTATTTCTGGTCATGGTATTTTTTCTGATTGCCTTGCAGCCGGACTTCGGTACAGCTGGTATTATCATGCTTATTGCTGCAGCGATTATTTTATCTTCCGGAATGAATTTCAAAAATATTATGAAGCTTGTCATGATTGTTATGATTTTACTAGTACCGGTTTCTCTAGTGCTGAAGGATGAGGTCTTTTCGGAAAAACGGATGGCGCGTCTAACTTCTTACAGCAACCCTTTTAATGACGAACAAAAATCAGGGTATCAACTAGCGAATGCTTATTATGCTATAGGTTCGGGTGGGATTACGGGTCTTGGTTTGGGACAAAGCAATCAAAAACTTGGATATTTGCCAGAAGCCCATACAGATTTTATAATCGCCGTCATATCTGAGGAGCTAGGAATTTTCGGTGTAGGATTTGTATTGTTAAGCCTTGCTTTTATCGTATTAAAAGGGATCCATATAGGCCTGAAATGTAAAGACCCATTTGGGAGCTTACTTGCCATTGGGATTGCCAGTATGATTGGTATTCAATCATTCGTTAACCTTGGAGGAGCAACGGGAGTCATTCCTTTGACTGGAGTTCCACTGCCATTTGTAAGCTATGGTGGCTCCTCGCTGCTTCAGCTGGCAATTGCAACGGGAATACTTGTCAATGTTTCAATGTTTGTGAATTTCGAAGAGAAGTATAGGAAGGACAGCGTATCGCAGCCAAAACCGAAGCCTGCGATCGTTTCACAAAACTCTTTTAAATTCAGATCTTAATTGAAGTGAATTGGTATTAAGGCTTAATAACAAAAAAAGGTGCAGCCATTGCTGCACCTTTTCTTATTTAGCTTTCGCTGGAGGAAGACTTGCTGGATCATGATTCTTTATTCTTTCCGCATTTTTCTTGCTTCTGGATACAAGAAGGATAAAGTAGCTGAAGACACCGAATAGTACTGATATAAAGAAAGCGTGCGCCAAAGCGATATATAAATTAAGTCTTGTAAAAATAATCAGCGCACCTGCAATCACCTGGAGTGAAACAAGGCTGAAAGAAATGAGCCATCCCCTATATAATACCTTTTCGTGTTTGTAATACTTTACAGCTAGGTAAGTGACATATGCTATCCATATAAAAATGAATCCTGCTGCTGCTCTGTGTCCCATTTGCACCCATTCATATATATTTGTCGGGAGCAGAGAACCATCGTTTGTGCATAATGGCCAATCTTTGCATACGAGACTCGCGTTCATATGCCGGACAAGAGCTCCGGTATAAACCACCATGTAGCTGTACACCGTAAGACCGATGATATGAAATGTCATTCTTTTATCGATGACGAGTTTTTCAGCCTGGAACTTTTTATCAACTTCGAAAATAAGCATGGTCAATAAAAGAACGGCGGCAAACGAAATAAGAGATATGCCGAAGTGAAGTGCCAGCACAAAATCTGATTGCCCCCATTTTACAGCAGCAGCACCAATCAGTGCCTGCAGCATCAGGAAGAAAAATGATAAAACGGATAAAAACTTGGTTTCACGAATATGTCCGATTGACTTCCATGTCCAAATAGAAAGAATCAGGACCATGATGCCAACGCTTCCGGATACAAGCCTGTGTGCGAGCTCGATCACTAGTTCGGGCGTTATGTCTGTTGGAACGAATTCTCCATTGCAAAGCGGCCAGGATCTTCCGCAGCCCATTCCAGAATCCGTCTTGGTTACCAATGCTCCTCCGAGCAAAACAAAAAGCATTCCGATCGTGGTCAAAACAGCCAGCCACTTAAGGGAACGTTTCATAACAATCACCTGCTTATTCAAAGTTCGATAAGTTGTCAAATAATAAACTTGACATGTATAATAAAAGAATCGTGTGGAAAAGGAAGTATTCTATCCATATAATATCGAATTTTGGCGAATAGGATAGAAAGCAATACTTAAGATACTACACAATAAAAGCCAATAATTCAATACTTCTTGTCTGGATAGGCAGGAAAGGTTTTTATGGGAAAAAATCACCTGGCAAGATTCATTAACCGGAATCTAAAAGGGATACATACCAGCAATATGGCAATCATGAAAATATTATCCAAAAATATATAAATTAAGCTAGTAGAGAATTTTTAAATGCTTCTTTATTTTAAGGTAATATTCCTTGCAATAAAAATGATCTTTGTGGATAATGGCGGTAAGACACAAATTAGTCAAATTTTGTTCAAAAAAAATTCACAAAAAAGTTGTGAAGTGTGATTTAATATACAACGTAGGTGTTATTTTTCTACACAAATATTTAACAGCCTTTACACGATTAAAATAGTGAAAACTATCGATGGATATAGCATTTAAAACTCTTCTTTTTTTTGTGAAAATTCCAATAGGATTTTTGTTAAATAAAAGGGGATGAAGGAGGATATGGATGTCTAATTCAAAAGCTTTAGGTGAAGCTGTTATAGAGAACGGACAGCCGGCAGCCGTTGAAAGTACGTTGCTGAAAGACTTCCTTGCATTAATTAAAGTAGGGATCGTCAATTCCAATGCAATGACCACTTTTACAGGGGTATGGCTTGCCTTGCATTTCAGCGGAGCACGTTTCCTGGACAATATCGATTTGATCCTGGCAACATTAATAGGCTCATCACTAATCGTCGCTGGCTCATGCAGCCTTAATAATTATATAGACCGCGACATTGACCATTTAATGGAACGAACAAAAGGAAGACCGACGGTAACTGGCAGAGTACAGCCAGGGAAAGTTGCTTTGATGAGCTTCCTGCTGATTGGAATAGGGACAGCATTCTTATTCACAACTACAATCACTGCGGCGGTAATTGGCCTCATCGGTGTCTTCAGTTATGTTGTTCTTTATACAATGTGGTCCAAGCGCCAGTATGTTTCCAATACAATTGTGGGAAGTATCTCAGGTGCTGTACCGCCGTTAATTGGCTGGGCAGCAGTAGATGCAAATCTTGATGTGATGGCTTGGATTCTCTTTGCCATCGTATTTGTCTGGCAGCCGCCTCACTTCTATGCTCTGGCAATGAGAAGGGTTGAGGAGTACCGGGCTGCAGGAATTCCGATGCTTCCAGTAGTAAAAGGTTTCAAGGCAACAAAAAGATCGATTTTCCTTTGGGTAGCAGCATTGCTGCCGTTGCCATTTTTCCTGCCTGAGCTTGGAATGCCATTCCTTGTACTTGCAACAGTTCTTAATGTCGGCTGGCTTGCATTGGGAGTTTACCTGCTGAAGCTTAAAGATGATATGAAATGGGCAAAACTGATGTTTGTATATTCATTACAATACTTAACTGTCATGTTTGTCGCTATGGTAATTGTCACACTCATTTAACCTTTGTTAGGAGATTCACTCTTATAAGAGAGGATTTTTCCATATATTTTAACAACAAAATTTATAAGATTTTTTACGAAAGAGGGGTTTAATTAAGCTATGAAGATGCTTGCTAAATGGCGTCTGCTGTCACTGTTCGCAATGATGGCATTAGTCTTGTCCGGCTGTGGTGAGCCATACTTGTCTGCATTAAGACCTGCAGGAGAGGTTGCGCAATCCCAGTATGAACTCATGTTGTTGAGCACGGCGATTATGGTGGGAGTAATTGCTGTCGTCACAATCATTTTTATCTATGTTGTAATGAAATTCCGCAGGAAGAATGACAATGAAATTCCAAAGCAGGTTGAAGGAAGCCACAAGCTTGAAATCCTTTGGACAGTTATACCGATCTTATTGCTTTTAATTCTTGCTGTACCGACTGTGGCTGCGACATTCAAATTAGCTGATGTCTCGCCAATGGAAAAGAAAAATGCTGAAGGAAAGACGGACGCACTTGTTATTAATGTCCGCGCTAACCTTTACTGGTGGGAATTCGAGTATCCGAACGAAGAAATCGTCACGAGTCAGGAATTAGTGGTTCCAACTGATGAAAAGGTTTACTTTAACCTGAAAGCTTCAGATGTTAAACACTCATTCTGGATTCCTTCTGCTGGTGGAAAGATGGATACGAATACTGATAATGTAAATAAGTTCTGGCTTGAGTTTGACAGCAAAGGTGCTGATGAAGCTGGCGGCCTTTTCTATGGGAAATGTGCTGAGCTTTGCGGACCTTCACACGCATTAATGGACTTCAAGGTTAAGGCTCTGCCTAGCGCTGAATTCGATCAATGGGTAGCAGATATGCAGGGTGTTAAAGAACCAGTTCAAGCTGAATCAACAACTGCACAACAAGGACAAGAAATCTTCAATAACAGCTGTATTGGCTGTCATGCTGTAACTCCTGCCAACACTGCTCCAGAAGCAGCTCGTGTAGGTCCTAACCTTACAAACTTTGGCGATCGTTCACGAATCGCTGGTGTTCTTGAGCACAATGAAGAGAACCTAAAAAAATGGTTAGAAGATCCGGAAGTATACAAGCCAGGCAACAAGATGACTGGGAAATATCCAGAGCTTGATAAAGCTGAGCTTGATGCATTAACAGAATATCTGATGGGCTTGAAAGTCCAGAAATAACAGGGGAATTGTTTGAAAGGGAGGTAAAACTGTGAGTACCTATGCTCAGAAAAAGGGATTCGGCGCAACATTATGGGACTTCTTAACAACGGTCGACCATAAGAAAATCGCAATCCTTTATCTTATTGCTGGCGGATTCTTCTTCATCCTTGGCGGACTAGAAGCATTATTCATCCGTATTCAGCTGGCTGTACCTAACAATGATTTTGTAAGCGCAGGATTCTACAACGAAATCCTGACGATGCATGGAACAACGATGATTTTCCTTGCAGCGATGCCGCTTGTTTTTGCATTTATGAATGCTGTTATGCCATTGCAGATTGGTGCGCGTGACGTAGCATTCCCATTCCTGAATTCTTTAGGATTTTGGCTATTCTTCTTTGGTGGAGTATTCCTGAACCTTTCATGGTTTTTAGGTGGAGCTCCTGATGCTGGCTGGACATCATATGCATCGTTATCACTTGCATCTGAAACGCACGGCATCGACTTTTACGCACTTGGTTTGCAGATCTCAGGTGCGGGTACACTAATCGGGGGTATTAACTTCCTCGTTACGATTGTTAACATGCGTGCACCGGGAATGACTTATATGCGTATGCCGATGTTCACTTGGGCAACATTCGTAACATCTGCACTTATCTTATTCGCATTCCCTCCATTAACGGTTGGATTGTTCCTATTAATTTTTGACCGTATGTTCGGAGCTAATTTCTTTGATGTATCAATGGGTGGTAACACAGTTATCTGGGAACATCTTTTCTGGATTTTTGGTCACCCGGAAGTTTACATCTTAATCTTGCCGGCTTTCGGTATTTTCTCAGAGATTTTTGCAATCTTCTCTAGAAAACGTCTTTTCGGTTACTCATCCATGGTATTCGCAACTGTATTGATCGGTTTCCTAGGATTCATGGTATGGGCTCACCATATGTTTACAACTGGTCTAGGACCAATCGCAAACGCAATCTTTGCTGTTGCAACAATGGCGATTGCCGTTCCTACCGGTATCAAAATCTTTAACTGGCTGTTCACAATGTGGGGCGGAAGCATCAAGTTCACTACGCCTATGCTATGGGCTGTAGCTTTTATTCCTTCATTCGTAGCCGGTGGTGTAACTGGTGTCATGCTTGCGTCAGCAGCTGCTGATTATCAGTATCACGATAGTTATTTCGTTGTTGCTCACTTCCACTACGTTATCGTTGGTGGTGTAGTGTTCGCATTATTTGCCGGTGCTCACCTTTACTGGCCGAAAATGTTTGGCACAATGCTAAATGAAACGTTGGGTAAAATCACTTTCTGGTTATTCTTGATTGGATTCCATTTAACGTTCTTCATCCAGCACTTCTTAGGATTGATGGGTATGCCACGCCGTATCTTCACATTCCTGCCTGGACAGGGACTTGAAACAGGAAACCTGATCAGTTCAATCGGTGCCATTTTTATGGCTGTTGCAGTTATCGTGTTGTTAATTAACGTTATTATGACAAGTGTTAAAAATGAAAAAGTTGGTAATGACCCATGGGGCGATGGCCGTACACTTGAATGGGCTATTGCGTCACCGCCGCCATTCTATAACTTTAAACAGCTTCCATTAGTTCGCGGTCTGGATGCATACTGGCTTGAAAAGATGGAAGGCAAAAAAGGAATGACGCCTGCTGAACCACTTGGCGATATTCATATGCCGAACAACTCTTTCATTCCTTTTGTTATCTCCTTCGGACTTTTCATTGCTGCATTCGGAGCAATGTACCGGGCTGATTACGCTTGGGGCCTTCCAGTATTAATCTTGGGCATGGCTGTAACTTTAGGATCAATGTTTGTACGCTCTATTAAAGATGATCATGGATTCCATATTCATAAAGAAGATCTAATGGAAGATGATAATGATAAGGGGGTAAAGGCATAATGCAAGCTGAAGAAAAATTCACTTATGAAACATGGCCTGCCGCGCCTGAGAAAGCGACCCTCGAAGCAAAAAACAAGTTTTTGGGCTTCTGGTTTTTCCTTGGTGGAGAGACTGTATTGTTTGCCACTCTCTTTGCCACTTATCTTGCATTAAAAGATAAAGTTCCAAATGCAGAAGCGGCTCTTGCAAAAGACATCTTTGAAATTCCGCTAGCATTCGCAGCAACAATGCTGCTATTGACAAGCTCTTTGACCAGCGTTTATGCGATGTACCACATGAAGAACTTCAACTTCAAGAAAATGCAGATGTGGCTTGGTTTAACCGTTCTTTTAGGTGCTTTGTTCCTTGCACTTGAAATTTACGAGTTCAATCATTATGTCCATAAGTTTGAACATACGTTTACAAGCAGTGCTTTTGGTTCAGCCTTCTATACACTGGTTGGTTTCCACGGTGGTCACGTTGCATTTGGTCTTGCATGGATCATTACGTTGATGGTCCGAAACTCTAAGCGTGGATTGAATTTATACAACGCTCCGAAGTTCTATGTTGCCAGCCTATACTGGCACTTCATCGACGTTGTATGGGTATTCATCTTTACGGTAGTATATCTAATGGGAATGGTGGGATAATCTGATGGCGAATCAACAACCAAGTTCAGGGAACCCAAGAGTAGACATCGAATATCGACGCAAAAAAAGCGCCGAAGAGATGAGATACCAAATCGTTTCTTTCACATTGATGATTTTCTTGACAATTGTTGCCTTCGTTGCGGTTGGCTATGAAGGATTTTCAGGCTGGTTCACAGTACCGTTCATATTGCTGCTTGCAGTAATCCAGGTGATCTTCCAGCTATACTATTTCATGCACATGAGCCACAAAGGGCATGAAGCACCAGCTCTATTCCTATATTCAGGAGTTGCTGTAGGAGCTATTACAATCTTGGCTTTCACAACGATCATTTGGTGGTAAGTTTTTAAGAGAATATATGAAATGAAAAAATCGGCCTGTAAAGCCGATTTTTTCTATGAGTATCATGATACTAGCATTTAATGGAAAATCTATATCATTGATGTTGGATACCTTTGTAAGTATAATGAGAGTAAAGTTTTTAATTTGGACGGGGTGAAAAAACGATGCTTACTCTTGATATATTTGGGTTCAGAGCTTTATGGAGCCCTTTATATTTTATTGCAATGGCGGCTATTTTGGTTGCTTACTACCTAATAGTATATAAATACTACAACCGTTTTAAGGATGGGGCACCAGCAACAAGGAAACAAGCTGCGTATTTTACATCCTTTGTCATCGTGCTTTATTTAATCAAAGGTTCACCTGTCGATTTGATGGGGCATATTACTTTTTATATGCATATGATCCAGATGGCGGTTCTTTACCTGGTCGTTCCTCCATTATTGATTTTTGGTTTGCCTAATTGGCTTTGGAGGGCTTTTCTATCTCTTCCTGGTGTAGAGCCAGCTTTCCGATTTTTTACTAAGCCGCTGATTGCCTTGATCATGTTCAATGGAATCTTTTCGATTTACCATATTCCGCTTATTTTCGATTTTGTCAAAACGGATATGTGGCTGCATGGGGCCTATACTTCAGTTCTTTTCGTCCTTGCTATCCTTATGTGGTGGCCTCTTATCAATGAACTGGAAGAATATCAGACATTATCCGGAGTGAAAAAGATGGGCTATATCTTTGCTGACGGCGTTTTGATTACGCCTGCATGTGCGTTGATCATATTCGCCGATGCGCCGATGTATGCAACATTTTCAGATCCAAATGCCTGGGCTCAGGCTCTGCAGTTATGTGTACCGAGTACAACACTTTCTTCTCTTAACCTTAGTGGGCCGGAAACCTTTAGTTCAATATCGCTCCTGCATGACCAGCAGCTTGGCGGGGTGATCATGAAGGTAATCCAGGAAATCGTTTACGGTATTTTCCTTGGATATGCGTTCTTCCAATGGTTCCGTAATGAGGAAGACCACCAGGCTGAACAAGATGCACTCAATTTGGCCCGAGCTCCACAGACAGTCGAATAACAAGACAGAAAGGCTTCCCGTTAATGGGAAGCCTTTCTTAGTATGAATATTCTCTGTGTTTTGTTTTGTACCAAAGCTCTTCCGGATAAAATTCGTTACGGTTGAAAAGAAATGTTTGTGATCGGTACACTTACGGCAAAAAAAAACGTAAAGAGCGCGGCTGGAATGTCAGTAAACAAGGTTTTTACGAGACAAGATTCATAATTATCCTTAAGAATTAAGTTCATAAATGAAGTTGTATGCATTTTTTATGTTTCGTATGACAATCAAAGATTGAAAAAATCCGGTATCTCACCTACAATTAATCTTATGGAGAAATAATGATTGCGAGGGGACTTTTTTATGTCTAATTTACCGATCTTACCGACGATCAGCACTACGTTCATCGTCTTGAGTGCGATCTTCGTGGCTATAGGCTGGGCTCAGATAAAACAAAGGAAAATCGAAAAACACCGTAAGACTATGATGCTAGCTGGAATTTTCGCGATAATATTCTTTGTTATTTACGCATCCAGGACAATTTTCATTGGAAACACATCATTTGGCGGACCTGATAATATCAAAATCTTTTACACTTTGTTTTTGATTTTTCACATTACACTGGCGACGATAGGAGCTGGCCTTGGTATAACATCATTATACACAGGTTATAAAAACAAACTTGACCGCCACCGCAAATTAGGGCCAATTACCAGCATCGTCTGGTTTCTCACTGCGATTACTGGTGTTGCAGTTTACATGCTCCTTTATGTGTTCTATAAAGGTGGAGAAACGACTTCTGTAATTAAGGCTATACTTGGAATATAAATTGACTCATCAAAACATTGCTTAATGCAATGTTTTTGTTTTTTTAAAGGGTTTTCAATAAACACGATCGAATTTATAGGGATGGCAAAGGGGGGAAGTTCTACTTGGAAATTAAAGTTTTAACAGAAGAAAATTATTTACAGTCTATGAATTTGTCAATGTACGCCTTTCAATATCAAGTACCGGAAAGTGATATTCCTAAGCGGCTTGAAACATTAAAAAAACACAGGCTGCTTGGTATATTTGATGGGGGAGAGCTTGCTTCCAAATTGCATATTCTATCCTTAGGTGTGAAGCTGGGCAGACAGGATTGGAAAATGGGCGGGATCGCAGGTGTCGCTACTTACCCCGAGCATCGGAGAAAAGGATATGTAAACAGACTTATCAAAAAGTCACTTGAGGATATGAATGATGATGGATGCATTGTTTCATTTCTTCATCCATTTAATATTGATTTTTACAGAAGATATGGCTGGGAAATCGTTTCTGACCATAGGAAGGTATTCGTTGAGAAGAAGGATTTAAAACCGGTTGATCCCCATAGCGGGAGTATCAAGAGATATGTTAAGTCAAGCCACTCTTCTGACCTTGAAAAAATTTATGAGAAATATGCAGAAAGGCACAGCGCGATGCTTACCAGGGACACAGACTGGTGGCTAACCAGCGTTTACGGCTCCCAAACTGCAGCTGTTTACTATAATTCAGAGAATGAAGCTTCAGGATATATATTATATGAAGTCAAAGATAATGTAATGAAGGTCGAAGAATTTGTTCCGCTTGACCACGATGCCAGGGCTGGGCTATGGAATTACATTTGCCAGCATGATTCTATGGTGGATCAAGTTGAATTGCTGCTTTCAGTTCATGATCCATTCCCGTACTTCTTAAAGGAACCAAAACTTAAGACAGAGACCTATCCGTATTTTATGGGCAGAATCGTAAATGCAGAAGAAGCAATGAAGTCATACCCTTTTAACCAATCAGACAGGAATGTCTTTCTTCACCTGGAGGACGCTGTAGCATCATGGAATACGGGAACATACCTCATCGGACAGGAAGAGGTTAAGTTTTATCCTGCAAAAGAAGGAAGTTCGTGCGTCAAGCCGCCGCAACGAGGTTTGCAGATCAACATGAACTCTTTGACAGCAATGCTGTTTGGCTACAAGCGTCCAATGGAGTTATATGAATTAGGATCGATTAAAGGTGAATTAGAGGAAATTGAAGAGCTCGAGAAAAAGGTTCCGTCATACAAGCCATTCTTCTATGATTTCTTTTAGATTATTGTTTTAAAAACCCGGGCGATTGAGATCGTCCGGGTTTTTGTATAGTAAATTTATGTTTAGCACCAGCTCTTAGCTGGTGCTTTTTCTTTAAATCTTAGCTCTGTTAAACACGGCTGTTGATTTTCGTTCCAGGCGCTTCGCTTTCCGCGGGGCTGGCGCTGAGCCTCCTCGTCGCTTCGCTCCTGCGGGGTCTCACCTGACCAGCTGCGCCCGCAGGACATTGATTAAGCTTCCCCGAACCTGCCCACGCACGATGGAAATGCGTTAGCATTTTCGGAGGAGTCTACGCGCCTTCCACTCCAATCAACAGGGGTTAAAAATCAACATTCAGCTTTAACAGAGCCTAAATCTTAAACTTCATTTTAATGATGCCTGCTTCTTTTGCCGAATTGAATCCGATTAAAACAAGTGGGCCAATGACGAATCCAAGGATTCCGAACAGCTTCAAACCCAGGTACATCGCAATCAGGGTTGATAATGGCGATAGCCCAATATGGCTTCCCATCACCTTTGGTTCGACGGTACGCCTGATAATCAATAAAATGACGGCCAGAACAGCAAGCTGGGTGCCAAGAGCCATGTTTCCAGTCACAAGGTGGAAAATGGACCATGGAGCCAATATGACGATGGAACCTATTAGTGGTATGAAGTCAATAAGCCATATGATTGCTGACATGACAATTGCATATTCTGGCGCAATGAAGAGCAAGCCAATTAAAGCGACAGCAAAAATTATAACGCTGACAAGAAATTGAGCTTTTAAAAATCCAAATACCACATAGGAAAGCCTGGAAGTCATAAAATGAACCTTGTCGGCTGTCTTTTCAGTTAGATGGCTGTATACACCTTTTCGTAACGAAGGCAGCTCAAGTAAAAATAAAAATAATGCAATCAAATAGACTAGGAAGCTGATCAGGAAATTAGGAATGTAAGTCAGCAGTGCCTTCAAATTATCTATATTGATGAATGCAATCATGTCATTCTTGAGCTTATTGAGGAAGTCCTCTGCCCGGTCACTGATTTCTGTGACTACTTCTCTAGGAAGGTCATTTGCTGCTTCAACAAATTTGTTTTCGGCTTTATACCAGGCATTTGTAATTTCATTTATGTATACCGGAGTATTGTCGATCAGATCAATCGCTTCTGTAATAGCCGTAGTGGTCAGGAAATAACCTGCTATGATGATTAGTAAAACAAACATGAGGAAGATCCCTAGTACCGACAGGCGGCGCCCGATTCGAAATTTATTTTGGAAATAGACCACAGCTGGTTCAAGAAAAAGTGCGGTGATTAATGCAGCAATCAGCGGAATGGATACCGGCAGGATAATATAGAGAATAGCTGCAACAAAAAGTGTGATCAAAGTGATGATGATGGTTCTTTTAGTAATGATACCGGACAATTGAAACTCCTTTCTTACCCTCGAAGGATATATACCTCATAAAAACATTTAATATCGATTGCAAGACCTTTTACCTTATAAAAGACAAAAAATCCTTAACAATTAAATTATAGTACGCATTTAATATAAGAAACAACAAAAATCAACGTTTATCCTTTAATTCTAAACTCTTTTCTCAATCTTTGCTGCCTATTCAGCCAATTGCCTATACGGATTATCGATTTTGACGAATATCTTATTGAATTCTTCGTTCGTAAGCCGTAAGAACAAACCAAGAAAGCATTCCGCAAGATGTCGATTTAGGCAACAATAATCTCTGCTATAACAGTCTTAGTTAATAAGGGGTGGGGCAATGAAGAATACAAGGAACATCATGCCTTCCTATTTAAGGGAGGTATGCAGTGCTGTCTGTGCGATTGTTCATGCCAATATAAATGAATGTTGCTTTTTAAAACAATCTGTTTCCAGTAAAAGAACTAGGATTCCTTCTTTTCGGAAACAGTCTTTTTCTGACAATGGTGTGATTGTGGAGCTTGACCAGGGAATGATCAATATAAAGATACATGTAAGCGCCATGGTCAGTGAATTACCTATTATTCAAAATGTGTTTGTGCTGCAGCGTAGTATCGCTGAGGAAATTTTGCTGCTTACTTCTTTTAATCCCAAAAGGATCGATTTTATTATTACAGGGATACATGATATGAAATGAATTATTCCTAATCATAGATGAAATGATTACATCTACCGAAATAAATCTATGAAAAAAGACGCATTAAATGCGTCTTTTTTTAATAAAGAAGTATGGTTCCCACTTCGAGTATTGTCCAGCACTAGTAAAGATTATATTGCGAATGTCTCAACTTGTTCTTTGACTTCTTTAAGTAGTTTTTCGCACTGGCTGACAAGTGCTTTAGGGAAGACTTCGCCTTCGCCATATTCTACACCATGCGGGTAATAATGTTTGCCGAGCAACGGAGTCATCAATTGAATGATCGCTTTATGTGCGCCAACATCACCTTCATGGACATGCCCCTGGACACGAAGATAAAATGTGCCTTCTTTAATTTGATACTTCTTGTCATAAGTTACGCGTTCGTAATCCCACTGGCCTTCACGCACAAGGCCGTGCTCTAGCATAACCTCATCAAGACGGTTCAAGTCCGCCTTAAGCGTTTCAATGCCGGTATTTTCAAATTTCATCCTATTCCCTCCTAAAAACACGCTGCAAAAATATTGCTTAAAAAAGATTATATCTCAGTTTCAATAATAGTAAAAATTTGCTTAAGTTGCAATGAATATAAAACTGAAACTTCCCTTAAATCCCAAACCTAGAGATTCACCCAATTTTTTATGTAGTATTTGATAGATAAAGTAGAATTATGTGGTTGCAGCATAATTAGCATATTTCAGGTAACCCTAATATATGGGAAAGTAATGCTTTGATTCATAAGGAGGAAAATGAAGGTGCGTAAAATCCGTGATATCATGACTAGCGATGTGGAGACATGTACTTTGCTTGATAATGTTTTTGAAGTTGCAGTTAAAATGAAGGACCTGAACGTTGGAGCCATTCCAATTGTAGATGGGGACAGACTTGTGGGAATGATCACTGACAGGGATATTGTAATCAGGGGAGTGGCTGAAAAGCACCCACCTTCTTCTAAAGTAGAAGCGGTGATGAGCGACCATCTAGTAACGGCAACGCAGGATATGACTACAGAGGAAGCTACAAAGCTAATGGCAGAACATAAAATCCGAAGATTGCCAGTAGTCGAAGGTGATAAGCTTGTGGGCATCGTAGCACTGGGTGACTTTGCTGTTAATGAGCTGACTGATGAACAGGCTCAGCATGCTCTCACGGAAATATCTGAACCAGGAAACCCAATGCAATAACCATATAAGGCACTCATCCGGGTGCCTTTTTTGCTGCTATATATTTGTCATGTTAAAATAAGGCTTGTTTCGCATTTTGATTGCTTGTTGAAACAAGCTTTTTTCCTTTATCTTTCAATCCTGGTTTCGCTTTTTCGAGTAGTACCTTTGACTTTTTTTGTGTAAAAGCAACAAAGTTTACGAAAAGAGCTTATATTAAGAATATGTCAACATGTAGAATGTTTTTTTATTTTTATGGGACAGATGTAATGCTTCTATTAAAAAGAACTTCTAAAATGATATAATAAATTTAAAATTTGTTCATATAGTTGTAAAGAGATAATAGAAGGCTGATTTTTTATTAAAAGAGTCTATAGAAAGGGGGTTTCTATCTGCGTACGATCGGAAGGATTTTAATATTTGCTGCAATTTTTTTAGTTATTGGGCTGTATCTTGGTTTTACCAGGGATGAAGGAAATGAATTGGTAATTGAACAGGAAGCAACCCCAAAAGTAGATGAATCCCTCGAAAAAAATATCAATGAGCAAAACATTAGTGAAGGCATTAGCCAGCCC
Organism: Mesobacillus subterraneus; assembly: GCF_023715485.1. Lineage (GTDB taxonomy): Bacteria > Bacillota > Bacilli > Bacillales > Cytobacillaceae > Mesobacillus > Mesobacillus subterraneus_B. The sequence continues at coordinate 185,914 of NZ_JAMBOF010000009.1, read as the reverse complement.
AATAAGGGGGTTGGTTCACTATTAGGAAAGGATATCGAGGCCCTTAAAGCTGTTTTGGGTGATCCATCGAGAGTAGACCTTTCTGCTTACGGATTTCATTGGTGGATATTCAATAAAGCCGATGATCAATATATCCAGGCTGGCGTCCTGAATGGAAAGGTTGTAACGGCTTTAGGTACAGGCCAGTCTGTTAATGTGGAGCCCTTCAAAATTGGCCAGCCCATTGAGGAGATTTTTTCACTGAATGTGATCGAACCCGATGTAACATTCGAATATAACGGAAGTTCATATAAATTCGAGCTTTCTGAACAGGATATGAACAATCGTCCCATCATAAAAATGGGCGAGTATTTCATACAATTATACATTGATAAATATACTGGGTCGGTCTCGAGCATCCGCTACCTGGATAAAGAGACACTTATCAAACAAAGACCATACGAAATGGTCTATAGGGGAACCTTAGTTGAGCCACCTGAACTTTCAGAAGGCGACTGGGTCAGAATTGAGGCAGGCACTGAGAAGCAAATCCTTGATATCACTAATGTGATAAGGGTCAGGCATGAACTCAAACAGCTCGAATGGGATGAGAAAACGGCTGAAGTCGCATATGCCCACAGCAAGGATATGGCAGTGGAAGACTATTTTTCACATGAGTCGGAGAAGTACGGCGATTTATCCGAACGCTTAAAAGCCGCAGATGTGCTGTACGAGGTTGCTGGAGAGAACATTGCTGCTAATTATACGGATGCACCAGCCGTAGTTGAAGGCTGGCTGAACAGTGAATCCCATCGTGAAGCTTTATTGAATGAAGAGTTTACGCATCTTGGCGTAGGCGTATATCGAAAGCATTATACACAAAACTTTTTGAAAAGCTGGGAACAGTAATTGCTATCTTAATTTCATATTTCTTTAAATTAAAGGAGCATGGACCTATTGGTCATGCTCCTGTGTCATGTATGTTACTCTATTGATTGAAAAGTACCCCTGCTTCCAATTGCCGTATAGATGGACGGTTTCTCCTTCTCTGAAAACCGGGGGAGAAGCTTGTTTTCTTAATGGGGTTACTTTTTTAACGATTACTTTTTTTACCCCAGTATTAATTTTCAAGACAGAGACATGGTTAAACCTGTGGTAATAGAAACGTTCTTTTTGTTCATGCACCTCTACTATTTTGCCGCTTACAATTGCTTCTTCCGGAATATCTTCCAGCTTCAGCCATTCCTCGTAATTTTCCTGCATCTCTTTTTTCGTCAGCCAGTAAAAATAGGCAAGGACGATTGGGATTGCAATCGCAGTAACCATCGGGATCACCTTACTTATGCTGTTTTTCTACTACAAAAAAACTGCCTGAAGAGTGGGCTATTTTTCTTCCATCAGACCTGAATACGAATGCCTCAAGAACAACGGTGCTTCTTCCCTTGTGGATTAGGGTTGCCTTGCAGTGGAGACTGTCACCAATTCCTGGTGCCAGGTAATGAATATTCATCTGGGAAGTGACCGCCGCATAACCTTCCGGAAGCAGCTTATTGGCAAGTGTCCCCATAGCTGTATCAAGTACCGTTGCGGTGAATCCGCCGTGCACAATGCCAAGTGTATTATCGAGCATTCTAGTGATTGGAATGTCAATTTCACAAGTTTGGTCATCTAGTTCCCTATCCATATGAAGCAGGCCGTCAATATATGTGCTGTTCTTTCCGCTTAGTTTATTTTTCACTCCGGACAACACTATTTGCAGAGTTTCAAGATCCTGTTCGCTCGAAAGCGAGATACATTCATCCAAAAGCTGATGTAATTCTTTTTCCATCTATATTATACCTCTTTCTTTGGCTCTTTTCGTTTTTATCGATTTTAGTTTGGAACCCCAATGGCCAGATAGCCTCAGAACAGAAACAATTTCGAAAAAATGCCTTCTTTTTCATTACGTTCTTTATTCTAACACTTAAAAAAATTTTGATGAACTAGAACACTCGGAACACCCATGTGAAATTAAAATTTTCATGGGCGGATTCCTCACCATTCTGCTAAATTAACATAAGCTATTATAGGCATTTGTTACACTGTGAGGTGAAAGGTATGGCCAAAAAGAAACTTCATCCTTCTGTCCAAAAGTTCAAGGAGTTTGTAAAGGCACATCCCGCGCTCATCCAGGAAGTGAGGAGTGGAAGCACTACCTGGCAGGAATTATATGAAGACTGGTATTTACTCGGTGAGGATGATCCAAGATGGGGTACCAAAAGCAACAGTGAAAAAGCAGAAAAGGACGACGAACAAGAAAAGAAGACAGATTGGCTTGGAACCATCATGGGCGCGGTGCAAAATATGGATCCTGAACAATTGCAAGGACAAATCTATAACATCAGCCAGGCAATCGGTGCGATTCAAGGGGTGCTTTCTCAATTCCAGGGAAATAAAGGCGGCCAGCAGGTATCTAAAAGTTCAGGCCCCGGGCATCCATTTTCCTTCAGAAAGGATTAGGAAGGAGCTAATTATGCGACAAGATGTCATGGAGCAATTACGGTCAAATAAAGAATTGATTGAGTTTGTCCGAGCCCAGCCGCATTGGTACAGGAAGCTGAGCAGGGACCCGAGGGACATTTATTCGGCACAAATTGCCGCTCTCCACCACTATGAAAAAACGATTCCGCATAAGGTCCAGAAATTCTCGAATAGCGTCCAGATGGCCTCGATGATGATGCACATGTTCTCAAGCATGAACTCACAATCATGATGAAAAGCTTTCTTCTGGATTGATATGCTCCCCTTTAGGTAGACAGATTAAAAAATAAAATCTGTTTACTTAAAGGGGAGTTTTTATTATGTCAAAAAGGGCCTTTTCACTCCAAGATAAAATTAAGATTATTAAGGCATTGGAAAACGGGAACCATACCATTTCGGTACTGGAATCAATATACAAAGTGAGTAAGGTGGCAATTTATGATTGGATCTATAAATTTGAAAAATACGGAGTGGATGGATTAAACGAATCCTCTACTTGGAAGAGGTATTCGAAGGAACTTAAGCTGGAGGCAGTTCAGGACTATCTAAGCGGGGATTACTCCATTCAGGAAGTTACGAGGAAGTATGAAATTTCTAGTACTTCTCTCCTTCGAAAGTGGATTAAAAAGTATAATAGTCATAGAGAATTAAAGGATACTTCCAAAGGAAGGACAAACACTATGACTAATACAAGAAACACTACCATAAATGAACGGAAAGAGATTGTGCTATCTTGCCTTGAGAATGGCAAGGATTATCAGAAGGCAGCTGAGACCTACCAGGTCTCTTACCAACAAGTATACCAATGGGTTAAAAAGTATGAGAATGGCGGAGAAGAAGCCCTCAGAGATAAACGAGGCAGGAAGAAGGAAGAAATTGAACTCTCTCCAGAACAGAAGATGAAATTGGAGATGAAGAGGCTTGCGAGCGAAAATGAGCGTTTACGTGCAGAGAACTTATTCCTAAAAAAGTTAGAGGAGATCGAAAGGAGGCGAAGATAAACCAGATACGCCTTGAAGAAAAATATATCGCTATCAAGGAACTTCATCAGGATGAGAAGTTCCCTCTTATCATGCTTTGTGATATTGCGGGGTTAGCCAGGTCTGCATATTATAAATGGCTGAAGCGAACACCTTCCGTACGTGAACGCCAGAATGAAGAGCTTGTAGAAGAAATGAAGGCTCTCCATGAGCAGGTTAAAGGAATCTACGGCTACCGTCGGATTACGATGACTTTGAATCGAAGGTTGGGCAAGAGCTTCAATCATAAGCGAATCTATAGGCTGATGAAGATTGTCGGCATTCAAAGCGTCATTCGGAAAAAGAAGAATCGTTACAAAAAATCATCCCCTCAACACGTCGCAGAAAACGTGTTGAACCGTGAATTCCAAGCCGAAAATCCAAATGAGAAATGGGTAACAGATGTAACTGAGTTCAAGTATGGAGAAGCAAAAAAGGCTTATTTGAGTGCGATTAAAGACTTACATGATGGAACCATTGTCAGCTACGTATTTGGACGTTCCAATAACAATAAACTGGTGTTTGAAACGCTAGATCAGGCTACAGCCCTTTTGAATGGAGAACGTCCCCTTATACATAGCGACAGGGGCTTCCAGTATACCCATCAAGGATTTAAACAAAGAATAGATCAAGCACAGATGACTCAAAGTATGTCCCGAGTCGGAAGATGTATTGACAATGGTCCAATGGAATCATTTTGGGGATCACTGAAAAGCGAGAAGTATTACCTGGAGAAATATAAGACCTTTGAAGACCTTTCTGCGGCGATTGATGAGTACATATACTTTTATAATTATGAGCGTTACCAAAAAAGATTGAACGGCCTTAGCCCCGTAGAATACAGGGCTAAAGCCGCTTAGATTATTTTTATTATTTCCACTGTCTACTTGACGGGGAGCAGTTCAGATCGAAGAGAGCTTTATTTTTTTTGGCTCATAAATAGTTAGCATGGAGAGGGGACCAGAAAATTTAGCTTTTCTGGCAGTTTCATGGTAAAATGAGTTCGGAGGTGAGCCAGCATTGCTTGCTGTTACATCAGAAAGAGTTTTATTACTGGAAGAGGCTGAACAACTTGTCAGCATGATTTTACAGTCTGATATTGCTGAACATTATCAGCAATGTTTATATAGTGTTAAAAACAATACAGAAACTCAGAGGAAGGTTCGAGATTTCGTGGAAATGAAGGACCGCTATGAGGAGGTCCAGCGTTTCGGAAAGTACCATCCTGATTATAAGGAAGTTATGGGCCAAATTCGTATTGTGAAAAGAGAGCTTGATATGGACGAGGTAATTGCGGAGTTCAAGAAAGCAGAGAATGACCTGCAAGGCCTACTTGACGAAGTCAGCGTAATTATCGGGAGATCGGTGTCAGAAAGCGTTAAAGTGCCGACAGGGAGTCCATTCTTTGAAAGCTCATGCAGCGGCGGCTGTGGCAGCGGAGGAAGCTGTGGGTGTTCTGCATAATACCGAAAGAGCATGGTGTGGCTGCCATGCTCTTTTTTTAGAGGGAATTTCCGGAAGCTTACGTTCAATCACCAGATCTGAGGCGAATGCAATCCGTGCATAAATTTCCACAGCAGAACATTTTTCTTTGTGGAACGTAGAAGCGGTGGCGAAAAACGTATAAATTAACTTCTTTCCTGACAAACTCTGTATCGCTATGAAGCTGCTTGCCCTTCATGGAAGCAGCGGCAGCGTGCCGGATAGCTTTTTCAAGCTCTTTCTGCTGGCTGTCAGCTTTGGCGTATATATATAAGAATGGGATACCTGCAGATTTTTTATAGTCAGCATGTTCAATAGAATCATCTTTTGAGAGCAATCCTAAAAAATGTTCCCAGATAACTTCAATATTCATATAATCTCCTTAGAAAACCCTTTATTTTTATGATACGCAAAAATCATAAAAGGGGCAAACTGGATATTCACCATTGAAAATGCTGGTTTTTGTATGCTAGACTATTACAAAGCAAACGTTTACCGAAGGGGAAAAGAAATATGATAGGACAGAGGCAAGGAATCATCGTCTGGCTGTATTCTCTGAAACAAGCCAAGATGCTCAGAAGATTTGGAAATGTTCATTTTGTCTCGAAAAGGCTTAAATATGCCGTCATCTATTGTAATCTAGAAGAGACAGAGGCACTGATGGAAAAGATCAGTTCATATTCGTTTGTGAAAAAGGTGGAACCTTCCTATAAACCATTCTTAAAAATGGAATTTGAAAACTCTTCCCCTGATAAAGCGAAGGAATATGATTATAAGATGGGAATATAGAAATGCGGAGGCGCGCTGGCACTTAAGCAATAAGAAAAAGGCGAGGGAAATCCTCGCCTTTTTCTTATTCCTTTTTGGCAGATATGATCAATCAGTAAGGATTAGTATGAACAATTCGGGTGTCTATCGGGATTATTTTGCTGCTTTCAATATCGAAAGTTAGTTAATTGATAAATTTACCGTAATTTTAAACTTGTAAATTGTAATGGTTTAATGATTTATACGTCAATGGCTTTGAGTCTATTGAAGCGGCGGAATGTAGTGGTTCAATCTTAAAATCCCGATTAAGTGCTGATAGTACAATTCTTTTTCGGGAAAAATGCTCGATGGCTTAGCATCGAATTCAATGATAGTTTTGTCCAGTTCAGCAGCCAGTTCCGCAAACAGATCGAATCGCTTGTTTTTGAGGACGTGCGGGTTGGGAATTCCCTCCCTGCAGACGTAGAGCGCCTGGAAGCCGCCTGGATTTGTCGGCATGAGGACAACTACAAGAGAACTGACCTCTTTATCTGCTATTTTTGTATGAATCGCCATTAAATGCATAAGTCGATGTCGGTTCGCTTTTGCCGTTTCAATCAGTTCATATAGATCTGAATAACCTTCTCCAAGCTCGATAAAACGCTGAATCAATGTTAATTTCCCCTTCCAACATATCGTTCCATCATACTTTAACATTTGCAGCTTTAAATTTGAAGGCATACTGATGTTCTTCCGAATTTAACAAGTATTTTTAAAATATTTCTTACCCCGGCGAGGTGTTTTTGCTATTTTATTAGTAGTAAGAGATTGGGGAGTAAGAAAATGAAGAAAGCTTCTGTTCTAATAATAACAGTACTAATCGTGATTCTTGGTGGAACAGTGGCATGGCATTGGATTGCTTTTTCAAAGAAAACAGCCGATGTGGAATCTGAGCCTGAAGAAAAAGTCACTATGGCCGTTACGGTGAAGGTTAATCAGGCTGGAATGAATATTACACAGGTTTTTAGTAACATCAATGACAATAGGAAATATCAGGTGATCATCCCGACCCAGGCAGGAGCTGTAAACTGCATGTATGAAGATGGAACCCCTTGTCTTGATGTATTGCAATCTCCATCCACAAAAGTAAAAGGAACTAGGCTTCAATTTGAATATATCATTAAATCCGATCCTGGAGTGGAGCTCCTCTTGAATGACTGGCTCGTTATGCTGAAAGATATAAATATCACTGAAACGAGTGTGGAGATCGTCGACCAGCTTCGTCGCAAGGGAACATGGGTCGCTGGCTTACCATTAAAAGGCTATAAGCAAATGGAAGCCGTGAATTATTATGTCTTTGAGGGCAAGAATATGAATCCTTCAATTTATTGGCAGGAAAAATCCCTCTCCAAGCTAACCGGACAGAGAGGAATCGATTACTACACTTTCTCGATGGATCAGCCAGTTTACCAGTTTGACAGCCTTAAAAACTTTGCAATGAATCAGCATTTATCTGTGATCATGCATGATGGGAACCGTGTAGTTCACGGCAAAGGCATCCTTCTCGCAGGCAACAAACTAACAGATAAAGAATTCGAGCAACATTTGGCCATTTCATTCCTGTCATCTAAATTCGATCCTCATACCAAAGTTGATAGCTGGATTCTAGAATCATTGGCTTCGATGGTAACAAATCAGCAGCCCGAAAATACGAAGAGCCAGGCAATTGTTAGTGAAATGAAAGACACATTGACAGCCGGGGAATTGAATGAGTTTATCAACTCTTTATCTAGTAGCAGCAGCACTATTGACCATTTATCGCTTGATGAATATATGTCATCGATTAAAGGTTTGAAAACGAGTTTTTTCTCTTTGAATATGCAAGAGGGCTCGGAGGTATTTCCGTTGCTTTTCATGGACACTAGGAGCGTTGTAGTGAATGGTAACGAAAGGGAAGAAATAGGTGTAGTTATTAAAGGAGATAAAAAACTGTTTCCTTTAGCTCCAACGATGGATGCTTTAGGGTTCAAAACAGAATCAGGATCCGATAGGAAGTCACTTGAAATATTGTCGGCAAGCAGCACTTACTCTTTTAATCTGGAGAATAAAACATTCATTCATAATGGCCAAAGCTATGGACTCCTTGAAAACCCATTTCAAAACATTAATGGTGATTTCTACTTAGAAAAGCATTGGTTAAACGCGATCTTTAAAGTATTGGTTAATGAAGACGAAGAAAGTATCATTCTTTCTTTTTGATAGCGATATAAGAGCCATGCAAGGAAGAAAAACGAAAAAAAGCCCTGCAGATTCTGCAGGGTCCTTCTACATCCTTTTTACAGGATAGAAGGCAAAGGGAGAGGAGAAACCGGAGGAAGAACTTATGGGGAAACGTAAGTCTTCTCCGCGGTTGGCAACAACATCCTCGAATTGATGTTGTTAATTTTCAGTATTTCCACATTAGGAAGTGTTATACACTTTTTTGGTTAATTTTTTGCATGTGTGGTAGGATAAGGGAGTAATTTGGATAATTGAGGAGTACATAACATGAGAGTTGTATCAGGTGATTTAAAGGGCCGTATTTTGAAAGCTGTACCTGGAACGTCGACGAGACCGACGACCGATAAAGTGAAGGAATCATTGTTTAATATGATTGGGCCTTATTTTACAGGAGGCTTGGGTCTAGATTTGTTCGCTGGTAGCGGAGGACTTGGTATCGAGGCATTGAGCAGAGGGCTTGAAAGAGTCATATTTGTAGACCGGGAAGGAAAGGCAATACAGATTATTAATGAAAACCTGAAGTCTTGCGGACTTGAAGAAAAAGCAGAAGTTTATCGGAATGACGCTGCCAGGGCTTTAAAGGCAATTCAAAAAAGAAATCTAGTTTTCAATTACATATTCTTGGATCCTCCCTATAAAAAACAACAGCTGGTCAAGCTTCTTGAAATAATCGAAAATGAGAGGCTCATCAATGAAGATGGGCTGATTGTTTGCGAGCATGCATCTGACATTCAACTTCCTGAAAAAATAGGCATATTGAAGCAGACGAGAAATGAGAAATATGGAATCATTGGCATAACACTTTACAAGCTTGATGCAGAAGATGAGGGGGAAGAATAAGTGGCAAGAATCGCTGTTTGTCCGGGCAGTTTCGATCCGATTACCTACGGCCATTTGGATATCATAACAAGGGCTGCAAAAGTATTTGACGAGCTGTACGTGGTGGTTTTGAATAACTCTTCAAAAAAACCGTTATTCTCAGTAGAAGAAAGAATCGAACTGATCGAAACGGTAACAAAGAATATCTCGAATGTGAAAGTCGATTCATTCCAGGGGCTGCTCGTTGACTATGCAGAAAGTGTCAATGCCGATGCAATCATCAGGGGACTGCGGGCAGTTTCTGACTTTGAATATGAGATGCAGATTACATCGATGAACAGAGTATTGAGTGATAAAATAGAAACGTTTTTCATTATGACAAATAATCAGTACTCATTCCTGAGCTCAAGCATTGTCAAAGAGGTTGCAAAGTATGAAGGGAAAATTTCTGAGCTTGTACCTCCTGAAGTCGAAGAGGCATTGATTAAAAAATTCAATGGAAATAAAGAATAACGAGCAGGTATCCTGCCCGTTATTTTTCTTTCTTTATCCGATTGCCGATTATCAAAACATATACGAACAGGCTGAATATCGTAATGAGCGGACCCGCTGTGGTAAGCAGGTTGTGGGCCTCGGCCAGGCGGCTGCCTTCGGATGTTAGGTATTCCATGACAGGGAGGGCATTCGATGGCTGACCATCCTCAAAGAAGCGCTCATATACCGGCTTCCATAAGATGAATGCGTAAAAAGCCGCAAAAAAACCATGCAGGATCCTCGCAAAGAAAAAAGGCTGGAACCGGATGTCGGTTTGTGCGAGAATGCTGGCAACCTGGGCCTGGACACTGAAACCGCTGAATGCAAGGATGAAGCTTGTGATCACTGCCTGGTGCATGAGCGTGGCCTCCTGAACTTGGCTGGTCATCTGGCTGCCAAGCGTGATTTCAAAAAGACCAGAAATATAAGGCATGCTGAGCATTTCGGTCATCCCCATCATAGCCAGTGCTAGTTCAATGAATTGGGCCAGAAAAGCTGTTATATGCAAATGAAATAACAGTTTATTAATGACAGAGAATAAGATGATGAAACCGCCGATCATCAACAGCGTTTGGATCGATGACATCACTGCGTCTCCAAGAAGTTTTCCGATAGGCCGGTTGTCTTTGATCCTTGTCCTGTGCAATGCAGCGAAAGCATCCCGGATAGAAAGCTTTTTGTCCTTTTCCGTTTTGAGATTTTCTTCGTTTTTTCCATAAAACCGCATCAACAGACCGACACTGATATTCCCCAAATAATGTGCCAATGCCAGGATGACTCCAAGCTGTACGTTATAAAAGAAGCCTACTGAAACAGCCCCGAAAATGAAAAGTGGATTTGATGAATTGGTAAAGGATACGAGCCTTTCCGCTTCAATTTTTGTTAATTGACCTTCCTGCCGCAGCCTTGCAGTCAGCTTAGCGCCTGCAGGATAACCGGAGGCCATGCCCATTGCCCATACAAAACCGCCGACACCCGGCACCCTAAATAAAGGCCGCATCAGTGGTTCCAGGAGAACACCGATAAAACGGACCACTCCAAACCCTATCAGCATTTCTGACACAATGAAGAAAGGGAGGAGCGAGGGAAAGACAATTTCCCACCACATATTCAAGCCCCTTATCGAGGCATCAAAGGATTCCTGTGGAAAAGATATGAGCGAAGCAGCCATTAATGTGACTGAAGCTGCTAGGAAAAGCGTTTTTAATCTGGATTTAAGCACCTTTTATCCTCCCTCCTGCGGTATGTTGCTGTGAAACTTATCTAATCAATGGTAAAATAAAGTGAAACTATATTAGTGGTGGTTTTTTCCATCCGCCTGCTGATTGTTATCTGTTAATCAAGCATTCATGATTTCTTTCTTGCTCATTCCTGAAAAATTTATGGAAAGACCATAAATAAAAGTTTAGTTGTCAGCCTTGTCCTCATATAAATCAATATACTCGCTGAACTCCAAATTAGACCAAGTTTAGTTTGTATGGATAAAATTACGGATTTAAGGGAGGAAAAAGCTTTGGCAAGTCCAAAGGTAGGTTTAGCCCTTGGTTCAGGTGGCGCACGAGGATTTGCCCATCTGGGTGTAATAAAGGTCCTGAGGGATGAGGGAATCCCCATCGATTTGATTGCCGGAAGCAGCATGGGTGCGCTTGTTGCTTCATTTTACGGTGCAGGACTTGATGTCGATAGGCTTTATAAGCTTTCGCGCGTTTTTAAAAGGAAATATTATCTTGATTTCACCGTTCCGAAAATGGGCTTCATTTCCGGAAAAAGGGTGAAAGAGTTGATCAGGATTTTTACCCATGGAAAAAAGATTGAGGAACTGGATATACCTATCGGGATTGTTGCAACTGATCTTATGTCTGGTGAAAAGGTTGTCTTTAAAAATGGGCCTGTAGCTGAGGCTGTCAGGGCAAGCATCGCGATTCCGGGGATTTTCGTTCCGGAAAAATTGGATGGGAGATTATTTGTCGACGGCGGGGTGGTCGACAGGATTCCTGTATCAGTAGCCAAGGAAATGGGTGCGGATATTGTAATTGCTGTTGATGTTTCCAATGTGAAGGTGAACGCTGATATCACCTCGATATTTGATGTCATCATCCAGAGCATCGATATTATGCAAATGGAGCTTGTTGCGAATCGGGAGATCGCTTCTGACGTTATGATCAGGCCCAAGGTTGAAATGTATAATTCAAAAGCCTTCACCAATATTGAAGAAATCATTGTGATTGGTGAAGAAGAAGCAAAAAAACATATCGATAAGATAAAACATTGTATTGAGCAGTGGAAGGAGTCCCATACAGAATGAGCAGAAAAACTTCGATCAGGCTGTCCATCTTGGCAGCCGTAATCTTAATGGCAAGTGCTCTTTATTATTTGCCTTACTATGTATCAAAACCGGGGATGGCGCAAGAGCTGGAGCCGATCGTCGAGGTTGAAGGCGGCTATGATGAAGAAGGAAGCTTCATGCTTACGACCGTGAGGATGGGCAGAGCGAATATTTACGCTTATATTATTGCGAAGCTGAGCAAATATCAGGAAATATATGCATTAGAAGATATAAGGGCAGAAAATGAGTCCGATGAAGAATATAATATTCGCCAGCTGCACATGATGGATAATTCAAAGACTTCTGCAATTGAAGTTGCCTATAATAAAGCAGGCATTCCTGTTAATTACAAATATAAAGGTGTTTATGTACTCAGAGTAATGGAAGGGATGCCTGCTGAAGGGAAACTCATGCCTGGCGACCTTGTATTTGAAGTAGATGGAAATGCATTTGAATCTTCAGACGAGTTCATTGAATATATAGGTTCAAAAAAGCCAGGGGATATTGTTGAACTCTCATATAAAAGGAATGGAAATTCAAATCAAGTGGAAGTGCCGCTTAAAGAATTGGAAGACGGAAGCAATAGGGCAGCTGTAGGGATCCAGCTTGTAGACGACAAAGAAATCGATGTGGACCCTGATGTAACGGTCCAATCAGAAGAGATTGGGGGCCCATCCGCAGGGTTAATGTTCTCTCTTGAAATCTATAATCAGCTTACCGAAGAAGACTTGACTAAAGGATATCAAATTGCTGGTACCGGAACAATCACTCCGGATGGGATCGTAGGACGAATTGGCGGTATCCAGCAAAAGGTTGTAGCTGCTGATAAGGCTGGCGCTGAAATCTTCTTCGCGCCATATGAAAAAGGGGCAAAGGATTCAAATTACGAGGAAGCCATGATAGCAGCTAAGGACATTGATACGAAAATGAAAATCGTACCAATTGATACATTTGATGACGCCGTTTCATATTTGGAGAAACTAAAGAAAAAATAAAGCTGATGAACAGCTTTATTCATTTTACGGACCAAATGGTCTTGGGGAACAAGCTCATCGACGGCAACCATCTCCATTCGATCTCGTGCAATTGAATTCTTTTTAGACAACATCTCCATCACCACATGCGTTATATAAGTCTATTTTAAAAGAAGCGTTCTGATTACTCCATACGAAGTTTAGAAGTCCTGTTGATTGGAGTGGAAGGCGCGTAGACTCCTGCGGGATCAGACGGACAGGTGAGACCCCGCAGGCGCCAGCGGCGGTGAGGAGGCTCAGCGCCAGGCCCGCGGAAAGCGAAGCGCCTGGAACGGAAATCAACAGCCCCGTTCCAGCACCAACCAAAAAAAAGACTGTAAACAAACACGATTTTCATCGAGTTTGTCTACAGTCTGAATCAAGCTGATGAACAGCTTGATTTTTTTGTTATTTGTTTGGTAAACAACAAGGATGTTATGTATAAAATTTCATTCATTTCCGGTTAGCATGATTGGCGGCCGAGAGAATTCCTCAGCTAGCAGGCGCTCCTGGCCGGCATCAGTAAGGCCCAAAGCGAAAATTTTAGATGCCCTGATATCAAGCTGAAGATCCGGATCAGAAAAAGCGGATAGCTTTGAAATCAACGGCAGGCTTAATTTCTTTTTCTCTGAGTTCAAATAAGCACGGCCCTTTTCAGTTGCTCCCAATAATCTCAAATAGTTTGCGGTATTTTGTGTGTTTTTCATTTCAGCTTTCTTTGTATTGGTTAAGATATGAAGGCACACTCTCTGCAGCCTTGTCCATGTATAACGTTTTGTTTTGATTGCTTCCATGAAATGATGGAATGATCCAGCTTCAGATGCAGCGGATAGGAGCCTGTTTTCCAGTCCTTCCTCCACCTCATAAAATTCCCTGATTTCTGCCGGGCTGCTTTGTAGGAGTTTATATTTCAATAAGGGCCAGTAATTTTCCCAAGAATGAAACTCGCCGTATACTTCCTTATATCTAAGAAGTTGTTCATAGGTGGTGCCGGGAACAAGCTGTCTGATTGAATCCATTTCACCTGGTGCTCCAAAAAGTGCTTTGCGGATACTTGTGGCACTGGCAATCGTCGCAGAAGAAAAATGTTCGTCATGGTAGCCTGCATTTTTTCTTGTAATTGTTCCAGGCCGCATTTTGCTATTTTGTCTTAAGATTGCTTGAATGTAATGGAGGCCAAGGATATTGTTTGGACTGGATATATCGATAAACGTTTCTGAAGGAGATAAAGATTGGAAGCTTAGGGCGATAGATTTTGGATAGCTAAATCCTTCTCCTGTGTAAAATTTTATTTGTTCCTGAAACTTTTCGTTATTTTTTTCAAGGAAGTTGATCGTCCTATCGAACGCATCCAAATCGCCAGATTCACTTCCGAAAAACAAAGAATTGCAGCCTGCTGCTGTGAGAATCGATACAGCCCCCTCAGCAAAGGTTTCGGCATGCTGGGTGGCAAAACGGTAGGGGAGCTCAAAAACAAGATCGACACCAGCAGATAAAGCCATATTCGTCCTTGTCCATTTCGAAACAAGGGCAGGTTCACCACGCTGCAGAAAATTCCCGCTCATCACAGCGATGGCAATGTCAGCCCCAGACTGCTCTTTAGCCTGCTGCAGGTGGAAGAGGTGGCCATTATGGAAAGGATTATATTCTACAACGACACCAACAGCTTTCATTATTGGCCTCCTTCATGTTAATATGGATATTGCATTGCCAGGAAGTTTAATTTACAGTATTAATGTAAATTATAGTGTAAAGAAAAAATATTGACAAATGATTATGCGAAAGCTATAATTACCTTTGTTGCCTTGGGGTGATTCTATGAAATGGACAATAAGTCAGATACAAAAACATCGAAACAAGGACTTTCTGATCGACGAGGTTGTCCGGATGGATTCGATTAAGGAAACAGATCCTACGATCCGTGAGGTCTCTCCGATACATCTCACTGGAAGGGCCGATATAAGTGCCACTCGAGTGACATTCCATATTCGGATTGAGGGCCATCTTATTCTTCCATGTTCCCGGACATTGGTTGACGTAAATTATCCAATTGATGTTGAAACCACTGAAACGCTTCTCTTAAACAGCCACGATTTCGAGGCTGACGAGGAAGTTTATCAAGTAACAGGCGATGTCATTGATCTTGAACCAATCATCAGGGAGATCCTGCTGCTTGAAGTTCCAATGCAGGTATTCTGTGATGAGAACGATGGTCAGGAAGGCGCACCCCAGTCAGGTAAGGATTGGGAAGTAATCGAGGAACAGGAAAAAACCGAAAAACTTGATCCCCGACTTGCCGGACTTGCAAAATTCTTTGAGGACTCAAATTCCTCAGACTAATTAATCGATTAAAAAAGAGCGTGAAGGTCCAGAATGGACTGGCCTTCATCAACTTTCTTATTCTCTTTAAGGAGGTGGGAAGAATGGCTGTACCATTTAGAAGAACGTCTAAAACTGCGAAAAGAAAACGCCGTACTCATTTTAAATTACAAGTTCCGGGTATGGTAGCATGCCCAAACTGCGGTGAAATGAAACTTGCTCACCGTGTATGTAAAGCTTGCGGAACATACAAAGGAAAAGAAGTTGTAAACGACTAATTTTCTCAAAAAAAAGCACAGGATGCACATGCATTCCTGTGCTTTTTTTGTTTAGGGAATTTTAAATCATCTATTCGAGTAATAACATCATACAGATCGCAATACTATTTAATTTGGCGGAAAATTGATAAAATTTATTGGACTAGTTTTAAAGAGGAGGGCCATGATGGAGCCATACATAATTTCCAAAGAACTAGATGGTTTGCTGCTTTTTACGATAAACAGGCCAGACAGGAGAAATGCGATTGATTTTGAGGTAATGTCAGGGCTTGAAAAAGCAATCGAAATGGCTGCAGATGAGGATGTAAAAGTTTTTGCGATTACGGGGGCGGGAGACCAAGCATTTTGCTCTGGCGGTGATTTATCGGCATTCCATCTCTTAAAGACGGAAGAGCAGGCTTATGGGATGCTTTCGAGAATGGCAGGCATTCTTCATAGGCTTCTTGTGCTTTCGAAACCTACTATCGCCATTCTTAATGGTTCAGCAGTGGGTGGAGGATGTGAAATAGCAGCTGCTTGTGATTTCAGGATTGCCAAAAAGGGAATGAAGGCGGGATTCATACAGGGCACTCTGGCTATAACGACTGGCTGGGGAGGAGGAACCATCCTGCTAGAGAAGCTGCCCCAGCACACCGCCCTTAAAATTCTTCTGGAAGCAAAGATACATACTGCGGAGGAACTTTTGGAATTAGGGTTCCTGCACCATATCTATAATGGAGATCCGTCTGAAGCCTGTCTCTCATTTATTGAAGGAAGCTTAGATAAGGAGTCATCTGTTTTAAAAGCATATAAAACTTTGCTAAATGAAAAGTGGGAGCTCTTATCAATGAGAGAACGGATGGAAAACGAAGCTGCAAGATGTTCGGTGTTATGGGAAGCTGAGGCGCATCACATCAAAGTGGACGAATTCATGAGCAAAAAGAAAAAATAATTAGCAGAGTTAGTGATGATATCAGTCTATCTTTCCTATTAGATGCATAAGAATGAATAAAAAACAATAGGAGGGATTTTCTGATGCCATTAACCCGTCAGGATGCCTGGTCACAAGATGAAGATTTATTGCTGGCTGAAGTAGTGTTGCGCAATATCCGCGAGGGCGGTACTCAATTAAAAGCTTTTGAGGAAGTAGGGAAGCAGCTTTCCAGGACAGCGGCTGCCTGCGGTTTTCGTTGGAATTCATATGTGAGAAAACAATATAAATCTGGTATTGAGCTTGCGAAAAAACAGCGTAAAGAAGCAAAAAAACAGACTAAGCCTGAAGAGAAAGCAGAGGAAGCGGCGTTGCCTGCAACTGAGGCAGCACAGACAACACCAGAGGCAGAAGTGAAGCAATTCGACCTCAGCCTCGAGGAAGTAAAGCAATATCTTGATGACCTCTATGAAAAAGCAGGTACTGCAAGCAGCCAGGAAAGCCTCAATGAACATAAAGAAAAAATTCGTGGACTAGAAAAGCAAATCTATTACTTGTCTGCTGAAAATGAAAAATTAGAAACACAACTAAAATCGATGGAAGAAGATTACCGGGCCTTGATTGACATTGTGGAACGAGCTAGAAAAAGAGTTGGTCCAAGGGATGAGGATAAACAGCAGAAGCTCAAATTTCAGGTTGAGGGTAAAGGGAACCTAGAGAAGGTAGAAAAGTAGAAATTAAAAGCGCCTGCCGTTATATCGGCAGGCGCTATTTTTAAATTAATTAGTGGGCTTGTTGTTCTGTTACGCCGGCAGGATACCACACAAGTGGATTCTCGCCGCGGTCCCTCTCTACGTCATAATGAACCGGAGTAAAGCCCATCTTATCCCAAAAGTCTTGTGATTTTACTCTCGGATTGGTTTTGATCGGCAAGCCAAAGCTTTTCGCAAATTCAACAAGTGATTTGCCATAGCCTTTACCCTGGTAATCTGGCAGGACTTCCAGCTTCCATAATTCCAGATAATCCTGTGATGGTTCGAAATAGCGGTCAAATTGTTTCTTGACTTGGTACAGGCTCATACGCGCAACGAGTTTATCCCCAAAATAAATTCCGTAAAACGGCGAGTCGCTATCATTTTCTACGATATTCGCTTCTAAATCCTCAAGCATCGAGAGTTCTTGATGTCCATACTCCTTAAATTTCTTGAATTCTTCTAAAGTCTTATAATTGATTTTTAATTTCACCACTTTATTCACCATGTTCAATCCCCCATTCAAGCCGCTTATATTTTCAATGTATAAATATATACCCGAAAAATACCGTATATATAAGCAGCAAAAATATATTTATTTTGTTTAACTTATTTTTATTATATTATAAAAACATAAAAAATTCTGCATATGAATTTTAGAAAGCGGTTCCAATTTTTGCAGGAAGTATACAGAATATTGTAGAATTTTATTAGTGAGCGTATTTTTTTACGGGAAAGGGGAAAAACCGTGCAAAAAATTTTAATCGCAAACAGAGGAGAAATTGCGCTTCGCATTATCCGCACTTGCCGTGAACTTGGAATTACAACAGTTGCAGTCTTTTCGGATGCTGATCAGGACTTGCCATTTGTTAAGGAGGCCGACAGTGCTTTCAGGATAGGGGAGCCTCCTGTTCAAAAATCATATTTGAATGCAGAGGAGATTTTAAGGATTGCCAAAGCCGAAAATGTCGATGGCATCCATCCTGGATATGGCTTTTTATCAGAGAATGCAGAGTTTGCCCGCAAGGTGAAGGATGCAGGTTTGACATTTATCGGTCCAGCACCGGAAACGATTGAAAAAATGGGCGATAAAATTGTTGCCAGGTCAACGATGGAAGAAGCTGGAGTTCCCGTCGTGCCGGGGAGTGATCTCGGCTTAAAAACGCTTGAGGATGCCGTCGAGCTTGCCGCAGTTATCGGCTACCCTGTCATGCTAAAAGCAAGCGGGGGCGGCGGAGGAATTGGAATGGTGCTCTGTGAAAATGAGCAAGCGCTCGCTAAGAATTTCGATTCTACTAAAGGGAGAGCAAAAGCTTATTTTGGTTCAGATGAGGTGTTCATCGAAAAGTACATCAAGAACGCCCGCCACGTGGAAGTTCAGATTTTTGGCGATTCACATGGCAACCATGTCCACTTGTTTGAACGAGACTGTTCGATTCAAAGGCGCCACCAGAAAGTGATTGAAGAAGCGCCTTCGCCATTCTTGAAAGAAGAAGCAAGACAGAAAATGTATGATACGGCAATTAAAGCAGCGAAGGCAGTAAAATATGTAAATGCTGGAACTGTAGAATTCATCGTTGATGAAAATGAAAATTTCTATTTTCTTGAGATGAATACGAGGCTTCAGGTCGAACATCCTGTCACAGAAACC
This sequence comes from Mesobacillus subterraneus, assembly GCF_023715485.1. Classification (GTDB taxonomy): domain Bacteria; phylum Bacillota; class Bacilli; order Bacillales; family Cytobacillaceae; genus Mesobacillus; species Mesobacillus subterraneus_B. Next base: position 167,285 of record NZ_JAMBOF010000009.1, on the reverse strand, counting down.
ATTACCGGTTTGGATCTTGTTAAGTGGCAAATTCTTGTAGCCCGCGGCGAAAAACTCCCGCTGCTGCAGGGTGAAATTAAGAAAAACGGCTGGGCGATAGAATTCCGGTTGTATGCTGAAGACCCAGTCAGGTTCCTGCCATCACCAGGTAAAATCAGCGAATTTTCATGGGTGGATGGAGAGGGAGTCCGAGTTGATTCAGGTTATGAATCGGGATCTGCCGTGACACCTTTTTACGATCCCATGGTTGCAAAATGCATTGTAGGAGGCAACACGAGGGCTGAAGCAATTCAGTTGGGCCAGGAGTTTTTCGCAAATCTAAAACTGGAAGGCATAAAGTCCAACGCACCATTGTTTGCAGAAATCCTGGGTGAAGAGGGCTTCAAGTCCGGAAATTATACGACAGCATATTTAGCTGAACGAAAAATGGCATCTAAATAGAGGAGGAAGAAAGATGAAAGAACTAACGGCAAGTATGGCAGGTACGGTCCTTAATGTGATGGTGGCAGCAGGTGATACGGTTACAGAGGGCCAGGAAGTATTAATGCTTGAATCAATGAAAATGGAAATCCCTGTAGAAAGCCAGGGTGCTGGCAGGGTTGCCGAAATCAAAGTGAACATCGGTGATTTTGTGAACGAAGGCGACATCCTGCTTGTACTAGAATAATAGATTTTGAGGAGGGGAAACATGACTACCGCAAAGACCCTATCTGATACATTACAAGAAAAGGTTAACCAGATCGAAGCCGGCGGCCATCCGAAATACCATGAGAAGCTTGCCGAGCAAAATAAGCTTTTTGTGCGCGAACGTCTCAATCTCTTGTTTGACGGCGGCGTTTATGAAGAAGATGGAAAGTTCGCCAACTTCCAGGCAGGGGACCTTCCGGCCGATGGTGTCGTTACAGCGATTGGCAAGATCGGCGGCCAGACAGTTTGCGTAATGGCAAATGACTCCACGGTAAAGGCAGGTTCATGGGGAGCCAGAACCGTTGAAAAAATAATCAGGATTCAGGAAACAGCTGAAAAGCTGAAGGTGCCATTACTGTACCTAGTTGATTCAGCAGGCGCCCGAATTACCGACCAGCTTGACATGTTCCCGAACCGACGCGGAGCTGGAAAGATTTTTTACAATCAAGTCAAAATGTCGGGTATGATACCGCAAATTTGTCTTCTTTTCGGTCCTTCAGCAGCAGGAGGAGCTTATATTCCGGCTTTCTGTGACATTGTAATTATGGTTGATCAAAATGCTTCCATGTACCTTGGTTCACCAAGAATGGCAGAAAAGGTTATCGGTGAGAAGGTAACGCTGGAAGAAATGGGCGGCGCCCGCATGCATTGCTCGGTCAGCGGTGTCGGTGACATGCTAGTATATAGTGAGGAAGAAGCTATTGAGGCAGCGAAGAAGTATTTGAGTTATTTCCCTGCCAGCTTCAAATCCAAAACAGCAGTAATCGAGAGTGTGGCTCCAAAGACAGGAAGAAATCTTGAAGAAATCATTCCATTGAACCAGAACGCTCCATTTGATATGTATGAAGGTATTGATGCTCTGATTGATGAAGGAAGCTTTTTTGAGATTAAAAAGCTGTTTGCTCCAGAATTAATTACAGGGCTTGCGCGTATTGACGGCAGGGCAGTCGGAATCATTGCCAATCAGCCAAAGGTAAAGGGCGGCGTCTTGTTTGTAGATTCTGCTGACAAGGCCGCTAAATTCATCCAGCTTTGCGATGCTTTCCATATCCCATTGCTGTTCCTTGCTGATGTTCCCGGCTTTATGATTGGCACGAAGGTAGAACGGGCAGGCATTATCCGCCATGGTGCGAAGATGATCGCGGCAATGAGTTCTGCGACAGTACCGAAAATATCTGTCATTGTCCGTAAAGCATATGGTGCAGGCTTATACGCTATGGCTGGCCCTGCGTTTGAACCGGATTGCTGCATCGCCTTGCCGACTGCACAGATTGCAGTCATGGGTCCAGAAGCTGCGGTTAATGCTGTGTATTCAAACAAAATCAACCAAATTGAAGATCCAAAAGAAAAGATTGCTTTTGTCCAGGAAAAGCACCAGGAATATAAAGAGAGCATAGACATCTATAAGCTTGCTTCCGAACTGATCGTAGATGACATTGTCGCTGCAAACGACCTAAGGAATGCGCTTATTGATAGATTCAGATTATATGAAACAAAAGAAATGGAATTCAGTGTCAGGAAGCATCCGGTATATCCGGTATAAAACATGCGGAGGTCCTAAAAGGACCTCCATTTTCTTTTTTTATGTCCACATGTAAATAATCATAGAGTTTCACAAACACTGCTTCCAAATAAAGCATTGTTTCTGATAAAATATGACTAAGTCACTGTATAAATTTTCATTTTAAAAAGTGCATAATATATACGTTTTGATGGATCATGACTATGGATGGATTAGAGGGGTTTTTATGAAAATTGCCATTCTTGGCGGGGGTTCATTGGGCTTGCTATTCTCTTATTACTTAAGTTTGAAGCACGACGTCAACTTATACACGAGGACACAGGAGCAGTCAGATCTAATAAACGATCAAGGATTACATATGATTAAAGCCGGCAAAGATGAAACAGCCCGAAAAGTAGTTGCAGCCCCAATATATGCCTGGCAGGGTCTAGAAGAATTAACGATAGTTGCGGTGAAACAATATCAACTCGCAGATCTCATGTCTGATATAAAAGCAAAAACATCGGGAAGCATTCTTTTCCTGCAAAATGGCTATGGGCACATCCAGTTGCTTTCGGAATTAACACCCGCTGCAATCTATATTGGTTCTGTCGAGCATGGCGCTGTCAGAGCTAGCGGCAATACAGTATTCCATAATGGTGAGGGAGTCACCAGGGCTGCTGTATTCAATGGAGATGCAGACCTTCTCAGTCATTTATCCTTTTCATTAGCCTCTGAGTTCCCTATTAAACTTGAATCTGACTATCAGGAAATGCTGATTAAAAAGCTCGTTGTCAATTCCGTGATCAACCCTTTGACAGCAACACTTCAAGTGAAGAATGGTGAATTGATCCGCAATCCTTCATACCGCGAAATCTTTTCACAGCTCTTTGAAGAATGTGCATTGGTGCTTGAATTAAATAATAAAGATGAATACTTCCAGAACTTGAAGGCTGTTTGTGAAAAGACCGCGGATAACCATTCATCGATGTACAAGGACCTTGAAAATGGACGAAAAACTGAAATTGATGCAATCCTTGGTTATTTGCTCGAATTATCTGCAAGGAAAAATATTAATGCTCCATTAATACATAATTATTATCATTGCATCAAGGGGAAGGAGCACGAAAGGGAGGGGGCATAATGCCGGGAATCGTCTCTGCATTCGTTGCTATATTGATTACAGTTCCAATGATTGGCTATCTCGCTGTATTTATCATCAGCAAGCAAATCACCGGCAACCATCGGCGATCCGTCAATCTGGCAATTGACTTCAGCACTTTTTTGCTTGTACTGTCTGTGCATTTTTTGATTGTCACCATATGGGGAAAATCATTCCTGTGGCTGATTCTGGTTGTCTTATTCGGTCTTGCGGCATTTTTTGTCTGGATACACTGGAAATACAAAGAGGAAATCATCATGCCGAAAGTTTTCAAAGGATTCTGGCGCTTCAACTTTTTGCTCTTCTTCTCAGCTTATATCATTCTAGTTTTATTCGGCCTATTTCAGCGGTTGACGCTCCTCTTTGCTTAAATTAGTGTTGGACCTCCTGATGAAGGCAGTCAAGGTCCAGCGCTTTTTGTTTTTTGCTTACCGCCAAATAGATAAATCAACGTAAGCATAAGGATGAAAAGGTTGTCAAAAGAAAAAACTTTGATTTTAGAAATTTCGTAAAGCAAAGTTTTTTTCTTTTCATTTTAAACAATGCTATACTCATAACAGTGAAAATTGTTTACGAGAAAGGAAGTACATGTTAATGGAGATGTTGAATCTCTCACTTCCGGCTGCAAACCGGTTTGCGACAGATTACCTTGCTGGAAGCGCTGAACTCCAGAGCTTCTTTCATTATAATTTTAAGAATGAAATGGATTATGTTCATCGTCTTGATGAACTGCAAAATAGAAATTTCATGAGGAATGAGCTTGCGGACCATATTCAATCATTCATGTCCCGATATGCACACTCTGATCAAATCAATGCTAACATTGATAAGCTGAGACAAGAGAAAAGTGTTGCTGTAATAGGTGGACAGCAGGCAGGAATCCTCACCGGGCCTCTCTACACAATCCATAAAGTGATTTCAATAATTAAACTTGCGGAACAAAAAGAGGCAGAACTGGGCGTTCCGGTTGTCCCGGTATTTTGGATTGCTGGAGAAGATCATGACTACCAGGAAGTAAACCATGTCTATGTCATGAACAACAATAAACAGGAAAAATGGCTTTATCCAGAAAAGAATCTGGAGAAAAAAATGATTTCAGAAGTCTGTATAAATAAGGATCTTTGTTATTCATGGGTCAAAGAAATTATTGAGACTTACGGGGAAACAAAATATACGAAAGAAGTATTGGCTTTTGCGATTGAATCTCTTAAGACAGCGGAATCCTTCGTTGATTTTTTTGCATCTATTATCATGGCACTTTTCAAGGGTTCAGGCTTGCTGATCGTTGATTCTGGCAACAAGGAACTGCGCAAGCTCGAAAAAGAATACTTCATGGATCAAATAAAAAACCACCGTGAAATTACCTCCGCAGTTCATGAGCAGCAGCAAAAAACAGAAGCAGCAGGGTTTGCTAATATGATTGATATCAGTGCTAATGCTGCCAATCTCTTCTATTATGATGAAGAAGTAAATGAGCGGATCCTGCTCCAATTTGACCCACAAAGTGGGGGATTTGCAGGTAAGAATGGTGAAGTTACCTTCACTTTTGCCGAATTGATGGAGATTGCCAACGAATATCCGGAAAAGTTAAGCAATAACGTAGTTACAAGGCCGTTGATGCAGGAATGGCTGTTTCCGACGCTTGCATTCATTGGCGGTCCAGGAGAGATTGCTTATTGGGCTGAGCTAAAAATGGTGTTCGAGCACTTCGGCTTGCAGATGCCCCCATTGGTGCCGCGACTTAACATCACCCTCCTCGAAAGATCGGTTGAAACCGACCTAGAAGAGCTGAACCTGGATTTGAAGGAAGTTCTTATTTCAGGAACAGGCGGCCATGAACTAAAGTTCATTGATTCCTTAAAGGACAGGGAAGTAGAAGAGCTGTTTGAAAAAGTAAAAGCAAATCTTGCAGAGCAATATTCCATTATTCGTGAAAAATCAGGCGGAATTGATCCAGTGTTGATGCCAATGCTGGAAAAGAACGAGTCGATTTTAATGAATCAGATTGTTTTTATGGAAGATAAGATTGTTGAGGCAGTTTGCAGGAAGAATGACCATATCCTGAGGAAATTCACCAGGGTCGAGAATGCCTTAAGGCCAGGGGGCTCACCACAGGAAAGAGTTTGGAATCCATTTTATTATTTAAATAAGTATGGATTGAATCTAATTTCCGACTTGCTGAAGCTCCATTATGAATTCGATGGAACACATAAAATAATAAAAATGTAAGTTTAAGCTTCATCCAAAATGGATGGAGCTTTTTTATGCATTTTAATGAATGAATTCCTGTTGGGTGGAGTTCAGGTTAAGCTCCTCGAGAGGAAATTAAAAGGTAAGTACCTCAAAACAATTTAAAAGAAATTAATGGAAACGTGCTTTTAATGAAGGATTTACCCGCCGGGGGGAGAATATTTAAAATAAGGTGGTGAAAAGTGGGGGAATGTGGTACATTGTATTTAGAAAGTGGGGGTAGTGGCATGTTCATGGGCGAATATCATCATAATATTGATAGCAAAGGCCGTTTGATCATCCCTGCCAAGGTCCGTGATCACTTGGGAGAAATGTTCATTCTTACCCGTGGACTTGACCAGTGTTTATTTGGCTATCCCGTTTCTGAATGGTCAGTTATTGAAGACAAGCTTAAAGGCCTTCCGCTGACCAAAAAAGATGCGCGGGCATTCACCCGTTTTTTCTTTTCAGGTGCTACCGAGAGTGAAATTGACAAACAGGGGCGAGTTAACATTCCTTCCCCGCTGATGCAATACGCAAAGCTTGATAAAGAGTGTGTGATTTTAGGGGTTTCCAATCGAATCGAAATATGGAGCAAAGCAATCTGGGAAGAATATTTCGCAGAATCTGAGGAATCTTTTGCTGAAATTGCGGAAAATATGATTGGATTTGATATTTAAGGGTAACATTATTCTGATATAATATTACCTGCTCCTCGATTGGAAAGGTGGATCATAATGTTCAAACATACAACAGTTTTACTGGAAGAAACAGTAGACGGGCTCAATATCAAGCCTGACGGTACATATGTGGATTGTACTCTCGGTGGCGCAGGCCACAGTGAATTGATTTTGTCAAAGCTTTCTGAACAAGGGAAGCTATACGCATTCGACCAGGATGATATCGCAATCGCGAATGCGAAAGAAAAACTGGCAAGCTATGGTGACAGGCTGACAATTATCAAGAGTAACTTCCTATATTTGCAGGAAGAACTCGAAAAGCTGGGTGTAACAGAAGTAGATGGTATCCTCTATGATCTGGGAGTTTCCTCACCACAGCTGGATACACCAGAACGCGGATTCAGCTACCACCATGACGCACCGCTTGACATGAGGATGGACCAGGACGCGCCATTGTCAGCTTATGATGTGATTAATGGATGGCCGTATGAAAAATTGGTCAAAATCTTCTTCCAATATGGAGAAGAAAAGTTTTCTAAGCAAATTGCCAGAAAGATCGAGGCAGCCCGTGAAACAAAAGCGATTGAAACCACTGCTGAACTTGTAGAGTTGATTAAGGATGCGATTCCTGCACCTGCAAGAAGAAAGGGCGGACATCCTGCAAAACGAGTTTTTCAAGCTGTAAGGATTGCGGTAAATGATGAACTTGGCGTTTTCGAGAAATCGCTCGAACAGGCAATCGAAATGCTAGCTGTTGGCGGCAGGATCAGCGTCATTACCTTCCATTCACTGGAGGACAGAATTTGCAAGGTGACCTTCAAAAAAGCGAGCGAAACACCTCAGCTTCCGCCAGGACTTCCGATTATTCCTGAAGAGTTCCAGCCGAAATTGAAGCTGGTAACCAGGAAGCCAATACTTCCTTCGGATGAAGAGCTTGAGTTTAATAACCGGGCAAGATCGGCAAAACTGCGAATCGCTGAAAAATTAAAGAAATAAATAGATAAGAAAATTAATTCTCAGGAGGGAAAATGATGAGCAATCTGGCAAGAAAATTGCAACAGGAACAGCAGCAGCGCACTGTCCAAGCACCGGCCAAAGCACCGGCAAAAAGAAATTCGATCCTTACGCCCGGCGAAAAAATCCTGATGTTTGTTTTCGGAGCAATGGTATGCTTCGGCGCGACATTCATGGTATCGAAGCAGGCAGCCATTTATGAAGTGAACAAAGACATCCAGATTATCGAAGGCAGCATTCAGGAACAGCAAAAAGTTAACAGTGACCTAGAAGTCCAGGTTAGCGAGTTAAGTACCTATGAGCGGATCAAGAAAGTAACAGAAAAGCTTGGTTTAACATTGAATGAAGACAATGTTAAAGGTGTTGAAAACTGATGATTAAGAAACAACCTCATATGAATGCAGGAGCAGCGGTATTATTCGTAATATTCAGCCTGCTCTTTTTTATCTTGATTTTCAGGTTTGTTACGATCCAGGTGACCGGAGAGGTACATGGACAAGCCCTTGCTGCCAAAGCACAGCAGAAATATACGAATGAAAAAGTGATCGAAGCTGTGAGAGGGACGATTTTTGACCGCAAAGGTGAAGTAGTGGCTGAGGATACGACAGCCTATACGCTTGTAGCAATACTTGATAATTCTGTAACAACGAATAAAAAGAAACCAAAACATGTAACCGACCCTGGAATGACGGCGAACAAGCTTGCTAAATATTTAGATATGAGTGAGTCTGAAATTTATAATAGGCTGAAAAAAGAGGGGCCTTTTCAAGTTGAATTCGGGAAAGCCGGCCGGGATATATCCAATCAGACAAAACGGGAAATTGAAGATTTGAAGCTTCCTGGAATAATTTTTTTACGAGATTCAAAGAGATTCTACCCAAACGGTATTTTTTCTTCTCATCTAGTTGGCTTTGTTGAAAAGAAAGAAACGAAGGATAAGAAGATTATTACTTCAGGTAAGCTGGGTATCGAAAAAACCTTGAATGATGAGTTGACTGGAAAGAATGGATCACTCTCGTTTGAAAGTGATTTATGGGGATTCCTGCTCCCGGATGAAGAGAAGAAAATCACGCCTGCCCAAAATGGAGATAATGTGTATTTGACAATCGATAAAAAAATCCAGACATTCGTCGAGGATGCTGTCAATCGCGTTGATGAAGAATATAAGCCGAAAAATATCATTGTGGTGGTAGCTGATCCCAAAACCGGTGATATATTAGGAATGGCACAGCGTCCAACCTTCCATCCAACAACGCGGGAAGGCCTAGATAAAAGCTGGCATAATGATGTAGTAGAAAAACCGATTGAGCCAGGCTCCACGATGAAAATTTTCACGCTGGCAGCGGCGGTAGAAGAGAAGAAATGGAATCCGAATGAACCTTATAAATCAGGGTCCTATAAGGTTACTGAAAAATCCGGCAGTATTGGAGATCATAACGGCCGCCAGGGATGGGGTACCATTAGCTTTCTAGAGGGAATCCAGCGTTCCTCCAACGTTGCTGTTGCCAAGCTCGTTAATGAAAAAATCGGTACTGAAAAATTCCGTGAGTACTTGACTGCATTTGGTTTCGACAAGCCAACAGGAATCGATCTTCCTAACGAAGCAGTAGGTAAAATCCAATACCAGTGGCCGATTGAAAAAATAACTACCTCATATGGTCAAGGTTCTACGGTAACACCAATCCAGCTTGTCCAGGCTGCAACTGCCGTAGCGAATGATGGCAAAATGATGAAGCCGCGTGTAATTGATAAGGTAGTCGATTCAACTACGGGCAAGATTGTAAAAGAAACTAATCCGGTACCAGCAGGTCAGCCAATTTCAGCTGAAACGGCCAAAGAAGTTCGCGATGTCCTTGAAACGGTTATTACTTCAGAACATGGAACCGGAAAATCTTACGCAATAGAAGGATATAAGGTTGCGGGGAAAACTGGGACCGCCAACCTTACCCAAAATGGTAAGTACCTTGGCGGTGCTAATGATTACCTATTCTCCTTTATGGGGATGGCTCCAAAGGATGATCCAAAATTAGTAGTTTACGTAGCTGTGCAGCAGCCGGAAGTAGACCATTATTATAAGGGGTCAATCCCTGTTTCAATGATTTTTAAATCCGTAATGAAAAGCAGTCTCCAATATTTGAATATCAAACCAGCATCTATGGAAAAGGCTGATTCCAGCGCTGTTCCTGATATATCCGAAATGGATGCTGCTGAAGCAAAAAAACTGCTTGAATCAAAAGGCTTTGAAACAGTCATCATTGGAGCTGGACACCAGGTAGAGGACCAGCTTCCGAAAGCGGATACCATTGCGCTGGAAGGCGAGAAAGTGATCATTAAGGCTTCAGGCGTAAAAACCTATCCTGATTTGACAAACTGGTCGCTAAGGGATGTCATGAAGCTCGCGCAAATCACGGGTGTTCGATTAAACAAGGCAGGCAGCGGGTATGTTACAAAACAAAACCTGAAACCTGGTTCACCAATAAACGAAGGTGAGAACTTGATTGTCGAGCTGGAAACACCGCTCCAGCAATTTGAAAAATCACTAAAAAAAGAAGAACCAAATGAAGAAACAGAGGAAGTGGGCGGTTAAGCCTTCCTCTGTTTTTCTTTTTTGACGAGATAAGAAAGTATAAATTTGACTTCGAGAAATGTCTAGCTCCAGCGCCTAGCCCCTCGAGTCGCTTGTCTAGCTGCGGCTCCTAACTCCTCGAGACGCTTGTCTAGTGTCGCCTCCTAGAAACTCCGAAACTTCAACACCCCCAGCAGAAGCAAAAAGCGCTTCTTTGGTGGAGTCTCCAGTTTCTGCGTTTCTGGGCAGTCGGCTATACATTTCGATTTCGGTCCTGCCAATGAAGTCAAAGAACGACTTCACTGTCAGGCCCTCCAGCGCTTTTCGGAGTTGAACAGTCGCCTCCGCTTTTCGAATTGTCTAGTTGCGCCTCCTAGAAACTTCGAAACTTCAACTCCGCCGGCAGAAGCAAAAAGCGCTTCTTTGTCGGAGTCTCCAGTTTCTGCGTTTCTGGGCAGTCGGCAACACATTTCGATTTCGGTCCGCCCTATGAAGTCAAAGAACGACTTCACCGGTCGGCCCTCCAGCGCTTGTCGGGGCTGACCAAGGCGCTTGCGCTTTTCTTATTTCAGTTAGCATTCCTTCAGGGTTGCTGAACGTTCCTGCCGATTTTCCAGCTAATTCTCCCCGAATTCGAACTTTATCTTCCATATCCTGTATTCACCTCAGCCGGCATTCCGACTTCTTGTTATATTCAAAATCGTACAAGCATATATTTGAACGAGTGAAAGAGTGCAGCCAACAAAAAAATGGAGCGGGAATTATTTTAAAGGAGGTTCGTTCATTATATGCGTGTTTCAAATGTGACCGTGAGAAAGCGGCTGGCGCTGGTTTTAATAATCGGGATTCTGGTGTTTTTCATTATAGATGTTCGCCTTGGCTATGTTCAATTCATGCTCGGTGATTTCTTGACTGGAAAGGCAAAGGATTCTTGGAGCAGGAATGTCCCATTTGAACCGCAGCGCGGAGAAATCATGGACAGGAATGGGGTAGCCCTCGCAACGAATATCAGTGCGCCCACTGTATATGTTGTTCCGCGGCAGGTTGAAGATCCTGCAGCCACTGCTGAAATTTTGGCGAAGGCATTAAACATGCCGAAGGAAAAGGTTTATCAACATATCACGAAAAAAGCAATGATTGAAAGGATTCCAGAAGGCAGGAAAATCTCGCATGAGAAAGCGAAGGAAATCAGGGCGCTGGATATAAAGGGTGTATATATCGGCGAAGATTCGAAACGCCATTATCCTTACGGAAGCTATCTTTCCCATGTTCTTGGATTTGCGGGGGTCGACAACCAGGGGTTGATGGGTTTGGAGCTGTATTATGATAAACAATTGAAAGGCGCGAAAGGGTCCGTTCAATTTTATGCAGATGCAAAACAGCAGCGTATGAACAATATGGCTGATGATTATGAGCCGCCAGTGGACGGGCTGGATTTAAAGCTTACAATCGACAGCAGGGTGCAGACGATTGTCGAGCGGGAGCTTGATATTGCCCAGGCGAAATATAATCCAGACGGAATAATCGCGATCGCCATGAATCCGAATAACGGGGAGATCCTGGCGATGTCAAGCAGGCCGGACTTTGATCCTGCTAACTTCAGAAATGTCCCGCCGGAAGTTTACAACCGAAACCTGCCGATTTGGAGTACGTATGAACCTGGTTCTACTTTTAAAATCGTCACCCTGGCAGCTGCGCTTCAGGAAGGAAAAGTCGACCTGGAAAAAGACCACTTCCATGATTCAGGATCCGTTGAAGTGGCAGGGGCTCGTATCCGCTGCTGGAAAAAGGGCGGGCATGGCAGCCAGTCTTTCTTGGAAGTTGTTGAAAATTCATGTAACCCAGGCTTTGTCGAGCTTGGTGATAGACTTGGAAAAGAAACACTTTTTAAATATGTAAAGGATTTTGGGTTCGGACAGAAAACAGGCATTGACCTTCAGGGTGAAGGTAAAGGGATTATGTTCAATCTTGATAGAGTAGGGCCGGTCGAACAGGCAACGACTGCATTTGGTCAGGGGGTATCCGTGACGCCGATCCAGCAAGTTGCTGCGGTCTCCGCGGCAGTGAATGGAGGTATTTTATATACACCGTATATCGCAAAAGAACTTATTGATCCGCTTACAGGAGAGATTGTCATGAAGAAATCACCTGAAGCAAAAAGAAGGGTGATTTCAGAGGAAACCTCAAAAGAAATCAGGCACGCGCTTGAAAGTGTCGTTGCCAGGGGTTCGGGGAAAAATGCATATGTAGACTCATACAGGGTAGGAGGCAAGACTGGAACAGCACAGAAAGCCAAGGATGGAAGATATCTGGAAAATAACCATATCGTCTCATTCATCGGGTTTGCCCCGGCGGATAATCCGCAAATTGTCATCTATGTAGCTGTTGACAATCCGAAAGGCACTGTCCAGTTCGGCGGTGTCGTAGCTGCACCAATCGTCGGAGATATGATGGAAGACAGCTTGCGGGCGATGGAAGTGCCACCGAGGAAAGACCAGATTGAAAAAGAACTAACCTGGCTTGATACCCCACTGGTAGAAGTCCCTGATTTAATTGGCATGACAAAGAAAGACCTGCAGCAGCAGCTCATCAATTTCAAACTTGATGTAGCCGGTGAAGGCGAAAAGGTAGTGAAGCAGCTTCCGTCTCCAGGAGTGAAGATAAAAGAAGGAGCCACAATCCGAGTTTATATGAATGACTAGAAGAGTTAATTTTAAAGAAGGGCGGCGTGAGGATTAAATATCCGCCGCCCGCTTTTCTATGTTCATACTTGGTTACATTGAAATTAAAATTTACAGACTAAAAAAGGGCTCGGACTTTTCATCTCAACAATGGCTAATTTAAGCCTAATCATGTAAAATAAGAGTCGCCATGTTGTTTGAGAGGATTTGATAAATATGAAATTACACGAATTGATTGGTTATTTGCACCCGTTCGTGGATTACAAGGGAGAAAATCCCGAAATTACTTCAATTGAAAATGATAACCGCAGGGTGACTACTGGAAGTTTATTCATATGCATTAAGGGCTATACAGTAGATGGTCATGACTTTGCCGGATCTGCGGTTAAAAATGGAGCCTCTGCCGTACTTGCTGAAAGAGAGCTTCCATTAAATGTTCCTGTTATCGTTGTAAAGGATACTGTACGGGCGATGGCGGTACTTGCTGATGCTTTTTACGGACAGCCAAGCCAGAAACTCCATATGATTGGGATCACCGGTACGAATGGGAAGACGACGACAGCCCATATCATTGAAAAGATTTTTACAGATGCAGGCCAGAAGACAGGCCAGATTGGCACGATGTACACAAAAATCGGCGACCAAATTTTTGAGGTGAAAAATACTACACCTGAAAGCCTTACACTGCAAAAAACATTTAATAAAATGGTAGACGAACAAGTCGAGACTGCTGTTATGGAAGTGTCATCCCATGCGCTGGTATATGGCCGCGTCCACGGTACTGACTATAATGTAGCGGTGTTTACAAACCTTACTCAGGATCATCTTGATTACCATAAAACGATGGAAGAATACAGGAAAGCGAAGGGATTGCTTTTCTCCCAGCTAGGGAATGCGTTCAACCATGAAAATCCAAAGTTTGCTGTCCTGAATACAGATGATCCTGCTAGTGAAGAATTTGCTATGCTCACATCGGCTCACATTCTCACATATGGCATCGACAACCATGCTGATCTTCAGGCGACGAATATCGCCATGACCGCAAGCGGAACATCGTTTGATCTCATCAGTCCATTTGGTGTCCGTACCGTCAATATCCAGCTTATCGGAAAGTTCAGTATATATAACGTTCTTGCAAGCATAGGGGCAGCTTTGGTTTCAGGTATTCCATTAGAAAAAGTCATTGCTTCTGTAGAGAGTGTTAATGGTGTTTCAGGGCGTTTCGAAGTTGTAGATGCGGGGCAGGATTTTTCCGTAATCGTCGACTATGCCCATACTCCTGACAGCCTTGAAAATGTACTCAAGACTGTACAGCAGTTTGCACAGGAACGGATCTTTTGTATAGTTGGCTGCGGCGGAGACCGTGACCGTACGAAGCGGCCATTAATGGCGAAAATCGCTTGTGAATATGCTTCGGATGCGATTTTTACGTCTGATAACCCACGAAGTGAAGATCCAGAACAGATACTCAAGGATATGGAAGAAGGAGTCAAAGGCGAGGTATATACTTCGATTGTCGACCGGAAGGAAGCCATCAAGCATGCCGTCAGCAATGCAAAGGCCGGCGATGTAATCTTGATTGCCGGAAAGGGCCATGAAACCTACCAGCAAATCGGTGACAGGACATTTGAATTTGATGACAGGATTGTAGCTCGCGAGGCGATAGAGGAGAGGTAATATGCTGACATATCAGGACGTTTCAAGTCTTTTTTCCAAGACTACTGGAATCAATGATGAAAATATCCGCTTTCACACTGTAAGCTGCCTTGCAGGTGTGAAACAGCCAAGAGGCCTGTTTGTCCCGGTATCAAAAGATTCTGGTACACTGCAGGAGGCGATTTCGAACGGAGCTGTTGCAGCTATCTGGCCTGAAACCGAGCCGGTTCCGGCTTACACACCCAACCATTTCCCTATATTTTACGCAAAAGACATATTGAAAGGCATAGAGAAAATCATGAAATCATACTATAACTATTTAAACCAACACGTAGACATTAAAGAGAAAACGCAATTCATTTCCCACAACAAAGGACTTCTTAATGAAACAGATCCATCATATGATATAGCTGTAATGGCTGAAAACATCAATCATTTCGGAAGCGATCAGACTAAGGCGGGTGAGGAATAGAATGCTGGAGCAAGTTATCTTTTTCACAATATTAATGGGCTTCTTAATTACGGTTTTGCTTTCTCCAGTTTTTATTCCATTCTTAAGAAGGCTTAAATTTGGCCAGAGCATCAGGGAAGAAGGGCCGAAATCGCATCAGAAAAAAACAGGTACGCCAACAATGGGCGGCATCATGATCTTGGTGTCGATCACGGTGACCACACTGGTTATGACGGGGAAGTTTTCACAGCCAACCGTTGAAACTTACCTGCTGCTTTTTGTAACATTAGGTTTTGGACTGCTTGGTTTTATGGATGATTTTATCAAGGTTGTCATGAAACGTAACCTTGGATTGACTTCTAAGCAAAAGCTGCTTGGCCAAATTATTATTTCCGTTATTTTTTATTTTATATTTAAGCAAAGTGAACTTTCTACAGAAGTCAGCATACCTCTAACGGATTACTCATTTGATCTCGGATGGGGATATGTCCTGTTCATCGTTTTCTGGATGGTCGGGTTTTCCAATGCTGTTAACCTGACGGACGGGCTTGACGGGCTGGTATCTGGTACAGCTGCGATTGCGTTTGGTGCATTTGCCGTGCTTGCCTGGAACCAGTCTCAATATGAACTTTCGATCTTTTCAGTTGCTGTGGTAGGCGCTGTCTTAGGTTTCCTGGTATTTAATGCGCACCCTGCGAAGGTGTTCATGGGTGACACAGGTTCGCTTGCGCTAGGCGGCGCGATCGCAACCGTCGCGATACTGGCTAAGCTTGAAATTATTCTAATTATCATTGGCGGTATTTTCGTAATCGAAACTTTGTCCGTTATCCTGCAGGTAATTTCATTCAAGACAACGGGGAAGAGGATTTTCAGGATGAGTCCGCTTCATCACCATTACGAATTGATTGGCTGGTCTGAATGGCGTGTAGTCGTGACATTCTGGACAGTTGGCCTGTTATTCGCAATTCTTGGAATTTATATTGAGGTGTGGATTTAGATGAAACATATCAAAACATATCAACATAAAAAAATACTTGTACTTGGCCTGGCCAAGAGTGGAGTGAGCGCTGCTGCTCTGCTACATAAACTGGGAGCTTTTGTAACTGTCAATGACAGCAAGCCCTTGTCTGAAAACCCTGAAGCGCAAGGATTGCTTGAACAGGGAATCAAGGTTGTTTGCGGAAGCCACCCGATTGAACTGATGGATGAGGGATTTGAGCTTGTCGTAAAAAATCCCGGTATTCCTTACTATAATCCAATGATTCAAAAAGCCATTGAAAAAGAAATCCCAATCATTACCGAAGTTGAACTCGCATACCAGATTTCAGAAGCTCCTTTGGTCGGAATCACAGGAACGAATGGCAAGACAACTACGACAACGCTTATCTATGAAATGTTACATGCGGGACATAAGAAGCCATTAATTGCCGGCAACATTGGAACAGTAGCATCAGGTGTCGCACAGGAAGCAACACAGGAAAATACTATCGTCATTGAACTATCTTCATTTCAATTAATGGGAATCGATCAGTTCAAGCCGCGCATTGCCATCATTACTAACCTGTACGATGCCCATCTTGATTACCACGGAACGAGGGCAGAATATATAGAAGCCAAGGCTCGAATTACGATGAATCAAACTGAAGAAGATTACTTTATTGTGAATGCAGACCAGGACGAGGTCATGGAAATTGCCCGTAATTCGCGTGCACAGATTGTTCCTTTTTCTACAAAGAAGGTATTGGATAGCGGTGCTTATGTAAAGGACGGCTGGGTATGCTTCAATGGAGAACAGATCATTGAAACAAAGGATATTGTCCTGCCTGGCAAACATAATCTTGAGAATATTTTGTCTGCAATAGCAGCGACAATCCTTTCTGGTGCTGATAAAGAAGGCATCGTTGAAATTTTGACTTCCTTTGCCGGCGTCCGCCACAGGCTGCAATTCGTCAGCAGTGTGGAAGGCCGCAAATTTTACAATGATTCAAAAGCAACTAACATCCTAGCTACCGAAAATGCACTGGCTGCCTTCGATGCACCGATCGTCTTGCTAGCAGGAGGACTTGACAGGGGCAATTCGTTTGATGAACTAGTTCCATCGTTAAAGAATGTGAAAGTATTGATCACCTTTGGCGAAACTGCTGAGAAAGTTGGACAGGCTGGACGTGTTGCAGGAATAAAAACGGTTTTGCGGGTCGATAATGTGGAAAAAGCCGTTCCCGTGGCAATTGAACATTCAGAACCCGGCGATGTTATCTTGCTCTCGCCTGCTTGCGCAAGCTGGGATCAATACAAAACTTTTGAGGTCAGGGGAGACATGTTTATCGAGGCTGTGCATAAGCTTAAGTAAGGGCTTGTCTTGAACAGCATGACTCAGGTTGCCTTGGCCTTTTGAGGCTGGATGGGAAGCGGTATATGAGCCCTAAATCATACAGCCGAGGTGTATTGCTTTGCCAACGAAAAAATCTACTCCAGACATATTTCTTTTGATCGTTACTTTTACGCTTTTGGCAGTGGGCTTGGTCATGGTCTATAGCGCGAGCGCTGTCTGGGCGGACTATAAGTTTAATGATTCGTTCTTTTTCGCAAAGCGGCAAATGCTGTTTGCAGGAGTTGGAATCGTCGCGATGTTTTTCATAATGAATGTTGACTATTGGACATGGCGAACATGGGCGAAAGTCATTTTAGTTATCTGCTTCGTCCTGTTAATCCTCGTATTGATTCCAGGAATAGGCAATGTGCGGAATGGTTCAAGAAGCTGGATTGGCGTCGGTGCCTTTTCTGTGCAGCCTTCCGAGTTCATGAAGATTGCGATGATTGCCTTCCTTGCAAAGTTTTTATCCGAAAATCAGAAAGCAATCACCACGTTTAAAAAAGGGCTCGTTCCCTCGTTAGGCCTTGTTTTCGCTGCGTTCGCGCTGATCATGCTTCAGCCGGATTTGGGTACAGGCACCGTAATGGTTGGGACATCCGTTGTCATGATTTTTATAGCTGGAGCGAGGATCAGCCATTTTGTCGGTCTCGGTCTGCTAGGTGTAGCCGGTTTCGTCGGCCTGATCATCTCTGCACCTTACCGGATGAAAAGGATCACGTCATTTCTTGATCCGTGGCAGGATCCACTCGGCAGTGGCTTCCAGATGATACAGTCGCTGTATGCGATTGGACCTGGCGGATTGTTCGGGCTGGGTCTAGGGCAGAGCAGGCAGAAGTTCTTTTACCTTCCTGAACCGCAAACAGACTTTATTTTTGCCATTCTGGCTGAAGAGCTCGGGTTTATTGGCGGTTCATTTATTCTCTTGTTATTCTCCTTATTGCTCTGGAGGGGGATAAGGATTGCGCTAGGAGCACCGGATTTATTTGGAACCTTCCTTGCGACTGGAATCATTGCAATGATCGCGATCCAGGTGATGATCAATATCGGTGTTGTTACAGGGCTGATGCCAGTAACGGGAATCACGCTCCCATTTTTGAGCTATGGTGGCTCATCCCTGACACTGATGCTGATGGCAGTCGGAGTCCTGCTCAATATCAGCAGACATTCCAGGTACTAGGGAAAATAGCTTGCTGTCAAAACATTGGCCTACGCATACTGCCCTTTCAGGTCTCCGCCTGGATTCCGAGCGCCTGAATTGAGAACATCAGACAAGCTAAACATTATAAAAAGTAAAAGGCCCTGCGAGCAGGGTCTTTTATTTGTGGAAAAGATCCAAAACCTATGAATAGTAATAGGAATATAATCCTGTTCATGCTATATTACATTTAAATGACAATATCTTTAAAACCCGTTCAAAAGTTTAGAATATAGTAGAATAGGGTAAAACCGTGAAGTGCCTTTTTTTAAGGCTTTTCACAAGCGTCTATTCCCGTTGGCGGTAAATATATAAAGCCTGAAGGAATATAGATTAAAAAGAGATATGTTGCTGAGGTGTGGAAAATGAAGATTGCGGTTAGCGGCGGCGGTACGGGTGGACACATTTACCCTGCGCTCGCACTAATAAGGGAAATTCAAAAGAAGGATAAAAATGTGGAGTTTCTTTACATAGGAACTGAAAAAGGGCTCGAAAGCAAATTGGTGCCCCGGGAAGATATCCCGTTCAAAGCCATACATATCACAGGGTTCAAACGAAAGATTTCATTCGAAAACGTTAAAACCGTCCTGCGCTTCCTTAAGGGTGTCAGCGACAGCAAAAAAATGCTTAAGGAATTCAAGCCGGATGTTGTCATTGGTACGGGAGGCTATGTTTGCGGCCCGGTGGTCTATGCGGCTGCAAAAATGGGCATACCTACAATTGTCCACGAACAAAATAGCGTACCTGGATTGACGAATAAATTCCTGAGCCGTTATGTCGATAAAATTGCGATTTGCTTTGAGGAGGCACGGGAGTTTTTCCCGGAACAAAAGGTCGTGCTGACCGGAAACCCAAGAGCCTCTGAGGTATTGGGACAGGATGGAATAAGGGGCCGTCTGTCTTCAGGCTTGAAGCTTAAGGTGCCGACTGTCCTTATTTTCGGCGGCAGCAGGGGAGCGAAGCCGATTAATGAAGCAGTCGTCAAAAGCTTGACTGAATTAAGCGGCAAACCATATCAGGTATTGTATGTAACTGGCGATGTGCATTTTGAAGAGGTCCAAAAAGAAGTGCAGCTTGTTGGGAACCCGGATAATGTAATTGTAAAACCATTCATCCATAATATGCCTGAAGTTTTGGCTGGAATTGATTTAACTGTATCACGGGCAGGAGCCACAACGCTGGCAGAACTGACCTCATTGGGCATTCCAAGCATCTTGATTCCAAGCCCATATGTTACAGACAATCATCAAGAAAAGAATGCCCGGGCATTAAGTGAACATGGAGCAGTTCGTTTACTGCTGGAAAAAGATTTGACCGGCCCTAAGCTTGTTGAAAACATTGACCAAATTTTAGGTAATGAAGATAAATTGGCTAATATGAAAAAGGCTGCAAAAAAACTGGGCATACCTGACGCCGCGCAAAGGCTGTACAAGCTTATGGAGGAATTGGCTAAAAAGTAGCCTATTGGCATGCCTTTGCATAAAATAGTTAAAATGGTTTTATCGTGAAAGGAAGGAAATTATGAAGGATCTAGCTGACAAACTTAGAGAATTGAACATTGGTTCTGTCAAAGAAAATGAACCGCTGGCAAACCATACAACAATGAAAATTGGCGGACCTGCCGACATACTTATTGAGCCTTCATCAATAGATAATCTAAAAATAGCGGTAGATGCACTAAAGGAATCAGGTATTAAATGGACGGTGATAGGCCGGGGTTCGAACCTTCTCGTATCCGATAATGGAATCGAAGGAGCTGTCATTAAACTTGGATCTGGTCTGGATGAATTGGAAATAGAGGACACCAAGGTATTGGCAGGCGGAGGTTTGTCGCTGGTAAACTTTGCAATCACCATAAGCCGTAAAGGACTCTCTGGTCTGGAATTCGCAGGTGGCATTCCAGGGTCAGTTGGCGGTGCGGTATATATGAACGCGGGTGCTCATGGATCGGATATTTCCCAAATCCTAGAAAAAGCATATGTATTATTTGAGGATGGCTCTCTTGAATGGTTGTCGAATGAGGAGATGAAATTCTCTTACCGGACATCCGTACTTCAGAAGGAACGCCCAGGTATTGTCGTAGCTGCTGTATTTCAAATGAAGGAAGGCAATAGGGAAGAAATTGTTGCTGAATTGCAAAAGAATAAGGATTACCGAAAAGAAACCCAGCCATATAACTATCCAAGCTGCGGAAGTGTCTTCAGAAATCCACTGCCTAATTATGCTGGCAACTTGATAGAAAAATCCGGCCTGAAGGGACATCGTATAGGCGGGGCGCAAATCTCTGAGCTGCATGCCAACTTCATTGTTAACACAGGAAATGCAAAGGCTGAGGATGTACTTGGCCTGATTCAGCATGTAAAGGATACTGTAATGGAATTGCATGGAGTAAAAATGGAGACAGAAGTAGAAATTATAGGTCGAAAATAACAGAAAATTGCTTTTTGCTGTCAAATTCTGTGATATAATATTTCATTGGATTAGGATGCCTGACAAGAAGAAGAGAGTAGCATAAACATGTTCGTGACGGTGGTTTTTTTTATCTTTATGGTAATGAAAATTATCAGGAAGACATTTTTATGGAACTCATACCAAGGCAGGCATCCGGAAAAATCAGTTGAAATTATCTGATGGCTTTAACCTGAAGGATCACAAAAAAATGTTATGATTAATGGAATGGGTTCAGCCGATAAAGAGGGGATTGAAAATGGACAAGGGGAAAATCGTCTCAATTGAAGACCGGATTCCGAAGTTAAAACATCAAAGGCGCAAAAAGGCAAATCGCAGGCTTATTTTGCTGCTTGCTCTGTTTTTCGTATTGATTGCCGGTGTAATCTATTTTCAATCTCCGCTTAGCAAGGTGAAGAAAATTTCGGTGTCAGGCAACGAGTCCTATTCTTACGAACAAATCGTAGAGAAAAGCGGGATCTCACTTCAATCAAACGTATGGAAGATCAGCAGGAGTGAAATTGAAAAAGAACTGGAGAAAATCCAGGAAATCAAGAAAGCTTCTGTAAATGTAAAGCTTCCTAATACTGTCACAATTGAACTGGAAGAATACAACCGACTTGCTTACATATCAAAAGGCAAGAATTTTTATCCGGTCCTTGAAAATGGAAATATCCTTGGTGAGAAACAAATTGATGAAATTCCGGTCAATGCACCTATCTTAATTGGCTTTAAAGAAGGAAAGGTTCTGGATGAAATGATTGCTTCTTTAGATGGGCTTCCTGAAGTTGTGATCAATTCAATATCTGAAATCCACTCGAAGCCTGTGAAAACGGATGAATATCTTATCAAGCTATATATGAATGATGGCTTTGAAGTAAATGCCACACTTAGGACATTCACAGAAAAAATGGCACATTATCCGTCCATCGTCAGCCAATTGGACCCTGCTAAAAAGGGTGTAATCGACCTGGAGGTTGGCTCTTATTTTAAAGCATATGAAGCAGAGGAAGCTGAGGAAGTTGAAATTGAAAAAGAAAGTGAACAGTAACCGCGTGATCCTTTCGCTCGTTTTCCTGGTGCTTGGCTTCATGGTCGCATTTTCATTCCGTGTTACTCAGGACGAAAGTGATAACAGAAAAGGTTTAACGGACAGGCAGTGGGATCAGCACATTAGCTTAAGGAACGAGCTGATTGAACAGGAAGAAAAGAACCGCGAACTGCAAAAAGAGCTAAATGAAAAGCAGGAAAAGGTAAGGAATATTGAAGCGAACCTATCAAAAGAAGCACAAGTGTTTTTTAACATGGCTGAAGATGCCGAAAAATACCGGATGTTTCTCGGCAAGGTAAAAGTGAGCGGCGATGGAGTCAAGGTCACTCTTGCTGATGGAGAGTACAATCCTGATGAAGAGAATATCAATAATTACCTTGTGCATGAACACCATGTGTTTAAGGTGATTAATGAACTATACATTTCAGGAGCAGCAGCTATCTCAGTGAATGGACAAAGAATATCACATAAATCATATGTCTTGTGCACAGGACCTGTCATAACGGTGGATGGCTACCAGCATCCTGCCCCTTTTGAAATTACTGCTATAGGTGACCCCGATGTTCTTTCCTCCGCTTTAAATATTACCGGTGGGGTAAAAGATCAACTTGTAAACGATCAAATAGTTTTTACAATAGAGGAAGTGGATGATATCCAGATGGATCCAATCCTGGGGAATTGATGTGCTGGTTATTGCCGCCTTCTCGTAACAGGCTTTTTGATCCAAATTCTTAAAATTGTTTAGAGAGGCTTTTTTACCCCGGCTGCATACATGCAGCAGAGAAAGAAAAGGAGCCTAACAGAAAGCAAGGTGAATACGTTGGGCCGACCTACGAATCTAAGTTTTAGCATCATTGCCGCTATTATCGGATTGATGGTCGCCATTCAGTTTCAAACCGTTAGAGAACCAGAGGTCAGGGACACTAGGGATACTTGGCAGCTCCGTGAGGATTTAATGAAGGAAAAGGAACTCCAGTCCAAACTGCTACTTGAAATCAGGTCAAACGAAGAAAAAGTGGCGAAATATGAAACTGAGCGGCAGCAAAGCAAAGAAGAAGTGCTGCGTGAGACATTGACAGAATTAAAGGATGAAGCGGGATTGACGGAAGTCACTGGACCTGGCCTTACCCTGTCGATTGCGCCTGCATTCAATTTGGTAGTCGATGGCGACAATCCGCCATCCATATCACCTGACATGCTGAAAAGGCTGTTAAATGAATTGAATATGTACGGTGCCCAGCACGTATCCATTGATGATGAGAGAGTAATCAATACAACTGTCATCAGGGATATCAATCGAGTTACCAAAATAAACGGCCACTCGCTGAACCGTTTTCCAATTGAAATAAAAGTAATCGCAGAGAATGCTGAGGCAGCTGAAAAATTATACAACCGCATGAAGGTTTCGACAGTTGCTGAAGATTTCTTTATCGATAACCTTGAAGTAAAGGTGAATAGACCTGAAAATGAACTGATTATACCAGCATATCAAGATACAATCAGAATCAGGTACATGGAGCCCGTTAAAAAAGATAAAGGAGGAGGCAGCTGATAATGTGGCTTCCAATAATGGGGTTGATAATCGGTGTGATCATCGGGCTGTTGACCGATATAACAATTCCGGAAGAATACTCAAACTATTTGTCGATCGCAATCCTTGCTGCACTCGATACTTTATTTGGCGGTATTCGCGCACAGCTTCAAAATATTTATGATGAAAAGGTTTTTGTGTCAGGTTTCTTTTTTAATATAGTATTAGCTGCAAGTTTAGCTTTTCTAGGGGTTCATCTTGGTGTAGACTTGTATTTAGCAGCAGTTTTTGCCTTTGGGGTAAGGCTGTTTCAAAATATCGCAGTTATAAGGCGAATATTATTGACAAAATGGTCAACTACAAGTGAAAAGTAGAAAAAAAAATGATATTTTAAAAGGGAAATATTTAATTGTGACGAATAAAGTAATGTAATTAAAAAACACGAACAATTAGATAAGCGTGAGTAAATTGTTGTTCACATATTAGGAATTGTTAAGGAGGTGCCACAGAATGAACAGCAATGATATATATGTCAGTCTTGACATCGGTACATCCGGTGTAAAAGTTATCATTGGTGAAATGGTCAACGATTCTTTGAATATAATTGGTGTTGGCAATGTAAAGTCCGAAGGGTTGAGAAAGGGCTCCATTGTTGATATAGATGAAACCGTTCATTCTATTAAACGGGCAGTAGAGCAAGCTGAAAGAATGATAGGTATGAAGATTAACCAGGTGATTGTAGGTGTCACCGGGAACCATGTTTCGCTTTTGCCATGCCATGGCGTGGTTGCAGTCTCAAGTGACAATCGTGAAATCACGAATGAAGATGTTGCGAGAGTCATTGATGCTGCACAGGTGGTATCGATTCCGCCTGAGAGAGAGATAATAGACGTGATTCCAAAGCAATTCATTGTTGATGGCCTTGATGAAATCAATGATCCCAGAGGCATGATCGGGGTAAGGCTTGAAATGGAAGGAACGATTATTACAGGTTCAAAGACCATCTTACATAATACTCTCCGCTGTGTTGAGCGGGCTGGCCTTGAAATTTTGGATATAGGCCTTCAGCCGCTTGCAGCTGGAGCATTTGCTCTCTCTAAAGATGAGAAGAACATGGGTGTCGCTATGATTGATATCGGCGGCGGTTCAACAACAGTCGCTGTTTTTGAAAACGGGCACTTAAGAGGAACATCCGTAATACCAGTAGGCGGAGACCATATTACGAAAGACTTATCGATTGGCTTGCGTACAACAACGGAAGAAGCTGAACAACTAAAATTAAAACATGGACATGCTTTCTATGACCATGCTTCCGAAGAGGAAATATTCGAAGTTTCAATCATAGGCAGCGATCAGCAGCAGCAATTCAACCAGCTTGAAGTTGCCGATATAATTGAAGCAAGGATGGAAGAAATCTTCTCCTTGGTTCAGGATGAATTGAAATTGATGAACATCAGGGATCTTCCTGGTGGGTTTGTCCTTACCGGGGGAACCTCCAACATGCAAGGTGTACTTGAGCTTGCACAGGATATTTTCCAAAGCAGGGTGAGAATCGCAATCCCTGATTATATTGGTGTAAGAGAACCACAGTACACGACAGCAGTCGGATTAATTCAATTTGCTTATAAGAACGCAAAATTAAAAGGGAAGAAAATGGAAGCTGTTTTTGGTGAATTAGAACCAAAAGAAAAGAGAGTTCAAAAACAGCCGCATCCAAAATCGAAGCCTGAGAAACAGCCTGAGGAAAAAGTGTCAACAAGAATGAAAAAATTTCTTGGCTACTTTTTTGAATAATCAGAGCTAACAGGTAATCGACGAATTAGGAGGATTTGTCATGTTGGAATTTGATACGAATTTAGATTCACTTGCTACTATAAAAGTTATCGGTGTTGGCGGCGGCGGAAATAATGCGGTTAACCGAATGATTGAACACGGCGTGCAGGGTGTGGAGTTTATTGCGGTCAATACAGACGCACAGGCTTTAAACCTTTCCAAAGCTGAAATCAAAATGCAGATCGGTGCGAAATTGACTCGCGGACTTGGCGCTGGAGCTAATCCTGAAGTTGGAAAGAAAGCTGCCGAGGAAAGCAAAGAACAAATCGAAGAAGTGCTTAAAGGCGCGGATATGGTTTTCGTTACAGCTGGAATGGGCGGCGGAACTGGAACAGGAGCTGCACCAGTAATCGCTCAAATCGCCAGAGATTTAGGTGCACTTACAGTTGGCGTTGTTACACGTCCATTCACTTTTGAGGGACGCAAGCGTGCAGGACAAGCTGGCGGCGGAATAGGTGCGATGAAGGAAGCTGTCGATACGCTTATCGTTATTCCTAACGACCGTTTGCTTGAAATTGTTGATAAAAGCACTCCAATGCTTGAAGCATTCCGCGAAGCGGATAATGTCCTTCGCCAGGGTGTCCAGGGTATCTCTGATTTGATCGCCACTCCTGGATTAATCAACCTGGACTTTGCTGATGTTAAGACAATCATGTCCAATAAAGGCTCTGCCTTGATGGGTATCGGGGTTGCTGCTGGTGAAAACCGTGCGACTGAAGCAGCTAAAAAAGCAATTTCTTCTCCATTGCTTGAAACTTCACTTGATGGAGCGCAGGGTGTATTGATGAATATCACTGGCGGAACAAATCTAAGCTTGTATGAAGTTCAGGAAGCTGCTGATATCGTTGCATCCGCTTCAGACCAGGATGTAAATATGATCTTTGGTTCTGTAATCAACGAGAACCTGAAAGATGAAATTATTGTTACTGTTATCGCGACAGGTTTCAATGAAGAAGTTGTTCAGCCAAAGCCAACGAGACCTGGTTTTGGAGGCCAGCAAAAGCCTGGAATCGGCGCAATCAAGCGCGAACAGCCAAAGCGTGAAGAGATCCAGCAGGAAGCACCAAGAAGCACTCCTTCTTCTCAAGGTGAAGATGCTCTTGATATTCCTACATTCTTGCGCAACCGCAACAGAAGACGCTAAAAGACAATCAGGTAAAGGCATAGCCAATCGGCTATGCCTTTTTTGCACTTAGATTAAATAAATCATTTCTCTTTTAATAGCAGTCAACAATGTAAAGTTTTGAACAAATCCTATAGATTCACAAACCAGCAGCCACTTTTAAAAGTAATAATCTGAAAATTGACAAAATCCGAATGTAAAAGTGAAAATCTCTGTTGTTTTGTTGCCAGAATGTGACACACTTCATAAAGCAATGACGATATACTTTTCCGTAACGGAATGATAGAGCAGGCACCGATGGGAAGATTCACCTTGACCGTTTGTTTTTTTAGACAGGAGGAGAAAGGGTGAAGGTCTATCTTGATGTAATTTGGGCTCTGAATCTATTATTTGATGCCTTCCTCCTATATTTGACCGCAATTATCCTGAAGAGGCAGGTCAAGCTTTGGCGATTGGTGCTGGGAGGGTTTATTGGTTCGTTGCTCATTATATTGTCTGTTACTCCGTTACATGCTGCAGCGGGGCACCCGGCGGGGAAATTTATTTTTTCAATTTTCATGGTGCTGGCGGCTTTTGGCTATAAAAGGTTTCGTTTTTTTGCAAAGGCTCTGATGACCTTCTATGTCACGACTTTTTTGCTTGGCGGAACTTTGACAGGTGTGCATTATTTTATTCAATTTGATATGGATCTCGCTTCAAATGTCGCAATGAACCATATCAAGGGTTTTGGCGACCCAATCAGCTGGCTGTTTGTCGTGCTCGGGTTTCCGCTTGCATGGCATTTTTCCCGACGGAATATTGAACAGTTCGAAATGACGAAAATTCAATATGAGTCATTGGCTGAGGTGGAGGTTCAGTTCATGGGAATGGTTTTTAACATTAGGGGTTTAATCGACAGTGGCAACCAGCTTTATGACCCAATCTCTAAAATGCCGGTAATGATTTTATCCATTGCCAAAGAAATGGAACGGATGCCAAGTGATATTAGAAGGATTGCCGAGAATCCGGATTGTGTATTGTCAGGTAAAGGGGATTTTTCTCAGGACCTTGAAAATAAAATGAGAATCATTCCGTGCAGGGTAGTTGGACAAGAGCATCAATTGATCATTGCTTTTAATCCCGAAAGCATCAAAATCAAAACTGAGGATGGAATCTATGTTGCAGAAAAGGGGCTGATATCATTTACCGCCCAGGAACTGTCTGCGGATGGCAGCTTCCAATGTATTATCCATCCAAAAATGATGGCAGGCATGGCAAAGGCTGATGTAACGATTAAGGTAAGTTAATATTACTATACTCAGAAATACATAATTTAGAAGGAGGACAATCAATGAAAAATTTACGGCTTCGGTTATCCTATTACTGGTATAAATTATTAATAAAACTCGGCTTAAAAACAGATGAAATATATTATATCGGCGGTAGCGAAGCGTTGCCACCTCCTTTAACGAAAGAAGAGGAAGAAGTACTTTTACACAAACTCCCTAATGGAGACAAAGCTGCAAGGTCCATCCTCATTGAAAGGAACCTGAGGCTTGTGGTATACATTGCGAGGAAATTTGAAAATACAGGAATCAATATTGAAGACTTAATCAGTATTGGCACAATTGGTTTGATCAAGGCAGTCAATACCTTCAACCCTGAGAAGAAAATAAAGCTTGCAACATATGCATCAAGATGTATCGAGAATGAAATATTGATGTATCTGCGCAGAAACAACAAACTTCGTTCCGAAGTATCTTTTGATGAACCGCTGAATATTGATTGGGATGGGAATGAACTGCTTCTTTCAGATGTCCTTGGTACTGATGATGATATCATCACGAAGGATTTAGAGTCGAATGTCGATAAAAAATTGCTGGTAAAAGCACTGCAGCAGCTCTCGGACCGTGAAAAGCAGATCATGGAATTACGTTTTGGTCTTGGCAGCGGCGAGGAAAAGACGCAAAAAGATGTTGCTGATATGCTCGGCATTTCTCAGTCTTATATATCGCGTCTGGAAAAAAGAATCATCAAACGACTTCGTAAAGAATTCAATAAAATGGTATAGCAGAAAAATTTTACGAAAAAATTTTTTCTTGAATAACATTGATAATCTGCGGTTTTCCTGGCTGTTTCTCCTTAATGTCTGCCAGCCACCCGGTAAATAGTGCATATTTTTCCTTCCTGCGGAGATACTGAATTTTGACAGCAGCTCCTGTGAGGAGGGAAAAGATTGACACGAAACAAAGTTGAAATTTGCGGTGTTGATACATCAAAGCTTCCCGTTCTTAAAAACGAGGAAATGAGAAAACTTTTTAGAGAAATGCAAAGCGGTGACATCACAGCAAGAGAAAAACTTGTGAATGGGAACCTTAGGCTTGTTTTAAGTGTGATCCAGCGTTTTAACAACCGGGGCGAGTTTGTCGACGATCTGTTTCAGGTCGGATGTATAGGCCTTATGAAATCCATTGATAATTTTGATCTGGGACAGAATGTTAAGTTTTCAACCTATGCCGTCCCAATGATTATTGGTGAAATAAGAAGGTATTTAAGAGATAACAACCCTATCAGAGTCTCGCGCTCATTAAGGGATATAGCCTATAAAGCGCTTCAGGTCCGCGAAAGGCTGATGAGTGAGGCATCAAGGGAACCAACCGCAGAAGAAATCGCCAAGGTTCTAGAGGTACCTCACGAGGAAATTGTCTTCGCTCTTGATGCGATTCAGGATCCCGTATCGTTATTTGAACCGATCTATAATGATGGCGGAGATCCAATTTATGTGATGGACCAGCTAAGCGATGAACGAAACAAGGATACAAACTGGATAGAAGAAATCGCTCTTAAGGAAGGGATGAGGCGACTCAACGAAAGGGAAAAGCTGATTCTAAGGAAAAGGTTTTTCCAAGGAAAAACGCAAATGGAGGTTGCCGATGAAATTGGCATTTCACAAGCCCAGGTTTCCCGCCTTGAGAAAGCGGCAATTAAACAAATGAATAAAAATATCCAAAGCTAAGCTGCCTATATGGCAGCTTTCAGTTTGTAGACAAACTCGATGAATATCGAGCCTGCCTACAGTCTTTTTTCTTTGAAAATTAGTCTGTTGATTTCCGTTCCAGGCGCTTCGCTTTCCGCGGGGCTGGCGGTGAGCCTCCTCGTCGCAAGCTCCTGCGGGGTCTCACCTGTCCAGCTGATCCCGCAGGAGTCTGCGCGCCTTCCACTCCAATCAACAGGGCTTCTAAACTTTACGTGAAACTATACTGAAGTATTTTTAAAAATAGATACATATAACGCTTGAGGTAATAAAGATGCATTCAGAAAATTATCCAATCCAACTATATTAATTATAGATGGTCGTTTTTTAGACCAACTTGTTCCTCAGGAACATTTAGTCCAAAGTTGGATTTAGAATCTGAAGCTAAGAGAAGTCTATCCTCATGCAAAAAACCTATGATATCAAAAAGGGATTCGGAATGAGACCATTCCGAACCCCTTTTGTCGACAATCTGTAAGCTGCTGCCTATATGGCAGCTTTTTCATTTTGATTTCCAATCAAATCTCAATTCGCTGAAATACCTCGCTTGTTGAAGTCATTTATTTTTAGTTTGGAAATATCACATTATGCAAACTGTTCAAAATTCATAGATCCATATTCCTGTCATATATTCTATATAAGGTGAAGATCAGTGCCAAAGCAAAATCCGGAGGGATCTGAATGGTAAAGGTGACGGAGTTTCAAGTGAAAGATGTCGTGAATGTAGCTGATGGGAAAAGGCTGGGGAACATTGAGGATATTGAAATCAATTTAAATACAGGCAAAATTGAAGCTGTAGTAATAGGAAGCTCTGGGAAAGTACTTGGTTTTTTCGGAAAAGAAGATGAAGTTGTCATTCCATGGAGAAATATACTTAAAATCGGCGAGGATGTCATTCTTGTCCGGTACAAAGATAGTGGAGAATTCATCTCGCATGATGAAAGGGACGAGTAATGCCGTATCACTGTTGTATTACGGCCCTCATGTGATACACTAGACAAAAACTGTGAGGTATGAAAAATGGAACCATTCATCTTAAATAACAAAGAATATTTTTCAATAAAAGAGTGGATGGACCGTTTTCCGGGACTAGAAGTTGGATTTACGACAAAGAATGGCGGAGTCAGCCAGCAGGCATTTTCGGGATTGAACTTCGGCTTTCATGTCGGAGACGAACAGAGAGCCGTTTGCGAGAATCGCCTGCTGCTTGCCGATAAGATTGACTTTCCGCTTTCTGGCTGGGTGGGAGCAGAGCAAACACATGATGTCCGCATCCAAAAGATTACGAAATTGGATCAGGGGCGAGGTGCCGATGAGTACGAATCCTCGTTTTCAGCTACAGATGGCTTTTTGACAAATGAACAAGGCATATTGCTGACTCTTTGTTTCGCTGACTGTGTTCCGATTTATTTTATCGAGCCTGATTCCAGATTGATTGGAGTCGCCCATGCCGGCTGGAAGGGCACTGTAAATGGAATAGCCGCCGAGATGATTGGCAAATTTCAGCAAAATGGGGCAAATTCAGGAAAAATTTCTGCTATAATTGGCCCATCAATATGCAAAAAATGTTATATTGTTGATGAGAGAGTGATAAGTTTAGTCAAAAATAGACTAGATGATGTCGAAAATATACCATATAATCAAGTTAGTGAAGGACAATATTCGCTCGACTTAAAAGAAGTTAACCGGCTCATCCTGTCGAAGGCCGGCGTAAAAAACGATAATATCCATGTTACCGATTATTGCACAAGCTGCCATAGTGAACATTTTTATTCTCACAGGCGTGATCAGGGCAATGCAGGCCGAATGATGGCCTATATCGGCTGGAAGGAGGATAGCCGTCCATAAATGAAAGTTTCAGAAAATCTGGAGGTTATCCAGAGCCAAATAGCAGAAGCCTGTAAAAAGGCCAATCGCAGCAATGAAGAGGTTAAAATAATCGCAGTCACCAAATATGTCTCCGCCGAACGGACTCAGGAAGCCATTGAAGCAGGTGTGGTCAATTTAGGCGAAAATCGCGATGAGGGTCTTCTGGAAAAAATTGGCCAGATAAAGGACAAGCCCATCTGGCACTTTATCGGGACGTTGCAGACCAGGAAAGTGAAAAATATCATTGATCATGTTACATACATCCATTCACTAGACAGGCTCTCGCTGGCGAAAGAAATCAACAAACGAGCCGCTTCAAAAGTGAATTGCTTAATTCAAGTCAATGCATCTGGTGAAGAAAGTAAGCATGGCCTGGAGCCGGAAGATGTATTGGACTTCGTTTCAGAATTAAAACAGTATTCTAATATTCTCGTAAGCGGATTAATGACAATGGCACCCAATACAGAGGACGAGCAGGTAATCAGGGATTGTTTCAAGACAATGAAAAATCTCCAGGGCGAAATTCAAAGCCTTAAACTTGATTATGCTCCATGCAATGAGCTGTCTATGGGAATGTCGAATGATTTTCAAATAGCTGTTGAAGAAGGATCTACTATGGTGCGCATCGGCACTGCTTTGGTAGGCAACGAATCGGAGGTGCAATAAAATGAGCTTAAAATCAAAAATTAAGACATTTTTTTTCCTGGAAGATGAATATGACTATAATGATGAGGAAATGCTCGAAGAGGAAGCTGAGCCATTCAAGCCTAACAGGCAGCCAGTTCATCAAAAACAGAATGTTGTCAGCCTTCAGAGTGTGCAAAAGTCATCTAAAGTGATCTTGATGGAGCCAAGGATGTATGCTGAAGCACAGGAAATAGCTGATCATTTAAGAAATCGCCGCGCAGTCGTTGTGAACTTGCAGCGCATTGACCAGGACCAGGCAAGGCGGATCGTCGATTTCCTCAGCGGCACAGTTTATGCAATAAGCGGGGATATTCAGCGGATTGGAATGAATATCTTTTTATGTACCCCGGATAATGTTGAAGTAACAGGGAATATTTCTGAACTGATGCAAGAGCGGGATTACCAAGAGTCGAGGTGGTAGATTAAATGGATGTAGTAGTATCAATAATAGCTCAATTAGTTAGTATTTATCAGTGGGCCTTGATCATTTATATTTTCATGTCATGGTTCCCAAATGCAAGGGATACAGCGATCGGCCAGTTTTTAGCGCGAATTTGTGAGCCATTCCTGGAGCCGTTCCGCCGGATCGTTCCTTCAATCGGCATGATCGATATTTCACCTATCGTTGCTTTTCTTGTACTGCGTTTCGCAGTTAGCGGCTTGTACCAGCTTGCTGCATGGTTTTAATAGAAATAGGATTTCTTGCAGGGTCTGATTCAGGCCCTGCTTATTTTCTATTTGAATCCCTGTCGATTGGAGTGGAAAGCGAAGCGCCTGGATCAGAAATCAATTGTCTTAGTTAACACTGCAATAGTAAAAGGAGAACAAAATGAATATTTATCAGCATTTCCGTCCAGAAGAACGGGAATTTATCGACCAGGTCATTAACTGGAAAGAATACGTAGAACAAAGCTATGCACCGAAATTGACTGATTTTCTCGATCCGAGGGAACAGCAGATTCTCGCTACGGTCATCGGAAAGCATCCAGAGGTGAAATGGGAGCTTTTTGGCGGTGCCCCAGGTACAGAAAGAAAACGCGCCTATCTTTTCCCTGATTATATGGAAGCGCAGAATGAGGATTTTCAGGTTAAGCTGTTCGGAATTGAATATGCCAAGAAATTCATCAACATCGAACACCGGCAAGTGCTGGGAAGCTTGATGTCCCTTGGGTTAAAGCGTGGAAAATTTGGCGATATCCTGATTGATGGCGATACCGTGCAATTTTTCGCAGCAGCCGAAATCGCTGATTACATCCGCCTCCAGCTGGAATCAATCGGAAGGGCATCGATAAACCTGACGGAGATGCCGCTTGAAAAAGCTATAGCAATGGACGAGGAATGGAATGAAATGAACACCACTGTATCATCGTTAAGACTTGATACGGTTATCTCTGCACTCTTCAATCTTTCCCGGCAAAAATCCCAGTTGCTGATCCAGCATGGACATGTGAAAGTCAACTGGACAGCCATTGAAAACCCGGCATTTGAATGTGGTGAAGGGGACGTCATCTCTGCTCGGGGATATGGACGTGCGAAAATCATCACAATTGAAGGGAAAACAAAAAAAGATAAATACCGAGTTATTGCCGGCAGGAAAAAATAATTATATAGTTATAGAAGAAGGATTTTTAGATTTTTTGTCGAATCATTGCTTTAAGTACATAAAGGATTATAACTTAATGGGAGGTGGCGTAATGCCTTTAACGCCGTTAGATATACACAACAAAGAATTCAATAAGGGATTTCGCGGATATGATGAAGATGAGGTAAATGAGTTTCTTGACCAAGTGATCAAGGACTACGAACTAATCCTCCGAGAGAAAAAAGAACTCGAAGAAAAGCTCACTGAAATGAATTCAAGGCTTGGCCATTTTACGAATATCGAAGAAACACTCAATAAATCGATCGTGATTGCCCAGGAAGCAGGGGAAGAAGTCCGCCGCAACGCGCAAAAGGAAGCAAAGCTGATTGTCAAGGAAGCTGAAAAGAACGCTGACAGGATCATAAACGAATCATTGTCCAAGGCGCGTAAAATCGCGTTGGAAATCGAAGAGTTGAAAAAGCAGTCAAAAGTATTCAGGACAAGATTCAAGATGCTGATCGAAGCACAGCTTGATATGCTGAACACGGATGACTGGGATCACCTTCTTGAGTATGAACTGGATTCAACTGAATTGAAGACTGCAGCCAGAGAAGAAGAAGATTCACTAGCTTGACGAAGGCACTTCATTTCGCATATAATTTCATAACAAAGTGCAATACACGATAGAAACGATGACAGGGACAGTATGGCTTTTCAAATGCTTGCTTCATCAGCGAAATGGGGAAGGTGGGAGCCCATTGCAAGCGAATAGCCGGAAAATCACCCTTTAGTTCCGAGCTGAACACCCGTCAGGATCAGTAAGCGCAGGCGTGACATTCGCGTTAAGAATGCTAAGAGGGCAGAATGAACCAATCATTCTTGTCTATTTAGGGTGGTACCGCGGGAATAAACCTTCTCGTCCCTTTTCAGGGATGAGGAGGTTTTTTTATTTTCGGTAAATCGTCAGCTGTCGAGTTTTGCCTAGGGTACAGAATAGGGAGGATAAAATTAAATGGAGTACAAAGACACGTTGCTCATGCCGAAGACCGAGTTTCCGATGCGCGGAAATCTTCCAAACAGGGAGCCGGAAATCCAGGCAAAATGGGAAGAAATGAATATCTACGAAAAAGTGCAAAAGCACACAGAAGGACGACCGCTGTTCATCCTGCATGATGGACCTCCATATGCAAACGGAGATATCCATATGGGTCACGCGTTAAATAAAATCCTTAAAGATTTTATCGTACGCTATAAATCAATGAGCGGTTTTTGTTCACCATATGTTCCTGGCTGGGATACACATGGTTTGCCAATTGAGCAGGCATTAACGAATAAGGGTGTAAAACGCAAAGAAATGACGGTCGCTGAATTCAGGAAGCTTTGTGAAGAATATGCCTACGAGCAGGTCAACAACCAGCGTGAGCAGTTCAAGCGTCTTGGTGTAAGAGGTGACTGGGAAAATCCTTATATCACATTGAAGCCTGAGTATGAGGCGCAACAAATTAAAGTTTTCGGTGAGATGGCAAAGAAAGGATACATCTATAAAGGCAAAAAGCCTGTATACTGGTCGCCTTCAAGTGAATCTGCATTGGCTGAAGCTGAAATCGAATATCAGGATAAGCGATCAGCTTCCATCTATGTTGGCTTCCCTGTAAAAGACGGCAAAGGCGTTCTTGACCAGGATGTTGAAATCATCATCTGGACTACCACACCATGGACAATTCCTGCGAACCTTGGAATTTCCGTTCATCCCGATTTGACATACGTT
The DNA here is from genome assembly GCF_023715485.1 of Mesobacillus subterraneus. Lineage (GTDB taxonomy): Bacteria > Bacillota > Bacilli > Bacillales > Cytobacillaceae > Mesobacillus > Mesobacillus subterraneus_B. The sequence continues at coordinate 132,184 of NZ_JAMBOF010000009.1, read as the reverse complement.
GTTGTTGAGGCTGACGGAAGGAAATTCCTTGTAGCTGAGGATCTTCTTGAAGCAGTAACGAATGAAATTGGCTGGGAAAATGCTTCGACAGTTAAGAAAGTTGCGGGAAAAGAGCTTGAAGGCGTTCTGGCAAAGCATCCATTATATGGCCGAGATTCCCTTGTCATGCTTGGTGAGCACGTTACCACCGATGCTGGTACAGGATGTGTCCACACTGCACCTGGGCACGGGGAAGATGACTTCCATGTTGGCCAGAAGTACGGTCTTGAAGTTTTATGCCCTGTAGATGATAAGGGTGTTATGACAGCTGAAGCAGAAGGCTTTGAAGGACTATTCTATGATCAGGCAAACAAGCCAATCACTGAAAAGCTTGAGGAAGTTGGAGCTTTGCTGAAGCTAAGCTTTATCACACACTCATACCCGCATGACTGGAGAACGAAAAAACCTGTAATCTTCCGTGCTACAGCACAATGGTTCGCATCCATTAAGGATTTCCGAGGCGAGTTGCTAAAAGCTGTTGAAGAAACAAAATGGGTTCCGGCATGGGGCGAAACAAGATTGTTCAATATGGTCCGTGACCGCGGCGACTGGTGTATCTCCCGTCAGCGCGCATGGGGTGTTCCTATCCCTGTATTCTACGCTGAGAACGGGCAGGAGATCATCACTGACGAAACAATCGAACATGTATCAAATCTATTCCGTGAGCATGGATCAAATATCTGGTTTGAAAAAGAAGCGAAGGAATTGCTGCCAGAAGGCTACAGCCACCCTGAAAGTCCTAATGGCCAATTTACAAAAGAAACAGACATCATGGACGTCTGGTTCGACTCAGGCTCATCACACCAGGCAGTGCTGGTAGAGCGTGATGACCTCCAGCGCCCGGCAGACCTTTATCTTGAAGGATCTGACCAATATCGCGGCTGGTTCAACTCATCATTATCAACCGCAGTTGCAGTAACAGGCAAAGCTCCTTACAAAGGTGTCCTGAGCCACGGTTTCGCACTTGATGGCGAAGGCCGTAAGATGAGTAAATCAATCGGTAATGTCGTTGTCCCTGCAAAGGTAATGAATCAGTTAGGAGCGGATATCCTTCGTCTATGGGTTGCTTCTGTAGACTATCAGTCAGACGTCCGTGTTTCTGATGCGATCTTGAAGCAGGTCGCTGAAGTATACCGTAAAATCCGCAACACATTCAGATTCTTGCTTGGCAACCTTTCTGATTTCAACCCTGAAACGGATTCTGTGCCATTCGAGCAGCTGCGCGAAGTCGACCAGTTCATGCTCGTGAAATTGAATAAATTAATCAAATATGTACGAAATGCTTATGACAACTATGAATTCGCAGGTGTATACCATGCGGTCAACAATTTCTGTACACTTGATTTAAGTGCTTTCTATCTAGATTTTGCCAAGGATGTACTTTACATCGAAGCCGCGGATAATGCAGAGCGCCGTGCTATCCAGACGGTATTGTATGAGAGCTTGCTTGCATTGGTGAAGCTGACAGCTCCGATCCTGTCGCATACAGCTGATGAAGTATGGGCATTCATCCCATCTGAGAAGGAAGATAGCGTCCAGCTTACAGATATGCCTGAATACAAGGAAATTGCTGATGCAGAAACGCTTGAGAACAAGTGGAATGCATTCATGAAGCTTCGGGACGATGTCCTTAAGGCACTTGAAGAGGCAAGGAATGAAAAAGTAATCGGAAAGTCATTGACAGCAAAGGTTTCTTTATATGTCAGCGGCAGCACGAAAGAGCTTCTGGAGTCCATCTCTGAAAACCTGAGCCAGCTGTTCATCGTATCAGGCTTTGAAGTGGCAGGCAGCTATGATCAAGCTCCTGAGAATGCAATCAAGCTAGATAATGCAGCGATTGTCGTCACAAAAGCTGAAGGTGAAACTTGTGAAAGATGCTGGGTTGTTACACCAGAAGTCGGCAAAGTCGAAGAACATCCTACACTTTGCCCGCGCTGTGCAACGGTTGTGAAGGAAAATTACTAATATCTATTTGAGAACTCCGGGATATACCCCGGGGTTCTTTTTTTGACAAATATCTTCCTCCTCCGGGAATTCCTGCAGTACATGTAAAAAGTTTAACTGAGTCAGCATGAAGCATGAGGAGATAATAGCTGTAAACAGGAACGGGGGCAGATATATGGAAGGTAATCTTGATTACATTTACAATGAGCTCCGCGAAACGAGAACAGAACTGTTAGCGTACCTGAATCACAACGAGAAAGATGAGAGGATTTTGCAATACATTGTTGATGAACTAAACGATATAGAAGCAGCATTGGAGAAAATGAAATTTGGCGAGTACGGGAAATGCGAAATATCTGGAGAATACATGCCATATGAGTTTTTACAAACGTTCCCTACAGCAAAATCAGCGAGTGAATTGGACCATATAGAACAATACTGCCGGAAACCAATTTATTCTTAAGGATTTTTGGTGGTGCGGAAAAAGAGGTCTTCAATAAAAAGCTAATAGAGCTTAGGATTGGATTTCCACTCCTGGAAAAAATCGACGGAAATTTCCAAGTCGCCAATAAAAATCGATTATCGCCAATATAAAAAAATTTCGCTAATAAACAATTTAGACAAGTCAATTTCTTATAAATCTAATGCAAAAATAATTAATATTATTCTGTTATCAGGGGTTCCAACCCGTTCAGAGTCAGTAATATCACTAAAACTTATAATATCTGTCGTTTTAATCTTTTATGTGCTAAAATGCAAAGGTAATGAATTGCTGTGAATGTGGAGGTTACTTTTGTGTTTTATTACATAATTGCACTTTTTGTTATTTTGCTTGACCAGCTTACAAAATGGTTGATCGTTAAGAACATGGAGCTTGGCGAGAGCATCCAGGTCATAGAGAATTTTTTGTATGTTACTTCTCACCGTAACCGTGGAGCTGCCTGGGGAATACTTCAGGGGCAAATGTGGTTTTTCTATGTTATTACAATCGTTGTGATTATCGGTCTTGTCATTTATATTCAAAAGGCAGCTAAAGGAAAGCTGCTGCTTGGTGTTTCACTAGGCTTCATGCTTGGTGGAGCAATTGGGAATTTTATCGACAGGGTGTACCGAAAAGAAGTGGTTGATTTTATCAATACATATATTTTCGGATACGATTTCCCTATTTTCAATATTGCGGATTCTGCGCTTGTCATAGGTGTGGGACTGTTGATGATTGACATGATCAGGGAAGAGAGAGAGGCGAAAAGAAAAGCTTATGGAGAAAATGGAACACATCATCAGTGAAGACCAGGCTGGTGACAGAATAGATAAGGTCGTTTCGACCCTGGATCCAGAGTGGTCAAGGAGCCAGGTGCAGCAATGGATCAAAGACGGAAACGTTTTGGTCAATGGAGCACAAATCAAAACAAATTATAAATGCAGCTTGAATGACAGGCTGGAAATTATCATTCCAGAGCCTGAAGTGTTAGATGTAATCGCGGAGGAAATGGACCTTGAGATTTACTATGAGGACGCAGATGTTCTCGTTGTGAACAAGCCAAAAGGAATGGTCGTGCACCCGGCTCCAGGTCATATGACTGGTACGCTGGTAAACGGCTTAATGGCCCACTGCAAGGATTTATCCGGTATTAATGGTGTCCTCCGTCCAGGTATCGTCCACAGGATTGATAAGGACACATCCGGGCTGTTAATGGTTGCTAAAAATGATTTAGCACATGAAAGCCTCGTGAATCAACTTGTCGCCAAAACGGTGACAAGAAAGTATAAGGCGCTAGTGCATGGCATCATCCAGCATGATTTTGGAACAATTGACGCTCCTCTTGGCCGTGATCAAAAAGACCGCCAGAGCATGACGGTGGTGGATAATGGCAAGCATGCGGTCACTCACTTCAATGTGATAGAACGCTTTAACGACTTTACATTTGTGGAGTGCCAGCTGGAAACAGGCCGGACTCACCAGATTCGTGTCCACATGAAATACATTGGCTATCCGCTTGCTGGTGACCCGAAATATGGACCGAAAAAAACACTCGACCTTGGCGGACAGGCACTTCATGCAGGTCTACTCGGATTCGACCATCCGAGAACCGGCGAGTACCTTGAATTTGAAGCTCCGCTGCCAGATTATTTTGTAGCGCTTTTAAATGATTTAAGAGAAAATCGTTGACAAAGTTCAACAATTATCTTAAGATGACTATAGTTTAATAAGTCCTTTAAAGACAGTCCCGTGAGGCTGAGAAGGAAACGGATTTTGCAACAGGCATCTTTGTATGCTTTGCTGCATTCTTACCATGTCGTTTACCCTCTTGTCTGCACAGGCAAGAGGGTTTTTTGCGAATAACTTTCCGTTTTCAATCGTAAATAGAGAAGGAGTGAAAACATTCATGTCAGAAAAAGCTGTAGTGCTGGACAACCAGGGAATCCGGCGGGCATTGACGAGGATTGCTCATGAGATCATTGAAAGAAACAAAGGGATTGAAGATTGTGTCCTAGTCGGAATCCGAACAAGAGGGATTTACATCGCCAAAAGGCTGGCTGACAGGATTCGCGAGATCGAAGGAGCAGAAATGCCGGTCGGGGAGCTTGACATTACTCTTTATCGCGATGACTTGACGAAAAAGACGAATGACCAGGAACCAGAAGTTAAAGGTTCGGACATTCCCGTTGATATCTCTAATAAGAAAGTCATCCTTGTGGATGATGTGTTGTATACAGGCAGGACAGTACGCGCCGCGATGGACGCTTTGATCGATATCGGGCGCCCAGCAACGATCCAGCTTGCAGTACTGGTTGACAGAGGCCATCGGGAGCTGCCAATCAGGGCGGACTTCGTGGGTAAGAATATCCCGACTTCAAGCTCGGAAAAAATCGTCGTCGAACTTCAAGAAGTGGACGAGGAAGAACGAGTAAGCATTTTTGAAAAATAAATAACGCCCTTTTAATACAGTCCAGAGAGGCTGAAAAAGGGGGAGCGCAAGGCTGATGGCTTTGTGCGGGTTCTTTTACCCATACCCTCTTTGCACCTCCTGGCAAAGAGGGTTTTTCTTTACAAACGAGAGGGGAATAAAAAAATGAACAAACCTATCCTAGACATCAAAGATGTTCCATCACCTTTTCAATGGTTCACGCTAAGCCTTCAGCACTTATTCGCCATGTTTGGCGCTACAATTCTTGTGCCTTATCTAGTGGGCTTAAGCCCTGCTATTGCCTTGATTTCCAGCGGGCTTGGCACAATAGCCTTCCTGATCATCACAAAATTCCAGGTTCCAGCTTACCTTGGATCATCATTCGCTTTCATCGCACCGATCATCGCAGCTAAGGCTGGCGGCGGACCGGGTGCAGCCATGATTGGTACATTCCTTGCGGGGCTTGTGTACGGAGTAGTTGCCCTGATCATCAAGAAGGCAGGCTATCGTTGGATCATGCGACTTCTGCCACCGGTTGTAGTAGGACCGGTCATCATCGTTATCGGACTTGCGCTTGCTGGTGTAGCAGTAGATATGGCAATGAATGTCCCAGGAACAACAGAGTATAGCTTGCTTCACTTCTCAGCGGCTCTCGTAACATTGGCAGCGACAATCATCTTCTCGATTTATGGAAAGGGCATGCTCAGCATGGTTCCAATCCTTGGCGGGATCATCGTTGGGTACCTATACTCATTGGCAATCGGAATTGTTGATTTAAGCGGAGTAAGAAAAGCAGATATTTTCGAAATGCCAGACTTCATCTTCCCGTTCGTTCATTATAATGTAAGCATCAACCTGGAAATCATCCTCCTGATGGTGCCGGTAGCAATCGTCACGTTATCAGAGCATATCGGCCACCAGCTCGTACTGAGCAAGGTTGTTGGTAAAGACTATATTAAAGAACCAGGCCTGCACCGCTCAATTCTTGGCGACGGAATGGCGACAATGATTTCTGGTCTGATCGGCGGACCACCTAAGACAACATATGGAGAAAACATCGGAGTACTCGCAATCACAAGAGTATACAGTGTCTATGTCCTGCTAGGTGCAGCCATCATCGCGACAGTATTCGGATTCGTTGGTAAAATAACAGCCTTGATCAGCTCAATTCCTACACCGGTTATGGGCGGCGTATCCATCCTGCTGTTCGGGATCATCGCTTCATCAGGATTAAGGATGCTCGTTGACAGTAAAATCGATTTTGGGAACACACGCAACTTAGTCATCTCTTCAGTCATTCTGGTCATCGGAATCGGCGGGGCATTTATCAAGGTTTCAGAACAGTTCCAAATCCAGGGTATGGCGCTTGCAGCCATCATTGGGGTAGCCTTGAACATTATTCTGCCAGGACGCCCGGAAGTTGAAGAAGATATGTTTGAAGTGGAAGCAGAAAAAAAAACTGAGAAAAAGAACGATGTAGCATAGTTTCACCTTTTAAAAAGGTCCAGAGAGGCTTAAAAGGGTGTTATGAGCGAACCGGCTTATTCAACATACACATAAAACCACAGCAAACTGGTTTTATGCCGGCAAGTTCATGGTAAAGCACCCTGTTTAACTGACAGGGTGCTTTTTTTATAGGATTTTAAAATGAGATGCTGAAATAGGAGGAACGGAAATGACCAAGGACCTGCTTACCACATCACAGCTGAGTATAGAAGAAATCCAGGATATCTTGAAATCTGCTCGCGATTTTTCCGAGGGGAAATCATGGCAGCCGAAAGAAAAGGTTTTTATCAGCAATTTATTTTTTGAACCAAGTACACGGACTAAATCCAGCTTTGAAATGGCAGAACGCAAACTCGGTTTAGAAGTGATTCCGTTTGAGGTGCAGACCTCCAGTGTGCTTAAAGGCGAAACATTGTACGACACTGTCAGGACGCTTGAGGCAATCGGAACGGACGCTGTCGTCATCAGGCATAGTGCTGATAACTACTTTTCCGAGCTGGAAAAAGGAATATCGATTCCTATCATCAATGCCGGGGACGGCAGAGGACATCATCCTACGCAATCATTGCTTGACTTAATGACGATCCAACAGGAGTTTGGCAGCTTCACAGGGCTAAAGGTAGCGATTATCGGTGATATCCTTCATAGCCGTGTCGCGAGGTCGAATGCAGATGCTTTGGTGAGGCTGGGAGCTAAGGTCATTTTTTCAGGACCTGAAGCCTGGGTTGGCATAAATAATCTTCCAGCCGGCTGCAGCTATTTGGAAGTAGATGATGCCATCAATGAAGCCGATGTTGTGATGCTCCTGCGGGTCCAGCATGAACGCCATGACGGAAAGATGCTTTTTGAAAAAAAGCATTACCACAAACAATTTGGATTAACACTCGAGAGGGCACAGCAAATGAAACATGGCAGCATAATCCTCCATCCAGCGCCTGTGAATCGCGGTGTCGAAATTGCTGATGAACTGGTGGAAAGCCCAAAGTCGAGAATATTCAAGCAAATGGAAAACGGAGTTTATATAAGAATGGCGGTTTTGAAGAGAGCAATCGAAAATAGGAACGGGGGAATGAAACATGTCAATGTTAATCAAAAATGGCAAATTGCTTACTAAAAACGGGTTGGAAAAAATAGATATTTTAATAAAAGATGGCGTAATTGCCGAAATGCGTGCTGGGCTTCACTCAGCAGCTGTAAAGATTATAGATGCTGAAGGCAAGTTAATAACACCTGGACTTATCGATCTTCATGTCCATTTGCGAGAGCCTGGCGGAGAAAAGAAAGAAACAATCGCTACAGGGACACTTGCCGCTGCAAAAGGCGGTTTTACCACAGTTGCTGCAATGCCGAATACAAGGCCAGTTCCGGATTCAAAAGCACAGCTTGATCTGCTGCAGGAAAGGATTAAGGAAACTGCTTCGGTCAGGGTACTGCCATATGCCTCAATCACAGTAAGGGAGCTTGGCCAGGAACTTACAAACTTTGCGGAACTTAAGGAAGCAGGCGCATTCGCTTTAACCGATGACGGAGTAGGAGTACAGTCAGCCGGTATGATGCTTGAAGCGATGAAAAGGGCTGCAAAGCTTGACATGGCAATCGTCGCCCATTGTGAAGACAACACATTAATTAATAAGGGCTCTCTGCATGAAGGAAAGAAAGCTGCTGAACTTGGCATCAACGGAATTCCATCAGTTTGTGAGTCTGTACATATTGCACGGGATATCCTTCTCGCTGAAGAAGCAGGCTGCCATTACCATGTATGCCATATCAGCACGAAGGAATCCGTCAGGGCAGTGCGTGATGCGAAGAGATATGGCATTAAGGTCACAGCGGAAGTGACACCACATCATTTGCTTTTAAGTGAAGAGGACATAGAAGGAAACGATGCCAACTTCAAAATGAATCCACCGTTGCGAAGCAAGGCAGACCAGGAGGCACTAATCGAAGGCCTGCTTGATGGCACGATCGATTTCATCGCCACCGACCATGCACCGCATACTAGCGAGGAAAAGGCAGAGGGATTCCAGCTGGCGCCGTTCGGAATTGTCGGTCTCGAAACAGCATTCCCGCTTTTATATACACACTTTGTAGAAACAAACATCATGACGTTAAAGCAATTAGTCGACTTTTTGACAGTCAAGCCTGCTGAAGCGTTTGGCCTCCCTTATGGTGAATTAAAGGTTGGGGCAGCAGCAGATCTTGTAGTGATCGACCTTGATGAAATGAAAGAAATCAATCCTGAGGAATTTTTATCAAAAGGAAAAAATACTCCGTTTGCTGGCTGGAGCTGCAAGGGCTGGCCAATCTTAACGATTGCTAAAGGAAAAATAGTCTGGGAAAAAGGATGTGTGACGGCATGAAAAAACAGCTGATTTTAGAGGATGGAACCGTTTTTGTGGGAGAAGGTTTTGGAAGTGAGTCAGCGACATCAGGGGAGGTTGTTTTCAATACGGGGATGACCGGTTACCAGGAAATATTATCGGATCCTTCCTACTGCGGCCAGATTGTTACAATGACTTATCCCTTGATCGGCAACTATGGGATTAATCGTGATGATTTTGAATCGATCAGCCCGGCTATCCATGGACTGATCGTAAAAGAAAATGCAGCTTTTCCATCAAACTGGCGCTCAGAGTTGACTCTGGATGAATATCTGAAAATGAAGAACATTCCCGGCATTGCTGGAATTGATACAAGAAAACTGACAAAAATCATCCGCCAGCACGGAACGTTAAAAGGTTCTATCTGCGGGATGGAAGAAAACCCGGCAGAAATTATCGCGAAATTAAAAAGCATAAGCTTGCCTAACGACCAGGTAAAACAAGTATCGACGAAAACACCATATCCAAGTCCGGGACGCGGGCACCGTGTTGTACTGGTAGACTTTGGATTAAAGCACGGAATACTGAGAGAACTGAAGGACCGGAACTGCGATGTGATCGTTGTTCCTTACAATACAACATCAGACGAAATTCTAAGCTTAAGCCCGGATGGCATTATGCTTTCTAACGGTCCTGGGGATCCAAAGGATGTTCCAGAAGCGATTGAAATGATCCAGGGCTTAATCGGCAAGGTACCGCTGTTCGGAATTTGCCTCGGGCATCAGCTGTTCGCGCTAGCATGCGGAGCAAATACAGAGAAAATGAAATTCGGCCATCGCGGCTCGAACCACCCCGTAAAGGATTTAAGCACAGGAAAAATCGCTCTGACTTCACAAAATCATGGCTATACGGTAAAAGAAGGTTCGGTAGCCGGTACGGAAATGGAAGTAACTCATATTGCCCTGAATGACGGCACGATAGAAGGCTTAAAACATAAAAGTGCAGCAGCATTCACAGTCCAGTACCATCCGGAAGCATCACCCGGTCCAGAAGATGCAAATGGATTGTTCAATCAATTTTTGGAACTAGTAGAAGCAGAAAAAAGGGAGGCTGTTGCAAATGCCAAAGCGTAAAGATGTAAACAGTATTTTAGTCATCGGGTCTGGACCGATCATCATCGGGCAGGCAGCCGAATTCGATTATGCCGGAACACAGGCATGCATTGCCTTGAGAGAAGAAGGCTATAAGGTCATCCTCGTAAATTCGAATCCAGCAACAATCATGACGGACACCGAAATGGCGGATGTAGTATACATTGAACCGCTTACCCTGGAGTTTGTCTCAAGAATCATTCGCAAGGAGCGTCCGGATGCAATCTTGCCAACGCTTGGGGGTCAGACCGGGCTGAACCTTGCTGTTGAACTGGCGAAAGCAGGCGTGTTAGAAGAATGCAGCGTTGAAATCCTTGGTACTAAGCTCGAAGCCATCAACCAGGCAGAGGACAGGGAACTTTTCAGGAACCTGATGAATGAGCTTGGACAGCCGGTTCCCGACAGCGATATTATCCATAGCCTTGAAGAGGCATTCGCTTTTGTAAATGAAATTGGCTATCCGGTCATTGTACGCCCGGCCTTCACGATGGGAGGAACCGGAGGCGGAATTTGCAGCAATGAAAAAGAATTGATCGAGATCGTCACCAGCGGGATTAAGAACAGTCCAGTTGGCCAATGCTTGCTGGAAAAGAGCATTGCAGGTTTCAAGGAAATCGAATATGAAGTGATGCGTGACAGCAATGACAATGCAATCGTTGTCTGCAACATGGAAAACTTCGACCCGGTTGGAGTCCATACAGGAGATTCCATTGTTGTAGCGCCAAGCCAGACATTGAGCGACCGTGAATACCAGCTGCTGCGTAATGCGAGCTTGAAAATCATCAGGGCACTTAAAATCGAGGGCGGATGCAATGTCCAGCTTGCGCTTGATCCAGAAAGCTTCAATTATTATGTGATCGAAGTAAATCCACGTGTCAGCCGTTCATCAGCTCTTGCTTCGAAAGCGACTGGTTACCCGATTGCCAAGCTCGCAGCAAAAATCGCTGTAGGGTTGACGCTTGATGAAATGCTGAACCCAGTTACCGGTAAAACATACGCTTGCTTTGAGCCTGCACTGGACTACGTGGTAACTAAAATACCGCGCTGGCCATTTGATAAGTTTGAATCTGCGAACAGGACGCTTGGGACTCAAATGAAAGCAACCGGTGAAGTCATGGCGATCGGTCGAACTTTTGAGGAGTCACTGCTAAAAGCAATCCGTTCCCTTGAAGCAGATGTAACACATCTTTCTTTGAAAAATGGCAGTGAAATAGATGAAAGTTTGCTAGAAAAGAGAATCCGCAAGGCCGGGGATGAAAGATTATTCTACCTTGCAGAAGCGATCAGAAGAGGTGTAACGATTGAAATCCTTCACAGCTGGAGCAAGATTGACCTGTTCTTCCTTCATAAATTAGAGAGGTTAATAGCTTTTGAGCAGGAGCTGGCAGATAAACCATTTGATTTAGAAATAGCCACGATTGCTAAAAGGAAAGGCTTTTCTGATATGGTAATAGCTAGATTATGGGATGCGGAAGAAAAAGCAGTATATCAATGGCGACTTGAAAAGGGTCTCGTTCCAGTTTTTAAAATGGTAGATACTTGCGCGGCAGAATTCGAGTCAGAAACACCCTATTTTTATAGCACATATGAGGAAGAAAATGAGTCAGTCGTGACTGACAGGCCAAGCGTCATCGTACTTGGGTCAGGACCAATCAGGATTGGACAGGGGATCGAGTTCGACTACGCAACAGTACACTCTGTGAAAGCAATCAAGGAAGCCGGTTACGAGGCAATCATCGTTAACAACAACCCTGAAACCGTCTCAACTGACTTCAGCATTTCCGATAAATTGTACTTCGAACCACTGACAATTGAGGACGTCATGAATATCGTCAATCTGGAAAAGCCAATCGGCGCTGTCGTCCAATTCGGCGGGCAGACGGCTATCAATCTAGCTTCTAAGCTGGTTGACAGGGGTGTAAAGATTCTTGGAACGAGCCTTAAAGACCTTGACCGTGCAGAGGATCGCGATAAGTTTGAACATGCTCTGGCGGATCTGCGTATTCCACTGCCAAAAGGAAGCACGGCAAAATCGGTAGAAGAAGCAGCAGCAATCGCTGCTGAAATTGGCTATCCTGTCCTTGTCCGTCCATCATATGTACTCGGCGGCAGGGCGATGGAAATTGTCTATAAGGAAGAAGAACTTCTGCACTACATGAAGAACGCAGTCAAGATCAATCCTGAATACCCAGTATTGATAGACCGTTATCTGACAGGAAAAGAAGTAGAGGTCGATGCGATTTCTGATGGCGAAACAGTATTGATTCCGGGGATCATGGAGCACATCGAAAGAGCCGGAGTCCATTCTGGTGATTCCATCGGCGTTTACCCTCCACAAAGCCTTAGTGAGGAAGTAAAACAAAAGCTCGTTTCTTACACGATCGACCTTGCAAGAGGCCTGAATATTGTTGGGCTGCTGAATATCCAGTATGTCATAGCGAACGAAGAGGTTTTTGTTCTGGAGGTTAATCCACGCTCAAGCAGGACCGTACCATTCTTGAGCAAAATCACGAATGTGCCGATGGCGAAAATCGCGACAAAGGTCATCCTAGGACAGAGTTTGAAAACCCAGGGATATGAAACAGGCCTGGTCCCAGAACAAGAGGGAGTGTTCGTTAAGGTGCCTGTTTTCTCCTTTGAAAAATTGCGCCGGGTTGACATTACGCTTGGCCCTGAAATGAAATCGACGGGCGAAGTAATGGGCAAGGATACAACTCTTGAAAAAGCTCTTTATAAAGGGATGATCGCTGCCGGTATGAAAATCAAGGAGTTTGGCACTGTCCTGCTGACAGTAGCTGATAAAGATAAAGAAGAAGCACTGGCACTCGCCCGGAGATTCTCGAATATTGGCTATCAGTTGATGGCAACTGAAGGCACGGCAAAATACCTGCAAAATGCAGGAATCAAAGTGAAAACAGTCGGAAAGATTGGCTCTGAAGGGCATAACCTTATCGATGTGATCCGCAGCGGTGAAGCTCAGATGGTGATCAATACACTGACAAAGGGCAAACAGCCGGAACGTGATGGATTCAGGATCCGCCGCGAATCAGTTGAAAATGGAGTGCCTTGCCTGACTTCGCTTGATACCGCAAAAGCGATATTAAGAGTCATTGAATCGATGACATTCTCGGCAGAGGCTTTAAAGCCACTAGAGGGGGTCAAAGTAGGTGTCCTTTCATGATTAAGCAGGAAAACTGCAGGGTTGTAAGTAATACACAAATCGGTGATAACATCTTTGAGCTGGTTTTGAGCGGGGAACTTACAGCCAATATGTCAGAGCCAGGCCAGTTTGTCCATGTGAAGGTATCAAATGGTTTCGATCCGCTGCTGCGCAGGCCTATCAGTATTGCTGCTATTGAAAAGGAAAACAGCACCTTCACGATCATTTACCGAAGGCAGGGAAGAGGAACTGCTCTGCTTGCCGAAAAATCAGCAGGAGAAGAAGTAGATATCCTCGGTCCTTTAGGGAATGGCTTCCCCGTAATGGAAGCGGCACAGGGGCAGACAGCAATTCTCATCGGGGGAGGAGTCGGTGTGCCTCCAATGTATGAACTGGCAAAGCAGCTTGCTCAAAATGGAGTATCGGTCATAAGTGTAATCGGCTTTCAGACAGAAAGTGCCGTTTTCTATGAAAAAGAGTTAGCAAGGTTTGGAGAGGTGTATGTTGCGACTGTTGACGGTTCATATGGCAGAAAAGGTTTTGTGACGGATATTCTTGCTGGTTTTGATTTTCAAGCGGATATTGTATTCGCATGCGGACCTACACCAATGTTGAGAGCAATCGATACAGGTAATTTTGCCCCAAAAACGTATCTGTCTCTTGAGGAACGGATGGGCTGTGGAATAGGTGCTTGCTTTGCTTGTGTCTGCCACACGAAAGAAGATCCACACGGCTATACTTACAAAAAGGTCTGCAGCGATGGACCGGTATTCAAAGCAGGGGAGGTTGTCATATGAGTTCACTATCAATTCAGATTCCAGGACTGAATCTGAGGAATCCGGTAATGCCTGCATCAGGCTGCTTCGGTTTTGGAAAAGAATTCAGCCAGTTATACGACCTGAGCTTACTGGGGGCAATCATGGTAAAGGCAACGACTCCCGAGCCGCGGTTCGGCAATCCAACTCCTCGAGTAGCCGAGACGCCAGGAGGAATGCTTAATGCCATCGGCCTGCAGAATCCCGGATTAGAGAAAGTATTTATCGAAGAGCTTCCATGGTTAGAGCAGTTTGATGTCCCGATAATAGCTAATATTGCTGGATCAACCGAGGATGATTACGTTGCTGTAGCTGAACAATTATCACAAGCTCCAAATGTGAAGGCTCTCGAATTGAACATATCTTGTCCAAATGTAAAAACAGGGGGTATTGCCTTTGGAACGGATCCAGATTTGGCCAAGGCACTTACTAAAAAAGTAAAGAACGTTTCCGAAGTGCCAGTGTACGTCAAACTTTCGCCTAATGTCTCTGATATCGTGAAAATCGCCAGGGCTGTCGAGGAAGGCGGAGCGGATGGACTAACGATGATCAATACATTGCTCGGCATGAGGATTGACCTCACCACAGGTCAGCCAATCCTGGCGAATAAAACTGGAGGCTTGTCAGGCCCTTCCATAAAACCGGTCGCAATCAGGATGATTTATGAAGTGAGCCAGCAGGTGTCGATTCCGATCATCGGCATGGGCGGAATCCAATCAGCGGAAGACGTCGTCGAATTTTTCCTTGCCGGGGCAAGTGCAGCGGCAGTCGGAACACAGAATTTCATCGATCCGTTTGTCTGTCCAAAAATCATCGAAGAATTGCCAGAAATTTTGCAAAGGCTTGGGGCAGACCATATTTCCGAATTAACGGGAAGGAGCTGGAAGAAGAATGAAAGACTCGCTTATCATCGCCCTTGATTTTCCTGTAAAATCGCAAGTCATTGAGTTTCTTAAGCAATTTGGGAACGAGGAGCTTTTTGTGAAGGTCGGAATGGAGCTGTTCTATTCTGAGGGTCCCTCGATCATAGAGGAACTGAAAAAACAAAATCATAAAATTTTCCTGGATTTGAAGCTGCATGACATTCCTAATACGGTAAAAAGTGCAATGAAGGTGCTTGCTGGTTTGGGATGCGACCTTGTCAATGTTCACGCTGCAGGCGGGACTGAAATGATGGCTGCGGCAGTCGAGGGGTTGGATAGTGGAACGCCAGCTGGCAGTAAGCGACCGTACTGTATTGCCGTGACACAGCTTACGAGTACATCGGAGGCACAAGTTAGCAAGGAACAACTGATAGCTGTCTCATTACAAGATTCAGTACTGAATTATGCCGGACTTGCCCAAAAGTCAGGCCTTGACGGTGTGGTCTGCTCGCCGCTTGAAGCTAAGTTAATCCAAAGCCAGTTGGGATTAGACTTCCTTACTGTCACTCCGGGAATCCGTCCAGCAGACAGTGAGTTGCAGGACCAGAAGCGTGCGGCAACACCAGAGTTCGCAAAAGCACAAGGGGTGTCAGCCATTGTTGTCGGCAGGCCCATAACCCGTTCAGCTAATCCGCTCGGAAGTTATCTATCTATCAAAAACAAATGGAAGGGTGTATATAAATGAAAAAAGAAATCGCAGGTGCGTTGCTCGATATCGAAGCGGTAAGCTTACAGCCTGATAATCCATTCACATGGTCATCTGGATTAAAATCGCCAATTTATTGTGACAACAGGCTGACACTCTCTTACCCTGAAGTTCGAAGGAAAGTCGCAGAAGGACTAAAAAACCTGATTATCGATAATTTTCCTGACGCTGAAGTAATCGCAGGTACTGCGACAGCAGGAATTCCGCATGCGGCGTGGGTGAGCGAACTGCTAAACCTTCCAATGAGTTATGTCCGTTCAAAAGCTAAAGGGCACGGAAAAGGCAATCAAATTGAAGGCAAGGTTTCTCCAGGGCAAAAGGTTGTTGTCGTCGAAGATCTAATCTCTACTGGGGGCAGTGTCATTGAAGCCGTCCAGGCATTACGGGATGCTGGCGGCGAAGTTCTTGGAGTTGTCTCAATCTTTACATATGAATTAGAAAAAGGAGAACAACAGCTGAAATCGGCAGATATAACAGCATATTCCCTGACAGACTTTACAACACTCTCCTTATTGGCCGAGGAAAATGGATTGATCACCAAAGAAAGTCTTGAAAGTCTCGCGGAATGGCGAAAAAGCCCTGCAGACTGGGGTACAGCAAACAGTAAACTATAAAATTAGTAAAAAATGCAGCTCAAAACAGGGCTGCATTTTTGTTGATATTATATGCGAAAAAACCCGCCTGAAGTAATTTCAAGCGGGTCCCAAACGTTATTGCTTTAGTTTCAAAATCATATCTTCATCAGGAGTAACGTACACAGTCTGTTGCTGTTCATAGATCACGAATCCTGGCTTGGCTCCCGCCGGTTTTTTGACATGGCGGACTTTCGTAAAGTCGACTGGTACAGAGCTTGAATTGCGGGCTTTGCTGAAATAAGCGGCAATTTGTGCTGCTTCAAGAATGGTTTCTTCGGAAGGCTCCTTGCTGCGGATGACCACGTGAGAGCCCGGGATATCCTTCGTATGGAGCCAAATATCGTCGCGTGCTGCGGCTTTATTCGTTAAGTAATCATTCTGTTTATTGTTTTTTCCGACAATGATTTCCGTTCCGTCTGAAGCCAGGTATTTCTCGAGTACGGGCTTTTGGTTTTGCTTGTTTTTGTTTGATTTTTTCTGGCGTGCCCGGATGTATCCACCCTCGATTAATTCTTCTCTTATTTCCTCAATATCCTTAGGTGATGCAGCTTCTACCTGCTGGAGGAGGGAATCGAAGTATGCAGCCTCCGCCTGGGCGATCTCGATCTGTTCTTTAACGATGTTCACAGAATTCTTGGCTTTTTGGTATTTTGTAAAATATTTTTGCGCATTTTCTGAAGGTGTTTTCCTCGGGTCCATTGGAATGCTAATGGAAGCGCCATCCTCATCGTAATAATTCACGACAGTAATTTCTTTCATGCCTTTTTTGGCATTGAAGATGTTCGCGGTAAGTAGTTCTCCATATAACTGAAACTGCTCTGCTTTTTTTGCATCCTCCAAAGTAGCTTCAAGCTTCTTGATTTTCTTCACATTTTTCTCTTTTTCATTTGCAATCAGGCGCTCAAGGTCATTTCCCTGCTGCTTCACGCGGTCTCGTTCAGCCTTGCCGAAATAAAAGCGGTCAAGCAGGCTGCTCAGAGATTCATAAGATTTCACTTCACCTTTCATATGTTCCAGCGGAATAAGATAAAAGGCTTCCTTATTGCTTGCATAAGTAATAGATGGGCTATAGGAATGTCCATTTAGAGCATTCATAACAGATAAAAAGGCATCTGGAAGAGTGTTACGGTTGGCAAGGCCAGCCTTGAAGACAATTTCTCTGGCCAGAATCGGGGAAACTCCAGCGAAATTGGCGACGAGCTGTTGATCCAGTTTTCCTGAATTAAAATCAATCGATCGCAGGACATCATCAGTATCCGCTTCAAACGGATTTAGTTTTTCTTGTTGAGGAGGCATGATATACTCCTGTCCTGGCATGATTGCCCGATGAGTATTCACGGCAAAAGATATGTGCTTGATGCTGTCGAGAATGACATTTCTGTTTTTATCAACAATGATGATGTTGCTGTGGCGGCCCATGATTTCAACAATGAGCTGTTTGTAAGAAATATCCCCGATTTCATTTCTGCCTTTCACCTCGAAAATAATCATCCGGTCCAGTCCGGCTTGCTTGATATCTTCTATGATAAAGCCCTCGAGATGTTTGCGCAGAAGCATGCAGAACATTGGCGGTTCATTCGGGTTATCATATTGCTCGTTCGTAAGCTGGACTCTCGCATAGCTCGGATGGGCAGATAGCAGCAGTTTATGGTTCACCCCGTGGGCTCTTACAGCCAGGATGATCTCGTTTTTATATGGCTGGTGAATTTTATTGATACGCCCTCCTTTTAGAAGGGAAGAAAGTTCGTTCGTGATGGCTCTTGTAAACAATCCGTCAAATGACATTTGAAATACATCCTTTTCTATTTATCTCGTATACAAATTTATATGATGAGCGTGTATACGCTTTTCTATAACATCTTATCATTTTTTTGGACAGGGCTGAATAAGCTTTCTTTAGAGTAGGACAAACAAGGAGGAAGTGTGATGGCCCCATGAAGTTCCATGAGATGAATGAAAACGAAATTGCCAGCGCCTTAAGAACAGATTTTACAGAAGGTTTGAATGAAAAGGAAGTAAAAAGCAGACATGAACAGCATGGGTATAATGCATTAGCCGAGGGTGAAAAACAATCGGCCCTGTTGTTATTCTTCAGCCAGTTCAAGGATTTCATGGTGCTTGTACTTCTTGCAGCAACATTGATTTCTGGACTTCTGGGTGAAATGGTCGATGCGATCGCCATTATAGCCATCGTTCTGGTTAATGGTGTTTTAGGCTTTTTCCAGGAAAGAAAAGCAGAAAAATCCCTTGATGCCCTAAAAGAATTGTCTGCTCCTCAGGTCCATGTGCTGAGGGATGGAGGATGGGTCAAGATACCATCGAGGGAAGTAGTTCCAGGCGATATTTTAAAATTCACTTCTGGGGACAGGATTGGCGCCGATATACGCTTGATTGAATCGAGGAGTCTGGAAATAGAAGAATCAGCACTTACGGGGGAGTCTGTCCCGGTTCAAAAGAACACAAGTCCCTTGAGGATACCTAATCCGGGACTTGGCGATATGGAAAATATGGCTTTCATGGGAACGATGGTTACAAGGGGAAGCGGCACAGGCGTTGTCGTT
This sequence comes from Mesobacillus subterraneus, assembly GCF_023715485.1. Classification (GTDB taxonomy): domain Bacteria; phylum Bacillota; class Bacilli; order Bacillales; family Cytobacillaceae; genus Mesobacillus; species Mesobacillus subterraneus_B. The sequence continues at coordinate 113,514 of NZ_JAMBOF010000009.1, read as the reverse complement.
GCTACTGGGATGAAAACGGCAATGGGCCAGATCGCTGATTTGCTGCAATCAGCCGAAGTCCAGGAAACACCGCTGCAAAGGAGGCTAGAACAGCTTGGTAAAATCCTGATTACGGCTGCACTGTTCCTTACGTTGCTGGTAGTCGGAATCGGTGTTCTGCAGGGCCATGATCTATATACAATGTTCCTTGCGGGTGTCAGTTTGGCAGTTGCTGCAATTCCTGAGGGTTTGCCTGCTATTGTTACCGTAGCATTATCGCTTGGTGTTCAGCGTATGATCAGGCAGAAGGCTATTGTCAGGAAGCTGCCGGCTGTGGAAACACTTGGCTGTGCATCTGTTATTTGTTCTGATAAAACAGGAACGATGACACAAAACAAGATGACCGTCACCCATTTGTGGAGTGGCGGAAAAACCTGGAATGTCGACGGGGTTGGCTATTCTCCAAAAGGTCAATTTTTCCTTAAAGAAAAAAGTATTGATCCTCAGAATGAAAAATCGCTCCAGCAGCTGTTAACATTTGGAATGCTGTGCAACCACGCTGAGATCATCGAAAAAGATGGTGAATATGCTATCGACGGCGATCCTACTGAGGGAGCTCTGTTAGTTGCCGCGATGAAAGCGGGATACAGAAGACATGGCCTGCTTGAGCAGTTCGAAATCATCAACGAGTTTCCATTCGATTCTCAGCGTAAAATGATGAGTATGATCGTTAAGGATAAAACAGGCAGGAAGTTTGCAGTAGTCAAAGGTGCACCTGATGTACTGATTGGATTGAGCGAATCCATTCTCTGGGATGAAAGACAGCAATTCCTGTCAAAAGAACTGTCAGCAAAGGTAAAAAATGCGATTGAAGAACTGGCAGGGAATGCATTAAGAACAATTGCAATTGCCTTCAAGCCAATTTCCCAGAATACTGTTGTCCTCCATGAAAATGAAGCGGAAAAGGGTTTGACTTTCATCGGCTTGCAGGGAATGATCGATCCGCCGCGCCCTGAGGTTAGGACGGCTGTAAAAGAGTGCCGCGATGCCGGTATCAAGACGGTGATGATTACAGGCGACCACGTAATTACCGCTAAAGCCATCGCAAAACAGCTTGGGATATTAACGAAAGACAGTAAGGTCATTGATGGGAAGGCATTATCGGAGATGTCGGTGTCCGAGCTTGAAGATGTCGTTGATGATGTTTCCGTTTTTGCCCGCGTATCTCCTGAACATAAATTGAAAATAGTCAAGGCGCTTCAAAACAGGGGGCACATTGTCGCGATGACCGGTGACGGAGTCAATGATGCTCCCGCCATCAAAGCAGCGGATATTGGCGTGGCAATGGGTATAACCGGTACGGACGTTGCGAAGGAAGCTTCATCGCTCGTCCTGCTAGATGATAACTTTGCCACAATTAAAGCGGCGATTAAAGAAGGCCGCAATATCTATGAAAATATCAGGAAGTTCATCAGGTACCTGCTTGCATCAAATGTCGGTGAGATTCTGGTCATGCTGTTCGCGATGATCATCGGCTTGCCGCTGCCGCTCGTACCAATCCAAATCCTGTGGGTAAATCTTGTGACAGATGGACTGCCTGCAATGGCCCTCGGGCTTGACCAGCCAGAAGACAATGTGATGAAGCGTCCGCCGCGCCATCCGAAAGAAGGGGTATTTGCACGCGGACTAGGCTGGAAGGTCATATCGAGAGGATTCTTAATCGGTTTGGTTACCCTGATTGCATTCATGATCGTATATGGAAGAAATCCGGACGAACTTGCATATGCCCAGACTATTGCCTTCGCAACACTTGTGATGGCCCAGCTTATCCATGTATTTGATTGCCGCAGTGAAAAATCTGTTTTTGCACGAAACCCTTTTGGCAACAAGTATCTAGTGTGGGCTGTCCTTTCATCGTTGGCAATGGTGCTTGTAGTCATCTACTCACCATCCCTTCAACCGATTTTCCATACAGTATCAATCTTGCCTTCAGACTGGCTGCTGATCCTAGGTTTGTCGGCCGTTCCTACTTTTTTGCTGGCCGGAACATTTTTTGCAAGAAAAACAAAAAGAAATATGATATAATCCGTTAGGTAATAGAGAAGGCTCTATTGCCTTTCTTTTTTTTTACCATTATTCCCCTTTCCATAGGGTCTACAGGAAACTCGACTTTTTAGAAAGATTGGATGTGTCTGAAATGGTCGTCAGTATGACTGGATTTGGAAGGAGTAAGGCTGAATCGGAAAGGTTCAGCGTGATAGTCGAGGTTAAAACGGTCAACCACCGTTTCTGTGAATTTCATATTCGCATGCCCCGCCAGCTCCTGAAAACAGAAGAGAAAATAAAAAAGAAACTTGGCGAGCACATAAAAAGAGGGAGAGTCGAAGTTTTTGTAACTTTGGAAGGCGAAGGCGCAGTAAGCCGAAGTGTACATATTGACTGGCAAGCCCTGGACGAATTCGTCCATCACATATCTGAAATCAAAAACAGGTACGGCATTACCGGAGAGGTTGAACTGCATGACCTTGTAAACCGGGAAGAAATTATCCATATTGAAGAAAAAGAAACCGAAAATGATGAGCTTGAACGACTTGTCCTTGCTGCCGTTGAGGAAGCTGGAAGCCAATTGGTTCAAATGCGGAAGCTTGAAGGAGCAGCACTTGAGAGTGATGTGTCGCAACATATCGGGCTTTTAAAAGGGAATATCGGCAGTGTGAAAAAATACGCACCCGATGTCGTGGTACAATACAGGGACAGGCTGAATAAGAAAATGACTGAGTTTCTGGCAGGGCAGGCTGATGAAGACCGGATTCTTACCGAAGTCGCATTTTTTGCAGATAAAGCTGATATCAGTGAAGAAGTCACCAGGCTTGAAAGCCATGTAAGCCAGTTTTCAGAAATAATGAAGGCAAATGAACCTCTTGGCAGGAAACTTGATTTTCTGCTTCAAGAAATGAATCGCGAAGTTAACACGATAGGATCCAAAGCGAATGATTCAAGAATTGCCAAAGAAGTTGTCGAAATGAAAAGTCTCCTTGAAAAGATTAAGGAACAAGTCCAAAATATAGAATAGCGTTTAGAAAGAGCTCTGCAAGGCCAAAATAAATAACTGATGATTAGGGGGACCATCATGGCAATCAAGCTTATAAATATAGGCTTTGGCAATATTGTTTCAGCGAATAGGATCATTTCGATCGTAAGTCCTGAATCGGCTCCGATTAAAAGGATCATTCAGGATGCGCGCGACCGAGGGTCTTTAATAGATGCTACATATGGCAGAAGGACAAGAGCTGTTATCGTAATGGACAGCGACCACGTCATTCTCTCCGCAGTACAGCCGGAAACGGTTGCACACCGCTTGAATGACCGGGATGATATCATTGATGAAGGGTAGGACTTTTTAATGCAGGAAAAAGGATTGTTGATTGTTCTTTCAGGGCCATCTGGTGTTGGCAAAGGGACGGTCCGGAAAGAATTATTTTCCCAGCCGGATACAGCTTTTGAATATTCCGTCTCAGCTACTACCAGACTGCCGCGTGAAGGTGAGAGGAATGGAGTAGATTATTTCTTCAAAACAAGGGTAGAATTCGAAGAGATGATCAAACAGGATCAATTGCTTGAATACGCCGAGTTTGTCGGCAATTATTACGGCACTCCTGTTGAATATGTCCGCGAAACGCTTGATGCCGGGAAGGACGTGTTCCTGGAGATAGAAGTCCAGGGCGCTAGCCAGGTTCGCAGGAAGTTTCCGGAAGGGCTGTTCATTTTCCTTGCGCCGCCTAGCCTTTCAGAGCTTGAAAACCGGATCGTTACGCGAGGAACGGAGACAGAGGATATTATTAAAGGCAGAATGAGAGCCGCAAGAGAAGAAATCGAAATGATGGAATTGTATGATTATGTTGTTGAAAACGACCAGGTTGAAAGAGCAGCCGAGCGCGTGAAGGCAATCGTCGTTGCGGAGCACTGTCGCAGGGAACGTGTTCAACATCGCTATAAAAAAATGCTGGAGGTAGATTAAATGCTTTATCCTTCTATTGATTCATTAATGACGAAAATCGATTCAAAATATTCTTTGGTATCTGTGGCTGCTAAGCGTGCGCGCAGCATGCAGGTTCACATGGAGCCGAAAATGGATAAGTATGTATCATACAAATTTGTTGGCAAGGCACTAGAGGAAATCAACGCTGAAAAGCTTCATTTCAAAACAGCTGCCAGCCATGAAGAGTTAAATATCAACGAATAATTCCACGATAACAACCTATTTAATGGGTTGTTTTTTTTTGGTTCAGAAATACACTTCAACTTTTTTAAGGCCACTTTGAGCATGTATTCATGGAAGGTCTGCAATTAGGGCTAATGAGATCTCAATCTTGCGCATTTCATGCTTAATCTGTGAAAAAATGTTATAGTTCAATCATAATGAAAGTTTGTGTATAATGGGGGTTCTCTAACATGCTTAACGGTAAAAAAATTCTACTATGTGTAACCGGCGGAATCGCTGTTTATAAAGGTGCCGCACTGACAAGCAAGCTGACACAGGCGGGCGCCGAAGTGAAGGTTATCTTGAGTGAATCAGCTGCTAAATTCGTTACTCCACTCACCTTCCAGGCTTTGTCGAGAAGTGAAGTTTATACAGATACATTCGATGAAAAAAATCCTGAGAACATCGCGCATATCCATCTTGCCGATTGGGCGGATCTGATTATTGTTGCACCTGCGACTGCCAATATAATAGGCAAGCTTGCAAACGGAATTGCCGACAATATGATATCGACCACCTTGCTTGCAGCAACTGCCCCCGTGTGGATTGCCCCGGCGATGAACGTCCATATGTACAGCCATCCGGCAGTGAAAAAAAACATGGATACCTTAAGAAGCTTTGGCTACGACTTTATTGAGCCGGGAGAAGGGTATCTGGCATGCGGATATACAGGCAAAGGGCGTCTCGAGGAACCGGAAACAATCGTCGAGCTTGCCAGCCATTATTTCAATAAGAAACACGAGGAACTGACGGGTAAGACAGTCTTGATCACAGCAGGCCCTACCAGGGAAAAAATCGATCCTGTCCGCTTTCTGACCAACCATTCTACAGGAAAAATGGGGTACGCAATCGCTTCAGAAGCTGTAAAAATGGGCGCGCGCGTAGTCCTTGTTTCAGGTCCAGTTAACCTTGACGCACCTGCAGGAGCGGAACTCATATTGGTCGAAAGTGCAGAAGAAATGTACCGAGCCGCACTGGAACATTTCGAGAAAGCGGATGTACTCATCGGGACTGCGGCTGTAGCAGATTACCGTCCAAAGTATGTTTACGATGAAAAAATGAAGAAAAAAGAGGGTGACCAGGCGCTTGAGCTAGAAAGGACGACGGACATTCTTTTTGAATTAGGGCAGAGAAAGTCTCGTCAGGTGGTGGTCGGGTTTGCTGCCGAAACGAATAATGTTGAGGAACATGCAAAGAGCAAGCTGACAAGGAAAAACGCTGACCTGATTGTCGCAAACGACGTAAAACAAGAAGGAGCAGGATTTGGTACGGATACGAACATTGTGACCATCTTTAAAAGGGATGGCGCAAACGTGAAATTGCCGTTGATGTCAAAAAGTGATGTTGCCAGAAACATCCTTTTGGAAGTCGGCCAGCTGCTAAATAAGGATGAGAGCCTATGAATATAGCCAGTGTTATTGTCGATGTGCCCGCCAAGCAAACAGACAAGACCTTTGACTATAAAATTCCTACTAGATTCAAAGATGTCATCAAGCCTGGGACACGGGTTATAGTCCCTTTTGGACCAAGGAAAATCCAGGGGTTCGTGACGGAACTGAAAGAAGAATCAAGTTTTTCAAAGTTACGGGAAATTATCGAGCCGCTCGATTTGACGCCTGTATTGAATGAAGAGCTTCTCCAGCTTGGTGAATGGCTTACTGAGCATACATTAAGCTATAAAATCTCCTCCTACCAGGCGATGCTCCCTGCCGCCCTCAAGGCGAAATATGAAAAGAAGATCGTCCTGGCAAAGGGCGCTGACATTGAAGAAATGCCTGATGAGCTCAGGAAACTGTTTAAAGAAAGAAATGAACTGAAATGGGAAGACGCTGTTTTGCAAGGGCTCGTCCAGCAGTTGCAGAAAGAAGCCGCTGCAGGCACAGTTGAGGTCATCTACCAAGTGAAAGACCGAGTGCGTAAAAAGCTTCTTAAGCACGTGTACCCAGCCGTCGGTCCTGAAAACCTGCAAGAGGTGAAAGAAAGTCTTTCCGCACAGGCATCAGGCCAACAGGCAATAGTCGATTTCTTTCTTGAAAATCCTGAGCCTTCTGAACAAAGGCTGATACTTTCCACTTTGGGAATATCACAGGCGTCAATTAATTCACTTGTCAAAAAAGGCATCCTTAAAGTAGAAGAATTAGAGGTATACAGGGATCCGTATTCTGAACGTGAGTTTGCGAGAAAAACCGCTTTGACACTGACGAAAGAGCAGGAAAATGCAATCAGCCCGGTGCTTTCTTCTATTGAAAATGAACACCATGAAGTCTTTCTGTTATATGGCGTTACAGGCAGTGGGAAAACGGAGATTTACCTTCAATCGATCCAGGAGGTCCTTAATAAAGGGAAGGAAGCGATTGTACTCGTCCCTGAAATTGCGCTTACGCCGCAGATGGTCACTCGCTTCAAGGAACGCTTCGGCGATTTAGTGGCGGTGATGCACAGCGGTCTGTCTGCAGGCGAGAAGTATGATGAATGGCGGAAAATCCAGCGTAAGGAAGTCAAAGTGGTAGTAGGTGCGCGATCAGCGATTTTTGCACCATTCGAAAACCTTGGAATCATCATCATCGATGAGGAACATGAATCAAGCTATAAACAGGAAGAAAACCCCAGGTACCATGCACGGGATGTCGCAATCCAGCGGGCAAAGACCTATGCTTGCCCGGTAGTCCTCGGCAGTGCTACACCATCGCTTGAATCATTCGCACGGGCGCAGAAAGGCAGATATACCTTACTTTCACTTCCGAAACGGATGAATAACCAGGCACTGCCTGCCGTTGAAATTGTCGACATGAGAGAAGAATTGCGAACTGGGAATCGCTCGATGTTTTCTATAAAGCTTTTTGAAAAGTTAAAGGATCGTCTTGAGAAAAATGAACAGACTGTCTTGTTTTTAAATAAGAGAGGCCATTCATCATTCGTGATGTGCCGGGACTGCGGTTATGTAATGAACTGCCCGCATTGCGATATCACACTTACGTACCACCGTTATAATGAACAAATGAAATGCCATTATTGCGGTTATGAGGACAGAGTGCCAACGATCTGCCCGGAATGCAATAGCGAACATATCAGATATTTTGGGACAGGTACGCAGAAGGTTGAAGAGGAGCTGCATAAGCTGCTGCCGGAAGCGAGAGTCATCAGGATGGATGTTGATACGACAGGGAGGAAGGGCTCACATGAAAAGCTGCTGAGTGCTTTCCAGGAGGGGCAGGCTGACATTTTGCTTGGTACGCAAATGATCGCAAAAGGCCTTGATTTCCCGAATATAACACTTGTAGGAGTACTTTCTGCGGATACGATGCTGCATCTGCCCGACTTCCGTTCCTCAGAAAAAACGTTCCAGCTTTTGACTCAGGTAAGCGGCAGGGCTGGCAGGCATCTGCTTCCAGGTGAGGTTGTCATCCAGACTTATACACCTGAGCACTACAGCGTTGAGCTAGCGGGTACCCAGGATTACGACCGATTCTATCAGCATGAGATGATGGTGCGGAAGGTACATCAATATCCGCCATTCTATTATCTGTCACTCGTGACGGTCAGTCACGAAGAACTGATGAAGGTAGTGTCTGTTACCGAAAAAATAGCGAAGTTCATAACCTCCAGGTTGTCCAAGGAGGCAGTAGTGCTGGGACCAGTCGCTTCGCCTATCCCCCGCATCAACGATAGATATCGTTACCAATGTCTGATAAAATACAAAAAGGAACCAGAACTGAATAATGCCCTAAAAGCAATTCTCGATCATTATCAACAGGAAATGGGAACCGGCGGACTGCAAATTTCCGTCGACCTGAACCCCTATATTTTGATGTAAAGCATAAGTAGTAAAATAGCAGCACAAATCAAACATTAAAAAAAGGCTGTGTTAATGCTCAATGTTGTTATTTAACGCTGTTGATTGTAGTGGAAGGCGCGAAGACTCCAGCAGGATCAGCTGGACAGATGAGACCTAGGTGAAATGATTCTCGTGAGGAATCATTTGCACCCCGCAGGAGCTTGCGACGAGGAAGCTCTGCGCCAGCCCCAATGAAGAATTCGCTCTTTGAAAAAGCCGGCAGTTGGGCTTTTTCATAATTCTTCCGCGGAAAGCGAAGCGCCTGGAACGAAAATCAACAGCCTAATTTAACAGAGCCTTTATAAAAACAAAAAGTTTATGGAAAACACCGATTGAACAAGCTAATACTATAAGAATGTAAAATTGTCGTTAAATTCCGAGTGTAAAAGCAACGAAGTTTTCGAAAAGAGCTTAATTATTTTAAATGGTGTTAATGGAGGATTTATTTTGGCAGTACGAAAAATTGTTACCTACCCAGCAGATATCTTGGAGCAGGAATGCGAATCAGTCACGATTTTTGATAAGAAGCTCGCTAAGCTGCTGGATGATATGTATGATACAATGATTGAATTTGATGGAGTCGGACTGGCAGCCCCTCAAATTGATATAAAGAAGCAAATAGCCATCGTTGATATAGATGATGAGCATGGCACGATTGAACTGATCAACCCGGAAATACTTGAGACGCGCGGGGAACAGACCGGCGCGGAAGGCTGCTTAAGCTTCCCAGGACTGTACGGTGAAGTCACACGCCCGAATTATGTGAAGGTAAGGGCTCAAAACCGCAGAGGTAAAAGCTATGAAATAGAGGCAGAGGAGTTTCTGGCAAGAGCCATTTTGCATGAAATTGACCATTTGCATGGAGTGTTATTCACCTCCAAAGTCTCAAGATATATGGAAGAAGCAGAATTAGAGGAGTTGAACCAGGAATGACAAGAATTGTATTTATGGGAACTCCGGATTTTTCCGTTCCGGTTTTAAGAAGGCTGTTAGATGATGGATACAATGTCATAGCTGTTGTCACACAGCCTGACCGACCAGTTGGCAGGAAACGAGTTTTGACGCCGCCACCAGTAAAGGCAGAAGCATTGAAGCATGATATTCCAGTATATCAGCCGGAGAAAATCCGACAGCAGGAAGAGCTTGATAAAATTCTTGCGTTGAATCCTGATTTAATCGTGACAGCCGCATTCGGCCAAATTCTGCCTAAGCAGCTGCTGGAGGCACCAAAGTATGGCTGCATCAACGTCCATGCATCACTTCTTCCTCAACTGCGCGGCGGGGCACCGATCCATTACGCGATCATCCAGGGGAAAGAAAAAACGGGTATTTCAATTATGTATATGGTTGAAAAACTTGATGCCGGCGATATATTGACGCAAGTGGAGGTTCCAGTAACTGATGCTGATACGGTTGGCTCCTTGCATGATAAAATGAGCGCAGCCGGTGCCGACCTTTTATCCGAGACGATTCCAAAGCTGTTAGAAGGAGAAATTACTCCTGTTCCGCAAAACGATGAAGAAGCTACCTTTGCGTGGAACATCAAAAGGGAACAGGAAAAAATCAACTGGACCAACCCGGGAGCGCAAATTTATAACCACATCCGCGGCATGAATCCGTGGCCAGTGGCTTACACGACAATGGATGGCGCTGTGATGAAACTTTGGTCTGCTGAGAAGACAACATATACAGGAAGCGATGAGCCGGGTACAATTGTTAAGCTTGAAGAAGACGGCTTGATAGTCGCCACTGGTGATGATACGGCTGTGAAAATCACCGAGCTCCAGCCGGCAGGCAAGAAAAAAATGGACGCAAAACAGTTCCTCCTTGGAGCGGGTTCAAATATTGAACCAGGAGCAAAGTTAGGAGACAGCAATGAGTAAGAAGAAAAATGTGAGGGACGCAGCATTGCAGCTCCTGGAGACGATCGAAAAGAATCAGGCATACAGCAATTTGCTTCTTAACAGCACGATCGAAAAAAATGAAATCAGCCCAATTGATGTAGGGTTGCTCACTGAGCTGGTTTATGGGACGCTTCAGAGGAAGATGACCCTGGATTTCTATCTGAAGCCTTTTATCGAGAATAACAAAAAGCTGCAAAGCTGGGTTATCAATTTGCTGAGGATGACGGTTTACCAGATGACCTATTTAGATAAAATACCGGATAGAGCTGCTATATTTGAAGCAGTGGAAATTGCAAAACGGCGCGGTCATAAAGGCATCGCCAGTCTCGTTAACGGCGTTCTGCGCAGCATCCAGAGGAATGGTCTTCCTTCACTGGATTCGATTTCCGACCCGGCAGAAAGAATTTCAATTGAAACTAGCCACCCATTATGGCTTGTTAAAAGATGGGTAAGCCAGTTTGGTCTCGAAAAGACTCGGCAAATGTGTGAAGTGAATTTGACCGCACCATTGCAAACCGGAAGGGTCAATTTGACAAGGATATCTCGAGAGGAGTGTCTCGAATTGCTGGAGGAAGAAGGCTATGAAGCGGAGCCAAGCCCGATTCTGCCAGAAGCAATCAAATGCCTCCGAGGCAATCTCGCATCCTCTAAAGCCTTCAAATATGGTTTATTGACCATCCAGGATGAAAGTTCGATGCTTGTGGCACATGCGCTTGGCATAAAAGAAGAGGAAGTCATCCTTGATGCCTGTGCGGCACCAGGAGGCAAATCATCACATATAGCAGAAAAACTGGGAAATAGCGGCAAAGTCATTTCGCTGGACCTGCATGAGCATAAAGTAAAGCTAATTGTGCAAAATGCTGAGCGGCTTGGACTGGAAAACATAGAGGCCAGGAAAATGGACAGCCGGCAGGCAGCAGAGCATTTTGAGAAGGAATCCATTGACCGGATTTTGCTTGATGCTCCCTGCTCAGGTCTTGGAGTAATGAGAAGAAAGCCGGATATGAAGTATACTAAGAAAGAAACAGACTTATCGCAGCTGCAATCAATCCAGCTGAGCTTACTTGAGTCGGTTGCTCCGCTTATGAAGCCAGGAGGCACCCTGGTCTACAGCACATGCACAGTCGACAGGGAAGAGAACCAGGAAGTCATTGAGAAGTTTTTGCTCGAACATAAAGAATTCGAAGGAGATACAGAACTTGCAGAAAGAATGCCTGAGGCAATAAAGCCACTGATCAATGGCTTTGATGTCCAAATTCTTCCCCAGGATTTTGGCTCTGATGGATTTTATATTGCTTGTTTAAGGAAACGCTTTTCGTAAACTTTGTTGTTTTTACAACTATTTTTAATTTCCAGTCTTGATTCAGAAACCTCCTCGAAAAGAGGACGGAATCAAATGGACTGCAGGATTAGAACTTGGTTCGAAAAGAGCAGCCTATACGGAAACAGCAATAAGGAAAGGGAAAGAAGGTGGAGTAACCATGGAACATGAAAAAACAACGAGAAATACAGCAGCCGAGGATACTGAGAAGAAGTCCATTTATTCACTTCAGCTTGATGAATTGAAGAACTGGCTGAAGGAACAGGACGAAAAACCATTTAGGGCTGAACAAATTTTTGACTGGCTTTATAAAAAAAGAGCTGCATCCTTCGAGGACATGTCAAACCTGTCGAAGCCTCTAAGGGACAAGCTTAACGAGTATTTTGTGCTTACTACCTTAAATACAATTATCCAGCAGACATCTTCAGATGGAACCATAAAATTCTTATTTGAATTGCATGACGGTGTTTCAATTGAAACAGTGTTGATGAGGCATGAATATGGTAATTCGGTTTGTGTTACGACGCAGGTTGGCTGCCGGATTGGATGTACATTCTGTGCTTCGACACTTGGCGGTTTAAAAAGAAACCTGGAAGCAGGAGAAATCGTTGCCCAGGTCGTAAAAGTACAACAGGCACTTGATGAAACGGATGAAAGGGTAAGTTCGATTGTTATCATGGGAATCGGCGAGCCATTCGATAATTATGACAATATGCTTTCATTCCTGAAAATCGTCAATCACGAAAAGGGATTGAATATCGGTGCGCGCCATATCACCGTTTCAACCAGCGGGATCATTCCGAAAATTTATCAATTTGCCGATGAAAATATGCAAATCAACTTTGCGATTTCGCTGCACGCGCCAAATTCAGAACTCCGAAGCAGGCTGATGCCGATCAACCGTGCTTATAAGCTTCCCGATCTCATGGATGCGGTTCGCTATTACGTCAATAAAACAGGACGAAGAATCAGCTTTGAATATGGATTGTTCGGCGGCGTCAATGATCAGGTTGAGCATGCTGAGGAACTTGCTAAGCTTGTAAAAGGGCTGAAGTGCCACATTAATTTGATTCCAGTAAACTATGTGCCTGAACGAGATTACGTAAGGACACCAAAGAGCCAGATCTTCCAGTTCGAACGCACGCTTCGCGACAGGGGTGTGAATGTTACAATAAGAAGAGAACAAGGGCATGACATTGAAGCAGCTTGCGGACAACTTCGGGCGAAAGAAAGAAAAGAAGAGACGAGGTGAAGAGATGAAGGCTGTTTTCATGACAGACAGGGGAAAAGTTCGCCTGCATAATGAAGACAATGGCGGCATCTTTATAAATCCTCACGGGCAGCGCCTTGCCATCGTAGCTGATGGCATGGGCGGCCACCGTGCAGGAGATGTTGCCAGTGATATGACGACCAAGCATTTGAAAGGCCTTTGGGAAGAATCAGCCAAGATACATACTGCGGAAGAAGCGGAAAATTGGCTTAAAGAAGCTGTAGTAGGGGCTAATAAGCAATTATTTCAGCATTCGTTGAATAATACTGAGTGTGAAGGTATGGGGACAACGATTGTGGCCGCTGTTTGCACGAATATTTTTGCGACAGTCGTGAATATAGGTGACAGCCGCTGCTATCTGTTGAATGAATCAGGTTTCAAACAAATGACAGAGGATCATTCACTAGTGAATGAGCTTGTACGTTCAGGTCAAATTTCTAAGGAAGATGCAGAGCATCATCCGCGGAAAAATGTCCTTTTGAGAGCACTGGGTACCGAAGATTCCGTAGAAATGGACTTGAAAACCATTATCTTTGAAGAAGGTGATGCTTTGCTGTTATGTTCAGATGGCCTTTCCAATAAAGTTGGCCAGGATGAAATGGAAAGTATCATTACTAATGCTGAGTTGTCATTGGAAGAAAAGGCAGCAGAATTTATCACAAGGGCCAACCAATACGGCGGCGAAGATAATATTACTCTTGCTATCGTCGAATACCAGGAATTCAACGAGGGCAGGTGAAGAAAATGATTATAGGAAAAAGAATCAGCGGACGCTATAAAATAATGGATATGATTGGCGGCGGAGGAATGGCGAATGTCTACCTTGCCCATGACATGATCCTTGACAGGGATGTCGCGGTCAAAATGCTTCGTCTTGATTTTGCCAATGACGATGAGTTTATCCGCAGATTCCACAGGGAAGCGCAATCCGCTACCAGCCTTGCACATCCGAATATCGTCAGTATATATGATGTCGGAGAAGAGGACGGGCTATACTATATCGTAATGGAATATGTGGATGGACAGACACTTAAACAATACATACAACAGCACGCGCCTGTTCCGGTCGATGAAGCACTGGAAATCATGCAGCAACTGACATCTGCCATTTCACATGCCCATCATAACCATATAGTCCATCGTGATATCAAGCCGCACAATATCTTGATCGACCCCAACGGCACAGTGAAAATAACTGATTTTGGGATTGCGATGGCTTTAAGCGCGACAAGCATTACGCAAACGAATTCTGTGCTTGGTTCTGTTCATTACTTATCCCCTGAACAGGCAAGAGGGGGGATGGCAAACAAGAAATCAGATATTTATTCGATTGGCATCGTCATGTTTGAATTGCTTACGGGCAGGCTGCCATTCTCAGGAGAATCTGCCGTATCAATCGCACTCAAGCATCTGCAATCGGAAACCCCATCTTTAAAAAGGTGGAATCCGCAAATTCCACAAAGCGTGGAAAATATAGTACTTAAGGCGACAGCAAAGGACCCTTTCCATCGCTATGACAATGTCGATGAAATGGAAGAAGATCTCCGAACAGCACTTGATGCCAAACGCCTTAACGAAGAAAAGTTTTTTATTCCTGAAGATGACGAAGCAACTAAAGCGATACCTATCATAACGAATGACAGACCTTTTCATACCCTTGATGAAACGATAATCCGCAAGGAAGCTACTCTTTCCCAGGGGCAGCCAGAAGGTAAGCCTGAGAAAAAGAAGAAAAAGAAATGGCCGATAATCTTAACGATATTATTTTTACTGATTCTAACTGCAGGCATAGTCGCGGTAACCATGGGCCCTGACTTATTCGGTCCTAAAGAAGTTGAAGTACCTGATGTCAGCGGAATGGAAGTTGAAGAAGCGGTGGCAGAACTAATGTCCGCGAATTTTATCATTGGGGACAAAAAAGAAATCAGCGATGAAGAAATCGAGGCAGGAAATGTCATCCGCACGAATCCAAAAGCCGGTAAAATGATCAAAGAAGGCAATGAAATCGATCTATATATCAGTACCGGAAAAGAAGAGATGGAGCTGTCGGATTATAGCGGCAGATTATACGATGACGTTGTACAACTCCTCGAAGGGAAAAATTTCAAGGACATAGAAAAAACAGAAGAGCATGACGATAGTGAGCCAGGTACTATTATTGAGCAGTATCCTCCAGTTGGAGAATCTGTCATCCCTGAAGAAACTGTCCTGGAATTTACCGTAAGTCTTGGTCCAGAACTTATTAAGCTGGAGGATTTGAGCGGGTACACTGAAAAAGCGCTTAATAATTACAAGGCTGCATATGGGCTAGAAATTGAAAGTACTCAGGAATATCACGATACTGTTTCTGAAGGGTTAGTCATTTCTCAAGAACCTGCTCCTGAAACCGAATTGAGAAAAGGCAGCAAAGTAAAAGTTGTTATTTCCAAGGGCCCTGAAAAAATCCCTCCGAAGGTCGTAAAGGAAAGAATCAATATCCTGTATGAACCCGTCGAACCTGGCCAGCCGCAAACCATCCAGATTTTTGTAGATGATTTGGTGCATACGATGTCGGTTCCATATGAAACTTTTGAAATTACAGAAAACAGGGAATATACCATTGAATTTCAGATACCTCCGGGTGAAAAGGCTTCTTATATGGTTATCCGTGATAACAACGTAATCATAAGTGATGAGGTTGAATAGCCGGAAGACTAACAGACAGGGAGTGTTGCTATGCCTGAGGGCAAAATTATCAAGGCACTGAGCGGTTTTTATTATGTTGCTAACAAGGATGGAATCGTACAATGCCGAGGGCGAGGTATATTCCGTAAGAACAAGGTGACTCCACTTGTTGGTGATGAGGTTGTTTTCCAGGCGGAAAATGACACCGAGGGTTATATTCTGGAGGTAAAGGGTCGGAAGAATGAACTTGTCCGGCCTCCTATAGCGAATGTGGATCAGGCAATTCTTGTCTTTTCTGCTGTAGAACCCGACTTTAGTACAGCCTTGCTTGACAGGTTCCTTGTCCTGGTTGAATACAATCGTATCCAGCCAATCATTTGCATTACAAAAATGGATCTAACAAATGAAGTGCAAAAAGTCCGGCTTGAGTCATTCGCGGCAGATTATCGAAATGCAGGTTATGAGGTCATTTTCACATCGTCGGAAACTTCCTCAGGTCTGGAAGAATTAAGTCCGCACATTGAGGGTAAAATTTCCGTTTTTGCCGGTCAGTCGGGAGTAGGCAAGTCCTCGCTTCTGAATGCAATCCGGCCAGATCTGGAACTGAAAACCGACGACATTTCCTCCCACCTCGGACGGGGGAAACATACGACAAGGCATGTTGAATTGATTTCGATTAACAATGGACTCGTTGCGGATACGCCTGGCTTTAGTTCATTGGAGTTTACCGATATTGAGGCCGAAGAGCTGAATTCATGTTTTCCTGATATTTATGAACTCAGCGAGGATTGCAAGTTCAGGGGCTGCCTGCATATGGCTGAGCCTAAATGTGCGGTCAAAGCAGCTGTTGAAGCAGGAACCTTGCCGGAATACAGATATGCGCATTATAAGGACTTTTTATTAGAAATCAAAGATAGAAAGCCGAGGTACTGAATCATGGTTAAAATAGCACCATCAATATTATCTGCAGACTTTGCCCGGCTAGGCGACGAGATCAAGGACGTCGAGCGTGGAGGGGCAGATTATATTCATGTCGATGTAATGGATGGGCATTTTGTGCCAAACATTACGATTGGTCCTCTGATTGTGGAAGCCATCAGGCCTGTTACTCAATTGCCGCTCGATGTCCACTTGATGATAGAAAATCCAGACCAGTACATTGAAGCATTTGCCAAAGCTGGTGCAGATTACATCACTGTCCATGTGGAAGCATGCAGGCACCTGCACAGGACAGTCCAGTTAATTAAATCCACTGGAGTTAAAGCAGGAGTTGTCCTAAACCCGGCGACTCCAGTGGAAAGCCTTAAGCATATCATCGAGGATGTGGATATGGTGCTTCTCATGTCCGTCAATCCGGGTTTTGGCGGGCAAAAGTTCATTCCGTCTGTCCTGCCAAAAATCAGGGAAGTCAGGGAGATGGCAGATGCACTAAATCCAGGCCTTGAAATCGAGATTGACGGCGGAGTGAATGAAGAGACTGCCAGGCTATGCGCAGATGCAGGAGCGACGGTTCTGGTAGCTGGCTCTGCTGTATTCAATAAGGAAGACAGGGCAGCAGCCATTGCCAGCCTAAAATAATCCTTGTAAAAGCCAGCCGGACTACGGCTGGCTTTTCTTAACAACGGCAATACATAGGGGTGAAACAGCCCTTTTACCTTTTCAGGCAGATTGAATTAATGAGGTCATAATCATAGGAGGGTAATTTGCGATGAAAATTAACATGGTAGCGGGTGGCCCATTTAGCCTGATTCCAGACTTCCATCAATTCGACGACGGCCAGGTTGTATGGATTGGGATAGACAGAGGCGTATTCTATTTGCTGAACGCAGGTATAAAACCTTCAATGGCGTTCGGCGATTTTGACTCGGTCACAGACGAAGAGTTGGCGGAAATTGAGAAAGAAGTGGCCGATCTCAAGAAATTCAAACCAGAAAAAGATGAAACAGATATGGAATTGGCTTTGAATTGGGCCATTGAACAGCATCCTGAGTCCATATCAATCTTTGGTGCTACCGGCGGCCGCCTGGACCACTTGATGGCGAACATCCAGCTTTTGCTCAAACCGCTGCAGCAGGGAATTAACATTCCAACTGTAATTATTGATACGAAAAATATTTTATATGTAATGAAACCTGGCACCTATACCGTAAACAAACTTGATGACTTTAAATATATTTCCTTCCTTCCTGCAACTCCATCAGTCTCTGGAATGACACTTAAAAATTTTAAATACCCATTAAAAGACTGTCATATTTCTATGGGATCGACACTATGTATAAGTAATGAACTTATTAGAGGTCATGGTACTTTTTCATTTTCTGAAGGCATATTATTAGTTGTAAGGAGCAAGGACTGAAAGGTCTTAAGCGAAGGCTCTTTTCGTAACCTTAGGTGCTTTTGGCACATAAGTAGAAATCAGCTTCTGATTTTTTACGATTTATCTTTGAAGGTACATTGCGAAAAGGGCAAATTTTGTACATCCCGGAATATAATATAGGGATACAAAAAGAAGACTGGTTTCCGAGAGATGGTGAGGAGGGACGGTATGAGATTCTATACAATCAAACTGCCTAGGTTTTTAGGTGGCCTCGTACGGGCAATGTTGGGTGCATTTAAAAAGGATTAATAAATCAAAAGCAAAAAAACAGGCAGACTGCGTAATGTTTTATAGTTTGAAACTGTTTTGGCACCCTGGAGACAGGGTGCTATTATTTTGTCCTTAATTGGGGCAGAATGAGCTTGAGGCAAAAAACAGCAGACGGTCAAATGAAAATGGCAACAAAAAAAGGCATCCATCTGGATGCCGCGCATGTGTCTGCCTAAACGGCAGATACATGCAATTTTGCTTGATTATACGCGTTCAACTTTACCTGATCTTAGAGCTCTTGTAGATACCCAAACACGCTTAGGCTTTCCGTCTACAAGAATACGTACTTTTTGAAGGTTAGCACCCCATGTACGCTTGTTAGCGTTCATTGCGTGGGAGCGTGCGTTTCCAGAACGAGTTGATTTACCAGTTACTACACATTTACGTGGCATATGATTTCCCTCCTAACTGACAAAAGCTAAAACTATTTTTTTCTGCAATTATTTGCATATCGTCAGAACTGCGAATTTAACAGGATAACCTTATTTCTGACATACTTTAATAATTTATCATACAAATTTGCCATTTGCAATAGTTCTGGCGAAAGCTATAAAGAAAAAAACCTTGACATATAGTTGAGATTCTTGCTGAATAATAAAGGGTAGGGCAGAATAACTTTAAAAATTGATTGGATTATAGTAAAATAACTGTAGCATATAGCTATTTTTCCAAAGGGGGAACGATTCATGTCCATCGAGCTTAAAACGAAGTACGGGCAAATTGATATATCAAATGATGTAATTGCAACGATTGCGGGCGGTGCAGCAGTTGATTGTTACGGTATTGTCGGCATGGCTTCAAAGAATCAGATCAAAGACGGATTAACAGATATTCTGCGAAGGGAAAACTTCACTCGCGGAGTTATCGTTCGCCAGGAAAATGAAGAAGTACATATCGATATGTATATTATTGTGAGCTATGGAACGAAAATTTCCGAGGTTGCACACAATGTCCAATCAAAGGTTAAGTATACCCTTGATAAAACAGTCGGGCTGGCTGTTGACTCGGTCAATATTTACGTTCAAGGAGTTCGTGTAACGAACCCGTAAGAGGAGGAAAGATTTGTGTCTATTAATGTTCTAGACGGAAAACGTTTTGCAGAGATGGTGATACAGGGTGCCAACCATTTGTCGGCGAATGCCAAGTATGTCGACGCGCTGAACGTCTTCCCTGTTCCTGATGGTGATACGGGAACGAATATGAATTTATCAATGACTTCGGGTGCCAAGGAAGTAAAGAGCAATGTACAGGACCATATCGGCAAGGTAGGGTCTGCATTGGCAAAAGGCTTGCTTATGGGGGCGCGCGGAAATTCGGGTGTAATCCTTTCCCAATTGTTCCGCGGATTTGCGAAAGCAATTGAAACTAAGCCAACTGTTAATCCAGTGGAATTTGCCGCCGCGTTGAATGCCGGGGTCGAAACCGCCTATAAAGCAGTTATGAAGCCTGTAGAGGGAACGATTTTAACTGTTGCAAAGGATGCTGCCAAGCATGCTGTTGCTGTCGCGAAAAACCATGAAGACCTGGTAGGCCTTATGGAAGATATCCTAAAAGAAGCTAAGGCATCTTTGAACCGTACGCCTGATCTGCTTCCTGTCTTAAAGGAAGTCGGAGTAGTAGACAGCGGCGGACAAGGGCTTGTATTCGTTTATGAAGGCTTCCTTGCTGAATTGAAGGGAGAAAAGCTTCCTGATTCACCATCGGCTATGCCGAACATGAATGAGCTTGTCAGCGCCGAACACCATAAGAGTGTCCAAAGCCATATGAATACCGAGGACATTGAATTTGGCTATTGTACCGAATTCATGGTAAGGCTTGAAGGCCAAGAAACCTTCTCTGAAGAAAATTTCCGACAAGACTTGAGCAAGTATGGAGATTCTCTGCTGGTCATTTCTGATGAAGAGGTTGTAAAAGTACATATCCACTCTGAGCAGCCGGGTGAGGTTCTGACGTATGGTCAAAAGTATGGCAGCCTCATCAACATGAAGATCGAGAATATGCGCCAACAGCACACAGATATCGTCGGAGAATCGACTACACCTCTTCGTACAGAATCGAACCCGCCTAAGAAAGAAAAACAGGAGTACGGCATTGTCGCTGTTTCGATGGGTTCTGGCATTGCTGAGCTTTTCCGCAGCATTGGTGCTAACGCGGTAATCGAAGGCGGTCAGACGATGAATCCGAGCACAGAGGATATCGTAAAAGCGATCAAGGAAGTCAACGCTCGCAAAGTGATCATCCTGCCTAATAACAAGAATATCATTATGGCTGCTGAACAGGCTGCTGAGGTTGCGGAAGAAGAAGTGGTTGTTATCCCTTCAAAGACTGTACCTCAGGGAATGACCGCATTGCTTTCATTCAACCCATCCGGGGACAGCGCTTCGAATAAAGAAGCAATGACTGAAGCGATGCAGCATGTGAAAACTGGCCAGCTGACATATGCGGTACGCGATACTAGCATTGACGGTCTTGAAATTTCGACAGGCGATTTCATGGGACTTGCCGATGGCAAGATCGTTCTGAAGGATAAGGATAAAGTCAAGGCAGCCAGGGAACTTTTAGGGCAGATGCTTGATGAAGATTCAGAAATCCTGACGATCCTTAAGGGAGAAGACGCATCTGAAGAAGATCTCGACTCTATCGTAGAGTATGTTGAAAGCGAGTTTAAGGATGTTGAAGTCGAGGTTCATAATGGTGAACAGCCGTTATATGCCTTCATATTTGCAATCGAGTAAAGTGAATGAGTTTTCCTGGCATGGATTGATTCTCCTGCTGGACAAATAAAAATATAATATGGTACTAAGAAATAGAAGGGGATAACCCTTCTATTTCGCTATGTATGAATGTTTTTGATTTACGTCAATACAGCTTCCCCTTAATAATAAGAAGGAGTGTGTTTGATGAAATACAAAAGTGTTTTCGATATAATAGGCCCGGTGATGATTGGGCCATCGAGTTCCCATACTGCTGGCGCAGCTAGGATTGGACGTGTTGCGAGAAGTTTATTTGGCAGAGAGCCAAAGTGGGCAACGATTTCATTTTATGGATCCTTCGCAAAGACTTACAAGGGTCATGGTACAGATGTAGCTTTGATTGGAGGCCTGCTTGATTTCGACACTTTTGATGAGCGGATCATCGAGGCAATTGAAATCGCTAAGAAATCGGGAATGAAGATTATGTTCATCGAAGAAGAAGCGATTACAGACCATCCTAACACGGCACGTGTTTTGATAGGTGATGATCAAGGTGAGCTGGAACTCGTCGGCATCTCGATTGGCGGAGGTAAAATTGAGATCATAGAGCTCAATGGTTTTGAACTGAAGCTATCCGGCCATCACCCTGCAATCCTCGTCGTCCATAATGATCGCCATGGTGCAATAGCCGCTGTAACTAACATTCTTGCCCAAGAAAAAATCAACATTGGGCACATGGAAGTTTCCCGCAAGGAAAAAGGGAAAATGGCTATGATGACAATTGAAGTAGACCATAATATTGGGGACGAAATCTTGAAAAAACTTGAGCAGCTGCCGAATGTATTGCAGGTAACAAAAATTGTCGACTAAAATAGTATGTCTCTTTCCGCAGAGCGAGTTATGAATACTATAAAAGATCCTAAAAGCACAGGTCTCTTAAGGGTTGTTTTTGGAAAAGAGCCTGGCAGGATGAGGAGGTCGCTTAGATGTTTCGTAATGTAGCAGAATTAGTCGAGCTTGCGACTAGTAAAAATAAGAAGATTTCCGACCTGATGATTGAACAGGAGGCTGAGGTTACGGGCCGCAGCCGTGAAGATGTACTTGCAATGATGGACCGGAACCTGACTGTGATGGAACAGGCTGTCGAACGCGGGATTAAAGGGGTGAAATCCCATTCAGGATTGACTGGCGGTGACGCAGTCCTCCTGCAAAAATATATCGAAAAAGGCAGCTTTCTTTCAGGAGAAACGATTTTGGATGCTGTCAGCAAAGCGGTGGCGACTAACGAGGTCAACGCTGCGATGGGAACCATTTGCGCAACACCGACAGCAGGATCTGCCGGAGTGGTACCGGGGACATTATTCGCTGTAAAAAGCAAATTGAATCCGACCCGGGAACAGATGGTTTCATTTCTGTTTACTGCAGGAGCCTTTGGATTCGTGGTCGCTAATAATGCTTCGATTTCAGGCGCGGCTGGTGGATGTCAGGCGGAAGTAGGCTCAGCATCCGGCATGGCAGCAGCAGCAATCGTCGAATTGGCCGGCGGTACTCCGGCACAATGCGCCGAAGCGATGGCGATCACACTCAAAAACATGCTAGGACTAGTATGCGATCCAGTTGCTGGCCTTGTAGAGGTTCCTTGTGTAAAAAGGAATGCTATGGGAGCTGCCAATGCAATGGTAGCAGCTGATATGGCATTGGCGGGGATCACCAGCAGGATTCCTTGTGATGAAGTCATTGACGCAATGTACAAAATTGGCCAATCGATGCCATCTGCACTTAGAGAAACTGGACAGGGAGGGTTAGCGGCAACACCGACAGGCCGTGAGCTTGAGGCCAAAATTTTCGGTATACCGCTTGATAAACGTGAATGACATCCTAAAACAATCCGTTACCGATGTTAAAGGTATCGGCGATGAAATGGCGGAAACACTCGCAGACATGAGCATCAGGTCTGTAGGTGATTTGCTGGAGTATTTCCCATACCGTTATGAAGATTACCGTCTTAAGGATTTGGCTGAGGTTAAGCATGACGAAAAGGTAACGGTCGAGGGGAAGGTTCACAGCGAACCTTCTCTTGTCTATTATGGGCGTAAAAAGAACCGTCTTACCGTCCGTCTTCTGGTAGGCAGGTACTTAATCATTGCGACATTCTTTAACCAGCCATACTTAAAACAAAAAATATCAGTTGGCGAAACCATAACTGTCACTGGAAAATGGGATCAGCACCGCCAGACAATAACCGCAAACCAAATGTCTTCGGGTGAGCATGCAAAAAGCCAGGATTTCGAACCTGTGTATGCGGTAAAAGGAAAAATGACCGTGAAAACGATCAGAAGGCTCATTAAGCTTGGGTTTTCCCAATTCGGCCATGAAATAGAAGAAATCCTGCCCGCGGAACTTCTCCAAAAATATAAACTGCTGAGCCGCCGGGATGCATTGAGAATCATGCATTTCCCTTCCGGTGCAGATGAAATGAAACAGGCGCGAAGAAGGTTTGTCTACGAAGAGTTTCTGTTGTTCCAGCTTAAAATGCAATCATTAAGAAAAATAGAGCGTGAGCAGACACCAGGGATAGAAGTTTCATATCAATTGGACAAGCTGAAAGGATTTATCAGCGGACTTCCGTTTCCGCTGACAGGAGCGCAAAAACGCGTTGTTAACGAAATATTAGGAGACATGAAATCTCCTTACCGGATGAATCGCTTGCTTCAAGGGGATGTAGGGTCAGGGAAAACGGTTGTAGCGGCAATAGCCCTGTTTGCAGTAAAAACGGCTGGCTACCAGGGAGCATTGATGGTTCCTACAGAAATACTTGCAGAACAGCATTCCCTATCCTTGACACAGCTTCTTGAACCATTCGGGGTTAAGACGGCACTGTTAACTAGTTCCGTGAAAGGAAAGCGAAGGAGACAGATCCTCGAACTATTAAAACAGGGGGAAATCCACGTCCTGATCGGCACGCATGCCCTTATTCAGGATGAAGTTGATTTCGACAATCTGGGTCTTGTTATTACTGATGAACAACACCGTTTTGGCGTTGAACAAAGGCGTGTACTAAGGGAGAAGGGCGAAAGTCCCGATGTTTTGTTCATGACGGCTACACCTATCCCGCGTACACTTGCAATCACTGTATTTGGTGAAATGGACGTGTCTGTAATCGATGAAATGCCTGCAGGCAGGAAGACGATCGAAACTTATTGGGCGAAGCATGAAATGCTCGACAGGGTCCTTTCCTTCATGGAAAAAGAACTTTCGAAGGGCAGGCAGGCCTATGTGATTTGCCCGTTAATTGAAGAATCAGATAAGCTTGACGTCCAGAATGCCATTGATGTCCACAGTTCTTTGAGCGTTTATTTTCAGAATCGCTACAAGATAGGTCTCATGCATGGCCGCCTTCATTCAGAGGAAAAAGATCAGGTGATGAAGGCATTTAGCGAAAATGAGGTTCAGGTACTTGTCTCCACTACAGTCGTTGAGGTTGGCGTAAATGTTCCGAACGCGACTGTCATGCTTATATACGATGCAGAAAGGTTTGGGCTTGCTCAGCTTCATCAGCTTAGAGGCCGGGTGGGAAGAGGAAGCGACCAATCTTACTGTATTCTGCTTGCCGACCCGAAAAGCGAGGTTGGAAAGGAACGGATGAAAATCATGTCCGAAACGAACGATGGATTTGTGTTGAGTGAAAAGGACCTTGAGCTTCGCGGACCAGGGGATTTCTTTGGGAAAAAACAAAGCGGTCTGCCTGAATTCAAGGTAGCGGATATGGTTCATGACTATCGCGCACTGGAAACTGCAAGAAATGACGCTTCCTTACTAGTCCAGTCTGCGGCATTTTGGCAAGGAGAGAAATATAGATCTCTGCGTGACTATTTGCGTGAAACCGGCGCGCTTGCCAGCGAAAAGCTTGATTGATTTTCCTGATTCCGTTAGGTTTTTTTTGGGAGAATCATAGAATGCAGAAGAGCAGATTCATTTGAGGATCTGCTTTCTTCGTTTTTATAAGAAGCAACCTTATTATATTTCTTCTTGCAATCTTTTTTCATTGTATATATACTACTATTAGTACCTAGTCTTAATAGCTCGGGCGGTGTTTGATTTATGAAACGCAATAAAAAAGAACGACAGTCCATGTTGACTGAAACGATAAAAGAAAATCCATTTATTACCGACGAAGAATTGGCTGATAAATTTGCAGTCAGTATCCAGACGATCAGGCTGGACAGACTTGAATTATCGATTCCTGAATTAAGGGAAAGAATAAAGAACGTTGCCGAAAAACGTTTTGAAGATGAAGTCCGTTCGTTGCCGCTTGAAGAAGTTATTGGAGAAATTATTGATATTGAATTAGATAAAAGTGCGATTTCGCTACTTGATATAAAAAGTGAACATGTTTTTAAACGCAATAAAATAGCGCGGGGACACCACTTATTCGCACAGGCGAATTCCCTTGCGGTGGCAGTCATTAACGATGAATTGGCTCTTACCGCCAAAGCGAATATCCAGTTTACCAGATCGGTAAAAGAGGGTGAAAGGGTTATTGCCAAAGCTCGAGTCATCCATATTGACAGCGACAATGGCCGGACGCTTGTTGAAGTCATGAGCTATGTGAACAGTGAGCTCGTCTTTAAGGGTGACTTCGAAATGTACCGATCAAAAAATGAAAAGTAAGGGATGAAAAAAATGAGGCTTGCAGTAGATGCAATGGGCGGAGACAATGCACCTAAAGAAATCGTGCTCGGAGCAATGAAAGCTATTGAAAAATATGATGACATACATATCGTCCTTGTAGGGGATGAGAAAAAAATCAGGGAGCATCTGACGAGTGAAGATCGGATAGAGATTCTTCACACTGAAGAAGTGATCCTTGCTACCGATGAACCTGTAAGGGCAGTGCGGAGAAAGAAGACAGCTTCAATGGTGCTTGCTGCTCAGCAGGTTGCCGATGGACACGCTGATGCGTGCATATCTGCTGGTAATACTGGAGCATTGATGGCGGCAGGGCTGTTTGTTGTTGGCCGTATTGAAGGGATTGAACGACCTGCACTCGCACCAACACTGCCGACGATCGGCGGCGAAGGCTTTCTGCTTTTAGATGTAGGAGCTAACGCAGATGCTAAGCCTGAACATCTCGTCCAATACGCGATTATGGGATCGATATACAGCGAGAAGGCAAGAGGCATCTCACGTCCGCGTGTAGGATTGCTGAATATCGGCACAGAAGAAAAAAAAGGCAATGAACTAGTCAGAAATACGTACGATTTGCTGAAAGACGCAGATATCAATTTCATCGGAAATGTAGAATCAAGGGATTTGCTAGAGGGAGCAGCAGATGTTGTCGTAGCCGACGGCTTTACCGGAAATATGGTTCTGAAGACAATTGAAGGTACGGCAATGTCAGTATTTAAAATGCTGAAAACAGCACTTACTTCCAGCTTCAAAAGCAAGATGGCTGCAGCTGTGCTGAAACCTGACCTCACTGTACTAAAAAGTAAAATGGATTATACAGAATATGGCGGTGCGGGATTGTTTGGCCTAAAGGCTCCAGTCATCAAAGCACACGGTTCATCTGACGCCAACGCAATATTCAATTCGATCCGCCAGGCAAGGGAAATGGTAGAAAAAGATGTTTCCGGAACAATAAAAACAGCAGTTGAGAAAAGAGAAGGCGTACAACTATAGCTCTTTCGAAACTGATTTATTACTAAGAGAAACCGGCTTTATATAAAAAAACGAGTTAAAGGGGAATCTTTCATGGGGAAAATTGCGTTTTTGTTTCCTGGGCAGGGGTCACAGTCAGCAGGGATGGGACAAGCTCTTGCTGCTGACGACCAGTCAGTCTCTGAAACTTTTAAAAAAGCTGATGAGGTTCTAGGAGAAAGCTTAAGCAGCCTGATTTTCGAAGGCCCACAGGATATACTTACGCTTACTACGAATGCTCAGCCAGCATTGCTGACAACAAGCATGGCAATCCTGAATTATTTCAGCCGGTTTGGAATAAGACCAGATTTTACTGCTGGCCACAGCCTGGGTGAATATACTGCTCTAGTTGCTGCAGGATCCATTTCGTTTGAGGATGCTGTATATGCTGTCCGCAAACGCGGAGAGCTCATGGAAGAGGCTGTCCCTAATGGAGAAGGGACGATGGCTGCTGTTCTGGGGATGGACCGCGATAAGCTGATGGATGTAACAGAGACAGTTTCAGCAGAAGGAAATCCTGTTCAGTTAGCTAATCTTAATTGTCCTGGACAAATCGTTATTTCGGGTTCGAAAAAAGGAGTGGAGGAAGCTTCAATAAAAGCAAAGGAAGCTGGCGCGAAAAGGGTTATCCCGCTTGATGTCAGCGGTCCGTTCCATTCCTCGCTGATGAAGCCGGCAGCTGAGAGGTTCGAAGCTGTACTTGACAGCATTTCGCTGATGGATGCAGCAGTACCGGTAATCGGCAATGTAACAGCAGAACCGATGAAAGATGCAGCCGAAATCAAAAACAGGCTGATAGAGCAGCTTTATTCTCCAGTTTTATGGGAGGATTCAGTCGCTAAAATGCTTGAGCTTGGCGTAGATACATTCATAGAAATCGGTCCAGGAAAAGTCCTTTCGGGGCTGGTAAAAAAAGTCGATCGCTCAGCAAGGACATTCGCAATCTATGATGCAGAAACTTGTGAAGCAGCAGTTGCAGCATTAAAGGAGGAGAAGGAATGAGACTAGAAGGAAAAGTGGCGCTCGTAACAGGTGCCTCCCGAGGAATCGGCCGTGAAATCGCATTTGAACTCGCCAGGGAAGGTGCTTCAGTGGCGGTCAATTATGCAGGAAGCGAAGCAAAAGCACTGGAATTGGTTGATGAGATAAAAGCGATGGGCCGAGATGCTTTTGCCATACAGGCTGATGTCTCAAACTCAGACTCTGTCACTGATATGGTTAAAGAAACTGTGGAACGGTTCGGTAAACTAGACATACTTGTCAATAATGCGGGTATAACAAAGGATAATCTATTGATGAGGATGAAAGAATCCGAATGGGATGATGTTATCAATATCAACCTTAAAGGTGTTTTCCTTTGTACAAAGGCTGTGACAAGGCAGATGATGAAGCAGCGCAGCGGAAGAATCGTCAATATCTCTTCAATCGTAGGAGTAAGCGGAAACGCAGGACAGGCAAACTATGTCGCGGCAAAATCAGGAGTGATCGGACTTACTAAGACGGCAGCGAAGGAGCTTTCCTCCAGAGGAATCACAGTGAATGCCATTGCGCCAGGCTTTATCACCACAGATATGACAGATAAATTGAATGAGGAAGTTAAAGCGGAAATGCTGAAGCAAATCCCGCTTGCGCGCTTCGGGGACCCTAAAGATATCGCCAGGACTGTGGTCTTCCTTGCATCTGAGGACAGCAGTTATATGACTGGGCAAACTCTTCATGTAGATGGCGGAATGGTAATGTAGTTTATGGTGAAAACCATAAAGTTCACGAAATAAGCAGTCAGCCATTTATTAATTAAGAGAAATCATCTATAATTGCTTGAGGGGAGGTGAACGAGCATGGCAGATGTTTTAGAACGTGTAACAAAAATCATTGTTGACCGTTTGGGAGTAGATGAATCTCAAGTAACTTTGGAAGCATCTTTTAAAGATGACCTTGGTGCTGATTCCCTTGATGTTGTTGAATTGGTAATGGAATTGGAAGACGAGTTCAACATGGAAATTTCTGATGATGATGCTGAAAAAATCGCTTCAGTTGGTGACGCTGTGAATTACATAAATAGCCAAGTATAACTGTTGGATTTTCTGAGAAGCTCCGTTTTTAATAAAACGGGGCTTTCTTCTGTAAAAAATACTGCCTGGATTTGGACCGCTTCAAGTAATCTCCTGGAATTATTGAAGTTTTTTTGCTTTATAGGCGTTTTTTTTTGTAAACTGTTAGTAGTCTGTTAAAAAGGATACTTTGAAAAGATGTTTTGATTCAGACTTTATAGACCCTATTGATAAGAGCAAACATGAAAAATGACTCTATATGGTTAAACAGCAAACTATGCGAAGGCTTTGCTAAAAGGCATTGATGATTTTGCAGCTCTGATTATTGGAGCGAAAATCAACATTGGAGTTTAATGAGGCTTAACCGATAAAGCTGTAAATTTTGAGCAAGGTGGAATATAGCATGCGCAACAATGGAAGAGAAAGAGAAAAAAAGAATATCCGCGCAAAGGAAAATAAATTCAAAGAATTCCAGGACAGGATTGGTATTCATTTTGAAAGTGAAAGGCTGTTAAAACAAGCCTTTACACATTCATCATATGTGAATGAGCATCGCAGGAAGCCTCACGAAGATAATGAGAGGCTTGAGTTTTTAGGAGACGCTGTATTGGAGCTGACTGTATCACAATTCTTATTTAAGAAATATCCGATGATGAGCGAAGGAGAGCTGACGAAGCTTCGGGCTGCTGTAGTTTGTGAGCCATCCCTTGTTGCATTCGCCAACGAATTGACTTTTGGCGAGCTAGTATTGCTCGGCAAGGGAGAAGAAATGACAGGCGGCCGTACAAGGCCTGCTCTGCTGGCAGATGTTTTTGAGGCATTCATCGGTGCTTTGTATCTTGATAAGGGGATTGAAACAGTCACTACTTTTCTTGAAGAAATTGTGTTTCCGAAGATTAATGCCGGTGCTTTTTCTCATGTGATGGATTTTAAAAGCCAGCTTCAGGAGCTTGTTCAACGGGATGGCGCTGGTTCTCTTGAATACCGGATCCTAAAGGAAATTGGTCCGGCGCATAGCCGGGAATTTGAATCCAGAGTTTATTTAAACGGGGAAGAGCTTGGGACAGGAATGGGACGTTCCAAGAAAGAAGCAGAGCAGCACGCTGCACAGATGGCCCTTGAAAAGTTGAAATCTCACATGGAAGCTGTGGCGGAACAGGAAAATAAGTAAGCAAGTTCAATTGGTTCCGGTTTACAACCATAACACCTTAGAAAAAGTATAACTGGAAAGGGAGAGCAATATTGTTTTTAAAACGATTAGATGTGGTCGGCTTTAAATCCTTTGCAGAGAGGATTTCTGTAGAATTTGTTCCTGGTGTGACCGCAGTTGTCGGGCCCAATGGAAGCGGAAAAAGCAATATTACGGATTCCATCCGCTGGGTCTTGGGGGAACAATCCGCCAAATCGCTGCGAGGAGCGAAAATGGAGGATATCATTTTTGCGGGCAGCGACTCGAGAAAGCCTCTGAATTTTGCGGAGGTAACACTCACGCTTGATAATGAAGACCAGTCATTGCCGCTTGATTACAATGAAGTTAGCGTAACAAGGCGTGTCTACCGTTCTGGTGACAGTGAATATTTAATAAATAAGCAGAATTGCAGGCTGAAGGATATAGTCGATTTATTCATGGATTCTGGACTTGGCCGTGAAGCATTTTCGATCATCAGCCAGGGCAGGGTTGAAGAAATCCTTAACAGCAAGCCAGAAGACCGCAGGACGATTTTCGAAGAAGCTGCAGGCGTGTTAAAGTATAAATCGCGCAAGAAGAAAGCGGAAAGCA
This sequence comes from Mesobacillus subterraneus, assembly GCF_023715485.1. Classification (GTDB taxonomy): domain Bacteria; phylum Bacillota; class Bacilli; order Bacillales; family Cytobacillaceae; genus Mesobacillus; species Mesobacillus subterraneus_B. Next base: position 83,409 of record NZ_JAMBOF010000009.1, on the reverse strand, counting down.
AGCTTTTCGAAACCCAGGAGAACTTGAACAGGGTCACGGATATCATCCATGAGCTGGAGGTCCAGGTTGAACCTTTAAAAATCCAGGCTTCAATCGCAAAGGACTATCTTCAGCAGAAGGAAGAGCTGGAAAAAATTGAAGTAGCCCTGACTGCATATGAAATAGAGGATCTGCATGGACGCTGGGAACAGCTTTCCAAACAGCTGGATCAACATAAAGAAGATGAAATTAAGCAATCAGCTATCCTTCAGAAAAAAGAAGCAGAAATTGAAAAAATGCGAGACCAGCTTACGGCCCTTGATGAATCAGTAAGTGATCTCCAAAATGTTTTGCTGCATGCCAGTGAGGAACTCGAAAAACTCGAAGGCAGAAGAGAGGTTCTGAAGGAGCGTAAGAAGAATGCATCCCAGAATAAGGGGCAGCTTGAGAAAAATATCGAGGAGCTTACCTTATCAATCATTCAGCTTGAAAAGCAGAAGGACGAATATGAAAAGACTGCCGCAACGCTAGCAAGTGAGGCTGCTGGTCTTCAAAAAGAGCTACAAGAAAAACAGGAACAGATGAAGCTGTACAGCGAGGATGTTGAACTTAAGATTGATTCAATCAAGAGTGATTACATTGAGGTGCTGAATCAGCAGGCAGGCGCCAAAAATGAAAAAAATTATATCGAGCAGCAGCTCCAACAGCAACTTGCGAAAGTTTCAAGACTCGATCATGAAAATGACCGTTACGTGTCTGTTCGAGATGAGATCAACGAAAAAAAAGCAGAAATCGAGAATAAGGTTGCTGCATCACAGAATGAGCTTGAGGAACAGACTAGGCTCTATTTTGCCGAACAGAAAAAACTTGAATCGTTAAAAAACAACTATCAAAAACAAGAAACAACACTCTATCAAGCTTACCAGTTTCTGCAGCAGGCTAAATCAAAGAAAGAAATGCTTGAGGAGATGGAAGAGGATTATTCAGGGTTTTTCCAAGGCGTAAAAGAGGTTTTGAAAGCCAGGGATGGCCGCCTCGAAGGAATCGAAGGGGCAATTGCAGAGCTTATCTCCGTGCCTAAACAATATGAAACTGCTATTGAAACCGCTCTTGGCGGCGCGATGCAGCATATTGTCGTCCAAACCGAAGAGAATGCGAGAGCCGCAATACAGTTTCTTAAGCAAAAATCTTTGGGCAGGGCAACCTTCCTTCCACTAAGCATTATAAAAGGGAAATACCTGGCTTCTTCACAGCTTGTCTTGCTTTCAGGCCATGGTTCGTTTATCGGCACAGCTGCAGATTTGATTCAATTTGATCAAAAGTACGCTGATGTCGTAAAAAGCTTACTTGGCAATATAGTCGTGGCCAGGGATCTGAAAGGTGCGAACGAAATTGCGAGAATCCTCCAATATCGCAGCAGGATTGTAACTCTTGAAGGGGATGTCGTCAATTCTGGAGGGTCGATGACTGGTGGTGCAGTGAAGCAAAAATCTTCCTCGCTGCTAAGTCGTAAGGGAGAGCTCGAGGATTTGACCAAAAAGCTTGCTGAGATGGAAGAAAAAACAGGCTTGCTTGAAACCCGGGTGAAATCATTGAAAGCAGACGTGCAAGCGACAGAAACAAAGCTTGAGGTCTTGCGTAAAAAAGGTGAGGATCTCCGTCTGAATCAGCAAACGTTAAAAGGTGATTTGCGAGAAGTAGAGATCGAGCAGAAAAACATTAATGAGCGTTTGTCAGTATATGATTCTGAAAAGACCCAGCTGGATTCCGATAAAGAAAAACTAAAAGCAAGGTTGCAGGATCTAACTGGTTTGCTAGTCAAGTACCAGGAGGACCTAGTGGAATTTGACAAGGAAATAACCCGGCTGACTGAGCTGAAAAACTCGAATTCTACCTCAAAGGACACCCTGGTTTCCGGAATCAGCGATTTAAAAATCAATCTCGCAGCCAAAAAGGAACAGCACTCCAACGCGAAGGAAAAATTGGATTCAGCAATTATTCAGGCAGACGAACAGTCTAAGAAGCTGGAAGTCCTGAAAGAAGATTTGTCACTTCTTTCATCTGAAATGACGGACAGTTCTTCTGGGGAAATGCAGCTGGAAGAAGCAGCGAAAAGAAAGCTGCAGGATAAAAATGAGACTCTTAACCTGATTTCTTCAAGAAGGGAAGAGCGCCTCCAGCTCCAGAACAAGCTAGAGGACCAGGAGCTGGAATCAAAGGAATTAAGAAGACTACTTAAAGGTGTCAATGAAGTCCTCAAGGATGAAGAGGTGAAGCTTAACAGGCTCGATGTCGAACTAGACAATAAGCTTGCTCATCTTCGAGAGGAATACTTGCTATCCTATGAAGCAGCAAAAGAGCAATACCCGCTGACAATTCCAGCGGATGAAGCAAGAAGAAAGGTAAAGCTGATTAAACTCGCTATCGAAGAACTTGGGACAGTAAACCTTGGAGCGATTGATGAGTATGAGCGCGTATCAGAACGATATGAATTCTTGCTAGAGCAAAAAAACGACCTTCAAGAAGCGAAAGATACCCTTTTCCTAGTAATTGAGGAAATGGATATAGAAATGAAAAAACGTTTTGAACAGACCTTCACAGCGATCCGCTCCCACTTTGAATCAGTATTCCAGGCGCTGTTTGGCGGAGGCAGGGCAGATTTGAAGCTGACACAGCCTGATGACCTGCTGAATACGGGGGTCGAAATTGTCGCTCAGCCACCTGGAAAGAAGCTGCAAAATCTGGGACTGTTGTCTGGTGGTGAGCGTGCGTTGACTGCGATTGCGCTGCTGTTCTCCATCTTGAAGGTCCGCCCTGTGCCATTCTGCATCCTCGATGAAGTAGAAGCGGCCCTGGATGAAGCGAACGTATATCGATTCAGCCAGTATTTGAAAAAATACAGCGCTGAAACACAATTCATCGTGATTACCCACCGCAAAGGTACAATGGAAGAGGCAGATGTCCTTTATGGTGTAACGATGCAGGAATCAGGAGTGTCTAAGCTTGTTTCGGTCCGGCTTGAGGAATCGAAGGAGCTTGTTAAATCGTAATTAGAAAGGCGATGGAACTGTGAGTTTTTTCAAGAAATTAAAAGAAAAGTTAACTACCCAGACTGAAAGTGTCACTGAAAAATTCAAAGAAGGGCTTACGAAAACGAGAGATAACTTTTCAGGCAAGGTGAATGATCTTGTTGCCCGTTATCGAAAAGTCGACGAAGAGTTTTTTGAAGAACTGGAAGAAATCCTTATACAGGCCGATGTCGGCTTTGATACGGTCATGGAATTGATCGAAGAACTGAAGAAAGAGGTAAAACGCCGCAATATCCAGGATACTAAAGAGGTACAGGCGGTCATTTCCGAAAAACTAGTCGAAATTTACCAGAATGGAGAAACCGATGAATCATTCAGCCTGAACATCCAGGAAGATGGCCTCACTGTCATTTTATTTGTTGGGGTAAATGGCGTCGGCAAAACGACCACCATTGGAAAATTGGCTCACAAATTCAAAAGTGAAGGCAAGAATGTGCTTCTTGCTGCCGGCGATACATTCCGTGCAGGTGCAATTGAACAGCTGGAAGTTTGGGGAGACCGTGTCGGCGTCGATGTCATAAAACAGGCTGAGGGTTCTGACCCTGCTGCTGTTATGTATGATGCTGTCCAGTCTGCTAAGTCACGCAAGGCCGACATCTTGATTTGCGATACCGCAGGGCGCCTTCAAAACAAGGTTAACTTGATGAAGGAGCTTGAGAAGGTTAAACGTGTAATCGAACGGGAAATCCCAGGTGCTCCTCATGAAGTGCTGCTCGTCCTGGATGCGACAACAGGCCAGAATGCGTTGATTCAGGCAAAGACGTTCAAGGAAGCAACAGACGTAAGTGGAATCGTTTTGACAAAGCTTGATGGAACAGCGAAGGGTGGTATCGTCATCGCGATCCGCAATGAATTGGATATCCCCGTTAAATTCGTTGGTCTCGGCGAAAAAATGGATGACCTCCAGGAATTTGATGCAGAAAGATACGTCTATGGCTTATTTGCTGACTTGGTCGAGGAAGAAAAAACGGCTGAATAATACTGATTTACCAGCATCCTGCTGTAAAGAACTTTTCTTGACAGAAAAGTTGAACCTGTGTACACTGTCTTTATGTAAAGGTATTTCACTTAACATGGGGGAATCTGTATGCTTGAGAAAACGAACCGCATGAATTATTTGTACGATTTTTATCAGGCATTATTAACTCCTAAGCAAAGCAGTTATATGGCCCTTTACTATCTTGACAACTATTCCCTTGGCGAAATCGCTGAAGAGTATGATGTTAGCCGCCAGGCTGTATACGACAACATCAAACGGACGGAAGCGATGCTTGAGGAATACGAAGATAAGCTATTGTTGTTCGAGAAATTCCAGAAGCGCAGTGAATTGATTTCAAAAATGAAAGATATGCTGGGTGAGGGTTCGGACAATCAGGCTTTAAGTGAAATGGTAGCCGAGCTTGAGAAATTAGACTAGGGAGGCGCATGCAATGGCATTTGAAGGATTGGCCGACCGACTGCAAAATACAATGCAAAAAATCCGCGGCAAAGGCAAGGTAACAGAAGCGGATGTAAAAGAAATGATGCGAGAGGTCCGTCTGGCGCTGCTTGAGGCCGACGTTAACTTTAAGGTAGTAAAAGACTTCGTAAAAAAAGTCACTGAACGGGCAATCGGGCAGGAAGTAGTGAAGAGCCTTACTCCCGGCCAGCAGGTTATAAAGGTTGTTAAAGAAGAGTTAACCGAATTGATGGGCGGGGAGCAGAGTAAAATCGCAGCCTCAAACCGGCCGCCGACAGTCATTATGATGGTCGGACTTCAAGGGGCGGGTAAAACGACCACAACTGGTAAGCTTGCCAATCTTTTACGCAAAAAGTATAACCGCAAGCCTTTGCTTGTAGCAGCAGACATCTATCGTCCTGCTGCAATCAAGCAGCTTGAAACGCTTGGGAAGCAGTTAACCATGCCGGTGTTTTCGCTGGGTGACCAGGTCAGCCCGGTTGAAATCGCCAAACAGGCAATAGTTAAAGCAAAGGAAGACCATAATGATTATGTCCTGATTGATACTGCAGGCCGACTGCATGTAGATGAGAACCTGATGGACGAGCTGAAGCAGATCAAAGAGCTTTCAAAGCCGGACGAAATCTTCCTTGTAGTCGATGCGATGACTGGACAAGATGCTGTTAACGTGGCACAAAGTTTCAATGAGCAGCTTGGCTTGACAGGCGTCGTCCTGACAAAGCTTGATGGCGACACACGAGGCGGTGCTGCACTTTCAATCCGTGCCGTGACAAATACGCCAATCAAATTTGTCGGGTTAGGCGAAAAGCTTGACGCTCTTGAACCCTTCCATCCAGAGAGGATGGCATCGAGAATCCTTGGCATGGGCGATGTGCTTACTTTAATCGAGAAAGCACAGGCGAATGTCGATGAGGATAAAGCTAAAGAGCTTGAGAAAAAAATGCGGACTGCATCATTTACCCTTGATGATTTCCTTGACCAGCTTGGCCAGGTAAGAAAAATGGGGCCTTTGGATGAAATCCTTAAAATGATGCCAGGTGCAAATAAAATCAAAGGCATGAACAACCTTCAAATCGACGAAAAACAGATCTCACATGTAGAAGCAATCATCCAGTCGATGACGAAGAATGAAAAAACGCATCCAGAAATCATCAATGCCAACAGGCGTAAACGAATTGCCAAGGGAAGCGGAACGTCCATCCAGGAAGTGAACCGCCTGCTTAAGCAGTTCGAGGACATGAAAAAGATGATGAAACAGATGACGAATATGCAGCAAAAAGGCAAGAAAAAAGGCGGATTCAAATTGCCTTTCAATCCTTTCTAACATGTAATTTCAGGAAAAATCATGCTGTAAAGAAAAAAACCTTTACAAGCTGTTTTCAATTTGGTATTATTCTATCTTGTGTGAAACTATTCGGAGGTGCTTATTTAAAATGGCAGTAAAAATTCGTTTAAAACGTATGGGAGCTAAAAAATCTCCTTTCTATCGTATTGTAGTAGCTGATTCCCGTTCACCACGTGACGGCCGTTTCATCGAGTCTGTAGGAACTTACAACCCAGTTGCTCAACCAGCTAAGGTTGAACTTAACGAAGAACTAGTTCTTAAGTGGCTTAACGACGGAGCAAAACCATCTGATACAGTGCGTAACTTGTTCTCTAAGCAAGGTATCATGGAAAAATTCCACAACGCTAAGAACAGCAAGTAATTATGGATGCGCCCATGAAAGATTTAATCGAGACGATCGTGAGGCCCCTTGTTGATTTTCCTGAAGATGTTCATGTAAATGTACACGAAGAGGATCAGCGCGTAACCTATAAGCTTTCCGTCAACAAAAGTGATATGGGCAAAGTAATTGGAAAGCAGGGACGCGTTGCAAAGGCGATCAGAACTGTAGTCTATGCAGCAGGTTCATCACAGCAAAAGAAGATTTTTCTAGAAATCGTCGAATAACAATCAAAAGCAGACTGCTTATTAAAATAAGCTGTAAAGCTGGATATTGTTTGTTAAAAGGGAGGGGGTAACCCCTCCTTTTTTTCTATTTGACTATGTTTAAACTCTAATTAATTGGGACTATGCTGATTTGGAGCGGAAGATGCGAGACTTCTCGACAGTAATCCGCATTTCTTTCGTGCTGTGTTTATCCGGGCATCAAAGTCAGGTGTGATGTGTGGATTAAGGCAAGTTTTACAGAGCGATTTAAAAAGAAGTACGTTATAATGAAAAGTGGCATTCTTTACATGAGTATGCAAGTAGGCTTTGAGGAGGATATGCTTTGAAAGTACTTCAAACGATGGTAGTCAAACAGGTACTTACGGAAGAAAGCAAGGATAGGATCCACCAAAAGTATCACTCCAGAAAGCTTCAGCTGCAAAAGGAATGTGACCAGCTGAGGTTTGAATTGAAAAAACTTGAAAAAGCAAAAAAGCTTCCCCCAGAAACCTTAAAAAAGCATTTTGAAAAGGAAATTAAAGTCCACAAAGAGAAAATCAAGCTGTTGGATTTTCAAATAGAGCAACTACATATCCTTCCGCTGGGAAGTGAAATCAAGGAAACGGAATTGCAAGGGATAGTTGAAATAAATGAAGGGGACAATTGGGATGAGTTCCTTTCGGGAAAGACTATTATTGTAAAAGACGGCATCGTGGCTGAAATACGCGAGAGGTGATTAAGTATGGAAAAAAAATATTTTAATGTCGGAAAAATTGTAAATACGCATGGGATCAAAGGCGAAGTCAGGGTTATTTCAAGAACTGACTTTCCGGAAGAACGCTATAAAGTAGGCAATACTTTGTTATTATTCTTGCCAGGTTCAAAGGAAGCGATCGAGCTTACAGTGACGAGCCATCGTACACATAAGAACTTTAATTTGCTGACGTTTGAAGGCTATGACAATGTGAACCAGGTTGAAAAGCTCAGAGACGGAATCCTTAAAGTTCCAGAAAGCCAGCGCGGTGAACTGAAGGAAGGCGAATTTTACTTCCAGGATATTATCGGCTGCATGATGTTTACGACAAAAGGCGAAGAAATCGGCAAGGTAGTTGAAATTTTAACTCCCGGTGCTAATGATGTATGGGTCGTTAAGGATGCAAAAGGGAAAGAGGTCCTCATTCCATATATAGAGGACATCGTGAAAAAAGTGGATGTTAAGGAAAAAATCATATTGATTGACCCGATGGAAGGTCTTTTATCATGATGAATATCGATGTGCTATCGATTTTTCCAGAAATGTTTGAGGGTGTCCTTGGGCACTCAATCCTGAAAAAGGCTGCTGAAAAAGATGCAGTCCACTACAATGTCGTCAATTTCCGCGACTTTGCTGATAACAAACACCAGACTGTTGATGATTATCCGTATGGCGGCGGCGCAGGCATGGTTTTGAAACCCCAGCCTATCTTTGACGCTGTAGCTGACTTAAAGGAACGTGCAAAAAGCACCTCGCCGCGAGTCGTTCTTATGTGCCCACAGGGGGAACGATATACACAAAAGAAAGCGGAAGAGCTGGCCAAAGAAGAGCATTTGATTTTTATTTGCGGCCATTATGAAGGGTATGACGAGCGGATCCGTGAACATGTGATTACCGATGAAATCTCAATTGGTGATTATGTCCTTACAGGCGGCGAGCTTGGGGCAATGGTTGTCATCGACAGTATCGTACGCCTGCTTCCGGGTGTGCTTGGGAGTGAGGAGTCCCATATCCAGGATTCGTTCAGCACTGGGCTCCTGGAACATCCCCACTATACAAGGCCTGCGGATTTTCGCGGCTTAACGGTACCAGATGTTTTGGTTTCAGGAAATCATCGATTGATTGAAGAGTGGAGAATGAAAGAAAGCCTGAAGAGGACACTGTTACGGCGGCCGGACCTGCTTGAAGATGCGGACCTGACAGATCAGCAAAAAAAATGGCTGGATGAGCTGTCAAAACTTATAGATTGATATTGCAGGCCGTCCTCTTTTATGTTAAGATACTTCTTGTGGCAAAAAGCTGCATATAACGATGTTCCGCTGCAATGAAATGTTTTGCAAGAGCATTTGTGGGAGGAGATGAAAACGATGCAACAATTAATCGAAGAAATCACAAAAGCACAACTTCGCACTGATCTTCCATCTTTCCGTCCTGGTGACACAGTACGTGTACACGTTAAGGTTGTCGAAGGAACTCGTGAACGTATCCAGTTGTTTGAAGGTGTAGTGATTAAGCGTCGTGGTGGTGGAATCAGCGAAACTTTTACTGTTCGTAAAATTTCTTACGGAGTAGGCGTTGAGCGTACATTCCCTGTTAACACACCAAAAATTGCGAAGCTTGAAGTTATCCGTCGCGGTAAAGTACGCCGTGCGAAACTTTACTACCTGCGTAACCTGCGTGGTAAGAAAGCTCGTATTAAAGAAATCCGATAAGAACAAATGTAAAAAAGGAGCTTGCCTAGCCAAGCTCCTTTTTCATTAAAAAAATCTTTTAGAAACCTATCCTGAAAAACTTTTATTAAATTTATTTTAAAAATGTTCAACCCATCGTGTTTATCTTGCCTGACTTATGTAAAATAAAGTTATGTATTCAAACAACATATAATTTGGAATGGTGGGAAAAGAATGGCCGAGAAAAAGAAAAATGAATTATGGGAATGGACAAAGGCGCTCCTGATTGCTGTCGTGCTGGCAGCGGTTATTCGATACTTTTTATTTGCACCAATCGTGGTGGACGGTTTATCGATGATGCCTACACTCCACGACCAGGACCGAATGATCGTGAACAAGCTCAGCTATAAAGTTGGGGAGCCCGAAAGATTCGATATCATTGTCTTTCATGCGCCCGAAAACAAAGACTACATAAAAAGAGTAATCGGCCTCCCGGGTGATAAGGTTGAATATAAAAATGATACGCTTTACGTAAACGGGAAGGCATATGAAGAACCATACTTGGAAGAATATAAAAAACAAGTGATTGATGGGCCTTTGACTGATCCATTCACGCTTGAAGAGAAGATCGGCAGGGAAACAGTCCCCGAGGGCCAGCTTTTCGTGATGGGTGATAACCGCCGATTCAGTAAGGACAGCCGCCATATTGGCACTGTTCCATTTAATAAGGTACTGGGAAAGACCAGCATCATTTACTGGCCTATTGACGATATTCGTAAAATAGACTAGACAAAGCCATGATTCCTGGGGGGATGGTGGCTAAACAGATAGGAGGTGGCTGCTTTGACGATCCAATGGTTTCCAGGCCATATGGCCAAGGCTCGCAGAGAGGTCACGGAAAAACTTAAGCTTGTTGATGTCATTTTTGAATTGGTGGACGCAAGGATCCCTTATTCATCGCGTAATCCAATGATTGATGAAATCATCCAGCATAAACCAAGAATAGTATTATTAAACAAGGCTGATATGGCGGACAAGTCTGTTACAGAGGAATGGCTCCGCTTTTACCGTAAAAAAGGCATCACCGCTCTGGCAATCAATTCACAGGCTGGAACAGGTCTTAAACAGATTGTCCAGGAATCAAAGGTCTTATTGAAGGACAAGCTCGACCGCCTGAAATCGAAAGGCGTCAAGCCAAGGGCAATTCGGGCGATGATCGTCGGAATCCCGAATGCTGGAAAATCGACGCTGATCAACCGGCTTGCCGGCAAGAACATCGCACAGACTGGAAACAGGCCTGGTGTTACGAAATCACAGCAATGGATCAAGGTAGGGAAAGAACTTGAACTATTAGATACACCGGGGATCCTATGGCCGAAGTTTGAAGACCAGCAGGTTGGCGTCAAGCTCGCAGTTACGGGGGCGATTAAAGACACGCTCCTTAATCTTCAGGATTTAACTGTGTATGCGCTAAGGTATTTGGAAATACACTATCCAGAGCGCTTGCAGGAAAGATACAAGCTATCTGAATTGCCGGAAGATATTGTTGAGCTATTTGATAAAATTGGTAATTTCCGAGGCTGCAGGATGGCTGGCGGGTACGTTGACTATGATAAAGTCGCAGAGCTTGTGATCCGTGAAATCCGTACAGAAAAAATGGGTCCGCTATCTTTTGAGCGTCCGGAAGATTTGAATGCAATTGAAGAAACAGATGAAAACCAAAAATAAAGGTCCTGAATTCAGGACCTTTATTTTTGGTTTTAAATGACGATATATACTAGAGATGTAAGTTTAGGAGAATCTTTTTATGGGAAAATTGACGATTGCTGAAATTGAACAACAGCTATTTAAAAAGGACGTAGTTAAGGAAGATTTCCTTAATTACTTGAAAAATGATGAACGTAAAGGCGTACAGCGCATGCTCCTGAAATGGGAAAAACAGGAGCAGCTTAAGAAGCAGCTGCATGATCAATTTATCAACATGACATCATTCGAGAGGAAATACATTGCTGAAGGTTTTCAGTTCATTGCCGGCATCGATGAGGCAGGCCGAGGACCCCTAGCCGGGCCGGTTGTCGCAGGTGCTGTCATTTTGCCAGAAAACTTTTACCTGCCGGGTCTTAATGATTCCAAAAAGCTTAATGAGCTAAAAAGGGATGAGTATTTTGAAGTAATCAATGCCGAGGCATTGGCGGTGGGTGTGGGAATTATCAGCGCAGCAGATATCGACGAAATCAATATTCTCCAGGCAAGCAAAAAAGCGATGCTAGCAGCCTTAAGCCAGCTGAGAATCGCACCTGATTTTCTGTTAATAGACGCAGTGAAATTGGATACACCTTATCCTTTTGAAGCATTAATTAAAGGGGATTCAAGGAGCATATCAATCGCTGCAGCCTCGATTGTCGCCAAAGTTACGAGAGATCGGCTGATGAAAGAAATCAGCCTTGAATTTCCCCAGTATGGATTCCAGGCAAATATGGGCTATGGAACAGCTGAGCATTTAAAGGCAATCCAGGAGCATGGGGTTACTCCGCACCACAGGAAGACATTTGCTCCAGTTAGAGAATGCATTAATAATGATCTTGGATAAAGCAGGTGAAGCATGGAAACAGGAGCAATGCAAACCATACTCAATCAAAATCCAGTACAACATTTAAAAACAGCAGCATTCCGTCCAGGGCAAATAATCAATGGCAAGATCATCAAGCTCTTTCCGGAACAAATTGCCGAAGTGCAAATAGGCAGTCAAAAAATGATCGCCCAATTGGAAGCTCCGCTTTCTGCGCATGAACGCTACTGGTTCCAAGTTATGCCCGGTGAAGGAAAGGTACATCTCAAGGTGATGGGCGCCAGTACAGAAGATGGAAGGCAGCCCGAAAGCCTGACAAGAATTCTTGGTGAATTTTCCTTGGCTCCGACGAAAGAAAATCTTGAACTTGTACGCTTTTTTATCAAAGAGCAGCTTCCTGTAAATCGGGAAATTCTTCAGCAAGTATCAGAGTGGCTTAAAAGTGCTGACCAGAGAAGCGCAGGCCTGGAAACGATTAAGATGATTTTAACGCGGGGCCTGCCGCTCTCACAGGCAACTTTCTCAGCATTATACACGTCCACTAAGGAGCAATCGCTGGTCCTGTTATTGGATAATCTCATGAAGGCTTTAGATATGCAGGCGAATTCCGATAGCAGCAATGGGATAAAAACGCTCTTGGACGAAATTGTTCCTACTAATAAAAAAAGTGTCTCTGGAATGGCATTGACGCAATTTTTCTCCACATGGCTTAAAGAAGACGGTTCTGATGGTCAAGCGGCTTTGGGGCTTCTGAGGCATTTTGGTGCAGTATCGGGGAAAAGCAGCGAGACAATGGTCTTGCAGCAGATGCTGTCAAACCTGCAAATTTCCAAAGTCAAGGACATTCCAGCTGAATTGGCTCCTTTAAGAAATGCCATAACCCTTATCGAACGAGGGAACAGTGCAGAAGCAAAACAATTGATAAGCAATTTCATTGCTGATAAAACAACAGCCATCCCTGTTAATTTGCCGGTTAATGAAATGGCAGATTCACTGAAACTTCTATTCGAGAATGGCGGTAAAGAAACAAATAAACAAGAAGGTCTCCAGGCATTCAAACAATTGTTATCGGTGTTTGTGGCGGGAGATTCTGAAGCCGAACCTGTGGAAAAGGGGCTTGCGGTATTACTGGGAGGAAAAGAATATCTGCAAAAAGCCGGATTGGAAATGCAGAATGCATCAGGTCAAAATCCCAAAGGCGTATTAACAGATCAGCAAGTTGAACTGATGGCTGCAGCGATTGGAAAAGCAGAGCAGGCTTTGGCCTTGCCAGAAACAGGCACAGAATTGCTATCCTCCGCAAAAATAAAAAACTTTATAGCAGCTCTGGGTCTTTCGTACGAACAGAAGCTTTCAGAAGCTTTTAAGGGAAGCGCGGAAGTCGTATCTGAAGACACATTAAAGCCACAGCTGCTTCGCTTGCTGAATGAAAATCCGTCACAGCCCATCAAAGAAGCTGCTGAGCAGCTATTGAATAAAATCACAGGGTTCCAGCTCCTTTCACAAGAGGCGGGGCCAATCCAGCAGCTTCTCGTGCAAATGCCCATGATGCTGGGGGGTAAAATGAGTGAACTTACAATGCAGTGGAGCGGCAAGAAAACAGAAGACGGGAAGATTGATGCTGATTTTTGCCGGGTACTCTTTTACCTTAAGATGGAGCACCTTAATGATACCATTATCGACATGCAAGTCCAGAATCGAATCATGAGCATCCAGGTATTCAATGAGAATCCAACATTGAAAAAGTTGTCTGAGCAACATATGCCATTATTAAAAGCTAAATTGGCTGAGATAGACTACCACCTTTCAGCTGTTAATTTCCTTGTTCCCGGTTCCCGGGCGGCAGAGAGAAATCATCGGCAGCTTTCCGGCTTGTACAGCAAAAAAGAATACAGCGGGGTGGATATAAAAATATGAAACCGCCAAAACCAACACGCAAGACCGCTGTGGCACTTGGCTATAATCCGGGCAGCATGGACGCCCCAAAGGTCATGGCAAAGGGCAAAGGGTTCATTGCCGAACAGATTATCGAGAAAGCGAAAGATCATGATATCCCGATCCAAGAGGACCCATCCTTAGTTGAAGTGTTAAGCCAGCTGGAATTAAATGAGCGGATCCCGGAGGAATTATATCAAGCGGTTGCCGAGGTATTTTCTTTTATCTATCATCTTGATAAACAGGCAGGAAAAGAAAATTAATATTTTCACAATGGAAACAAAGAGAATGAAAATAGTTTTTTATGCCTCTTAATTACTCGTTAAAGCCGGAAAAAGCTCTTATCCCGGCTTTTTTTTATGTCTGCTAAATGCTTGGATACTTTTTTGCAATATTTAAAATGGCAAAATATTTAAATCATAAAGGTGGACAATCAATATTCCATTATATAAAATGAAAGCGCAGTCTATTTTTTTAAAATTTAAATGAATTATATTTTCTACTTAGAGAAGCATGAATTACTGAGAATTGTACTCTAGTTCTACGAAGTTTCATGTGCTTTTCTACTAGATAGGAGGATGGGAAATGAATGTCCATGAGTATCAAGGAAAAGAAATCCTCAGAAAATATGGGGTAAAAGTTCCGAATGGAAAGGTTGCTTTTACAGTTGAGGAAGCTGTTGAAGCAGCGCAAGAGCTTGGTTCAGCAGTAGTTGTCGTGAAAGCTCAAATCCATGCCGGCGGAAGGGGTAAAGCTGGCGGGGTCAAGGTAGCAAAGAACCTTGATGAAGTGCGTACATATGCAACTGAAATCTTAGGGAAAACATTGGTTACTCACCAGACTGGACCAGAAGGCAAGGAAGTAAAGCGCCTGCTGATCGAAGAAGGCTGTGACATCAAGAAGGAGTATTATGTAGGACTTGTTCTTGACCGTGCTACTTCACGTGTTGTTCTTATGGCTTCAGAAGAAGGCGGAACGGAAATCGAAGAGGTTGCAGAAGCAACCCCTGAGAAGATCTTCAAAGAAGAAATCGATCCTGTTGTAGGACTAATGCCATACCAGGCTCGCCGTATCGCATTCAACATCAATATCCCTAAAGAGCTTGTAAACCAGGCTGTTAAGTTCATGATGGGTCTCTACAACGCTTATATTGAAAAAGATTGCTCAATCGCAGAAATCAACCCGCTTGTTGTTACAGGCGACGGACAGGTTATTGCGCTTGATGCTAAATTGAATTTTGATGCGAATGCACTTTACCGCCAGAAGGATATCCTTGAATACCGTGACCTTGAGGAAGAAGATCCGAAGGAAATCGAAGCATCCAAGTATGACTTGAGCTACATTTCACTTGATGGAAATATCGGCTGCATGGTTAACGGTGCGGGACTTGCGATGGCAACAATGGATATCGTGAAGCATTACGGCGGAGACCCCGCCAACTTCCTTGATGTTGGGGGCGGTGCAACTGCTGAGAAAGTAACGGAAGCATTTAAAATCATCCTTTCAGATCCGAATGTTAAAGGTATCTTTGTTAATATCTTCGGCGGTATCATGAAGTGTGACGTTATTGCAACGGGTGTGGTGGAAGCTGCCAAGCAGGTCGGCTTAGAAGTGCCGCTTGTCGTTCGTCTTGAAGGTACTAACGTTGATCTAGGAAAACAGATTCTGAACGAATCTGGCTTGAATATCATTGCTGCTGAATCAATGGCAGACGGCGCTGAAAAAATCGTTTCATTAGTTAAGTAGGATCGAAAGGAGAGAATTTGACGTGAGCGTATTCATTAATAAAGATACAAAGGTCATTGTTCAAGGTATTACGGGTTCTACAGCCCTTTTCCATACAAAACAAATGCTTGAATATGGTACAAAAATTGTTGGAGGAACATCTCCAGGCAAAGGCGGCTCTGAAGTCGAAGGCGTCCCTGTATTCAATACAGTGAAGGAAGCTGTCGATGCTACAGGCGCTAATGCATCTGTAATCTATGTTCCTGCACCATTCGCTGCCGATGCAATCATTGAAGCAGTGGATGCTGAACTAGATTTAGCAATCTGTATCACTGAACACATTCCAGTGCTTGATATGGTCAAGGTTAAGCGTTATATGGAAGGCAAGAAAACCCGTCTCGTCGGCCCTAACTGCCCGGGTGTTATCACTCCTGAAGAGTGCAAAATCGGCATCATGCCTGGATATATCCATACAAAAGGCCATGTAGGCGTTGTATCCCGTTCTGGAACATTGACTTACGAAGCTGTACATCAATTGACACAAGCTGGGATTGGCCAAACTACGGCAGTAGGTATTGGTGGAGACCCAGTAAACGGAACAAACTTCATCGATGTCTTACATGCATTCAATGAAGATCCGGAAACATATGCTGTTATCATGATCGGTGAAATCGGTGGTACTGCAGAAGAAGAAGCGGCTGAATGGGTCAAGGCTAACATGACAAAGCCAGTTGTCGGCTTCATCGGCGGAAGAACTGCACCTCCAGGAAAGCGCATGGGCCATGCTGGTGCGATCATTTCAGGAGGCAAGGGTACAGCTGACGAAAAGATCCGCGTGATGAACGAATGCGGCATCAAAGTTGCTGACACTCCATCTGTAATGGGTGAAACTCTGATTGGTGTATTGAAAGAGCAAGGTCTGTACGATAAGTGTAAAACTCACTAAAAATAGGATTAGGAACAGTCCCTCTATATAGAGGGGCTGTTTATTAATCCTTAGGTGAAATTTACGGTTCTAGTCGATGTTGGCATTAATTTGTCTGGAATGAAATGCAAACCGTCTGGAACGGAAATATCAGACATCTATAACAGTGCCGATCCTTAAAAAACTTATCATGGGGGAAGGAATTTGGACTATCTTGCCAAGAAACTGATCCATCTCGTCCACAGCAAGCATTCTAGCTGGAAATCAATTTATTCAATTCTTAAAGCTGATTCTGGGCTGAATAATTTATATGAAGAAAAATACTATACTTCTCTATTTGCACAACAAAACCATCTTCTAAGCAATCTCCATGAAATTCCTGTCGATAAAATTCTTTCCGAATACTCCTCACAAAACATCCATCTAATTACCATTTTCGATGATAACTATCCAGAAAGGCTGAAAACAATCTATCAACCACCATGGGTTCTCTTTGCCAAAGGTGATATGTCATTGCTGAATTATCAGCAAAGCCTTGCGGTGGTTGGTTCCAGGAAAGCCTCAGAATATGGACTTAAAGCAATTGAATACTTATTTTCAGAGCTGGTTGAAAAGGGGATCTTGATCGTTAGCGGCCTAGCAAGGGGAATTGATGCACATGCCCATAAAACAGCAATCAGGCTGGGAGGTAGAACAACCGGGGTGATTGCTGGCGGGTTCAGCAACATTTATCCGAAGGAAAATCTAAAACTGGCAGGGTATATGATGGAAAAACAGCTTGTCATATCTGAATACCCGCCTTCAACGCCTCCGGAAAAATGGCATTTTCCGATGAGGAACAGGATTATAAGCGGACTTTCTATGGGTACACTTGTAATTGAAGCCAGGAAAAAGAGCGGCTCCTTGATTACAGCTGAATTCGCCCTGAATGAAGGCAGGGAAGTCTTCGCGGTTCCGGGCAGCATTTTGACTCCTAATAGTGATGGCGTCCATGATTTGATCCAGCAGGGGGCGAAATTGATAAAAAATCCTCAGGAGATTTTAGAGGAACTGCAAATATTATAATGAAAATCTATATATATATTGCATAAGGCTGTTTTTCGCATAGATTGTTAATTTTCTCACCAAGTTTTCCTTCCGAATATTGCCCTATGGGATTTTTATTTTTGAATGATTTTCTATATTAGAACTTCCTATTTATCAAATTTTTTTATTTTTAAACAAAATTTACTACAAAAAGGTTGAAATAATTTGCATTCTGTTATACATTTTGCATCAGGTATTTTAAAATACCCAAATAAGATGAAAACGTTTTCTTTGTGGTACAATTTGACAATGTGAATCTTGGTAGACCATAATAATGATAATTTTAAACCTCTAAGGAGGACAATTGGATGTCGGATTTTTTAGTAATCGTCGAATCGCCTGCCAAGGCAAAGACGATTGAGCGTTATTTAGGAAAAAAGTATAAGGTTAGAGCTTCCATGGGCCATTTGCGAGATTTGCCAAAGAGCCAGATGGGTGTCGATATAGAAAATAATTATGATCCAAAATACATTACCATCAGGGGAAAAGGTCCTGTACTGAAAGAATTGAAGACTGCGGCTAAAAAAGCGAAGAAAATCTACCTCGCGGCTGACCCCGACAGAGAAGGGGAAGCGATTGCCTGGCACCTGGCTCACACTCTCAATGTAGATATTCATTCAGATTGCAGGGTTGTTTTCAATGAGATTACGAAGGATGCTATTAAGGAATCCTTTAAGCACCCGCGCTCAATCAACATGGACCTGGTTGATGCACAGCAGGCTCGAAGGGTGTTAGACAGGCTTGTAGGATATAATATCAGTCCTATTCTCTGGAAAAAAGTGAAAAAAGGCCTCAGCGCTGGACGTGTTCAATCCGTTGCTATGAGGATGATTATTGACAGGGAAAATGAAATCAAGGCATTCGTCCCAGAAGAATACTGGACAATCGGTGCTGATTTTTTAAAGGGAAAGGCTGCATTTGAGGCTTCCTTTTATGGTATTGATTCTGAAAAAGCAGAATTGAAGACAGAAGAAGATATTAAAAATATCCTGAATCAAATAAAGGGTAATAAATTCACAGTAGCATCAGTAACGAAAAAGGAGCGCAGGCGCAACCCTGCGCCTCCATTCATTACGTCCTCTTTACAGCAGGAAGCGGCACGCAAGCTGAACTTCCGTGCAAAAAAGACAATGATGCTCGCTCAGCAGCTTTATGAAGGCATTGATCTGGGTAAAGAAGGGACTGTCGGATTAATCACATATATGAGAACCGACTCCACGAGAATTTCTGAGGTTGCCCAGACTGAAGCACGCCAGTATATCAGTAATGAGTTTGGCGAGAATTTCATACAGACAGAAGCGAAAAAAGAAAAGAAGCAAACAAACGCACAGGATGCACATGAAGCTATCAGGCCTACGAGCACAATGAAAGTGCCGGATACTCTCAAGGAATTTCTCTCCAAGGATCAGTTTAGACTTTACAAACTGATTTGGGAACGATTTATTGCAAGCCAGATGGCCCCTGCCGTCATGGATACAATGAGCGTTGATCTAAAGAATGGCAATGTTGTTTTCAGGGCGACTGGTTCAAAGGTGAAATTCCCAGGATTCATGAAAGTGTATGTGGAAAGCTCTGATGACCAGGTTGAAGAAAAGGATAAACTCCTTCCGGATCTAAAGGAAGGGGACGAGGTCACCAAGAAAGATATCGAACCGAAGCAGCACTTTACTCAGCCTCCGCCGAGGTATACAGAGTCAAGGCTGGTCAGGACACTGGAAGAGTTAGGTATTGGCCGTCCATCCACTTTTGCGCCAACCCTGGATACAATCCAGAAAAGAGGATATGTAACCCTGGATAATAAACGGTTTGTTCCAACAGAACTTGGGGAAGTCATTCACGAACTGATGATAGAATTCTTCCCGGGCATTGTTGACCTCGAGTTTACTGCGAAAATGGAGCAGGACCTTGATAATGTCGAAGAGGGAAAAGTAAATTGGGTTAATGTCATAGACGGATTTTACCGGGATTTTGAGAAGCATCTCAAAATTGCCGAAAAGGAAATGCAGGAAATTGAGATCAAGGATGAACCTGCAGGCGAGGACTGTGACCAATGCGGAGCCCCAATGGTATTCAAAATGGGAAGATACGGAAAGTTCATGGCCTGCAGCAATTTCCCTGATTGCAGAAATACCAAAGCGATTGTCAAAGATATTGGAGTTAAATGCCCTAAGTGTGAGGAAGGCAATATCATCGAGCGCAAAAGCAAAAAGCGCCGAATCTTTTATGGCTGCGACCGCTTCCCTGAGTGTGATTTTCTTTCTTGGGATAAGCCGCTTGCCCGTAAATGCCCTAAATGCGATAAGATGCTTGTCGAGAAGAAACTCAAAAAAGGTGTTCAGGTCCAATGTACCGAATGCGACTACAAAGAAGAACCACAAAGCTAGAGTGAGCCCTGTGCTCACTCTTTGTGTTTTGTTGGAGTTATAAAATGTCTGGAGACAGTACTGTCCCATCGAAGTCGTTCCGGTCCATCCAGGGAAGGCTGAAAAATCGACTTCACCTGATGGCCCTCCGGTGCTTGTTCGGGGATGCCCAAGGCGCATCCGCTATTCGCTTTTGAAACTTTTTTCTTTCTTTTTCGTAAACTAAAGTGCAAAATGATACAAGTATCAGGGTAAAGTAAGTAAGAATGAAGTATATAATAGAAGATTTATGTACAGGCAGATGGTATAATTAATCTTTTGAAAAGGCTGTTGTAATAATAACGCACTAAACGACCAGCGTAGAAACATTCTTTTTCAAACTATTGTATTTTTTAAATAGCTACTGGAGGAAATAGATATGACTGAAGCAAGAGTAAATGTCGTTGGTGCCGGACTGGCCGGAAGCGAAGCTGCGTGGCAGCTTGCGGAAAGAGGCATCAAAGTTAACTTGTATGAGATGAGGCCTGTTAAGCAAACTCCGGCTCACCATACAGATAAATTCGCTGAACTCGTCTGCAGCAATTCTTTGCGCGCAAACACATTAACGAATGCAGTAGGGGTATTAAAGGAAGAGATGAGGAAGCTTGACTCCGTTATCATTGGAGCGGCAGATGCTTGTGCTGTTCCCGCAGGAGGGGCTTTGGCTGTAGACCGCCATGAGTTTGCTGCATATGTGACTGATCGAGTAAAAGGGCACCCAAACGTTACTGTTTTAAATGAAGAAGTGACTCGAATTCCCGATGGCCCTACCGTCATTGCTACTGGTCCTTTAACTAGTCCGGCTTTGTCAGAGCAGTTGAAGGAGCTTACAGGTGAAGAATATCTTTATTTTTATGATGCAGCGGCACCGATTATCGAGAAAGATAGTATCGATATGGATAAGGTTTACCTTAAATCAAGATATGATAAAGGGGAGGCTGCCTATCTTAACTGTCCGATGACAGAAGAGGAATTTGATCGCTTCTACGAGGCTTTGATTGCAGCAGAAACAGTACCGCTAAAAGAATTCGAAAAAGAAATTTTCTTTGAGGGCTGCATGCCAATCGAAGTTATGGCACAAAGGGGAAGAAAGACGATGCTTTTTGGTCCCTTGAAGCCAGTTGGACTTGAAGATCCGAAAACAGGAAAGCGTCCATTTGCTGTAATACAGCTAAGGCAGGATGATGCTGCGGGAACACTCTACAATATTGTTGGCTTCCAGACGCATTTAAAATGGGGACCTCAAAAAGAAGTGCTACAGCTTATTCCTGGACTCGAAAATGCTGAAATCGTCCGCTATGGTGTAATGCACCGTAATACCTTCGTCAATTCGCCGAAGGTGCTTAAGGCGACATATCAATTCAGGAACAGAGAAGACCTTTTCTTTGCTGGACAAATGACAGGTGTTGAGGGCTATGTAGAATCAGCTGCAAGCGGCCTGGTTGCCGGAATTAATGCTGCCCGCCTGGTAAAAGGTGAGGAACCAGTAGAATTCCCTCATGAAACAGCAATGGGAAGTATGGCTCGTTATATTACAACAACCAATGCGAAAAACTTCCAGCCAATGAACGCTAATTTTGGACTTTTTCCTGAGCTGCCGGAAAAAATCAAAGGCAAACAAGAACGCAACGAAAAGCACGCTTCCAGAGCGTTGGAAACAATTCAGAAATTTGTGAAAAATTTGTAATTTTTATTGCGAGGGCTATTCAAATATGTTACTATTTAGTAGCCCTTGTGAGGTGAAAAGATGGAAGCAAATGTGAACAATTCTTTAAAGTTATTTATTGAATATTTACAAATCGAGAAAAATTACTCACAATATACAATTGAACATTATCAACATGATATTAGGGAATTTTTTTTGTTCATGTCTGAACAAGGACTGACTGATTTGGGAGATGTTGAATACTCTGATACAAGAATTTATCTTACAAAACTATTTGACCAGCAGCTTTCCAGAAAGTCTGTGGCGCGCAAGATTTCATGTATGCGCAGTTTTTATAAATTCTTGTTGCGGGAAAAAATCGTCGAGGATAATCCTTTCTCGCTTGTTTCAATCCCGAAATTAGAAAAGCGCCTGCCGGATTTTTTTTACGAAGAGGAACTATCCCAGCTATTTAATGCTTGTGAGACTGAAACTGCTTTAGGAAGAAGGAATAAAGCGATTCTTGAACTTCTTTATGCGACAGGAATCCGTGTCGGCGAATGCTGTAAAATCCAGATGAAAGACATAGATTTATCTCTGTCGACTGTTTTAGTTCACGGTAAAAGGAAAAAAGAGAGGTATGTGCCTTTCGGCAGCTTTGCTCATGATGCGCTTGACGAGTACATAAAGAATGGAAGATCAGAACTTCTGAAGGACAAAGGCGATCATGGTTATTTATTTGTTAATTTCCGAGGCGGACCACTGACGGACCGCGGCATCAGGGATATCTTAAATAAATTGATCGAAAACTCTGCTCTGACGGGTAAGATCCATCCTCATAAACTGCGCCATTCATTTGCGACTCATATGATGAGCAACGGAGCGGACATGAGGACCGTACAAGAATTGCTGGGCCATGCGTTTCTATCTTCGACGCAAGTCTACACCCATGTTACAAAAGAGCATTTACGGAATATTTATATGTCACATCACCCGAGGGCGTAAGCCAGAAGGAGGACGAAAGAATGTCAGAATTCCACGCTACAACGATATTTGCTGTTCAGCATAAAGGCCAATGCGCCATGTCAGGCGATGGCCAGGTAACCTTTGGAAATGCAGTAGTGATGAAACACACAGCGAAGAAGGTTAGAAAGTTGTTTAATGGTAAAGTGATTGCCGGATTTGCTGGTTCTGTTGCCGATGCCTTTACTTTGTTTGAGATGTTCGAAGGGAAGCTTGAGGAATTCAACGGGAATCTCCAGAGAGCGGCCGTTGAACTTGCTAAGCAATGGCGAAGCGATAAAGTTCTTAGAAGGCTTGAAGCTATGTTGATCGTCATGAACGAAACACATATGCTGCTTATATCAGGGACTGGAGAAGTAATCGAGCCTGATGACGGTATTCTTGCGATCGGATCGGGCGGCAACTATGCGTTGTCTGCAGGCCGTGCATTAAAACAATATGCTGGCGACCATCTGACTGCGAAGGAAATCGCGAAATCGTCTTTGGAAATTGCTGCTGACATTTGTGTTTATACAAATCACAATATTATCGTAGAAGAACTGTAACGGAAAAGGAGTGTTCAGATTGAAACAAATGACCAATTTAACTCCAAGGCAAATCGTGGAAAGGCTTGATCAGTACATTGTCGGCCAGAAGGATGCTAAAAAAGCTGTTGCAGTCGCTCTAAGAAATAGATACCGCAGGGGCTTGCTCGCAGAAAACATCAGAGATGAAGTTATTCCTAAAAATATCTTGATGATAGGGCCTACAGGGGTAGGTAAAACAGAAATTGCCAGAAGGATGGCAAAGCTGGTCGGTGCCCCATTTATAAAGGTTGAAGCGACCAAATTCACTGAAGTTGGTTATGTCGGCCGCGATGTTGAGTCTATGGTCAGGGACCTTGTTGAAACATCGGTAAGGCTTGTTAAAGAGGAAAAGATGCAGCGTGTTAAAGAGCCTGCTGAAGAAAATGCAAACCGCCGATTAATTGAGCTGCTCGTACCATCAGCGAAAAAATCAGTGAATTATAAAAATCCACTGGAAATGCTGTTTGGCGGAGGCGGCCAGTCTGAACAGGAAACAAACCAGCCAGAAGACCTGGGATTATATGAGAAGCGCAAAATAATCAAACAGAAGCTTGAGCTTGGCGAGCTTGAAGATGAGTTGATCACTGTAGAAGTGGAAGAACAGGCTCCTTCGATGTTCGACATGCTCCAGGGGTCAGGCATGGAACAAATGGGCATGAACATGCAGGATGCCTTGGGCGGCTTAATGCCCAAAAAACACAAGAAACGCAAGCTGGCCGTTCGTGAGGCTAGAAAGGTCTTGATCAACGAAGAAGCCCAAAAGCTTATCGATATGGATGAAGTTACCCAGGAAGCTACATCACGCGCTGAGCAGGCTGGAATTATCTTTATTGATGAAATCGACAAGATTGCCAGCAAGAATTCTGGCAGTTCCAGTGCTGATGTGTCGCGCGAAGGCGTCCAGAGAGATATCCTGCCGGTTGTCGAAGGATCCACGGTAAACACAAAATACGGACCAGTTAAAACTGACCATATTTTATTCATTGCCGCGGGGGCATTCCATATGGCAAAACCTTCTGATTTGATACCGGAGCTGCAAGGCCGATTCCCGATCAGAGTGGAGCTTACCAAGTTAACAGTAGAGGATTTTTACAGAATACTGGTAGAGCCTGACAATGCGCTTACAAAGCAATATCAAGCTTTATTGGAAACTGAAGGTATACAAATTGAATTTTCTGACGATGCTATTCGTAAGATTGCTGAAGTCGCGTTTGAAGTTAACCAGAATACGGATAATATCGGTGCGAGAAGACTCCAGACAATATTGGAAAAACTTCTTGAAGATCTTAGCTTCGAGGCACCGGATATCAATTTGGAAAAAGTCGCGATCACTCCTCAATATGTAGAGGAAAAGCTGGGAGTTATTTCACGCGATAAAGACTTAAGCCAATTCATATTATAATGGTTTACCGTTTTAGTGCATTTGCAAAAGGGTAGACAAATAAAGGCTGCCTATTGTGCTTAAGTGTTGAAATAAGCCAGTGATTAAAAATAAATGTATTTTTTGTTGAAGCAAATAGGAGGAAGAAATAATGGACTTACTATCAAAAACTAGAAAGATTAACGCCCTGCTCCAAAAAGCTGCCGGCAAACCGGTAAACTTTAAAGAAATGTCCGAAACACTGAGTGAAGTAATCGAAGCAAACATCTTTGTCGTGAGCCGCAGAGGGAAACTTTTGGGCTTCGCGATCAACCAGCAAATCGAAAACGAGCGCATGGTGAAGATGCTTGAAGACCGACAATTCCCAGAAGAGTACACAAAGAACCTTTTCAACGTCCAGGAAACATCACCAAACCTTGATGTGAACAGTGAATACACTGCTTTTCCGGTTGAGAACAAGGACCTATTCAAAAATGGCTTAACGACTATCGTGCCGATTATCGGCGGCGGTGAGCGTCTTGGAACTTTGATACTTGCGCGTCTTGAAGAACAGTTCCACGATGATGACCTTATCCTTGGAGAATATGGCGCAACTGTTGTAGGTATGGAAATCCTTCGTGAAAAAGCTGAGGAAATTGAAGATGAAGCTCGCAGCAAAGCGGTCGTCCAAATGGCGATTAGCTCTCTTTCATATAGTGAGCTTGAAGCGATTGAACATATATTTGAAGAACTTAACGGTAAAGAAGGCCTGCTAGTTGCTTCAAAAATCGCTGACAGAGTGGGTATCACTCGTTCCGTGATCGTTAACGCTCTACGCAAGCTTGAAAGTGCTGGCGTAATCGAATCTCGTTCCCTTGGAATGAAAGGAACATATATCAAAGTATTGAATGATAAATTCCTTTTTGAACTTGAGAAGCTTAAAAACAACTAAATAAGTGCCAAAAACCCGCTGGATGCCAGCGGGTTTTTTTAGTCTTTAGGAAATTAAAAAATTATTTAGTTGTGGATAACTACATGTAGTATTCTCAATCCAGCTCCAGCGCCTAACCCCTCGAGTCGCTTGTCTAGCTTCGGCTCCTAACTCCTCGAGACGCTTCGGTCCTGCTAATGAAGTCAAAGAACGACTTCACTGTCAGGCCCTCCAGCGCTTGTCGGAGTTGGGCAGTCGCCTCCGCTTTTCGGATTGTCTAGTGTCGCCTCTTAGAAACTCCGAAACTTCAACTCCATCGGCAGAAGAAAAAAACGCTTCTTTGTCGGAGTCACCAGTTTCTGCGTTTCTGGACAGTCGGCTATGCATTTCGATTTCGGTCCGCCCAATGAAGTCAAGAAGACTTCACCGGTCGGCCCTCCGATGGACACGATGTACTAGACCCGCCAGCCACAGGAAGGGGCGTTCTTGAAGGGCAGCGCTTGTCGGGTTGAACGAGGCGCTTGCGCTTTTTGTTCCTGTCTTTATTACAATTATATTTCTCTTCTTTTACAAAGCCCAAAACAAAAAAGGTTTTTTTCACAAAAATTCACAAAGAACTAAGAAATATATTCCGGTTTTATAGGAGAATATTCCTCGGTCGCTTGAGGTGAATTCTTCTGCAGATAATTCTTTTTAACCAATTGTAATCAGTTTATTGCTAATATATTTGTATGATATTTATAGAAATATAAAATACAGTAAATTAATAGGTCTTTTAACCTATTTTGAAAAATGAGCACTATGCATGATAAAAATTAACTGAAAGTACATAGACAGATTATTTCAGATTCTTTACAATTAGGGATATAATGACGAATTTCAGCAATGTATTACAAAATTCAGCAAAATTTACAGTAAAGCATTAGTGAGGTGCAAAAATTGAAGTTGTTTTCGAACACGGTATCAACCTTAGAAAATGCGTTGAACTATTCTTCTGCAAAGCAAAAAGTAATTTCGCAGAATATCGCGAATGTTGATACACCGAATTATAAAGCGAAAGATGTATCCTTTAAAGCGGCGTTTGAGCAGGCACTAGGCCAGTCTTTTCAAGCGAATAGATCTGATGCCCGCCATTTTGAATTTGGCAGCAGAGTGAGCAGTGGGCCAGCGATGGTAACAAAGAAAAATGTGAATTATAACGAAAATGGGAATAGTGTTGATTTGGATAAAGAAATGGCCGACCTGGCGACGAACCAAATCTATTATAATGCGCTGACTGAAAGAATTAATGGGAAATTTAATTCCCTCCAATCGGTCATACGGGGTGGTAAGTAAATATGACAATTTTTCATAGCATGAATACAACAGCATCTGCATTGACTGCTCAGCGCCTAAGAATGGATGTAATTTCATCAAATATGGCAAATGTTGATTCCACCAGAGGAGTTAATGGGGAGCCATACCGAAGGAAAATGGTCGTTTTGGAACCAAAGGGAGGAAGTTTTTCTTCATTTCTGAATAAAGCGATGGGGAATTCAGCAGATGGTGGGGCTGGAAACGGGGTTAAGGTAACCAGAATTATGGACGATAATGAAACACCATTAAAAATGGTTTTTGATCCTGAACATCCAGATGCAAATGCTGAAGGCTATGTTGAATATCCTAATGTTGACCCTCTAAGGGAAATGGTGGACTTAATCAGTGCTACCCGTTCATACGAAGCGAATGTCACAGTGTTTAACGCTTCAAAAGGAATGATGATGAAAGCTCTTGAAATTGGCAAGTAAGGAGAGAAACATAAATGAATACAGCGGGAATTAATTCTGTTAGCCAAATGGTCAGGCCATTTGAAATAAAAGGGCCTACCTCTACACCTACACCATACGAAGCACAAAAAAGTTTTTCGTCCGTACTTAAGCAATCAATTGAAAATTTAAATCAATCACAGCTTCAATCGGATGCAATGACAGAAAAATTGGCACGTGGTGAGAATGTTGACCTGCACCAAGTAATGATTACAAGCCAAAAAGCCAGCATAACAATGCAGGCTACCCTAGAAGTGCGAAACAAAGTGATTGAAGCTTACCAGGAAATGATGAGAATGCAAGTTTAATAATATTGGCTAAAAACTAAGATTATAGCGGTTATTAGCTGTATAAAAAGAAGAGACTTAATAACCGGGGGATTGAAATGAAAGAAACCGTTCAAAAGTATTTACATACAATGAAGGATTTCTGGCAAGGGCGTACCAGAAAGCAAAAAATTAGTCTGGGTGCGTCTATTTTCTTTGTTTTGGCAATTGCCGGACTTACAGCCTTCTTAACTTCCAGAACTTCTTTGGTGCCGCTTTACAGCAATCTTTCACCTGCTGAAACTGGCACCATCAAAGAAAGCCTTGATGCAAGAGGCATCACATCGGAAATTGCCGATGGAGGCAAAACAATTTTAGTTCCTGAGGAATCGGTTGATAGTTTAAAAGTGGAACTAGCTGCCGAAGGGATCCCGAAATCAGGAAGCATTGATTATTCATTTTTCAGCCAGAATGCTGGTCTTGGCATGACAGATAATGAATTCAATGTCTTGAAACTTGAAGCAATGCAAACAGAGCTTGCTGAATTGATGAAAGGCATTGAAGGCGTAAATGATGCGAAGGTAATGATCAACCTGCCTGAGAAGGGCATCTTTGTAAACGATAGCACAGAACAGGCTTCGGCTTCCATTGTATTGAATACGAGCCCGGGATATCAGTTCAAGGAAGAACAAATCAATTCACTTTACCATCTGGTTGCGAAAAGTGTTCCAAGTCTTCCTACAGATAATATCGTCATCATGAATCAATTTTTTGAGTATTTTGATTTAAAAAATGAAAATAATTCCAGTGGTGCTACTTTTGCTTCTCAACACGAAATTAAACAGCAAATTGAGAGAGACGTACAAAGACAAGTACAAAACATGCTTGGCACCCTGATGGGCCACGATAAAGTAGTTGTTTCCGTTTCCGCCGATATTGACTTTACCCAAGAAAACAGGGAAGAAAACCTTGTTGAACCAGTTGATAAAGAAAATATGGAAGGAATCGCGATCAGTGCCCAAAGGATTACTGAAACGTTCACTGGAAACGCTGATCAGGTTGGAGGGGTTACAGAAACCGGTGACCCGGCAGATTCTAATGGTGCTCAATATCTCGAAGGTGCCAATGGCAATGGAGACTACGAGAAAGTTGAAGAAACAATCAATAGTGAAGTCAGCAGAATCCGTAAGGAAATTACCGAAAGCCCGTACAAGGTTAGGGATTTAGGGATACAGGTTATGGTTGAACCGCCAACACCTGATGATCCTAATTCATTGCCGCAGGAGCGGGTAGACGATATTACCAAAATTCTAGGTACGATCGTCCGTACGACAATTGATAAAAATTCTTTAGCAACTGAACTTACGGATGAGGTGATTGAGGATAAGGTCGTTGTATCTGTCCAACCGTTCAACGGTAAGGTTACGTTCGAAAACAATGTTGTAGAAAAGCTTCCATGGTGGGTATACCTTGTTGGAGGGCTATTGCTTGCAGCAATTGTAGTCCTGTTGCTTCTATTTATAAGAACGAAAAAAACTGAAGTCGGAGACGAGTTTGTTATTGAAGAGAAATATGAGCAAATTCGTGTACCCGATGTAAATAAAGAACTCGAGACGGAAAGTACAATGAAGAAAAAACAACTTGAAAAAATGGCTAAAGAGAAGCCGGAAGATTTCGCTAAGCTATTACGTACATGGATTTCTGAAGAGTAGGAGGGGGACATATGGCACGGAAAGAACAGAAAGAACTTACTGGAAAACAGAAAGCAGCTATCCTCCTGATCTCACTCGGACCAGACGTTTCTGCAACGGTTTATAAACATTTAAGTGAAGAGGAAATAGAGAAACTTACTCTTGAAATCTCTGGAGTAAAAAAAGTTGACTCCTTAGCCAAGGAGGAGATTTTAGAAGAATTTCACAACATTGCATTAGCCCAGGATTATATTACTCAGGGTGGCATCGGGTATGCCAAGACGGTACTTGAAAAAGCGTTAGGCACCGACCAGGCAGCAGTGATCATTAATAGATTGACATCCTCCTTGCAAGTGAGACCCTTTGATTTTGCACGGAAAGCAGACGCTGGTCAAATTCTGAATTTTATCCAAAATGAGCATCCCCAGACTATTGCCCTTATTCTGTCATATTTAGATTCTGCTCAAGCAGGGCAAATTTTGTCGGAATTGCCGCAAGAGGTTCAGGCTGACATTGCCAGAAGGATTGCTGTCATGGACAGTACTTCACCTGAAATCATTAATGAAGTTGAACAGATTCTAGAAAGAAAACTATCAGCTACCGTGACACAAGACTATACACAAACTGGTGGAATAGAAGCTGTTGTAGATGTATTGAATGGTGTTGACCGAGCTACTGAACGGACAATTCTGGACGCACTTGAAATACAGGATCCCGAGCTGGCTGAGGAAATCAAAAAGAGGATGTTTGTCTTTGAAGATATCGTTACGCTTGATAACCGTGCAATCCAGCGTGTGATTAGAGACTGTGAAAACGAGGACCTTATGCTTGCACTTAAGGTTTCAAGCGATGAAGTGAAGGAAATTGTCTTTAAAAACATGTCTAAACGAATGGTTGAAACCTTCCAGGATGAAATGGAATTCATGGGCCCTGTAAGGCTGCGTGATGTTGAAGAAGCACAGTCGAGAATTGTAGCTATTATCCGCCGTCTGGAAGAAGCTGGTGAAATTGTCATCGCCCGGGGCGGAGGGGATGATATCATTGTCTAGGTTAATTAAGTCACAATTCACCAGTATGGAATCAGTTGAGAAAAAAGTCATCTCAATACGTGCTTTAGAAACAGGTGGGAAAGAAGATGTTCAACCTGTTTTTATTCATACAGAAGCAGAAAGAGCGAGGATTATAGCCCAAGCTGAATTAGAAGCTGAAAGTCTTGTTTCAAGAGCAGCATCAGAGGCAGAACAAATACGACAACATATTTCAAGAGAAAGAGAAGATTGGGAGCAGCAAAAAGTTCTCTTGGCAGAAGAAGCCAGGCAGAGTGGATATGAACAAGGCTTGCAGGATGGTCAAAACCAGGGTTACAAGGAATACAGTGAAGCGATTCTTTTTGCTCAGGAAACAGTTGAGGCCTCCAAACGAGATTACCGTAACCATATCGAATCTTCTGAAAAAGTAATTCTGGATCTTGGAGTGAAGATTGCCAGTAAAATTATCGGAGAAAAAATTTCTGCCGATGAAGGGTTCCTTTCTCTCGTTAAGAGGGCTTTGAAAAACGCCAGGGATTATAAAGATATTCAACTGCATGTTCATCCAAATCACTATCAATTCCTGCTAGCGCAAAAAGAAGAATTAATTGCGATTTTTCCTAAGGAAGTAGATTTCTATATTTACCCGAATGATGAATTGAATGAAGAATCTTGCTTGATAGAATCGGAAAATGGCAGGATTGACGCAAGTGTGGACAGCCAGCTGGAAGAACTCAAACAAAAGCTGTTCGAATTGTTGGAGAGTGAACAATAGTGAAGGCTTCAGATTTAATCGATCATATTGATTTCATGGATAGCTTTAAGCGATTTGGTCGGGTCAAAAGAGTTGTCGGCTTGATGATCGAGTCTCAGGGTCCCGAAAGCTCGATAGGCGATGTTTGCTTCATCCATGTGGGCACCAAGAAGAAGCGGCAAATACAGGCAGAAGTGGTCGGTTTTCAAGACGAAAATGTCATTCTTATGCCATATACATCACTCCATGACATTTCTCCGGGCAGCCTGGTAGAAACAACAATGAAGCCGCTTGAGATTAAAGCTGGCCCGGGATTAATTGGAAAAGTCGTAGACTCACTAGGTGTGCCTTTGGATCAATCAAGCCTTCCAAAAGGCTTGGCTTCAGTCCCTACTGAACAAGATCCTCCTAATCCGTTGAGCAGGCCGCCAATCTCTGAACCGATTGAAGTAGGTGTAAGGATGATTGACAGTCTGTTGACAGTAGGCAATGGGCAGCGTGTTGGGATATTTGCTGGCAGCGGCGTCGGGAAAAGTACCTTGCTGGGGATGATTGCGAGGAATACTACTGCAGACTTAAATGTCATTGGATTAATCGGCGAACGTGGACGTGAAGTAAGAGAGTTTATTGAACGCGACCTTGGCCCAGAGGGTTTAAAACGGTCGATTGTCGTGGTCGCCACTTCAGACCAGCCTGCTCTAATGAGGATCAAAGGCGCTTATACTGCTACTGCCATAGCTGAATACTTTCGCGATAAAGGGCTCAATGTGATGTTGATGATGGATTCGGTTACACGTGTGGCAATGGCTCAGCGTGAAGTAGGACTTGCGGTCGGAGAACCTCCGACTACAAAAGGCTACACGCCTTCTGTTTTCGCAATCCTTTCAAGACTTCTTGAAAGGACTGGCACAAATGAATTCGGTTCGATCACTGGTTTTTATACGGTACTCGTAGACGGTGACGATATGAATGAGCCAATAGCAGATACAGTGCGGGGGATCCTTGACGGACACTTTGTGTTAGACAGGGATTTAGCTAATAAGGGCCAGTATCCTGCAGTAAATGTGTTAAAGAGCATAAGCAGGATCATGAACAATATTGTCAGTGACGACCATGTAAAAGCAGCAGAGAGGCTAAGAGAGTTATTAAGCACCTATATAAACTCCGAAGACTTGATTAATATCGGTGCCTATAAAAAAGGGTCATCAGCTGAAATAGATGAAGCAATCATGAAATACCCGCAAATTCTGAATTTCTTGAAGCAGGGTACAAACGAAAAAGTATCGATAAATGAAAGTGTCCAGGAACTGTTGCAATTAGTAAGGAGAGGTTGATGGTTACAATGCGCTATCAGTATAAATTCGATAAAATCCTGTCAATTAAATCCAGGGAGAAAGATGAAGCACAAGTTATATACCAGGATTCAGTAAAGAAATTTGAGGAAGCTGCTGACAGGCTTTACCATCTCCTGAAGAAGAAAGAGGATCTTGAAAGCTATCAATCTGGCCGTTTGGTCAGCGGATTGCCAGTACAGGAAATACGCCACCATCAACAGTTTATCGGCAATTTAGAAAAATCGATAGCGCACTATCAAAAAGTTGTTATGAATGCCAGGAATATTATGAACTATCAACAAATGCAGCTAATGGAAAAGAATGTTGAAGTTAAAAAATTTGAAAAGATCAAAGAGAAGGACCATCTAAAATTTCTTGCTGATGAAAAGTTTGCAGAGGGCAAGTTGATGGATGAAATCTCGATTCAGCAATATATGAACCGGGAAATAAGGTGATTTAATGGGACAAAGCATCGAGGAAAAAGAAGGTCAGCATGTTAATAGGTTTCAATGGTTGCTGTTTGTAGTTGTAATACCATCGCTTTTCGCAATTGTAATAGCATTGGTAGTGCTATCTTTTGCAGGAATCAATGTTTTCGAAACGGCGAAGGGGCTCGGGGTGAAAATTCCTTTTATTTCGGACTATGTCAAAGATGAAAAGCAGCCATCTATTGAAGAATATGAAGAGGACATCATAAGCCTGGAAGCCGAGATTAAAGACCGTGAAGCAAAAATGGAACAACTGCAGACGAAAATTGAAAGCAAGGATTTGCAGGTTGAGCGGATGGAGCTGGAAAAAACACAGTTGGAAGCTCAAATTGAAGAATTGACTGCAATCCAGGAAGAAAATAAGCGTGCCTTCAAGGAAATTGTGAAAACATATGAAACTATGTCAGCAAAGAGCGCTGCTCCAATAATCGCTAAGATGGAATCTGATGAAGCGATAAAAATTCTGACAAATATTAAACCTGAAACACTCGCGGCGATAATGGAGAAGATGCCGTCTGAGGATGCAGCGAAATATACAGAATTGCTTACAAACGAATCACAGAATAATTAGCCTTTACAAACCTTATTTGAAGGGAGGTGAAAGAATGGAAGTAGGAGGCCTAGGCTTTTTTAATACAATTGCAGCTGGAAAACAGCAAGTGTCAGACAAGACTGGTAATTCAGGTGGTTTTGCCGGAATGATGGCAGGGTTAATAATGGGTAATGCAAACGTTAGTGGCACAGCAACTGAACAGGTAAAAAACCCTGATGAAAAACTAAATGATTTAATTGCATTCCTAAAAACTGGTGATCTTCTAGATTTAGAAGAGGGTGGAGAGCTATTCGGTATTTTAATTTCTGACTCAGGGGATTTTCTTGAAAAAGCTTTGGAACACTTTGGCATAAGCGAAGATGAACTAAATCTTTTGATCCAAAAATGGTCAGCACTGAATGAAACGGAACTTCAAGAGATGCCAGAAGAAGAGTTATTTGCCTCGCTTGCCGCATTATTAGGCGCTATAGCAAATCTTCCGCAAAAAGATTTGGCAATCAAGCTTGAAAAAAGTGAAATTCATGCAATAAAGGCATTAAAGCTTTATGATTTGATGGAAAAATATGCAGACGGATATGAACAAAAGAATACACATCCGCTTAAAGAAAGTTTGCGAAATCTTGGAGAGAAATTAGATAATCTGGTAAAACAGAGTGCTGGAAGCAACCCAACGGAATATTTACAAAGCCGTTTTACCCGTTTAGCCGGTGAATTAAACCTTTCAAACTCAAAAAATCCACTTTTTTCTGAAGCGAATGTTTCAGGAGACGGAGGATCTAGTATCAAAGCTGAGGGACAAACAGGAACGATTGCATTCCTTCCTCAAATGGCGAGGGCTGAACAACTGACATTGATGATGAATAGTCCAGAAAAGCCAGTATCGGCTGAACAATTAATGAAACAATTTGAATCGATTCTCTCTAAGTCGCAATTTATAAATAGCGGAGGAACACAAAAACTATTTATCAAGTTATTTCCAGAGCATCTTGGAAGCATTCGGGTAGAATTGTTCCAAAAGGACCATACGATGATGGCCAGGATCATAACCTCGAGCGGGACTGCAAAGGATACACTGGAATCCCAGATAAATGGTCTTAAGCAGGCGTTTGCTGCACAAAATATTTCGGTGGAAAGAATCGAAATCACCCAGCAGACAACTCAGCAGGAACGATTCCTGAACAGAGATTCCCAACAGCAGCACAGACAGCCGGACAGGCAAGAGCAGGAAAAGAAAGAAGAAAAAGCTGAATTTAACCTTTCTTTTGAGGAAGCTCTGCTGAACACCGAAGTATAGGAGGACTATGACGATGGTGAATACAATTAATTCTTCTTATCTGCTCTCAAATCTTCAAAAGGATAGAAAGACTGGTTCGGATATTCTTGGGAAAGATGATTTCCTGAAAATCTTGATGACCCAACTCCAGAACCAAGATCCAATGAATCCCATGCAGGATAAGGATTTTATAGCACAAATGGCGACATTTTCAACACTTGAGCAAATTACAAATATGGGAAAGTCGATTGACCGTTTTGTTCAGGCTGAACAGCAGAACAAAATGATTTCATATAGCCAGTTCGTCGGCAAGGAAATTACCTGGCATAAGGTTGAAGGAAGTAATGGGCAGGAAACCATCAAAGAGGGTACTGGAAAAGTCGCATCCGTCCAATTCAAAGAAGATAATGTTTCTTTTATACTTGAAGATGGCACGAAGCTTGAACCAGCAAATATTTCACAAATCAATGAACTATCAAGTGAAAATCACATCCTTCAGGCAAGTATGTTAATCGGAAAGACAGTCACTTATCTTGATGAAAATAAGCAAGAGAAATCTGCTTTAGTTCAATCAGTATCTTTTAAAAACGGAAAAACATCATATGTGCTGGCTGATGAAGGCAACACAAGCATTATTTCTTCACAAATTACCAAAATTCAATGATGTAGGGAAGTGATGAGATGGAAAAGGCGAATTTCCGTCCGATTCAGTCACTGCCTGTTAGCAGGAACGATAAAAAGCCCGTTAAAACGAATCATTTAACACAAACACCTTTTTCCTTGCAGCTGCAATCAGCAATCCAATCTAAAAGTAAGCTGACAATAAGCAAGCATGCGAGTGACCGACTTGTCCAGCGTGGAATTGATATTTCCCAAGACAGGTGGTCCAGGATCGAAGAAAAAGTAAAACAGGCCAAGGCTAAGGGAGTGACTGATTCACTCGTGCTGCTAAGAGATGCAGCTCTGATCGTCAGTGCGAAAAATAATACGGTTATTACGGCTATGGGAAGGCAAGAAGCCGCCGAACAAATTTTCACGAATATTAATGGCACAATTGTCATGGAAATTTAAGATAACAAGGCTGGACCTTTACGGAGGCCTGGGCTGTGGACCGAAAGAAGCAGCCCCTAGAATAGGAAGGAGTTTTATAAATGCTTCGTTCAATGTACTCAGGAATTAGCGGAATGAAAAACTTTCAAACAAAATTAGACGTGATCGGTAATAATATTGCCAATGTAAATACATACGGCTTCAAAAAGGGCCGTGTCACTTTTAAAGATACAATGAACCAAACGATTTCAGGAGCTAGTGCCGCCACCCAAAATAAAGGCGGCAAAAACCCAATGCAGGTAGGATTAGGATCTACAATTGCAAGCGTCGATACAATCGATACACAATCTAGCTTGCAAACAACTGGCCGTGCGCTTGACCTTGCAATTTCAGGAGATGGCTATTTTGTTGTCAAGCAAGGTCAATCTCAGATGTATACACGTGCCGGGAACTTTTATCTTGATGATAATGGGACTCTTGTTACTGGTGAGGGAATGAAAGTACAATCATTAAAGAACGGTGTATTGGAAGATGTCACTGTAAATGTGAATGCTCTTTTACCTGCAAGACAAACAACTGAGTTAGTCATGAAGGGGAACCTTCCAAAAGAAGCGAAAGGTAATTCCGATCTATTGCAGCAAATAAAAGTTGTTGATGATGAAGGAATAGAACATGTAATTGATTTGAAAATTTCACCTGTAAATGCTGCAAATGGTTCTTGGAAACTTTCTTTTGAGGATAAGTCAATCACTGTTGACCCAGCGAACCCTAGAGCAAATATTGTAGAACAGAATATTACAATCCCTGATTATGATCCCAATAACCCTGCTGCTGATATATCTCTGGAGTTAAAGGTGAATGATGGTAGTAACGGAGCAAGGACTTTAACAGTTAACATGCCTATCAAAGATTTGACAAAGGAAGGCGGCAGCATGGACGCCAACGCCTACCCTGACGGCAACACACAAGGTGCCCTGGAGAGCTTCAACATCGGTTCAACTGGTGAAATCAACGGTGTGTTTTCTAACGGTCTAGTTTTGACATTAGGACAGTTGGCGCTTGCGAAGTTCAGCAATCCATCAGGTCTCTCAAAGACTGGAAACAATACATTCCAGGAATCAGTAAACTCAGGAACCGCAAACATCAACGTTCCTGGTGAAGGGCGGGGATCGATTGCTGCCGGCGCATTAGAAATGTCTAACGTCGACCTTTCTGAAGAATTCACAGAAATGATAACTGCTCAGCGTGGGTTTCAGGCAAACACAAGAATCATTACAACATCTGATGAGATTCTCCAAGAGCTCGTAAACTTAAAACGATAGATTAAGAGAGGAGCAGGGCTGAAAGCATCAGGCTTTTAGCCCCTGTGAATTATTGTGATACAAGTTACGAAATTAAATGGGAAAACATTTAGAATTAATTCACTCTTTATTGAAACAGTTGAATCTTTTCCGGATACAACGATTGCGTTAACCAACGGACGTAAATATGTTGTAAGGGAATCGGTAGACGAAGTCAGCAAATTAATTCAGGAATTTTATCAGAGTGTCGGCCTTCTTGGAGGGCGAATGTTGGAGGAACAAAATAATGAAGAATAATAAGCTGGTTATGATAATGTTGGTCATGCTTGTAGCGATCATGCTGGTTGGTGCGATAGCAGCTGTTACTGTTATGAAGCTTACTGGTGAAGATGGAAAAAAGGAACCAAGTATTGATGAAGTATTGGAAGCATCCGTAGATATACCAGAAGTAACAACGAACCTTGCATCCAATGATTTTATTAAAATTTCATTTAAGATTGAGACAGACAGTGAAAAGGCTAAAGAAGAGCTTCAGAAGAGAGATTTCCAGGTGAGGAACATTATTATTTATGAGCTTTCTGAGAAAAAGTCTGAAGAACTCCAGGGTAAGGACGGCAAGATTAATCTAGAGGAAACACTCAAATCCAAGTTAAACGGGCTGATGCAAGAAGGCAAAATTAAAAAGGTCTATATAACAGGTTCTCTCCTCCAGTAACAAATAAAACTACTAAACCGCAATGATATGGAGGTGAAGGGAATGTCGGGAGAGGTTTTATCACAAAACGAAATAGATGCTCTGTTGTCCGCGTTGTCTACCGGTGAAATGGATGCGGATGAGTTAAAGAAGGAACAAGTGGAAAAAAGAGTAAAGGTTTATGATTTTAGAAGGGCTTTGCGTTTCTCAAAAGACCAAATCCGCAGTCTTACTCGAATTCACGAAAACTTTGCCAGGCTGTTGACTACTTTTTTCTCTGCCCAGCTTAGAACCTATGTGAATATTAGTGTAGCATCCGCTGACCAGATCCCTTACGAAGAATTCATTAGGTCTATTCCAAAGATAACAATATTGAATGTATTTGATGTGGAACCACTAGAGGGAAGGATTTTGATGGAGGTTAATCCCAATATTGCCTATGCAATGATGGACAGGTTGCTTGGTGGAAGAGGGACGAGCCATAACAAGGTCGATAGTTTGACAGAAATCGAAACCAGGATTATGTCGAATATGTTTGAAAAAGCATTTGAAAACTTCAGAGAGGCTTGGGGTTCAATATCCGATATAGACCCGCAGTTATCTGAATTTGAAATCAACCCGCAATTTTTGCAGATGGTTTCCCCAAATGAAACTGTCGTTGTAATTTCTTTGAACACAACAATCGGTGAGGCAAGCGGCATGATCAACATATGTATCCCGCATGTAGTCTTGGAACCAATCATACCTAAGTTGTCTGTAAAGTACTGGATGCAGTCAGATAAAAAGGAAAGCTTGCCAATTGAAAATTCACTGCTGCAATACGAAATCCAAAAGGCTGATGTATCCATCACTGCTGAAATTGGTTCATCGGACATTTCAATTCAGGATTTCCTAATGCTCGATATTGGCGATGTGATTGAATTGAACCAGCAGATTGAAAAACCATTACTGATAAAAGTCGGAGATATCCCTAAATTTGTTGGACAGCCAGGGAAAATAAACAAAAAATTAGCCATTCAAGTGTTTGATACATTTAAGGGGGGAGCCGAAAATGGTGAGCGATGACATGTTATCTCAAGATGAAATTGATGCGCTTCTTCGAGGGACATCCGATGAAGCGGAAGAAATAGAAAGTACGATTGATGTAGATGATTATTTTTCTTTTATGGAAAGGGATGCCCTAGGCGAAATAGGCAATATCTCATTTGGAAGTTCTGCTACAGCGTTGTCGACCTTGCTGAACCAAAAGGTGGAGATTAATACTCCAACAGTAACTGTTGTACATAGGTCCAAGCTTGAAGATGCCTTTCCAGATCCATACGTGGCAGTACAGGTACACTATACAGAAGGTTTCATTGGAAGCAACATGCTGGTGATCGAGCAAAATGACGCAGCAATCATTGCTGATTTAATGCTTGGAGGGGATGGACTTAACCCCAGGGATTTACTGGATGAAATCCAGTTAAGTGCGGTGCAGGAAGCCATGAACCAGATGATGGGATCGGCTGCGACATCAATGTCCACAGTATTCAGTAAAAGGGTGGATATATCACCTCCAAATATCAACCTCCTAAATGTAGCTGAAGGTGAAGGTACGGATTCCATTCCAGAAGATGATATTTTAGTGAAAGTTTCATTCGCTTTAAAAATTGGCAGTTTAATAGATTCAAACATTATGCAGCTTCTACCCGTTACATTTGCAAAGAGTCTCGTTGATGAGTTATTGAATCCGGGTGGATCTCAAAATCAAGTTGCTGAGCCTAGTAGTCAACAAACGCCAGCAATGCAGCCAGAACAAACTCATTCAATTTCACAGAATGAACAGCAGGCTTTTGGGCAACAACAGCCGATGATGCAGCATGCTCAATACCAGCCACAGGAACAGGTTTATTATCAGCAATCGGTGCAGAATAATGTTCCTCCAGGAAATGGCTGGTCACAACAGCAGCCCGTGCATACAGGGCCGCAACATATTGGCAATGTAATGACTGGAGCTCAGCCGACAGTCCAGCCAGCTGTTTTCTCAAGTTTTGATACATTCCAGCCGCAGCAAGCGGAAACGAAAAACCTTGATATGCTGCTTGATATACCATTGCAGGTTACAGTTGAACTAGGCCGTACAAAGCGGTCTGTAAAAGATATCCTCGAACTTGGATCCGGCTCGATTATCGAATTGGACAAACTCGCTGGAGAGCCTGTCGATATTCTAGTAAATAATCGTTTGATTGCCCAGGGTGAGGTTGTAGTAATCGATGAGAATTTTGGAGTTCGTGTAACGGATATTATCAGCCAGAGCGATCGCCTTAAAAAATTGAAATAACAAACAGGAGGAATTCCAATGGCAAACAGAATTTTAGTCGTGGATGATGCGGCTTTTATGAGAATGATGATTAAGGACATTTTAACGAAAAATGGGTTTGAGGTTGTAGCAGAAGCGGCAGATGGCCAGCAGGCTGTAGAAAGATTTAAAGAACTCCAGCCGGATCTTGTAACAATGGACATAACAATGCCGGAAATGGACGGAATCACTTCATTGAAAGAAATCAAAAAAATTAATCCTAATGCAAAAGTCATCATGTGTTCTGCAATGGGACAGCAAGCGATGGTCATCGATGCCATCCAGGCAGGTGCAAAAGATTTCATCGTAAAACCATTCCAGGCGGACCGTGTAATTGAAGCTATTTCTAAAGCTCTAAGCTAATGAACTTAAATTCTAGAGGGTGCGGCAATTGTTAAGATTAATCCAAACTGCCTCAACGATCCTTTTCCTATTAGCTGCTCTGCTGAGCACGCATAGCATGGCGAGTGCAGAGCAGCTGAATTCCAGTGTGAAGGATTGCCTGGAAAATCCTGATTCATGTGAAGAAGGTCAGGCAGGCAAAACAAAGAACAAATCAAACGCTACCGAAACAAAAGTAGGGGTTACATTTTTAGATTTCCTGAGGATGATTTTTGCGACCGCTTTTGTGGCTGGACTGTTGTATTTCCTGCTTAAATTTATCAATAAGAAAAGTATGTCCTACAAAAGCTCACAGCTTGTCGAGAACCTGGGCGGAACCAGTCTCGGAGCAAACCGCTCAATCCAGATAGTGAAAGCGGGCAACAGGCTGCTGATTGTTGGTGTTGGCGAAAATATACAGCTGTTAAAAGAGATAGATGATCCAGAAGAATACAGCCAAGTCATTCAGGAGTATAACAACAAAATGGAACAGCTTGTACAGCCAAGCGATATTGTGACAAAGTTGCTTAAAAGAGCGAATACAGATGGCAGCAATGAAAGTACTAATTTTTCCGCTTTATTAAAAAAACAGCTGAATGATATGGCAAGCGGAAGAAAGAAAATACTTGAAGAGATTCAAAGGAAAGGGTCAGACAAAAATGAATGAGTTTATGGAGTTTTTCAATAGCAGCGCTCCTGAGAATGTATCAACTTCAGTAAAGCTGATGCTCCTTCTGACTGTACTTTCCATTGCGCCAAGCATCTTGATTTTAATGACAAGTTTTACAAGGATCATCATCGTTCTTTCCTTTGTCAGAACGGCGCTTGCAACCCAGCAAATGCCGCCAAACCAAGTGTTGATCGGACTTGCCATGTTTCTGTCATTTTTCATTATGGCACCAACATTCCAGGAAGTGAATGAACAGGCATTAACACCATTGTTCAACGAAGAAATAAATTTGGAACAGGCTTATGAAAAAGCTTCAGTCCCTTTTAAAGAATTCATGAGTGCCCATACAAGGCAGAAGGACCTCGCATTATTTCTTGAATATTCAAAAGCTGAAACGCCCGAATCAGTGGAGGACATCCCATTGACTGCCTTGGTTCCGGCCTTCGCCATAAGTGAGATCAAAACAGCATTCCAAATTGGCTTCATGATATTTATCCCGTTTTTGGTGATTGATATGGTCGTAGCAAGTGTCCTGATGTCGATGGGGATGATGATGCTCCCGCCAGTAATGATTTCACTCCCATTCAAAATCTTGTTGTTTGTGATGGTAGATGGATGGTATTTAGTCGTGAAGTCATTATTACAAAGTTTTTAAGCAGGTGATTAGATTATGACATCAGAAGCAGTCATCTCCATAGCAGAACGAGGAATCTATACGGTTCTTATGATTTCAGGGCCGTTACTTGTACTTGCGCTTGTAGTAGGCTTGATTGTCAGTATATTTCAGGCAACTACTCAGATCCAGGAACAGACGCTTGCTTTTGTTCCGAAAATCGTTGCCGTTTTGATTGGAATTGTTTTCTTTGGGCCATGGATGCTGAGCTATATGCTCTCATATGCCAGCGAAATATTCTCTAATTTAACCAGGTTTGTAGGATGAGGCCATGATAGACATCATTCCTTCATTCCCAGCATTCCTGCTGATTTTCGTCAGGGTAACATCTTTTTTCCTGATGATGCCGTTATTTTCATACCGAACCATTCCAGCATCCCATAAAGTCGGTTTAGGCTTCTCGCTTTCTATCATCATGTTTTCAACAATAGGGGCACCAGAAATCGCAATTGATAGCTCTTATTTTCTGCTTGTTTTTAAAGAAGCAATGGTGGGACTGTTCATTGGCTTTATAGCGGCATTGATGATGTCGGCAATCCAGATTGCCGGCGGATTGATAGATTTCCAGATGGGATTTGCAATTGCGAATGTAATTGACCCCCAGACTGGAGCACAGAGCCCGCTGATGGGGCAATACTTATACACAATAGCGCTGTTATTTTTGTTAACCGTCAATGGTCATCATTTGCTCTTGGACGGTATTTTTTACAGTTATAATTTTGTGTCAATCGACCAGGTAATGATTCCATTTGGAAATGAAAATATAGCCGAGTTTATCATCCTTTCTTTCAACAAGATGTTCATCATCGCATTTCAGATGTCCCTTCCTGTTGTCGGCAGTTTGTTCCTAGTGGATGTCGCACTGGGTATTGTAGCCAGGACCGTGCCGCAATTGAACATTTTTGTTGTGGGGCTACCGGTGAAAATTGGTGTGAGCTTTCTCGTGCTAATAGCTGTACTGGGTGTGCTGATTATGGTGATTTCTGATCTCTTCTCTACCACGCTTGCGACAATGCGAACGTTGATGGAGCTGATTGGAGGAGCGTAAATGAATTTGTTGACATTAGACCTGCAATACTTTGCGGGCGAGAAAACGGAAAAAGCGACTCCTAAAAAGAGACAGGATTCCCGTAAAAAGGGACAGGTTGCTAAAAGTCAGGATGTCAATACTGCAGTTGTCCTCCTGGCGGTCTTTTTGTTTTTGATGTTCTTCGGCAAGACGATGACTGAGAGATTGATAGGTGTTCTCCGGCATTCCCTGCAAAATTATATGTTCTTGGATCTGACTGAAAAGAATATTGAATCCATATTAATCGAAATCCTCGCTGAACTCGTCTTTTTTCTGGGGCCTGTTATGATGGTTGCATTATTAGCTGGGGTGGCCGCCAACTATGCTCAGGTAGGATTCATGTTCTCTACAGAAGCCATACAGATGAAGTTGGAAAAAATCAACCCAATTAGCGGTTTTAAACGGATATTTTCGATGAGGGCAATTGTCGAACTGATAAAATCGATTCTCAAGATCAGCTTTATTGGGGTTATCGCCTTTTCTATTCTGTGGTCAAGGATGGATGAGGTATTGCTGCTTGCCAATAAAAGTTTAGGAGCTGCGCTGGCTACTATCGCTGGCTTAACACTCCAAATGGGACTTTTTGCTTCCGGAGCATTGCTATTTTTATCATTAATGGATTACCTATACCAAAAATATGACTTTGAAAAAAGTATCCGCATGTCAAAGCAAGATATAAAAGATGAGTACAAGAACGTCGAAGGTGACCCGCTCATCAAGTCGAAGATCAAGCAAAAGCAAAGAGAGATGGCAATGCGGCGGATGATGCAAGAAGTCCCGAAGGCGGATGTCGTCATTACGAACCCGACTCACTTCGCCATTGCGCTGAAATATGACGATCAGAAATCGGATGCCCCGGTTGTGGTCGCCAAGGGTGTAGACTTTGTTGCCCAGAAAATAAAATTGATTGCTAAGGAAAATGATATTGTCACTGTCGAGAACCGTCCGCTGGCCAGGGCTTTGTACAGCCAGGCAGAAATCGGGGATGCCATACCTGAGGAATTCTTCAAAGCAGTGGCCGAAATCCTTGCCTTTGTATATCAAACTAAAAATAAAGTGCTGTAATTCTCAGGGTATGCAGTGTTAGGAGAGAAGAAGTATGTCAGCAAGAGACCTGACCGTCCTGCTTAGTGTCATTTTAATCGTCGCCATGTTAATCATTCCTTTTCCTTCATGGCTGTTAAGTGTACTAATCATGATCAATATATCACTCGCACTTCTCGTGCTGTTGAACACAATGAATATGACCGAGCCACTGCAGTTTTCTGTTTTCCCTTCATTGCTGCTTCTTTTAACATTATTCCGTCTCGGGCTTAATGTATCCACAACGCGTTCAATCCTGTCTAAAGGAGAAGCTGGCGGGGTGGTCGAGACTTTCGGCACATTCGTTGTCGGAGGGAATGTTGTTGTCGGGATGGTCGTTTTCCTCATTTTGATTATTATCCAATTCGTCGTCATTACGAAGGGATCTGAGCGTGTTTCAGAAGTTGCGGCAAGATTTACGCTTGATGCTATGCCTGGTAAACAAATGAGCATTGATGCTGACTTGAATGCTGGAATGATTTCAGAACAGCAAGCTCGTGAACGACGCGAGAAGGTGAGCAGAGAGGCAGACTTTTACGGCGCCATGGACGGTGCGAGCAAATTTGTTAAAGGGGATGCAATCGCAGGGATCATTATCGTAATAATCAACTTGATCTTTGGGATAGTCATTG
Organism: Mesobacillus subterraneus; assembly: GCF_023715485.1. Taxonomy (GTDB): domain Bacteria; phylum Bacillota; class Bacilli; order Bacillales; family Cytobacillaceae; genus Mesobacillus; species Mesobacillus subterraneus_B. Next base: position 39,278 of record NZ_JAMBOF010000009.1, on the reverse strand, counting down.
GCATGACCCAGCAGGGACTTGCGATTGCCGAAGCTGCAACAAAATATTCCTTATTGACAGTAGGAGACGGAATCGTCAGCCAAATTCCAGCGTTGTTAATTTCGACAGCAACCGGTATAGTTGTCACCCGTGCTGCTTCAGATGGGAATCTTGGGGTCGACATCACTTCACAGCTATTGGCTTATCCTAAAATGTTATATGTTGCAGGAGGAACAATTTTCCTTCTTGGTTTATTCACACCTATCACTGATTTGCTGACAATTCCGCTCGCAGCATTGATGGTTGCAGGCGGCTATGCATACTCCCGTGTTCCTGAACCAGATAAACAGCAGCTGCAGGAAATGGAAGAGGATATTCAGATGGATGAAATGAAAAGTCCTGAAAGTGTTGTCAACTTGTTAAATGTGGATCCAATTGAATTTGAATTTGGCTATGGCTTGATTCCGCTTGCTGATACGAATCAGGGAGGGGACCTGCTTGACCGGATTGTCATGATCCGGAGGCAGCTTGCGATTGAGCTAGGCCTCGTTATACCGGTGGTCAGGATTCGGGACAATATCCAGCTCCAGCCAAACGAATACCGCTTAAAAATAAAAGGGAACGAAATGGCAAGGGGAGAACTGTTGCTCGATCACTATTTGGCGATGAGTCCGGGAATTGATGATGAATCAGTTGAGGGAATCGATACGATTGAGCCAAGCTTTGGATTGCCCGCAAAATGGATAACGGAAGAGATGAAAGAACAGGCAGAAATCTTTGGCTACACAGTTGTTGATCCACCTTCAGTTGTCTCTACCCACATCACTGAAATTATCAAGGCTAATGCTCATGAACTTCTTGGAAGACAGGAAACGAAGCAGTTGATCGATCATCTTCGTGAAAGTTATCCAATTCTTGTTGAGGAAGCTACCCCTAACCCTTTGGCTGTCGGGGAGATACAAAAGGTTCTAGGAAGGCTTCTTAAGGAAAATGTATCGATCAGGAATTTGCCGGTTATATTCGAGACACTTGCTGATTATGGAAAAGTGACGACAGATACAGATATTCTTGCGGAATATGTCCGGCAGGCACTAGCCAGGCAAATAACCAACCAGTATTCAAGAATGGGAGAAACGCTGAAGGTCATCACTTTATCAGGCAGAATAGAGAAGCTAATTGCTGAAGGTGTTCAGCAAACTGAACACGGAAACTATTTATCTCTCGATCCTAATGTATCCCAAGGGATTTTGGAATCGGTAGCAAGCCAGGTGGAGCAATTGAGCATAATGGAGCAGACGCCAATCATCCTATGCTCTCCTGCTGTAAGGATGTATGTACGTCAATTGACAGAACGATATTTCGCGCAGATCCCTGTTTTGTCTTATAACGAACTCGAAGCAAATGTAGAAGTCCAAAGTGTCGGAGTGGTGAATGTAGAATGAAGGTAAAAAAATATACAGCATCATCCATGCCGGAAGCAATGAAACAAGTAAGGGCCGAACTAGGCAGTGATGCAGTCATCTTGAATTCCCGAGTCGTCCAGTCCGGAGGATTCATGGGGTTTTTTCGGAAAAACAGTATAGAAGTAATCGCTGCTATCGACCCTGATACGGAAAGCAGTCTGAAGCCTGCAATCACTGAAAAACAGCAAAACTATAATAAGCAATCGTTAAAATCCTACGAACTATCGGCAGCTGACAAACCAGATTGGCAAGGACGATCAGCGGCTGTGGATACTTCAAAAGATGACAGCGAACTCCTAAAAGAAATTACACTTTTAAAAGAACTTCTTAAAACGAGTGGAGCAAGCAATGCTGCACCAGTTTCGTTGCCAGATCCGATTAACAAACAGCTTCAGCTGTTTAAAGAACAGGAAGTGGAGCCCGCCATCCTCGATGAGCTGGCTGCAGTCCTCCTTGAAAAATGGTATTCAGGTGGAGCGGCTGCGAACCATGATGAGATTGGTAAATGGAGCTCTGAAGTGATCAAGGAAAAGTTATCTGCTTATTCGTTCGGCGGCCTTTCATTCAAAAAGAAGTTCATCAATGTAATTGGACCGACAGGAGTAGGGAAAACAACTACTCTTGCTAAAGTTGCTGCGGAATGTGTGTTGAAGCATCAAAAGAAAGTAGCCTTCATTACAACCGATACATACCGGATCGCGGCAATAGAACAATTAAAAACGTATGCCAAAATTCTCGATGTGCCAATTGAAGTTTGCTATAACTTGGACGATTTCAAAACGGCAACAGAAAAATTTTCTGCTTATGATTTCGTGTTTATTGATACAGCAGGAAGAAACTTCAGGAATCAAAAATATGTCAGCGATTTGAAAAATGCAATGGATTTCAATAATGAGATGGAAACCTTTTTGGTTCTCGCGCTAACTTCAAAGCAAAAGGATATGGAAGAGATTCGGAAACAGTTTTCGCTCATCCACATCGATAAATTCATTTTCTCCAAAATGGATGAAACAGCTGTTTACGGCGCGATGCTGAATATGGCAGTGAAATTCTCTACTGGGATTGCGTATGTGACTAATGGGCAGGACGTTCCTGATGATTTGATTGAGGCAAATCCTGAAGTCATCGCCAATACTATTCTTGGAGTTAGCACCTATGAGTGATCAGGCAGAGAAACTAAGAAACCGTCTTAAGATGGATATTCCTTCAAAGGAAGCGAAAACACTCGCTGTCGTAAGCGGCAAAGGCGGGGTAGGCAAGTCAAACTTTTCGCTTAATTTTTCGATATCGTTAGCTAGGAAAGGCTTTAAAGTATTGCTGTTTGATCTCGATATAGGGATGGGGAATATTGAGATTTTGATGGGCAGAAACTCATCCCTTTCCATAGCTGATTTTCTTTCAGGTAAGTCATCTATAGAAGAGGTTATTTTACGAGGGCCTGAAGGAATTGAATATATTTCTGGCGGTACTGGATTAAGCCAGTTAATAAGGATGGACAGGGAAAGTGTGGATTATTTCACCGCAAGTCTAAGTGAAGTTCTAAGAAAATATGATTATCTTATTTTTGATATGGGCGCCGGACTGAATGAAGAAACTCTATCGATCCTTCTTTCAGTCAATGAGATTTTCGTGATTACAACTACTGAACCTACTTCATTGATGGATGCCTATGCCACTATGAAATACATTCACATGGCCGATTCGGAGCTGCCTTTTTACTTAGTCGTAAACAGAGCGGGTTCCACAAAGGAAGGGAATGAAACTCTTTCGAGGCTCGAGGATGTCCTTGGAAAGTTTCTCGGACGGTCCCCGATAAAGCTCGGTATGCTTCCTGATGATAAAAGTGTGCATGAAGCAGTGAAAAGGCAGATCCCTTTTGTTTTGTTCAATGAACGGTCACAAGCTGCAAAAGGAATGTCTGCGATTGCAGAAAAATATATGAACAAAATGAACTACAATGCCGAAAAGAGAGATAACAGAGGTTTTACAGCAAGATTAAAGCAATTCCTTTTCGAAAGGTAGGGGTCTTATTGGCGAAGATCAGAGTACTCATCGTAGATGATTCAGCTTTCATGCGCAAGCTTATTAACGACTTTCTATCCGAACATCCTGAGATTGAGGTTATAGGTACGGCCCGCAATGGTGAGGACGCTTTGAAGAAATGGAGAATATTCAGGCCGGATGTCATCACGCTCGATGTGGAAATGCCAGTTATGAATGGTCTGGAAGTATTAAAAACAATCATGAGGGAACAACCGATACCGGTTGTCATGCTGTCAAGCACCACGAAAGAAGGTGCGGATACTACCTTACAAGCGATTCAGGCAGGAGCTGTGGACTTCGTCGCAAAACCGTCTGGATCCATTTCAATCGACCTGCATAAAATCAAAGCGGAACTGATTGAAAAGATTCTCTCAGCGAGCAAAGCGAATCTGTCGAAGCTTAGCAGCGTCGACATTTCTGTACCTGTTGATAAAAACGCGTTTAGAATGATAGCTTCTGAGAAAAAGCCCGCAGAAAAGCTGTTTGCATCCGGAACGAAACGGGATCAGAATTCAAAAAAAATTGTCTGTATTGGCACTTCGACTGGGGGCCCCAGAGCTCTCCAGCAGGTATTGACATCATTGCCAAAAGATATTGGCGTGCCAATACTTATCGTCCAGCACATGCCAGCTGGGTTTACGAAGTCACTAGCCAATCGCCTGAATTCGTTAAGCCAGATACACGTAAAGGAAGCTGAGGACGGTGAGCTTCTGCAAAAGGGGACTGCATACATAGCCCCAGGCGGGTGGCATTTGCAAGTGAAAAGTATCGGAACAAGCCTGGCGATCAGCTTAGGGAACGCGGCGCCTCGCAATGGGCATCGACCGTCTGTTGATGTAATGTTTGAATCAGTCAGCAGTATAAAGAATTACACGAAAATAGCGGTCATTATGACTGGTATGGGATCAGACGGATCTAAAGGGTTGCTGGAAATGAAAAAAAACGGCGCTGTAAAAGCGATAGCCGAATCCCAGGAGACATCTATTGTCTTTGGGATGCCTAAAGCGGCGATTGGCACTAATATGGTGGATGATGTGTCAAATGTGGAAAATATTGCTCAATCAATTATGAAATATATTTAAGGCCGGGGGTGCATGGCACATGGAATTAAATCAATATCTTGAAGTCTTTATTGAAGAAAGTAAAGAACATTTGCAGGCCTGCAACGAACAATTACTGGAACTGGAAAAGAATCCAGATGATTTAATGATCATCAATGAAATCTTCAGGTCAGCACACACGCTCAAAGGGATGTCGGCGACCATGGGTTATGAGGATCTGGCAAGCTTGACTCACCAGATGGAAAATGTGCTTGATGCAATACGGAATAGCCGCTTGAAAACGACTCCAGAAATTCTCGATGTCATTTTCATGGCCGTTGACCACCTTGAGGATATGGTACAATCAATCGCTGCAGGTGGTGATGGAAAGAAAAATGTCACGGAGACAGTAGAAAAGTTAAAGTTAATTGAAAAGGGTGAACTTGTCGTCACTTCAGCTAAACCAGAAGTTGCTGCAACTACAGCAGTGGATACCCCGATTCTTTCAAACTATGACGAATTTGAATTGACAGTTTTAAAACAATCAAAAGAGCAGGGTTTCGGTGTTTATGAAATTGCCATTGCATTACGCGAAGATTGTTTACTAAAAGCCGCCCGAGTTTATATGGTATTTGAAGTCCTCGAGAAGATTGGTGAAGTCATAAAATCTAGCCCATCTGTTGACCAATTGGAAGAAGAGCAGTTCGACCAGGAGTTCTCTGTTACGATCGTTTCCAAAGAAAATCCTGAAGATATAAAAGGCATGATCATGAAAGTTTCTGAAGTGGTCAAAACGGAAGTTAAATCACTGGAATTCAGTGAACTAAGCAACGTTACCGAACTTGAAGTTCACTCCATCAATGATAATTCTGAAGTCCAAAGCGATGATCCTTCTTTAATATCTTCTGCACCGGCAGATCGTCCTCAAGTGGAAGAAAAGAAGAACAACGGGAAACAGAATAATAGTAACAAAACAATCCGTGTGAACATCGAGCGCTTAGATATATTAATGAATCTATTCGAAGAGCTTGTAATCGATCGCGGAAGGCTAGAGCAAATTTCCAAAGATCTTGAGAATACGGAACTTACCGAAACTGTCGAGCGTATGTCGAGAATTTCAGGTGACTTGCAAAACATCATTTTAAATATGCGGATGGTCCAGGTAGAGACAGTATTCAATAGATTCCCCCGAATGGTTCGCCAGCTTGCAAGAGATTTAAATAAGAAAATCAATCTTGAAATTGTTGGTGCAGAGACAGAACTAGACCGTACAGTAATCGATGAAATTGGCGACCCGCTTGTTCACTTATTGAGAAATTCGGTAGACCATGGCATTGAATCACCCGAAGAGAGAAGAACCAAGGGCAAGTATGAAGAAGGCACTGTAGTTTTGCGTGCATTTCACAGTGGTAACCATGTATTCATTGAGATTGAAGACGATGGCGCTGGAATCAGCAAGGAAAAGGTATTAAAGAAGGCGATCAGCAAAGGGATTATTACCGAACAAGCTGCAGCTGGATTTACTGATAAGCAGGCTTATGAGTTAATCCTGTCATCCGGTTTCTCGACAGCAGAAAAGATATCTGATATTTCAGGCCGCGGAGTAGGGCTTGATGTTGTTAAAAATACAATAGAATCTTTAGGCGGTACCATTTCAATTGATTCAAAAGAAAATAAAGGGACAATTTTCTCTATTCAACTGCCACTGACATTATCGATTATTTCGGTAATGCTTGTGGAAATTCAGAAAGAAAAGTTTGCAATCCCTCTTTCTTCAATTATCGAAACTGCCATTATCAAAGATTCTGAAATCATGAATGCGCATAATCAAAAGGTAATCGACTTTAGGGGCAAGGTCGTCCCATTGGTGTTCCTAAAGGATATCTTTGAGGTCCCTTCTGAACTAGTTGAAGATCATTTCCATTCTGTTATCATCGTCCGAAAAGGGGACAAGATGGCTGGATTGATAGTCGATTCATTCATAGGCCAGCAGGAGGTTGTTCTTAAATCATTAGGAAATTATTTAACGAATGTATTTGCAATTTCCGGTGCAACTATTCTCGGAGACGGACAGGCAGCCTTGATTGTAGATTGCAATGCGTTAATAAAATAGGTCAGTGATCAGGCAGATGCAGATGAAAATTTAGGAGTGATGAACATGGCGGAAATGCTGGTTTCAGACTTAAAGGTAATAGTTTTCCAGCTGAATGATAAAGAGTATGCGGTTCCTGTAGAACAGGTAAAATCAATCGAAAAAATCATGCATATCACAAGGGTCCCACATACTTACTCATTTGTAAAAGGGGTCATGAATCTTCGTGGAGTAGTAACTCCGTTGATTGATTTGCGAGTACGGTTTGGACTTGAAGAACAGGCTTACTCTGAAAGCACTCGAGTCATTATTGTGTCAGTAGAAGATAAGGAGGTCGGCTTAATTGTTGATGGAGCTAACGATGTCATTGATATACCATCCAGCATGATTGAACCTCCTCCTGTAATTGTTGGGATAACGGCTGAAGGATTTATAAATGGGGTAGCCAATCTGGATAAGAGGCTTCTGATTGTGATTGACTTAGTAAACATCCTTGAGACCGATGAAATTAATGCACTGTAAAGGTGAAGGGAAAAAACTATGACTTTTTTAAAAAGTATTTCGGATGTCCATCTGGATATTTTAAAAGAGGTGGGCAATATTGGGGCTGGCCATGCTGCTACAGCTCTATCCACATTATTGAATAAGAAAATTGATATGAAGGTGCCAAGTGTAAGAGTTGTTTCCTTTGATGAAATGATGGATTTGGCTGGAGGCGCGGAAAATGTTGTGGCAAGCGTATTTCTTAGAATTGAAGGCGATGCGCCAGGCAGTATGTTTTTTATACTCCCGCTGCAGCAAGCTGAAAAATTTATCAGTCAATTAATCAAAGATCAATCATTTTCCTTTTCAGAACAGCCGGAAAATGAACTAGCTATGTCTGCACTTCAGGAATTGGGAAACATCTTGTCAGGATCCTATCTTTCTTCACTTTCTGATTTTACGAGCCTGGCTTTGTACCCATCAGTTCCTGCTCTTAGCATAGACATGGCAGGGGCTGTCGTCAGTTTTGGTTTGCTGGAACTGTCTCAGGTAAGTGATTATGCCATTGTTATTGATACAGCATTGGACGATGAAGGTGCTCAACAGCAAGATAGTGTTAGAGGCCATTTCTTTCTTCTTCCAGATCCAGATTCTTTCTATACTATTTTTAGTGCCCTGGGAGTAAAGATTGATGTTTAAAACTGCAGAGATCATTAAAGTTGGAATTGCTGATATGAATATTGTAAAGGCGCCAGATTTAATAAGGACAACAGGGCTAGGTTCATGCGTTGGAGTGGTATTGTATGACCAGGCAAGAGAACTTGCCGGGATGGCCCATGTGATGCTGCCGGATTCTGCTTTATCCAGATCAGAACCACTTAATAGAGCGAAATTTGCTAATACAGCAATTAAAGAACTCTATGAAAGCTTGATAAAGAAAGGGGCAAAGCATCAAGGGCTGAAAGCTAAACTTGCTGGTGGAGCTCAAATGTTCCAATTTTCCGGAAGCAGCGACATGATGAGGATTGGACCGAGAAATGTTGAAGCTGTCATACACGAATTGAAAGAGTTAAGGATTCCGGTTGTTGGCCAGGATGTTGGCGGAAATAGCGGGAGAACGATTGAATTCGATCCAAAGACAGGTTTGATGCAGATCAGGACAGTTAATAAAGGGAATAGTGAGATTTAAGCATTTTAAAAGATCTTCTTTCCCTGATTTTTCTATAGTAAAAGCTTCAAAGAATAATGCGTTATGCGCGTGAGGAGGATTACAATGGTGCGTGGATCTACATCGGAAGAACAATTGACATGGGAAAAATGGGTACAATCCCGTGATCCGGATGCAGGTAATTTGCTGATTAAAAAATATATGCCACTTGTTTCCTACCATGTGCAAAGAATCTCGGTGAGCCTTCCGAAGAGCGTTTCAAGAGACGATTTAAAAAGCCTGGGTATGATTGGTTTGTATGATGCTTTGGAAAAATTTGATCCAAACAGGGATTTGAAATTTGATACATACTCATCATTTCGTATTCGTGGCGCTATTTTAGATGGATTAAGGAAAGAAGATTGGCTTCCGAGAAGTACTCGGGAGAAAGCAAAAAAAATTGATGCTGCAATTGAGAGGCTTGAACAGCGTTTAATGCGAAATGCGACCATAGAAGAGATTGCCAAGGAACTAAATATGGAAGAAAGCGAAATATATACTACAATCAATGAGCATTTTTTTGCAAATGTCCTTTCCATAGATGAACATCCGAATGAAAATGATGAGAGAGATAACCAATCATTTGTTATCAAGGACGAAAAGGCGGAAATTCCTGAAGAAAAAATCATTAAATCTGAAATGCTTGAGGAAATTGCGTTCATGGTGTCCCAATTAAATGACAAGGAACAGCTTGTTTTAAGCCTGTTTTATAAAGAGGAATTGACTCTGACTGAAATTGGGCAAGTCATGAATTTATCCACATCCAGGATTTCACAGATTCACTCTAAAGCTATCTTTAAATTAAGGAAACGGTTAGAGACAGCATGATAGATCGGAGATGAACTTAAGGATGGAGTACGAGGTTAAGCTATCAAAAGATCGGGTAACAGCGGATTTAATCTTAAACATCCAAGAAGAGGATATTTCCTGTTCTGTAAACGACCTATTGAATATCCTGAAAGAAGAAAAGGTAGTATACGGCATAAAAATAGATGTGTTAACGCAAATATCCACGGATCCTAAATCAGTTGATTATCCGGTGAGAGTTGCAGCAGGTGAACCAAAAACTGATGGGATTGATTCCTATTTGCAGAATGAAGTTCAAAATACTAGTATGCCTGATCAAAAAACCTTTAATTTCCGGGCAGTGTTGCATATACCTTCAGTAAGGCATCGTCAATTGCTGGCAACTATGATCCCTGCAACGGAAGGAACTCCAGGTAAAGATGTGACAGGATATTCCATTCCCGCAAAGCCTGGGCGTCCACTCAAAATAAAAGCTGGCAACAATGTATTGTTCGAGTCTGGGAAATTTTATTCGATGCTTGATGGCCAGGTCAGCATCACAAATAAATCGATTTCCGTAAATCCTGTCTTCGAGGTTAAAGGCGACCTGGACTTAAGGACCGGCAATATTGACTTTGTCGGAAATATCATAATTAAAGGAAACGTTCCTGGCGGATATGAACTGAAGGCTGGAGGAGACATCTATGTCTATGGTCTGGTGGAAGCGGCTGTCCTGCATGCGGAAGGCAATATTATCATCCAGGGCGGAATAGCTGGAGCGATGAAAGGGAGCATAACTGCAGGAGGAAATGTTCAGGTTAATTATCTTAACCAGGCGATTTTAAAGGCTGGACAGGATGTTTTTGTGAAATCATCAATCCTTCATAGCAAGATAACAGTTGGAGGCAATGTTGAGTGTAGAGCTGGTACAATTATTGGAGGCACCATTTCCGCGGGCAGAAATATTTTTGTCAAGGATTTAGGTAATGAGCTTTTCACGAAAACTGAACTTGCCATCGGATGGGATCCTTTACTGGAGAAAACGGAAATAGAATTAATCGAGTCAATCGAAAACAGCAAAGGGAATATTAAAAAGCTGACTGAAATCGAAGTGAAACTGGCTGGAATATCAAAACACACAGGAAAGCTTACAGATGAGCAGCAGCAAATGATCAGCAAGCAGCAGGCTACTAGAATGAGCTTTGAAAACAGCCTGCTTTTAATGATGGACGAACTGAGAATTTTGCAGGCAGAAAAGCAAGACAGGCTGAACTCTTCTTTATTTGTGATTGAAAAGGTTTATCCAAATACTAAAGTTTATTTTGGGAAGTACGCCTTAATGACACACCAGATTTATCGGAAAGTAATGTTCAGACTTGAAAATAGCGAAATCTACATCCATTCATATGAGGTACCTGAAAAAGTTCATACTTAAGGAAGTGACATGATGAGTCTCAAGACAATCGAAATGCAGATTGCGCTTCCACGGACACATGATGCAGGCAAGATTCAGGAACAACTTCAGCAGCGGGGACAACATCTTCAGGAACATGCCGCACAAAGTGTGATGAAGGAAGATGAATTAAAGCGGAAGACCGTGAACAAGAATGAACAGAAGCAAGAAGCACGGCTTAATAAAGACCATGGTTCTTCAAACCAGCAGCAACAAAAGGACAGCCAAAATAACAAGCAAAAGAATGATCATCAATCACCACAGCACCATCCCTACAAGGGAAAAGTAATTGATTACAGCGGATAGAGGGATTTTATGACCACTTTTCTACTACTCTTAAGCCTCATACTAAACGCAGCAGCCATCTTCGCAATTATCCTATTATATTTACGCCAAAACCGGCTTATGGAAGCAGAGAAAAAACAACAAAGAATCATCAAAGAAATTGAAGAGGTTTTTTCTGCTTATTTGTTTGAATTAAAAGAAGAAAATGATACTTTCATTGAAATGATGAAGAAAACAAACAGCGCCAGTCCTTACAAACAAGATGGAACTGCAGATAAAGATGCCACCTCAAGCACTGCGAAAGAAAATACAAACGAACTGCCAAGCAGAATCGGCAAAGGTGTATCCTATCATGCTGCAAGGAAGGCGTATCAACAAAGCAGCAAGCCAGTTTCAGTGAAGGAAGAAGTTGAGGCTGAGGCAGAGGCATTACAGGATAAACCCAGGATACCCGTTTCCGAGAGTGAGCCTGTGCAATTAAGCTTTATTGACCAGGTTGTGAAAATGAAAAAACAAGGATTAACAATTGAGGAAATTGCGCGGGATCTTGACAAAGGTAAAACAGAAATAGAACTTTTGCTTAAATTCCGGCAAAATACGCAAGAATAACTTGATTGTCTTATTTTTATATGCTATATTATCTCATGGTGTTAATACACACGTTCATTGATTTGGCCGGACGGTGCTGTTTCGACAGTTGCCGGCTGAAGATGAGATGAACGGAGGAAATCAAAACCATTAGGAGGAAACAACATGTCAGTAATTTCAATGAAGCAACTGCTTGAAGCTGGTGTACACTTCGGTCACCAGACACGCCGTTGGAACCCTAAGATGAAGAAATACATCTTCACTGAGCGTAACGGCATCTACATCATCGACCTTCAAAAAACAGTTAAGAAGGTAGAAGAAGCTTACAACTACGTGAAAGAGCTTGCTGGTAACGGCGGAACTGTTCTTTTCGTAGGAACTAAGAAACAAGCTCAAGATTCTGTTAAAGAAGAAGCAGCTCGTTCTGGTATGTACTATGTTAACCAACGCTGGTTGGGTGGTACTCTAACTAACTTCGAAACAATCCAAAAGCGTATCTCACGTCTAAAGAACATCGAAAGAATGTCTGAAGACGGAACTTTTGAAGTACTTCCTAAGAAAGAAGTAGTTCAATTGAAGAAAGAGCAAGAGCGTTTAGAGAAATTCCTAGGCGGAATCAAAGATATGAAGGGCCTTCCAGATGCTCTTTTCATCATTGACCCACGCAAAGAGCGCATTGCTGTTGCTGAAGCTCGTAAATTGAACATTCCTATCGTTGGAATTGTTGATACAAACTGTGATCCGGACGAAATCGACGTAGTTATCCCTGCGAACGATGACGCTATCCGCGCTGTTAAATTGCTTACTGCTAAAATGGCTGACGCTATTATCGAAGCTAAGCAAGGCGAAGAAACTACAGAAGCTGTAGAAGCTTAATTTGAAAAAGGTGATATAGGGAAGCACCCTTTATCACCTTTTTTTAAGACTAATAAGTCCTTATAAGCCTGATAGGGTTTATATTGGCAAAATGAAGTTAAAATAAAGTATAGTTACATAATCATGATTCTAGGAGGAATTTCATTATGGCAATTACTGCTCAAATGGTTAAAGAATTGCGTGAAAAAACAGGCGCAGGTATGATGGACTGCAAAAATGCACTTACTGAAACAGCTGGAGATATGGACAAAGCAATCGATTACCTTCGTGAAAAAGGAATCGCAAAAGCAGCTAAGAAAGCTGACCGCATCGCTGCTGAAGGAACAACTTATATCCTTACAGAAGGCAATGAAGCTGTAATCCTCGAAGTAAACTCTGAAACAGATTTCGTTGCAAAGAACGAAGGCTTCCAGGCTCTTGTTAAAGAACTTGCTGAGCACCTTCTGAAAAACAAGCCGGCATCTGCTGAAGAAGCAAACACTCAAACTATGGAAAACGGTGCAACTGTAGAAAGCCACATCAATGCAGCAATTGCTAAGATTGGTGAAAAGCTTTCCCTTCGCCGCTTTGAAATCAAGACTAAAACTGACAATGATGCATTCGGTGCATACCTTCACATGGGCGGACGCATTGGTGTCTTAACAGTTCTTGAAGGAACTACTGACGAAGCATCTGCTAAAGACGTTTCTATGCATATCGCTGCATTAAAACCTAAATATGTATCTCGTGACGAAGTTTCTCAAGAAGAAGTTGAACACGAGCGCCAAATCCTTACTCAGCAAGCTCTTAACGAAGGCAAACCTGAAAATATCGTTGCGAAAATGGTTGAAGGCCGTCTAAGCAAGTATTTCGAAGATGTTTGTGTACTTGACCAGACTTTTGTTAAGAATCCTGATCAAAAAGTACGCCAGTTTGTTGAATCTAAAGGCGCTACTGTTCGTGAATTCACTCGTTATGAAGTAGGCGAAGGCATCGAAAAGCGTGAAGATAACTTTGCTGAAGAAGTAATGAACCAAGTAAACAAGAAATAATTATTACTAGCCTATGTAATTGCAGGGAACACTTTGTGTTCCCTGTTTTTGGACATAGCTTTATAAATTACATATGGAGGTACCCTATGACTAGCCCACAATACAAAAGAGTTGTTTTAAAGTTAAGTGGAGAAGCTTTAGCCGGAGAACAAGGATTTGGCATCAATCCGTCGGTAATCAAAAATGTTGCAGACCAGGTAAAAGAGATTGCGGAGCTTGGTGTCGAAGTCGCCGTTGTAGTAGGCGGGGGAAATATCTGGCGAGGTAAAATCGGTGAAGAAATGGGAATGGACAGAGCGACGGCAGACTATATGGGCATGCTCGCAACGGTCATGAATTCCCTTTCTTTACAGGACAGCCTGGAACAAGCGGGGATCGAAACAAGGGTTCAAACTTCCATTGAAATGCGTCAGGTGGCGGAGCCTTACATCAGAAGAAGAGCGATCAGACATCTAGAGAAAACGCGCGTTGTCATTTTCGCAGCAGGAACAGGAAATCCATACTTCTCAACGGATACCACAGCTGCATTACGTGCTGCCGAAATTGAGGCAGATGTAATCCTGATGGCGAAGAATAATGTTGATGGCGTATATTCTGCAGACCCGCGTGTTGACAAGAATGCGACCAAATATGATGAACTATCTTATTTGGATGTTTTAAAGGAAGGCTTAGCTGTTATGGATTCCACAGCTTCATCATTATGCATGGACAATGATATCCCATTAATTGTTTTCTCTATCATGGAGAAAGGTAATATCAAAAGAGCAGTAATGGGTGAAACAATCGGAACAATTGTGAGGGGGAAAAACTAATGCCAAAACAAGCAATTGCCAATTCAAAGGAAAGAATGACAAAAGCGATTCAAGCATACACTCGCGAACTAGCCAGCATCCGTGCCGGAAGAGCCAGTGCTTCTCTTCTTGACAGAATCCAGGTGGAATATTATGGAGCGCCGACTCCTGTAAACCAGCTGGCCGGTATATCTGTACCTGAGGCCCGTTTGCTAGTTATCCAGCCGTATGATAAGTCAATCTTAGGTGAAATCGAAAAAGCAATTTTAAAATCTGATCTTGGCTTGAATCCTTCTAATGATGGATCCATCATTAGACTTGCCATCCCTCAGCTTACGGAAGAACGCCGTAAAGAGCTTGCTAAGCAAGTGAAAAAAGAAGCGGAAGAAGCGAAAGTTGCTATCCGCAACATTCGCCGCGATGGAAATGAAGATTTAAAGAAGCTTGAAAAAAATGGTGAAATCACTGAAGATGACCTTCGTGGATATTCAGATGATATTCAAAAAATGACTGATGAGCATATTACTAAAATCGATCAGATTACGAAAGATAAGGAAAAAGAAATTTTAGAAGTGTAAATCACAGGCGTGGATTAACGTTTGCGATGAATACTGAAAAATTGGACTTTTTACGAAAACCCTCTGTTTTCCAGGGGGTTTTTTCTCTATCCATATATACATTTTAGAAAAGATGTACCGTAACGTGTAGATTAAGGGGAAAATAACAAGTTTACGAAACGAGCCTAAATGATAGAATATAATAATGTTGGGTGTTATATTCTGTTTTGCTTTTAATGTACATAATCTTTATGTAAGACACTTTTAGCTGCAATTTGAACGAAAAAGCATAGCAATAGCGACATTCAGATGAATACATCCATTTATAGAGATATCTTTTTTCTTTTTTGGTATGATAGTGGCATATGGATATGGCAGAAAAAGAAAAGGATCTCACATATAGTTTACCTAAATGAGGTGTCCAGCTTCAGCGTACGCCTTTCGTGCAACAAACGGACTTTGAGTAGAGACCTGTCTGCTTGAATAAAGTCTGAATGAGGCATAAAACCATGTCAGATCGGAGTTATAGATTATCTTTTGGGGGAGCTGTCCTAATGTTAAATAAAATGAATCTATGGAAGAAAGAAAATAACTCTTCCAGTCTCCGAGATCGTGTACTTCAAATTAAAGAACATGATGTACCATCTCATGTTGCTATAATAATGGATGGCAATGGACGCTGGGCTAAAAAACGTGCTTTGCCCCGTGTTGCCGGCCATCATGAAGGCATGAAGGTTGTCCGGAAAATAACCAAGCTTGCAAATGAACTTGGAGTTAAGACTCTAACCGTTTATGCTTTTTCAACAGAAAATTGGAAACGGCCAAAAATGGAAGTTGATTTTTTAATGAAGCTGCCTGAAGAATTTCTCGGTACTTTCCTTCCTGAGCTTATCGAAGAAAATGTCCGTGTAGAAATGATTGGCTATATGGATAAGCTGCCGGACCATACAAGGAAAGCAGTAGGAAAAGCGAAGGAAGATACGAAAGACAATACCGGCCTGACGTTGAATTTCGCCCTGAATTATGGCAGCAGGGCAGAAATCCTTGATGGAGTCAAACGAGTCTTAAATGATGTCAAAAGTGGTATAATGAGTGAGGATGAATTGACGGAGGAAGTATTTTCTTCTTATTTGATGACAAAGGATTTTAAAGACCCTGATTTGTTAATCAGGACAAGCGGCGAGATCCGCTTAAGCAATTTTATGCTTTGGCAGCTTGCATATACAGAATTTTGGTTTACAGATGTACTGTGGCCTGATTTCAACGAGGAGCATTTTGTCGAAGCAATTGAAGCATTCCAGGGTCGCCAGCGGCGTTTTGGAGGAGTATAAAAAAGGTGTGAATAAATAGATGAAGCAGAGAATCATTACAGCAGTCGCAGCAGCAGCGGTTTTTCTTCCAATCGTAATCTTTGGAGGCTTGCCATTTATCGCAATGGTCTATCTTATTGCGTCCGTTGCTTTATATGAAGCATTGAACATGAGGAAATTAAAGCTATTATCAGTCCCAGGAATAATTTCATTGGTTTTATTATGGGTTTTTATGATTCCAGAGCAATATCTAGGTATTCTTGATAGCATAAATTATACAAAAATGGAACTTTTCCTGCTCGGAGTACTTTTATTCCTAACATACACGGTCATCACGAAAAACAGGTTTACTTTTGAGGATGTTGCATTCTCCATCCTGTCCACTCTTTATGTTGGACTGGGCTTTTACTTTTTCATTGAAACAAGAGAAGCAAGTCTTCCTTATGTGTTCTATTCGTTATTCATGATCTGGGCTACCGATTCGGGGGCATATTTTATCGGACGGGCGATAGGCAAACGCAAACTATGGCCTGAAATAAGCCCAAATAAAACAACTGAAGGCTTTTTTGGAGGCGTGGTTTCTGCACTTGCCGTCGCCATTCTTTTCAGTATTTTCGCTGACATGGAAGTTTCTGTAGTCGTTCTGCTTGCAGCAACAGCTTTCTTATCGGTTTTCGGCCAGGTGGGAGACCTTGTAGAGTCTGCTATGAAGAGGCATTACAATGTGAAGGATTCAGGCAAAATCCTGCCTGGACATGGCGGGATGCTTGACCGGTTTGACAGCCTGTTGTTTGTCTGGCCGTTAATCCATCTTTTCCACCTATTATAAAACCCTTCGATGTTTTATTACTGATAAGCAGGCTGTGACTAAAAGGGTATTGCACATAAATCGGATAAAACCGGGGTGCGTTTGTTTCCCGTTGAAGATATTTAGGAGTGAACTTTGTGAAGAAAATCAGCTTGTTAGGTGCTACAGGATCAATCGGAATCCAAACGCTTGATGTGATCAGAGAGCATCCTGAAGAATTTAAACTAGTATCGATGTCGGCCGGCCGGAACATGGACCTTACACGTAAAATCATCAGTGAGTTCCAACCGGAACTGGTTTCCGTCCAGGAAAAGGCAGATGCTGAAACTTTAAAGACTGAGTTTTCGAATGTGAAGATAGTTTATGGGAACGAAGGTCTTGAGGAAGCCGCGGTATTCCATAAATCAAGTATTCTTGTCAACGCTGTACTGGGCAGTGTGGGTTTACGTCCTACGCTTGAAGCGATAAAAGCCAGGAAGACGATTGCAATTGCCAATAAGGAAACACTTGTTACAGCAGGTCACATTGTAATGGAAGAAGCCAGGCGCCACAATGTGTCCGTACTGCCGGTAGACAGCGAGCATTCTGCAATTTTTCAGTCTTTGCAGGGAGAGAATGAGAAAAATATCGAGAGGCTGATCCTGACTGCATCAGGAGGAAGCTTCAGAGACCGGACACGAGAGGAATTGCAAGGAGTCACTAAAGCAGATGCTCTGAACCACCCAAACTGGTCCATGGGTGCAAAAATAACCATTGATTCTGCAACAATGATGAATAAGGGGCTCGAAGTGATTGAAGCACACTGGCTATTCTCACTTCCCTATGAAAGTATATCCGTATTGCTTCATCGTGAAAGTATCATCCATTCAATGGTAGAGTTCCATGATACCAGCATCATTGCGCAGCTTGGAACTCCTGATATGAAGGTGCCAATCCAATATGCTCTTACATATCCTGACCGGTTGCCGTTACATTCAGGGAAGAGATTGAATCTTGCTGAGATCGGCAAACTGCACTTCAAGGAAATGGACTATGACCGGTTCCGCTGTTTGAAATTCGCCTATGAAGCTGGCAATTCCGGCGGAACCCTGCCTGCTGTCATGAATGCAGCCAATGAAGCGGCAGTAGCTGCCTTTTTGGAAGACAGAATCACTTTTCTGCAAATTGAAGACTTGATTGAGAAAGCAATGGACAGCCATGAAATCACAAAAAATCCAAGCCTTGAAACGATCCAAGAGGTTGATAAAGAAACAAGAAGCTTTATAAACTCACTTGTATAAAGAACTGAAAGGCCTCAGGTTTAGTAAAAGTGAATTCTTATCCTTAAAAAAGGTGGTTAGATAATTTGAATACAGTTATTGCTTTTATCGTCATTTTTGGCGCCCTCGTGTTCTTCCATGAACTTGGGCACTTGATTTTCGCGAAGCGGGCCGGGATTCTCTGCCGTGAATTCGCTATCGGTTTTGGGCCAAAGGTTTTCTCGCATAAAAAAAATGAAACAACCTATACAATCCGCCTGCTCCCAATAGGAGGATTTGTGCGGATGGCTGGGGAAGACCCGGAAATGATCGAAATAAAGCCAGGCCATCGAGTGGGCTTGCTTTTCAATGGCAGCGAGGAAGTCACAAAAATCATCCTCAATAATAAGGAAAAGTTTCCTGATGCACGCATTATTGAAGTAGAGAAAGCTGACATCGAGCACGCCCTTTTTATCAAAGGTTATGAAGAGGGAGACGAGGATACACAGCTAAAATCATTCCCAATCAGTAAGAGTGCCGTGCTTGTCGAGAATGGTACAGAAACGCAAATAGCTCCGTACGACAGGCAATTCGGATCAAAAACTCTCGGTCAAAGAACGCTGGCGATCTTTGCCGGACCTATGATGAATTTCCTGCTCGCCATGGTCATATTCATCATTCTTGCCATCTTCCAGGGCATCCCGTCAAATGAGCCTGTTTTAGGAAAGCTGACACCGGATGGAAGTGCGCTTGATGCAGGGTTAAAAGAGGGCGACATTGTTAACAGCATTGAAGGATCAGAAGTATCCAGCTGGCAGGATGTCGTTGAGATCATCCGCAAGAACCCGGGAAATGAACTCGATTTCTCCATCGTAAGAGATGGGGAAAGCATGGAGGTACCTGTAACCCCAGAAACAAAGGAAGTTGAAGGGGAAAAATTCGGGTTGATCGGTGTATACAGCCCTGTTGAAAAATCACCTTTGAAATCCATAACCTATGGTGTGAAGGAAACGTATTACTGGACAGTTGAGATTTTTTCCATGCTTGGAAAACTGCTGACTGGGCAATTTTCAATTGATGCGCTGTCAGGTCCTGTGGGGATCTATGTCTCGACAGATACTGTTGCAAAGTCTGGAATCTTTTATTTAATGAAATGGGCGGCAATCCTGAGCATTAACCTGGGAATCATGAACCTGCTCCCATTCCCGGCACTTGATGGCGGCAGATTGACCTTCTTCGCGGTTGAAGCGCTGAGAGGGAAGCCGATTGACAAGCAAAAAGAAGGAATGGTCCATTTCGTCGGCTTCGCATTATTGATGCTGCTGATGCTTGTGGTAACCTGGAATGATATCCAGAGGTTCTTTTTATAGGCTTTAGAAAAAACTTTTTTTCCTGCCAGGGCGTATACCCGGCAGGAAAATTTTTACCCGAGAACTATATTTTTAATATCCTAATGAGGTGTAGATCAATGAAGCAAAGTATGACGCTTATTCCTACTTTAAGAGAAGTACCATCAGACGCAGAAGTAAAAAGTCACCAGCTGCTGTTGCGTGCTGGATTCATCCGCCAAAACGCTAGCGGAGTTTATACATATATGCCTTTGGGCCGAAAAGTCCTGCAAAAGGTTGAAGCGATTATCAGGGAAGAAATGAATAATGCAGGAGCTGCTGAACTATTTATGCCAGCACTTCAGCAGGCAGAGTTATGGCAGGAATCAGGACGTTGGTATTCATATGGGCCAGAACTGATGAGGCTGCGGGACAGACATGACCGTGAGTTTGCCCTCGGAGCTACCCATGAAGAGGTAATCACAAGCCTAGTACGCGATGAAGTAAAATCCTATAAACGTCTACCGCTAACTCTGTATCAAATCCAGACGAAATTCCGCGATGAAAAGCGCCCTAGATTCGGCCTTTTGCGCGGCCGTGAATTCATCATGAAAGATGCGTACTCATTCCATGCTAATCAAGAGAGTTTAGACCAGGTCTATGACCGTCTTTTCCAGGCATATTCTAATGTTTTCAAGCGCTGTGGTCTGAATTTCCGTGCGGTAATCGCAGATTCAGGTGCAATGGGCGGGAAAGATACACATGAATTCATGGTCCTTTCCGATATTGGCGAAGATACGATTGCTTATTCGGATACTTCAGACTTTGCAGCCAATATTGAAATGGCTCCAGTTACTGCTGTGTACGAAAAAAGCAGTGAGCCGGCAAATAGTCTCGAAAAAGTCCATACAGAAAACAAGAAGACGATCGAAGAAGTATCTTCCTTCCTGCAGGTCCAAGAGAAGGATTGCATAAAATCATTGCTGTTTAAAGTGGATGACCGCCAGATCCTCGTTTTGGTCCGCGGTGACCATGAAGTGAATGATATTAAGCTTAAAAACTTCTTAGAAGCATCAGTTGTAGAATTGGCAGATGTAAATACGACCAAAGAAGTCCTTGGCTGCTCAGTTGGCTCACTTGGGCCAATTGGCGTGGAGAATGTGGAGGTTTTCGCTGATCATGCAGTCGAAGCAATTGTCAACGGCGTCTGTGGTGCAAATGTAGAAGACTATCATTTTAAGAATGTGAATCCTGAGCGCGACTTCAAGGTAAGTGCGTACGCAGATTTGCGCTTTATCAAGGAGGGGGATCCTTCTCCAGATGGTCAGGGAACAATCGTCTTTGCAAAAGGGATTGAGGTAGGTCATGTCTTTAAACTTGGTACAAGATACAGTGAGGCGATGAACGCTGTATTCCTTGATGAAAACGGCAGGACACAGCCGATGATCATGGGGTGCTATGGTATCGGCGTATCCCGTACGATGGCTGCGGTTGCAGAACAATTCAGTGATGAGAACGGTCTTGTTTGGCCGTCTAATATTACACCATTCGATGTCCATCTCATTGCGGTCAATATGAAGGACAGTGATCAAGCTGCTTTGGCTGAAGAGCTTTATTCCAATTTGAAGGACTCGGGTCTCGATGTGCTTCTCGATGACCGCCAGGAGCGTCCAGGGGTGAAATTTGCTGATTCTGACCTGATTGGTCTGCCAGTCAGGATTACCGTAGGCAAAAAAGCAGGCGAAGGAATCGTCGAAGTCAAAATCCGCAAAAATGGCGATATGCAAGAAGTCCACAAGGATCAACTTGCTGATACAATTAAAGGTATTCTCCAAGAACTATAAACATTCAGCGGGTCCCATTAGAGGATCCGCTTTTTAGATGGTAAAATTCAAACACTGTCTAACGGCACATTCTTTTTATGTTATAATAACGATTGCTAATAACCACAAATGGACAATTTTAAGTCATTAGATATAAGGCAATTAGCCTGATAGATAGATATTTCAAGCTTTTCAGATGGGAGAGATATAACCATGGGTGATCTTTCTTCGGGGAAAAAAGAAAGGTTTCAGCTCCTGCTGCAGCAGCTGCAGCTTACAGAAGATGCGATTGTCACTCATTTTCACAATGCTGAAATTGACAGAGTAGTAATTGAAAAACAAGCAAGGAGATGGCATTTCTATTTCCAGTTCGAAAAAATTGTCCCTTGCCAGCTTTATAGCACTTTTACAAGTAAGCTGGAACAAACATTCTCGCATATTGCAAAAATTTCATACACAGTAAAAGTACTTGAGCAGGCGATCAGTGAACAGGAAATCCTGGATTACTGGAAGGTCTGCATTAAAGAAATAGACGGAATTGCACCTCCGCTTTTAAAACTGCTGAATGAACAGTTTCCAAAAATCCAGGGAACAAAACTGGTACTAAGTGTTCGAAATGAAACTGAAGGACTTGCCATCAAAAGAAAGTACTCCAGCATCATTTCAGAAATCTACCAGGGTTTAGGATTCCCGCTGTTAACAATCGATACCGAAGTAAGCGAAAGCAACGCTTCAGATGAATATGAAAAATTCATGAAAGCGAAAGAGAAGGAAGACCAGGAACGCGGTCTAATGGCGATGATCGAAATGCAGAAGAAAGAAGCGGAAAAAGCACAGGGTGACGGTGCACCGCAAGAAGGCCCGCTTACGATCGGCCTGACGATCAAGGATGACGCTGACTTCCGCAAGCTTGAAGAAATTGTCGATGAAGAGCGCCGTGTAGCAGTTGAAGGGTATGTTTTCTTTGCTGAAACGAAGGAGCTCCGCAGCGGCAGAACGCTTTTAACATTTAAAATTACTGACTATACAAGTTCAATCATGGTTAAAATGTTCTCTCGCGATAAGGAAGATGCAGCTCTTTATCAGCGTGTTACGAAGGGTATGTGGCTGAAGGTACGCGGCAGCATCCAGAATGATACTTTTGTACGCGATTTAGTCATGATTGGAAATGACATAAACGAAATTAAGGCGAAGGGAAGAATCGACACTGCTCCCGAAGGAGAAAAGCGTGTAGAACTTCATCTTCACTCACCTATGAGCCAGATGGATGCAGTGACACCAGTGAGCGCCCTTGTGGCACAGGCGGCGAAATGGGGACACAAAGCGATTGCGATCACAGATCATGCTGTTGTCCAATCCTACCCGGAAGCTTTCGGTGCAGGAAAGAAAAATGGCATCAAGATTTTGTATGGTGTTGAAATCAACCTTGTGGATGATGGGGTGCCAATAGCTTATAACGATGCGCACAGACTTTTAACTGAAGATACGTATGTTGTTTTCGACGTTGAAACAACTGGTCTTTCAGCTGTGTATGACACGATCATCGAACTTGCAGCAGTAAAAATTCATAATGGTGAAATCATTGACCGCTTTGAATCGTTTGCAAACCCGCATCATCGTTTATCAGCAACCACGATCAACTTGACAGGCATTACTGATGACATGGTCAGGAACGCCCCAGAAGTAAGTGAAGTCTTGCAGAAGTTCAAGGATTGGACAGGAGATAGCGTATTAGTAGCGCACAATGCTTCTTTTGATATGGGCTTCCTCAACGTGGGATATAAAAAAATAGGAATGGGCAAGGCGCCTAATCCGGTTATCGATACACTCGAACTTGGCCGTTTCCTGTATCCAGACATGAAGAACCACAGATTGAATACTTTGGCCAAGAAATTTGATATTGAATTGACACAGCATCACCGTGCGATCTATGATGCCGAGGCAACAGGCTATCTATTGCTCCGGATGCTCAAGGATGCTGGCGAAAAAGGTCTGGAGTACCATGACCAGCTGAATGACAATATGGGACAGGGAAAAGCCTACCAGCGGGCACGTCCTTACCATGCAACGTTGCTGGCCCAGAATGAAGTCGGCATGAAAAACATCTTTAAATTAGTATCAATAGCACATATTGATTATTTTTACCGTGTGCCGCGGATACCGAGATCTGTTTTAAACAAACACCGTGAAGGGATCCTGATCGGATCGGGCTGCGATAAAGGTGAAGTGTTTGAGGGTATGATGCAAAAAGGACCTGACGAGGTTGAAGAAGCTGCCCATTTCTATGATTATCTAGAAGTTCATCCTAAAGCCGTTTACGCCCATCTTTTGGAGTTGGAGTTAGTGCGTGACCAAAAGGCACTAGAAGATATTATTACAAATATCGTAAAGCTTGGTGAAAAACTTGAGCTGCCAGTAGTAGCTACAGGGAATGTACACTACCTGAATGAAAATGATAAAATCTACCGCAAGATTTTAATCAATTCCCAGGGCGGCGCAAACCCGCTGAATCGCCACCAGCTTCCCGATGTCCACTTCAGGACTACGAATGAAATGCTTGATGCATTCAAGTTTTTAGGAGAAGACAAAGCGAAAGAGATTGTTGTCGAGAATACGAACAAAATTGCTGACATGATTGATGTCATCAAGCCAATCAAAGATGATCTTTACACTCCGAAAATTGAAGGTGCGGATGAAGAGATGCGCAGCATGAGCTACGGCATGGCCAGGAAGATTTACGGTGAGAATTTGCCGGAAATCGTCGAAGCGCGTCTTGAAAAAGAATTGAAAAGTATCATTGACAACGGCTTTGCGGTTATTTACCTGATTTCGCATAAGCTTGTAAAAAAGTCATTGGATGATGGCTATCTTGTGGGTTCCCGTGGATCGGTAGGATCATCTTTCGTTGCGACGATGACGGAAATTACCGAGGTAAATCCGCTTCCGCCGCATTATGTATGTCCGAAATGCAAAAAATCGGAGTTCTTCAATGATGGATCAGTCGGCTCAGGTTTCGACCTGCCTGATAAAGACTGTCCAGACTGCGGAATAAAGTATACTAAAGACGGCCATGATATCCCGTTTGAAACTTTCCTTGGATTTAAAGGGGACAAGGTTCCCGATATTGACTTGAATTTCTCTGGTGAATATCAGCCGCGCGCCCATAACTATACAAAGGTTTTGTTCGGTGAAGAATACGTTTATCGCGCTGGAACAATTGGCACCGTTGCTGATAAAACAGCCTATGGCTATGTTAAAGGCTATCAGGGTGATAACAATCTTACGCTTCGCGGCGCGGAAATCGATCGTCTTGCTTCTGGGTGTACTGGTGTCAAAAGAACGACAGGTCAGCACCCGGGGGGAATCATCGTTGTTCCGGATTACATGGATATTTACGACTTTTCGCCAATCCAGTTTCCGGCGGACAGTAACACTTCCGAATGGAAAACAACCCATTTTGATTTCCACTCCATCCATGATAATCTTTTGAAGCTCGATATTCTGGGACACGATGACCCGACAGTGATCAGGATGCTCCAGGATTTGAGCGGCATCGATCCGAAGACGATCCCGACTGATGATCCTGAAGTCATGAAGATATTCAGTGGAACCGAATCTTTGGGAGTCACTGAGCAGCAAATTATATCCAAGACAGGTTCGCTTGGTATTCCTGAATTCGGAACTCGGTTCGTCCGCCAGATGCTCGAAGATACAAAGCCAACCACTTTCTCGGAGCTTGTACAGATTTCCGGTCTTTCCCATGGCACGGACGTATGGCTGGGAAATGCCCAGGAATTGATCCATAACAATATATGCAACCTTAGCGAAGTAATCGGCTGCCGTGATGATATCATGGTATACCTTATCTACCAGGGCCTTGAACCGGCCTTTGCTTTCAAAATCATGGAATCAGTCCGTAAAGGTAAAGGATTGACAGATGAAATGGAAGAGGAAATGCGAAAAAATAAGGTTCCAGAATGGTATATTGATTCCTGCAAGAAAATCAAGTACATGTTCCCTAAAGCTCACGCTGCAGCATATGTATTGATGGCTGTAAGGATTGCGTACTTCAAGGTCCACCATCCGCTTATGTACTATGCTGCCTACTTCACAGTAAGGGCAGATGACTTCGATGTTGATGCAATGGTCCGCGGATCCGAAAGCATTCGGTCAGTAATTGAAGAAATCAATGCCAAGGGTTTGGACGCTTCAACAAAAGAAAAGAACCTGATGACAGTCATGGAGCTTGCGCTTGAAATGTGCGAACGAGGTTTTAGTTTTGCTAAAGTCGATCTATACAAATCGAGTGCGACGGAATTTATTATTGAAGGCGACACTTTAATTCCGCCATTCAATGCAATACCAGGACTTGGAACGAATGCTGCCATCAATATTGTTAAATCCAGAGAAGAAGGAGAGTTCCTCTCGAAAGAAGACCTTCAACAGCGAGGCAAGATTTCCAAGACGATTCTCGAATACCTGGACAACCATGGCTGTCTGCAGGGCATGCCAGATCAGAATCAGCTGTCGTTGTTTTAGCATGTTTATAGATAGACTTCCGATAGGGAGTCTGTTTTTTTACATATCCTGGGGAACCTTCACCATAACAGGTGTTTTATTCTAAAATTTTGACGAATGCAGCGGAAAGCGAGTGACCGGTGCGGAAATCAATTAGATAAGTACCTGCTTGAAACCACGTTGCGCCTTCCCTTTGTTTGCATTAAATACCTGGTTATGTTATATTTTTATTGGAAATACTGAGGATAACTCTGGCAGATGAGAGTGGGGCAACCCGCTCTTTCTTGTTTGTTACGCACTTTTTCGGGGATAAAAACCAAAAAATGATGAAAAATGTAGCTTATGAAAGTAAAAGATGTTGTGTCAAAGGAGGGATTATATGAGCAAGGTTACCGAGGTAGTGGAAGAGCTAGTAACTCCCATCTTAACTGAAAATGGACTTGAATTGGTTGACATCGAATACGTAAAAGAAGGAAAGAACTGGTTCCTGCGCGTATACATTGATAAAGACAACGGTATTGATATCGAAGAATGCGGCATCGTGAGTGAGCGCCTAAGCGAAAAGCTGGATGCCCTTGATCCAATCCCACATAACTACTTTTTGGAAGTTTCATCACCAGGTGCAGAACGACCGTTGAAAAAGGAAAAGGACTATCAAAGGGCAATCGGAAAAAATGTCTTCATTAAGACTTATGAACCAATAGATGGGGAAAAGGCTTTCGAAGGAATGTTAACCGATTACAATGGAGAAACCGTCACTGTTGAAGTAAGGATTAAGACTCGCAAGAAAACAGTCGTACTCCCATTTGATAAGATTGCCAGCGCTAGGCTCGCAGTCACTTTTTCATAATCTGTCTAGAATCAATTCTTAAGTTTATTTATAAGGCTCTTTTCGTAAACTTTGTTGCTTCTACAACATAAAGTAAAAATCGGCATTTGGATCTTTACGAGTTTAAACGCATTCCTTGTTTAGAAATCTCCTCGAAAAGAGCTCGGATTCAAGGGATATGCGGTTTGAAAATTTGGTTCGAACAACAATTATCAATGCGAACACAGCCATTTATAAAACAAGTTGGGTAGTAAAAAAGGGGGATTTATATCTCATGGCCAGCGAATTGTTGGATGCTCTTACAATTCTTGAAAAAGAAAAAGGCATTTCCAGGGACATTTTAATTGACGCGATTGAAGCAGCACTGATCTCTGCATATCGCCGCAACTTCAACCAGGCACAGAACGTGCGGATTGATCTTAATCTTGGCAATGGTTCAATGCGTGTTTTTGCACGTAAAGAAGTGGTTGATGAAGTATTCGACCCACGTCTGGAAATTTCACTAGAAGAAGCACAAAGTATCAATCCAAACTACCAGGTTGAGGATGTAGTTGAACTGGAAGTTACGCCAAAAGACTTCGGACGGATTGCTGCTCAGACAGCTAAGCAGGTCGTTACACAGCGTGTCCGCGAAGCAGAAAGAGGAATTATCTATTCCGAATTCATCGATCGTGAAGAAGACATCATGACTGGTATCGTCCAGCGCCAGGATCCAAAATTTATCTATGTAAGCTTAGGCAAAATTGAAGCGATCCTGCCAGCGAATGAACAGATGCCAAACGAACATTATAAGCCTCACGACCGTATCAAGGTATTCATCACCAAGGTTGAAAAAACCACTAAAGGTCCGCAAATCTTCGTTTCCAGAACCCACCCGGGGCTGTTAAAGAGACTTTTCGAGATTGAAGTTCCTGAAATTTATGATGGAACGGTTGAAATTAAATCAGTAGCACGTGAAGCTGGGGACCGTTCTAAAATCTCCGTTCACTCTGATAATGCAGAAGTGGACCCTGTAGGTTCTTGTGTAGGCCCTAGAGGGAATCGCGTTCAGGCAGTGGTTAATGAGCTGAAAGGCGAAAAAATCGATATCGTCAAGTGGTCTGAAGATCCAGTTGTTTTCGTTGCAAATGCATTGAGTCCGTCCAAGGTCTTAGATGTCATTGTGAATGAAGCTGATAAGGCTACAACTGTCATCGTACCTGATTACCAGCTGTCGCTTGCGATTGGGAAGCGCGGGCAAAATGCTCGGCTTGCTGCAAAACTGACTGGCTGGAAAATTGACATCAAAGCAGAAACAGATGCAAGGGAGTCCGGAATTTATCCGCGGGACAATGAGCCGTTATTATCTGCAAATGATGACTTTGATGATGAAGATATCGATTAATGTGAGGTGAATGAGTCGTGAACAGCCGTAAAAAAGTTCCTATGCGAAAATGTGTCGCTACAGGTGAAATGAGGCCGAAAAAAGAACTCGTTCGCATCGTTCGCTCAAAAGAAGGAGAAGTATCCATTGATTTGACAGGGAAAAAATCAGGTCGTGGAGCTTATCTATCAAAAGATAAAGAAGCAGTTCAGATTGCAAAGAAACGTAATATATTGTCCAAGCAGCTTGAAACGCAAGTGGACGATGCAATATATGATGAGCTTAATGAGCTCATTAAAAAGGAGAACAGACTATCCTGATGAATTCGAATCAATGGATGTCATTGCTTGGCTTAGCCAATCGAGCACGGAAAATTATTTCAGGGGAAGAGCTTTCCGTTAAAGAAATCAGAAACGGCAAAGCGAAACTCATTTTGCTTTCAGCGGATGCATCCGCAAATACTACAAAGAAAATTACCGACAAGTGCAACTCATACAATGTGCCCTGCAAGATGGTTCCGGACCGGTTCCAGCTTGGCCAGGCAATTGGTAAGGATGCCCGTGTTGTAGTAGCCCTGTTGGACGAGGGTTTTGCAAAAAAACTGTTGACGTTGCTCGATTAATTCTAGCGGGGGTGAAAATATGAGTAAAACACGCGTTTATGAATATGCAAAGAAGCATAATTTATCGAGTAAAGACGTGATTGTTAAATTAAAAGAGATGAACATCGAGGTTTCAAACCATATGACTGCCATGGAAGATGAAACCGTGAGGAGACTAGACGCCATTTATACTAAAAAAGAAGAAAAACCACAAACACAGGCAAAGCCGCAGCAGCAAAGCCAGCCTAAAGCTGCTCAAGGACAAAGCCAGGGGCAAAACCAAAACCAGAACAGGAATCAAGGCCAGAACCGTAACCAGGGCCAGAACCAGAATCAAAACCGTAACCAAGGCCAAAACCAGCAGGGACAGCCAAAAGCTCAACTGAAGACTACTGCCAGTGCTTTTTCAGATGACGAGCGCCGCGCAACAACTCCTGAAAAAGTAAAGAGTGGAGTGGCAGCAAAGAAACCTCAAAACTCACAGCCTTTTAATAAAAATAATAAAAATAAGCCGAACAACAACAGAAACAGAAACCAGCAAAACCAAAACAGAGGCAAACAACAGCAGCAGTCTGCACAGCCTCAAGTCAAGAAAGTAAAAGAGCTTCCAGCTAAAATTACTTTCAGTGAGTCACTGACGGTTGCCGAGCTTGCTAAAAAGCTGTACCGTGAACCATCAGAAATCATCAAGAAGTTATTCATGCTTGGTGTCATGGCAACAATCAACCAGGATCTTGATAAAGACGCGATTGAATTGATTGCTACTGATTATGGTGTTGAGGTTGAAGAAGAAATCAAAGTTGATGCAACTGATCTTGAGGTTTACTTCACTGAAGATGACAAAGCATCATTAGTAGAAAGACCATCAGTTGTAACAATCATGGGCCACGTTGACCATGGTAAAACAACTCTTCTTGACTCAATCCGTAACACAAAGGTTACTGCAGGTGAAGCAGGCGGAATCACTCAGCACATTGGTGCGTACCAGGTTGAAGAAAACGGCAAGAAAATCACTTTCCTAGATACACCAGGACACGCGGCCTTCACGACTATGCGTGCGCGTGGTGCCAAGATCACGGATATCACGATTCTTGTAGTTGCTGCTGATGATGGTGTCAAACCACAGACAGTGGAAGCATTGAACCATGCAAAAGCTGCTAACGTTCCAATTATCGTAGCTGTAAATAAGATGGACAAACCAACTGCGAATCCTGACCGCGTAATGCAGGAACTGACAGAATATGGACTTGTACCAGAGTCATGGGGCGGAGAAACGATCTTTGTTCCGATTTCCGCATTAACTGGAGAAGGTCTTGACAGTCTTCTGGAAATGATTTTACTAGTCGGAGAAGTTGAAGAATATAAAGCAAATCCTAATAGAAATGCGATCGGTACTGTTATCGAGGCGCAGCTGGATAAAGGCCGTGGCTCGGTTGCTACATTGCTTGTCCAGAACGGTACACTTAAGATTGGCGACCCAATCGTTGTCGGCAATACTTTCGGCCGAGTACGTGCAATGGTCAATGATCTTGGCCGCCGTGTTAAGGAAGCAGGCCCGTCAGCACCTGTAGAAATCACAGGCTTGAACGATGTTCCACAGGCTGGAGATCGCTTCGTAGTATTTGATGATGAAAAGACTGCCCGCCAGGTTGGAGAAATCCGTTCTTCACAGGCAGTTCAGGCACAAAGAAGCGAAAAAGCCCGCGTAAGTCTTGATACTTTGTTTGAACACATGAAACAAGGGGAAATGAAAGACTTAAATCTAATCATTAAAGCCGACGTTCAAGGTTCAGTTGAAGCACTTGCAGCAGCATTGCAAAAACTGGATGTTGAAGGTGTAAATGTAAGAATCATTCACACTGGTGTTGGTGCGATCAATGAGTCTGACATCACACTTGCAGCAGCATCCAATGGTATTGTCATCGGTTTTAACGTGCGTCCTGACAATAATGCGAAGCGAGCGGCGGAATCAGAAAAAGTCGATATCCGTCTGCACCGCATTATCTATAAAGTAATCGAAGAAATCGAATCAGCAATGAAGGGTATGCTTGATCCGGTTTATGCTGAAAAGATTATTGGCCAGGCTGAAATCCGCCAGACTTTCAAGGTTTCAAAAATCGGAACGATTGGTGGTTCATATGTCACTGACGGTAAAATTACCCGTGACAGCGGAGTTCGTCTGATCCGTGACGGAGTAGTTATCTTCGAAGGACAGATTGATGCGTTAAAACGTTTCAAAGATGATGCTAAGGAAGTTGCACAAGGCTACGAGTGCGGTATTACCATTAAAAACTTCAATGACCTAAAAGAAGGCGATGTTGTTGAAGCATATATCATGGAAGAAGTGGAACGTTAATGGTAGTAGGCTTAGCAGCCTGTGAATGCATCATATATGATGCTCATTCTCTAAAAGAAAAGAGAGCCGTCCTGCAGCGGATTATTACTAGACTGAAGCAGAAATATAATGTTTCTGTCTCTGAGGTAGATCACCAAGATGTATGGCAGCGAACAACAATTGCTGTTGCTGCTGTATCTTCATCGAAGGTTTCAACTGAACGGGAGCTGCAGAACGCGCTGAAAATGATTGATTCTTTTCCGGAGATCGAACGTACCATCACCGAAATAGAATGGCTTTAATAGAACGAGGTGATTGAAATGGCTCATAGAGTAAACCGTGTTGGGGAACAGATGAAGAAAGAACTGGGCGACATCATCAGCCGTAAAATCAAGGACCCGCGAATTGGTTTTGTGACGGTCACAGATGTCCAGGTCACAGGTGATCTTCAGCAGGCAAAGGTTTACATCTCTGTCTTAGGCGACGAGGAGCAGAGAGAAAATACCCTTAAGGGCCTGGCTAAAGCAAAAGGCTTTATCAGGACTGAAATCGGCCAAAGGATTCGTCTCAGAAAAACGCCAGAACTGATCTTTGAATTTGATGAATCGATGGCGTACGGCAACAGGATCAATTCATTGATCCATGAGCTGCAAAGAGAAGAACAGTCCGATGGGGATGAATAAGAAGAAAATGAAGGATTGTGGAGCCCTGCTCATCTAAGGGCCTCTCACGATCTAGCTAAGAGATGGATAGACACCTTGTCTATCCATTTTTTTGAATACTTAGGCTTGATAGTACCACCAAAAAAAAGAACTCAGGAGGATAGAGCATGGAAGGAATTCTGCCTCTTTTTAAACCGGCGGGCATGACCTCGCATGATTGTGTTTTTAAACTTAGGAAGCTGTTAAGAACCAAAAAGGTAGGACATACGGGAACTCTGGATCCTGATGTAACTGGTGTGTTGCCTATCTGTGTCGGAAAGGCAACTAAAATTGCTGAGTATATCACCGATGCAGGCAAATCCTATGAAGGCGAAGTGACTCTTGGGTTTACAACCACAACGGAGGATGCTTCTGGTGAGAAAATAGAAGAAAAATCCGTAGACCGGACCATTCCCAGAAGTGAAATTGAACATGTACTTAAATCCTTTATAGGGGAAATAGAACAAACACCTCCAATGTATTCGGCTGTTAAGGTGAACGGCAAGAAACTATATGAATATGCCAGACAAGGGATCGAGATCGAAAGGCCAACCAGAAAGGTGACCATTTACAGCATCGAGCTTCTCGATGACAGGGAATTGTTTGAAGGTGATCTTGTGAGCTTTAAGTTTCGTGTTTCATGCAGTAAAGGGACCTACATCAGGACTCTGGCTGTGGATCTCGGGGAAAAGCTTGGTTATCCAGCTCACATGTCTTCTCTAATAAGGACTCAGTCTGCGGAGTTTACACTGGTGGATTGCTTTACGTTTGGTCAGCTTGAAGCCATGTCAGAGGAGGGTACGATCCAAACTGCACTTCACCCATTGGAAGCAGGTATTTCTTATTTGCCGAAATATCGCATAAATGATAAAGTAGCAGAGAAAGTGAAAAATGGGGCGCTCCTTGAAATTCCTCAGGATTTGAAGGGAACAAGCGGTCCAATTGTGGTTGAAACAGAAGACGGACAAGCGCTCGCGATTTACAGGGAACATCCAACCAAAATTGGAATGATGAAGCCCGATAAAGTTTTAAGAAATGAATAATAAGGCTCTTTTCGTATACTTTGTTCCTTTCACAATCAAGCGTTAAATCGACTATTATCTTATACATTAATAATGACTTCCCTGGATCAGGAACCTCTCGAAAAAGACTCGAAGGCAAACAGAAACAGGGGAATCGCTTGGTCCGAACAGCAACAATAAATGTGAAAACAGCCATTATGATAGAGCAGCTGGTTCAGAAAAGGTGAGTAAATTCGTGGAATTGATTAAACTATACCATCCTCATGAATTTGAAAAACAGGATTTCCCGGCCTTGGCAATGGCACTCGGTTATTTTGATGGAGTCCATTTAGGTCATCAACAGGTAATTATGGAAGCAAAGAGAACCGCGGATGCAAGAGGGATGAAGAGTGCAGTCATGACATTCGATCCCCATCCTTCCGTTGTGCTTGGGAAAAGTGTTAAGCATATTGAGTACATAACACCACTCGATGAAAA
Organism: Mesobacillus subterraneus; assembly: GCF_023715485.1. GTDB lineage: Bacteria > Bacillota > Bacilli > Bacillales > Cytobacillaceae > Mesobacillus > Mesobacillus subterraneus_B. Next base: position 6,251 of record NZ_JAMBOF010000009.1, on the reverse strand, counting down.
AGCGAGAGTAATTGAAAGCTTGGGAGTGGATTACTTATTCGTTGTCCATTTCACAACCGAATTTTCCAGCCTTCTTCCTCAGGAATTCATCGATCAATATATTATCAGGCTGAATGTCCAGCATGTTGTTGCAGGATTTGACTATACTTATGGGAAAATGGGAAAAGGCACGATGGAAACCATTCAATTCCACTCGCGGGACCAGTTCGATTTCACAGAGATTCCTAAGCTGGCAACGCCTGCAGAAGAAAAAATCAGTTCTACCTTGATTCGAAGCTTGCTGAGAGACGGAAAAGTGGACTCGATGCCATCATTGCTTGGCAGGTTTTATAAAACAAGAGGAACAGTTGTCAATGGAGAGAAGCGAGGACGGACAATTGGGTTCCCAACCGCTAATGTCGCGATGGATGACCAATACATTCTGCCGCCTACAGGAGTATATGCCGTCAAAATCGAGATAGAAGGACAGTGGCACGAAGGTGTCTGCAATGTTGGCTATAAGCCGACCTTCCATCAGGATAAAAAGGATAAACCTTCAACTGAAGTCCATATTTTTAATTTCAATGAAGAGATCTATGGAAAGTCAGCCTCGGTTGAATGGCACCTGCGCTTAAGGAATGAACAGAAATTTGAAGGGATCCAGCAGCTTGTCGCCCAAATAGAAAAAGATAAGCAGGAAGCGATTGTCTACTTTGAAAAAAACAAGGGTTAGACTTGCTTTTTGTCGTAAAAAGATGTATTCTTATTAACGTATCAAAAAAGAACCTTTGCTTGGCAAGTCGAGTCACCGACGCTTGCTCGGTAACAGGGGATTACAATTCAGGAGGTGAACACGGATGGCAATCACAAAAGCACGTAAAAACGAACTTATCAATGAATTCAAGGTTCACGAAAGTGACACTGGATCTCCAGAAGTTCAAATCGCTGTCCTTACTGCAGAAATCAACACATTGAACGATCACTTACGCGTTCACAAAAAGGACCACCACTCACGTCGCGGCCTTTTAAAAATGGTAGGTAAACGTCGTAACCTATTGACTTACCTTCGTAACAAGGACGTTTCTCGTTACCGCGAGTTAATCAACAAGCTTGGTCTACGTAGATAGTCTGTTAAAGCGGGATTTTTCCCGCTTTTTTATTAGGCAAAATTTTTGTAAGATACATAACAATCTATTGATATGAACCGTTCCTATTTGGAGCATAATATAACATAAAAGTCTTTTGTTAAAGCGCTATTCGTAAACTTTGGCTGATAGATTCCTTTTTAATGTAGAAGTTCTTTTACTGGACGGCCGTAAACGGCCAAGCTCAGTAAAAGGACAAGCAGAATCGATGCGGTGTTAACATGGTATCGTTAGTGTTTTATTCTACATAATAAAGGTATATTTGTTATAAGACATGCATAGGTGCTGTTTTGAATATTTCCCAGGGACACTCCTGGATGGATTTTATGGTAGAGAGGGGCTATAAAGCATGGAACAAGAAAAACAAAGTTTTTCCTTTGACTGGGCAGGGCGCAAGCTTACAGTCGAAATCGGACAGCTTGCAAAGCAGGCAAATGGCGCAGTCCTTGTCCGTTATGGCGATACTGCTGTCCTAAGTACAGCAACAGCTTCAAAAGAGCCGAAGAATTTAGACTTCTTCCCGCTCACAGTGAATTATGAAGAGAGATTATATGCTGTTGGTAAAATACCAGGCGGCTTTATTAAGCGTGAGGGACGTCCAAGCGAAAAGGCTATTCTTGCCAGCCGCTTGATTGACCGTCCAATTCGCCCTTTATTCGCAGATGGCTTCCGTAATGATGTCCAGGTAATCAGCATCGTCATGAGTGTGGATCAAAATTGTTCATCTGAAATGGCTGCAATGTTTGGTTCATCACTGGCTCTATGTGTTTCCGATATCCCGTTTGAAGGGCCAATCGCTGGTGTGACAGTTGGAAGAATTGATGGAAAATTCATCATCAATCCATCTGTTGAAGAAACAGAAAAGAGTGATATGCATCTTGTCGTTGCAGGTACAATGGATGCGATCAACATGGTTGAAGCTGGTGCTGATGAGGTTCCTGAAGAAGTAATGCTTGAAGCGATCATGTTCGGACATGACGAAATCAAGCGTCTGATTGCTTTCCAACAGGAAATCGTTGCACAAGTTGGTAAAGAGAAGCGCGAAATCACTCTCTTTGAACTAGACAAAGAATTAGAAGCGGAAGTTCGCGGAATTTGCGAACAAGACATGCTGGCTGCAATCCAGGTACAAGAAAAGCATGCACGCGAAGACGCAATCAAAGAAGTGAAAAATTCCGTTATTGCTCGATTTGAAGAGCAAGAAGCTGATGCAGACCAGCTTAAAATGGTGAAACAAATCCTTGATAAAATCGTCAAAGGCGAAGTCCGCCGTTTGATTACAGAAGATAAAGTTCGTCCTGATGGACGTAAACTAGAAGAAATCCGCCCGCTTTCATCTGAGGTTGGATTGTTGCCTAGGACACATGGTTCTGGCTTGTTCACAAGGGGACAAACACAGGCTTTGAGCATTTGTACGCTTGGAGCGATGGGTGATGTTCAAATCCTTGACGGTCTAGGAATCGAAGAGGAAAAACGCTTTATGCACCATTATAACTTCCCGTTATTCTCTGTAGGTGAAACTGGACCGATCCGTGGACCAGGCCGACGTGAAATCGGACACGGTGCATTGGGTGAACGTGCACTTGAACCTGTTATCCCTAATGAAAAAGATTTCCCATATACCGTCCGTCTAGTGTCAGAAGTACTGGAATCTAATGGTTCTACTTCACAGGCTAGTATTTGCGCAAGTACATTAGCATTGATGGATGCAGGGGTGCCGATTAAAGCACCAGTTGCCGGAATTGCAATGGGCCTTATTAAATCAGGAGAGCATTATTCGATCCTGACTGATATCCAGGGTATGGAAGACCACCTTGGCGATATGGACTTCAAAGTTGCAGGTACTGCCAAGGGTGTGACGGCATTGCAGATGGACATCAAGATTGATGGCTTATCCCGCGAGATCCTGGAAGAAGCTTTGCAGCAGGCTCAAATTGGCCGTATGCAAATTCTTGAGTCAATGCTCGCAACACTAAAAGAACCACGCGAACAGCTTTCAAAATATGCGCCTAAAATCATTACTATGTGGATCAAGCCAGATAAAATCCGTGACGTCATTGGGCCAAGCGGAAAACAGATCAATAAGATCATTGAAGAAACTGGCGTTAAGATTGATATCGAACAAGATGGTACGGTATTCATCGGTTCCGTAGATGAAGAAATGATCCAAAGGGCAAAGAAAATCATCGAAGATATCGTCCGCGAAGTTGAAGTCGGAGAGATGTACCTTGGTAAAGTTCGCCGAATCGAAAAATTCGGTGCTTTCGTAGAAATCTTCCCAGGAAAAGATGGACTGGTCCACATTTCCGAGCTTGCTGAAGAGCGAGTTGGAAAAGTGGAGGATATCCTTAAGCTTGGTGACGAAATCCTTGTTAAGGTCACAGAAATCGATAAGCAAGGCAGGGTTAATCTTTCACGTAAAGCAGTCTTAAAAGATCAGCGCGAAAAGGCTGAAAAAGAATAATTCAATCAACGAGGCCAGGGGAAACCCCTGGCCTTTTTACATGTATTTTCGGTTCCTTCCCACTCTCTTTCGTTCTACCTTGTCCTCTCCCTTCATAATGTAAAATAAGGTCCATTTCGTATATTCAGCTAAAAAAATATGATAATAAATCGTCTGGAAAAGAGCTTGGCTGGAAGGCCCTGCGCAATTAATTTAACAAATGAGGGGGGCAAGGATATGAGAAGGCTTGTGTTGATTTCTGCGTTGTTACTCGGAGCTTGGATCACGGTAAATAACCCATTTTCTAGTACATATGTTGCGGGGCTGAAAACGGAGACTCTCGCTGTAGCTGGACATGAAAATTCATTGATTGCAGAAATAGAAACAAAAGCGAAGGAATATGAGATTAAAGCTTCAAATGCAAGGAAGGATCCGGTCTGGAAAGCGATTCCTGGCTATAATGGCCTAAAAGTCGATGTTGATGAATCCTATAAGAAGATGAAAAAAGAAGGTAAATTCAATCAAGAAAAGCTGGTCTACAAACAGGTTCCTCCAGAGGTGCATTTGAGTGACCTGCCGCCTATGGCCATTTATAAAGGGCATCCGGAAAAACCCATGGTAAGCTTTATCATCAATGTGGCCTGGGGGAATGAATACCTTTCAGGAATGCTTGCTACACTAAAGAAGCATAATGTAACCGCGAGTTTTTTCCTCGAGGGGAGATGGGTTAAAAATAATCCAGGGATGGCGAAGATGATAGCTGAGGCCGGTCATGAGATAGGTAACCATTCCTATACACATCCTAATATGAAACAGCTTTCCCCTCCGGAAATCAATGAGGAAATTAAGAGAACGGACGAAGTGATTGAGGCTGTAACAGGGGTGAAAACAAAGTGGTTTGCCCCACCAAGCGGTTATTATAAAGATGAAGTAGTTGAAATTGCAGCTGCCCACAAATTAGGAACCGTTATGTGGAGTGTGGATACAATCGATTGGCAGAAACCTTCCCCAGAAAAGCTGATCAGCAGGGTGATGGGAAAAGTCCATAATGGAGCAATGATATTGATGCATCCTACAGAATCTACTTCAGCGTCGCTCGATCAGCTAATTACGCAAATCAAGGATAAAGATTTGCAAATTGGCACAGTTTCAGATATGTTGAGTGAAAATAGGGTAATGTCAAAAAAAATGAAAGAATAGCATTGTATTTGGAAAAAGTAAGTTAAATGGACTATACTTATGAAATGCAGTATTTTTAGCAGCAGGTTCCAGAGGAGGAATATAATTGATAAAGAAATATACATGCCAAAATGGTGTAAGAATTGTACTTGAACAAATTCCGACTGTTCGTTCGGTCGCGATCGGTGTATGGATCGGTACAGGATCTCGGAATGAAAACCCCGAGAATAATGGGATCTCACATTTCCTAGAGCATATGTTCTTTAAAGGCACAAAAACAAGGTCGGCAAGAGAAATCGCTGAATCCTTCGACAGCATCGGCGGACAGGTAAATGCCTTTACTTCCAAGGAATATACGTGCTATTACGCAAAAGTGCTGGACAATCACGCTCCATTTGCTCTTGAAGTATTAGCTGACATGTTCTTTAATTCCACTTTTGATTCTGAAGAGCTTAATAAAGAGAAGAACGTTGTAAATGAAGAAATTAAAATGTACGAAGATACACCAGATGATATCGTTCACGACCTGCTGAGCAAGGCAATATACAGCGACCATCCTCTGGGCTATCCAATCCTCGGGACGGAGGAAACTCTCCAAAGCTTTTCCGGAGAAAAGCTGGAGCAGTATATGCATGAAACATATACACCTGAAAATGTCGTAATTTCGATTGCTGGTAATGTTCCAGAATCATTCATCAACAATGCCGAACAATTCTTTGGCTCATATGAAGCAAGCAAGAAAAAGATCGAGCATGTGAAGCCCGAATTCCATGCAAGCAAGATTTCACGCAAAAAAGAAACAGAACAAGCCCACCTTTGCCTCGGATTTGAAGGTTTGCAGATTGGCCACAAGGATGTCTACAGCCTGATTGTGCTGAATAACGTCCTTGGCGGAAGCATGAGCAGCCGATTGTTCCAGGATGTACGGGAACAGCGCGGCCTCGCTTATTCAGTGTTTTCTTACCACTCTGCCTACCTTGACAGCGGCATTGTGACGATCTATGGTGGGACTGGAGCGAACCAGCTGAATGTTTTATATGAAACGATTCAGGAAACTCTCTCCAAGCTTCGCGCTGATGGCATAACAGAAAAGGAGCTCAACAACAGCAAAGAGCAGCTTAAAGGCAGCCTGATGCTGAGTCTTGAGAGCACAAACAGCCGCATGAGCAGGAACGGGAAAAATGAACTTCTGCTTGGAAGGCACAGATCTCTTGATGAAATCGTGGAACAAATTGACCAGGTGACAAAGTTAAGTGTCGATAGCATGGCTAACAATATTTTCACTGACAATTATTCGGTTTCATTAATCAGCCCGAATGGCGAATTGCCAAAAATGTAATTTCAAACAGCAGATCCTTTTGGAGCTGCTGTTTTTTACGTGCGCCCGGCATGGGTGCAGTCTATAGGGTGCAAGTCCCGAGCCATGAAGGCAGTAGTAGTGGTTAGCTTAACGCAAGGGTGTCCGTGGTGACGCGGAATCTGAAGGAAGCGAGCGGCAAACCTCC
>NZ_JAMBOF010000008.1 GCF_023715485.1 Mesobacillus subterraneus | reverse complement strand
AGATTTAGGTTAAACTGTAATTGAGTCATAATTAATTCCTCCACATTGTTTTCGTCGCTGATAACATTGTTGACTAAAGGAATTAATTTGACTCATTTTCTTTTTACACAATTATATGGGCTTAATCGTTTGGGGCAAAGGAGAGGCCCTGCTTTTACCGTTTTCGGTTCTTTCTCACAGTTTGGGGCAAAGGAGAGGCCCTGCTTTTACCGTTTTCGGTTCTTTCTCGCAGTTTGGGGCAAAGGAGAGGCCCTGCTTTTACCGTTTCCGTTTTTTTCTCGCAGTTTGGGGCAAAGGAGAGGCCCTGCTTTTACCGTTTTCGGTTCTTTCTCGCAGTTTGGGGCAAAGGAGAGGCCCTGCTTTTACCGTTTCCGTTTTTTTCACGCAGTTTGGGGCAAAGGAGAGGCCCTGCTTTTACCGTTTTGAGTGCTTTCTCGTATTTTCGGGCAATGCAGCGAACTGATTTTACCTTCTCGGGTTCATTTTCGTTTTTTTGGGCAAAAGCATAAGTGTCCGGAATAGAACTCAACAGAATAACTAAAGAATAATAAAAAGACTGTAGACACACTGGTTTTTCAACTAGTATGTCTACAGTCTGAGACCCTGCTGATAGCAGGTCTAATCCATAATATTATCTATTTTTCGTAATAACTTTGGCAATCTGGTGATAATCCATGCCGCCAGTTAGCTCGTACTGACCGATTTGGACCTTGGTATGGTAGCCCTTGTCAATCAGGAATCTTTCAAACTTAGTTTCATCATCAATGATTCCCTGGCTTTTCAGCATGATTGCAACGTCACCTGGAGTCATTCCGCCAGCGATTACGAGGGTGAATTTTTTCTCCTCTTTCACTTCTTCTGCTTCAGTCTTTTCAGCAGGTGCTTCTTCTTTTGGCTTCTCTACTTTCACTTCAGCTTTCTTCTCATTGAGCTTTGCGAACTCATTGCTGCTCATTACTTTATAGCCTTTAGTTTCAAGAACCTTTTTTGCGTCCGAAACTGCAACTTTTTGTTCCGGTTCTTTTTCAGCGATTACACTGCCTCCTGCCCAAAGGAATATGGCAGAAAAAAGAATTCCTAATGCAAATGCTTGTGCTGTCCGTTTATTCATACGATCTGTCCTTTATCAACAAATTCACTAATGATTTCCTGTACCTCTTGATTCGAAAGAGAAGATTGCTTTGCAATCTGGTTAATATCCATACCCTGCTGGGCAAGCGACCATACTTGGTTTTTAATGATATCATGGATTTGCTTTTTGCCAGAAGTAAATGAAGATTGCTTTTCCAGGATTGAATCATTTACAAGCAATTCTTCCTCCAGTACCTTCAGCTTTTTCTTGATCTGGTAGAGATCCTGGATTTGTTGGATTGTTAACTGGTCTATTTCCTCGCGCAGTTCCTTATACGGGTCTTTTAAAAAGAATGAGAGTCCAAAAAGGAGTGCTGCAAGGGCGACCAGACTTATGATTATGTAGCCCATCTGTTATTCCTCCCGAGCTGTAATTAGAACACATAGAATTAGTGTACCATTCCGTATAGGAAAATTCGATTCATATTTTTTTCCTGAAAAAAAATGATAGTTTTGTCATATTATGATTTCCAGTCGTTGTAAAGCTTGTCGATCACCCACCATATTTGTAATTCATAAAGCCTAGTGAAAAATATTTGAACTCTTCCATATTGTATCTTCATGAGGGTGCAAATTACGACAATTTGTGTTCATTGTGGCAAGGCAGGTAACATGCTAACATAAATTTATAGAATAAATGTTTAATTTGATTCATACACTTAATAATTTGGGGGTGCAGCGTGACAATAAGAAAACATAGAGCAAGCAAGACATATGACCATCTGTCTGCGCGAATCCTTTCACCCGGCAAGCTTTTTGTTTTTTGGCAGCTCCAGGATGAGAAAGTGCAATTCATGAGCCGTTATTTCAATTTACCGGAAAAACGGGTTGTCAGAACCTTGCGACTGTATGATCTAGCGAATGGCAGGAATGATGGCTGTATTCAAGAGATCGTCTTGCGGCAAGATGTATCGAGCTGGCTATTCAAGGGTGTAAGCGAAAACCGAAGTTATGTTGTGGAACTAGGAATCAAGCTAAACGAAGAGAAATTTTTCCCGGTGTTAAGGTCAAATGAAATCATTTCAAGTCTTAACTCAATAGAATCAAAAGAAAATATTTATGATCAGCAGTCCCCTGGATGGGTAGGACAGGTGAGTACTTACACCTATTATGACACCCTTGAAGGGAGCAGCAAAAGTGAAAAACAGCAAAGGAACAGAAGATAGGAAGACTATCTTGATGCTATCCTGGGAGTATCCGCCGCATATAGTCGGGGGACTTGCCAGGCATGTGCATGCTCTCTCTATAGAACTAGTGAAAATGAATTATGATATCCATGTCATCACTGCAAGAGCATTTGAATCGCTAAGCTATGAAAAAAGGGATGGTGTCCATATTCATCGGGTATCCCCCTTGAATCAAAATGATCCAGACTTCCTTGCCTGGATTGGCGGCCTGAACTTAGCAGCGTTAGAAGAAGCAATCGCGATTGCTGATCATATCGAATTAGATGCAGTCCATACACATGATTGGCTGACAGGTCCAGCGGCTGAATTTATAAGCCAATCTTTAGGTATACCATTAATTGCGACCATTCATGGAACGGAATTTGGCCGCAATAAAGGAATTTATACTGAGCTGCAGCAGTTTGTTTTTTCAAAAGAAAAGAATCTTGCACACACAGCTGATGAAATCATTGTGTGCAGCAATTATATGGAAGATGAGGTTGCCAGATTATTTAAAGTGTCAAAAGAAAAGATTTCTGTCATTGCAAATGGAGCAGAGGCTGATAACCGCAGCATACCGGACATTCACATTGAGGAAGTATATCCTTTTTTAAGAGGAAGGAAAGTGGTCTTTTCAATCGGAAGAATGGTAGAGGAAAAAGGGTTTGGAACTATAATCCGTTCCGCATTAGCTCTAAAAACTGTCTGCCCAGAGCTTTGCTTTGTAATCGCAGGAAATGGACCGCTGCTAGAAATATACCGGCAAAAGGTAAAGCAGCTTGGATTGACTGATACTGTTTATTTCATTGGTTTTGTCAATGATGGCATCCGCAAAGGTTTTTTGCAAAGGGCAGACATGGCAGTGTTTGCAAGCAGTTATGAACCATTCGGACTTGCTGCTGCCGAAGCACTGGCGGCTGGTGTACCTACGATTGTAGCCGAAACAGGTGGGCTGAAGAGTCTTGTAGAGAATTTTGAGACAGGCTTTTACATGAAACCTGATGATGAAAAAAGTTTAACAGATACAATTAATTTCATTATAAAGAATGACCAGCTTGCTAGAGCCATAGCCACAAAAGGGGAATTAGCGGCTAATGCTAATTTCAGCTGGGAACAAAACGCGAAGGCAACAGATAAACTCTATAGTAGTTCATTAAATTTATACTCTTCACAGAAGGAGGGAATGCAATGAAAATGAATGCTTATCTTGAGGTAGACGATGATGGCAGAATGGAATACAGCAGAAAGCCTTTGATCTTCAGCCATGGTTTATGGATCGACGGTAAAATATACTGGCTGGGCAATGCCAGCGAAAAGCTGCTGCCGTTTGATGAATTATCGATTAAAGTCAAACAGGCTAATATACATTCTAAGGTAGAGTTTTTTGATATTTTCGTAACGAATCATGCCAAATCCTGTAAGCAAGCAAAATTGATCCTAATTCAACGGCATGCTGAAACAGCGAATGAACACTTAAGTTTCGTATCGCCAAATGAGGATGTCATCTTCCATATTGCCGATAAAAGAATTTATTTAGTGAACGGGATGAATAGCAGCGGCAGGATGAAGCAATGCACAGTCCAGCCGGTATGGAACATCAGTACCGAACGCCTGTGGAACTGCCGTGAGTCAGGAAAGCTCAATTATCAGCCGATGGCGAAAGGAGCAGCTGCCAGCGTCTTTTCGCTTGACCTGAATATGGGGCCTCGTGAAACTCAAAAAAGCAGCTGCTGGATGATTGAAGGGACGGAAAAAAATACGGTCGTAAATTTGAATAATATGCTTTTGAAAAACACACTAGCGTTTCCCGACAAAAAGTGATATTATAGAAAAGTCGTATGCACGAACCTAGCTTGAATTAGTTTGGAGGGAAATAATATGCGTGTAAACATTACATTAGCTTGCACAGAATGCGGAGAGCGCAACTATATTTCTAAAAAAAATAAGCGTAACAACCCAGATCGTCTTGAGCTTAAGAAATATTGCTCAAGAGAAAAGCGTTCTACTGTACATCGCGAAACAAAATAAGCAGCGGGAATTTTCCCAGCTGCTTTTTTGTTTGCTTAAATTCATAGAGTATATATAAATTTCCTTTTAAAAATGCCAGACAAAGAAAATAATGGTAAAGTTTATACATAACGAAATTTTGTGAAGTTTGGGGGAAGAATTGATGGAAGCGAAACAAAAACTTCGTAAATTGGTAAGAGCAGAGTTGTCGGAGCTGAGCTTACCTCATTATGAAGATATGTCCTACCAGATTGCCCAGAAGCTTTATAATGATCAAGACTGGAAAGAAGCTTCAACGATCGCCGTTACTATTTCAAAAGCTCCTGAGGTTGATACTTTTCAAATCATCCGTAAAGGCTGGGAGCAAGGGAAAAGAATAGTCGTGCCAAAATGCGAACCCAAGTTACGAGGCTTGGATTTCCGGCAGCTGACTCGATTCTCCCAGCTTGAATCAGTCTATTACGGCTTGTTGGAACCGATCGTTTCCGAAACAGAAACGGTAAAACCTGAAGAAATAGACTTAGTGCTCGTCCCTGGCCTTGCTTTTTCTGAAAGTGGATACAGACTTGGCTTTGGTGGAGGATATTACGACCGTTTTCTGGCAAACTATCATGGTAATACGGTTTCATTGGCCTTTAAAAACCAAATTGTAACTGAAATCCCAACTGAAGAGCATGATATTCCTGTAAAGAAAATCATAAGCAATGAAGAGGTTATATTCGTTGGACGCTGAGCAATTTATTGTCATAACTTTAATAGGGATCGCAGCGGCAGTTTTCAGCTATTTTAATCTTCTCAGCTCATCAGGGGCAGTTGCTGCATCTTTAACAGGAATATTGGTTTGGGCAGGGTTCGGAATCAATGGGGTGATTGTGATGGGCACCTTTTTTGTTACATCCAGTCTCCTTTCAAAATATAAACATAAGAGAAAGGAATACCTTGGAGAATTGCATGAAAAAGGTTCAGCAAGGGATTGGGCCCAGGTTGCCGCTAATGGAGGGACTGCCGCGCTAGCCGGTCTGGCTAACCTTTTGTCCCCTGATCCAGTCTGGCTTCTTGTGTTTTCGATTTCCCTGGCAAGTGCGAACGCCGATACATGGGCGTCTGAACTTGGGGTGTTAAGCAAGAAGTGGCCCGTATCAGTCAAAAATATGAAAAGAGTTCCAAGAGGAACATCAGGTGCAGTTTCAGGTTTCGGTACAGCTGCATCTGCTGCTGGTTCACTGTTGATTGCTCTATCCGCTTATTTTCTTTTTGGACTTGAACAGCGATGGGCCGTTGCAATTTTTATATTCGGGTTTGTCGGGACTATGCTGGATACGCTGCTGGGAGCCTATCTCCAAGCCGGTTATAAATGCGTAAAATGTGGGCTTTTTACAGAAAAAACCCTTCATTGTTCTATGCCTACCATCCAGGTTTCAGGTTACAAAAAACTCAATAATGATGCGGTGAATTTTATTTCGTGTTTTACAGCAGCATTTTTGGGAATGGTTTTATATATAGTTTTTTAGTTAAGGAATGCTCTGTAACAAAATGTTTATAATGATAACGTTTTCTGTTTCATAAAGGAATACATAAAGTTTGTGAAATAATGTACAATCTATTTGAGGGAAGATAATTACAAATTCAAGGAGGATGGCGATATGAAAAATCGTGTAAACCGTGTCGTGCTCGTCGGAACTGGTTTTGTTGGTTCAAGTTATGCATTTGCTATGGTCAATCAGGGAGTGGCAGAAGAACTGGTACTTGTTGATCTTAATAAGGAAAAATCAGAAGGAGACGCAATGGATTTGAACCATGGAATGGCTTTTGCCCCTTCCCAGACAAAAATTTGGTTTGGTTCATATGCAGACTGCCAGAATGCAGACTTGGTCGTACTTTGTGCCGGTGCCAATCAGAAGCCAGGCGAAACAAGACTCGATCTTGTAGAAAAAAATACAAAGATTTTCAAAAGCATTGTCGATGAAATCATGGCCAGCGGATTTGACGGTATTTTCCTTGTCGCAACAAACCCCGTCGATATCCTGACATATGCAGTCTGGAAGTTCTCCGGCCTGCCGAAAGAACGTGTGATTGGCTCAGGAACGATTTTAGACACAGCAAGATTCCGCTTCTTGCTTGGAGACTATTTTAAAGTTGATACGAGAAATGTCCACGCCTACATCATCGGTGAACATGGCGATACAGAATTGCCAGTATGGAGCCATGCCGATATCGGCGGCAAACCGATTGCCAGGATGATGAAAGACCAGGAGCACTACAAACACGATGACCTTGAACAGATTTTCACGAATGTCAGGGATGCGGCTTACCACATCATTCAACGAAAAGGGGCAACATATTATGGAATCGCGATGGGGCTTGTACGCTTGACTAAGGCCATCCTCCATGATGAAAACTCAATCCTTACTGTTTCAGCCCAGCTGAATGGAGAGTACGGCCACGAAGATATTTATATCGGCGTACCTGCAATAGTGAACCGCAGCGGGATCAGGGAAATAGTCGAGCTATCCCTTGATGAAGAGGAACAAAAGAAATTCGACCATTCCGTAGAAGTGTTGAGAAAAGTTATGGAACCTGTCCTGAAGAGTTAGTATCGAGGGAGCTGCATATAAGCAGCTCCTTTTTTATTGCTGCTGAAACCGCTTTCTACTATTATATATACACAACTTTTGGAATGTATTTTTTATCGGCAAGGGATAAAATCATCATCTTTTTCCTAAAATAAAAAGGGAGGGATATATATGGTAAGAAAAATGGTTTCGATCTTCATGCTTGGTCTTGCCGGTTATTTTTTATTTGATAACAGATACCGTGTCATGAATATGCTTCTGGGAAACAGGTTTTTGCGCCGAGTGGCAGTGGGTTCAATAATGGGTTTGCCCGGTATTAGAAGCAAGATGATGCAATCCGTGTTCTCAGGACCTTCAGAATTCCAGTAAAAAGACCCTTAGTGGTCTTTTTCTGTTTTTGTCAGGTGAATAGAGGGCTCTTGATATCTTGCTTGAGTATAATTAGTTTATAATATTTTAAAAAGGAAAAAATAAAGGAATGTACATACATATATTTATATATTTTATTGGCCAGATATTATTCTGGCAAGAAAGTAGGGGAGAAGTTGGCTTTTTTGGAAGAGTATTTGTTTTGGAGGGTCACGGAATTCCTGATTGTAAAAAAGGGATACCGAATCCTGCAATTATCGAAGGATCAGGGCGAGCTGTGGCTTGAGAAAACAGAAAACAAGCAAGCGCAGGTGATTCGCCTGCTTCATTATAATCTTGACTGGAGCAACTGGCTGCAGAGGGATATAGAAATAACTGCAGAAAACGGGGAACGGATACGGGGTAAGCTTGCTAAAGGAGACTTGAAGATATTAAATCTTTACTTTAGCGCATATCCACCTGTTGACGATTATGAATTCCGGCTTGCGGAACCATACCAATCCTCAGATACCGGCAAGGTAACTGTAAAATCGATTTTAACGGACCGTGCGAATGCGATGGATGCCTTAAGAGAGATTGAAAGTAATCTTGGTGATCAGGTAGATATCGAGCTCGTAGATGACTTTTCAAGCCACGATATTGAAAACATAAAGAAACATGCCCTGTCTACGGCATTTGACAGAGCAAAGGCAGAGCAATCCGTTTTTGATTACGGAAAACCCTTTTTCACATATATTTTTATTGCAATACAGATTTTGGTGTTCCTCGTGCTTGAGGCAGCCGGCGGAAGCACTGATACATCGACATTGATAAAATTCGGAGCTAAATTTAATCCACTTATTTTAGATGGGGAATGGTGGCGGTTTTTTACGCCGATTTTCATCCACATTGGATTGCTGCATTTATTCATGAATACTCTTGCCTTATACTATTTAGGAACAATGGTTGAAAGGCTTTATGGCAATTTCCGATTCTTATTTATTTATATAGTCGCAGGGTTTGGAGGAGTGCTTGCCAGTTTCATTTACAGCCCGAACCTTTCAGCAGGAGCGAGTGGTGCGATTTTTGGCTGTTTTGGGGCATTGCTGTATTTTGGCGTGACTAACCCAAGATTGTTTTGGAGAACGCTTGGTCTTAATATTCTGATAGTGCTTGGTATCAATCTCGCCTTTGGTTTTACGATTCCTGGTATAGATAATGCCGGTCATATCGGCGGGCTTGTGGGCGGATTTGCGGCAGCAGGAATTCTCCACCTGCCGAAGAAAAAACGTCCATTGCTTCAACTAGTTTTCCTGGCTGCTGCCGGTGCGACGATTTTTCTTGCCCTTCAATACGGATTCAGCGGTAAAGCTGATCTTGTTGACGAACGGTCGGTCCTGGTTCTTGCACAGCAGCATCTAAAAGAAGAAGAATATGAAAAGGCCTATGATGTGCTGTCAGCATACAAGCAAGAGGGGAAATCCTCTGCTGAAACAATATTCCTGCTTTCGTTTACTGAAATCAAACAGGGCAGACTTGAGGAGGCGAAGGGTCATCTCCATGAGGTTATTGAGCTTGAACCAAGTTTCCATGAAGCTTATTATAATCTCGCCTTGATTTATTTTGATGAAAAGAACTACTTGGAAGCACAGAAGTATGCGGAAAAGGCTGCGGAACTTAATCCTGGTCAGGAAAGCTACCAAAAGACACTTGAGCAGATCAAGTATTACCTTGAAGAAGCTGCTTAAGAACAATGCTTTCACCATCTTTGGTTTGCGTGACTACCAGGAGATGACTTTTATCCTTAGACACTAAAATAAGCGGCATGGTGCTGTCAATTGGATCAACGACAGTGCCATCGCTTTTTTTAATGCCCAGGTAGTAATTTTTATATAATCCCTCCCATAGCTTTCCGAGGATATTGGCAGTCTCTGTCTGGGAAAATCCCCGGATGGGCTGATCTTCATATTTCCTGATTTCATCAAGCGGGATGGTGATATAGTTCGCAGTCTGGATTCCGTAAGTTTTAGCAGCTTTGTTGAGACTTTTATTCAGCCTGTTAACAGTACTCTGATCTAAAACATTTTTCCATTCCTTCTCCAGCTTGCTTTTGGCTATTCTGAAGGAGTGAAGTGGACTGAAAGGTGAATCAATCACATAAAGCATGTCATCTGACATCCTTTGGGCACTTGTGATTTTATCTCCTGCGCCATGGAGCTCGGTATAATGAAAGGTGATCGCGTCATATCTAGCACTCTCCCCTGTCGAGATGATCTCTTCCTGGGATAAATCGGCTGTGTCCTGCTCCCATTTCCCAACTTTCCCTTTTAAAAGTCCATTTACATATAGCAGGCCTAAGTCCTGTCTTAAATATGCATCCCTGTCCAGAAGGGAGCTCTCTTTCCAATCGATTCGGTGAAGGTTATTTTTTTTGTTCTTTTCAAGTGTCAAAGTGGTGCTGGCACTTTTATAACGTACAGATTCATCGATTGGGAAAAACGTGATGGTTTCCTCTGATGGATTAACTATTTGCAGCTGGATCACAAGTGCAGAAACTGCTATGGCCAATGTACTAATCCCTAAAAATAGATATTTTTTCATTAATCTCATCCTTTTAAATTTCATATGGTTGACCGGTATAACCACTATATGACACTTGTCCTGAACACATGCAATTAAGTATGTTTTTCTCGATCTTTGGCTAAGATGGTGAAGGAAAAGTCAGGAAAATAATGGGTAGCGCTGTTATGAAAGGTGTTTAGATAGACTATGGCAGAAAAAAAGAAACATCCGGTTCATGCAAACCTCAAAGAAAATATTGAGTTTTTAAGGGAAGAGCTTGGAATTGGCAAGAGTTTCGATGTCATCCAGCTTGATGTTGAGTACGCTGGAAGGGACATGGCTTTGTTCCTTGTTGATGGTTTTGTAAAGGACGACATACTGCTCTATATTATGCAATTGCTCGCTAAGCTGGAGCCGGGGGCATTAGAAGTTGATACACTTAAGAAAATGGTCAAGACATACATTCCATATGTGGAGGTTGAAACAACCGATGATCTGGACAAGGTGGCGGACATGGTTCTTGCTGGACCGACAGCTCTGGCGGTTGATGGCGTTTCAGAAATCATCCTGATCGATGCAAGGACCTATCCTGTCAGAGGGCCCCAGGAACCTGATACAGAAAGAGTAGTAAGGGGTTCGCGGGACGGTTTTGTCGAAACGCTTGTGTTCAACACTGCGCTTACGAGAAGGAGAATCCGTGACCGCACATTAAGAATGGAATACATGCAAGTCGGCAGAAGATCCCAGACCGATATAGTTATTTGTTACATAGAAGATATTGCTGACCCTGATATGGTCAAAAAAGTAAAAGACTCTATCAGCAAAATTGATACTGACGGTCTTCCGATGGGGGAAAAGACAATCGAGGAATTCATTTCTGGCCGGCACTGGAATCCGTTTCCGACGGTAAGGTATACGGAACGGCCAGACACGGCAGCAACTCACATATATGAAGGGCATGTGTGCATCATCGTCGATGGATCGCCAAGTGTGCTTATCACACCCACTACCTTTTGGCACCATTTGCAGCATGCAGAAGAATACCGGAATAAGCCGCTTGTTGGAGCTTATTTGCGGATGGTGCGCTTCATGGCTGTATGGACTTCATTGTTTTTGCTGCCGCTTTGGTACCTATTTGCTGTCAGACCTGAATTGCTGCCCGAAAAGCTATCGTATATCGGTCCGAATGATCCCGGCCAGATACCACTGTTTTTACAGTTTTTCATCATTGAGATCGGAATTGACGTCCTGAGGATGGCAGCCATCCATACGCCAACTTCACTGGCGACTGCACTGGGACTAGTCGCTGCATTGATGATCGGCCAGGTGGCGGTCGAAGTCGGCCTGCTGACTAATGAAGTAATATTGTATCTTGCCATCGCTGCTATTGGCACGTTTGCAACCCCGAGTTATGAAATGAGTTTGGCCAACAGGCTTGTAAGGCTGTTCTTGCTCGTGATGACAGCGGCATTCCAGCTTTATGGGTTCTTGATCGGAATTGTTCTGTTCATTATCATGCTCGCTAGAATGAAATCCTTCGGGGTACCTTACTTATGGCCGTTTATACCATTTAATCTGAGAGCCTTCCGGGATGTCTTGGTCCGTTCACCAATTCCTCTGAAAAATCGGCGGCCGCGCATATTGAATCCGCAGGATCCGGATCGTTAAGATAAAGCAGCCTATGCTGCTTTTTTGTTTTTGTTTAAATACAATGTTGATTGGCACTCACAGTCCCGAGACTCCACCGGGATTAGAAACAGCTGGAACGGAAATCAACATTTAATTTAAATAGAGCCTCGTCTAATAAAAACTTCTCCAGCACTCTTGAGGCGGGTGCGCGTATCCATTATACTTAAGTAATGTAAACATGCTCTTATTTTCACAAACATCGAGGGGAATACGTTGAAAACGATTTATGAAATACAGCAATTCCTGAAAAAATTCGGGACAATTATTTATATTGGCGACAGAGTTTCTGATTTAGAGCTTATGGAGTCTGAGTTAAGGGAGCTCTTTCATTCACAATTGATTGAGACAAGAGACTACCAGACTGCACTTTTGCTGTTAAGGCATGAAATACAGCTGGAAAAAGAAAAAAATGCAAATAGGAAAAGGTGACACAAAATGGCTGAAAAATGGCTTGTTGGTGTAGATTTAGGCGGAACAACCACTAAACTTGCATTTGTTAGTTTATATGGTGAAGTACTTCATAAATGGGAAATACCAACTGATGTTTCAAATGAAGGGAAAAATATTACGGTCAATATCGCTAAAGCAATTGACGCGAAGCTTGAGGAATTGGGGCACTCAAAAAGCGAAATCGTCGGGATTGGAATGGGTGCACCTGGACCTGTCGACCTGCCTACAGGTGTTATTTTTGAGGCGGTCAATCTCGGTTGGCGTGAGCCATATCCATTAAAAGATTTATTGGAAGTGGAAACATCTTTGCCGGCAGTGATTGATAATGACGCTAACTGTGCAGCGCTGGGAGAAATGTGGAAAGGCGCTGGAAACGGTGCAAAGGATCTTGTTTGTGTAACCCTGGGTACTGGGGTCGGCGGCGGAGTAATTGCCAATGGTGACATCGTACATGGAATAAGCGGAGCTGCGGGAGAAATCGGTCATATCA
Organism: Mesobacillus subterraneus; assembly: GCF_023715485.1. Taxonomy (GTDB): domain Bacteria; phylum Bacillota; class Bacilli; order Bacillales; family Cytobacillaceae; genus Mesobacillus; species Mesobacillus subterraneus_B. The sequence continues at coordinate 213,678 of NZ_JAMBOF010000008.1, read as the reverse complement.
CATCATTAGCTGAAGGCGGAGCACCTTGCAACTGTGGCAAAACTGGCTGCCTGGAAACGATCGCTTCTGCTACTGGGATCGTAAGAATTGCTCTGGAAGCATTAAGCGCTGAAGATTCAAGCGGTGAACTTGCAGTGGTCCATAAAGAAACAGGACTTGTTACGGCGAAGGATGTCTTTGATGCTGCGAGGAGAAAAGATGTAACTGCCCTAAAGGTGATTGATACCATTGCATTGCATCTGGGAATCGCGCTTGCGAATATCGCCAACACCCTTAATCCTGAAAAAATTGTCCTCGGAGGCGGAGTTTCAAAGGCGGGAGATATTCTTCTTGATCCCGTGAAAGAACAGTTTTTAAGAAATTCATTTCCGCGTGTCGCGCAGTCGACTGAAATCAGCATCGCGACATTGGGAAATGATGCAGGCGTCATCGGAGCTGCATGGCTGGTGAAGAATAAGTTAGGACAGGTATAATAATCGGGATGAGGAGTTTTCTTTTTATATGAGAAAACTCCTTTTTTAGTTAGGAATAAAAGATTCAATTTTCCGAATTTGGACATTCCTGAAACTTTTTGAGGTTTGAAACGTCTATAATGGTGGAAAATCACATTGATGAGTCAATTGCTTAGTATACCGTTTATCTTTAATTTCCCGTTTGCTTTTTCGTAAAAAAAGTATTAAGATTATGTTTGATTCTTGAGCGATCAGAAAAATTAACCTAAAAATTCCCATATCTGTTATTTTTAACAGGGAGGTAACAAACCAATGAAAAACAAAAATTGGTCAAAAGCATCCATTGTTGCGATTGCGACAATCCTGCTCTGGCTGAAAACTTACATTGCCTATAAAACTAGCTTTGATATTAAAATCGAAAATTGGAGACAGGAAATCATCCTGTTCATAAATCCTTTGAGCTTCCTGATGTTTATCTTTGGAATCAGCTTGTTCATGAAGGAGAAGAACCAGAAGCGCTACATTTTGATTACAAGTTTCATAGTTTCAGCAGTCTTGTTCGCTAATGTGGTCTTCTATCGCTTCTTTAATGACTTCCTTACGATTCCGGTCCTGTTCCAGACGAGTAATATGAGCGATCTGGGAAGCAGTGTCACTGAACTCATCAACTTTAGCGATTTATTGTATTTCGCTGATTTCATCATTTTAGCCGTTCTTTTAAAAGTTAAACCAAAATTCATGGGATATCGGGAATATTCCAAGGTAGATCGCAGAGCATTTTTCCTTGTTGCCATCGCGATTGCTTTTTTCAACCTGGGAATGGCTGAAACTGAGCGTCCGCAGCTGCTGACAAGAACGTTTGACAGAGAAATGCTTGTCAAGAACATCGGAACCTACAATTATCATCTTTACGATGCGTACTTACAATCAAAATCATCCGCACAGCGTGCTATGGCGGATGGCAGCGAACTAGCTGACATTGACAACTATGTGCGTGCAAATTATTTGCCGCCGAATGATGATATGTTCGGGATTGCCAAGGGCAAGAACGTGATCCTGATTTCTATGGAATCGACACAGAATTTTGTTATCAACCAAACGGTAAATGGTCAGGAAATTACACCTTTCTTGAACGATTTCATTAAAGAAAGCTATTATTTCGACAATTTTTATCACCAAACTGGACAGGGGAAAACCTCTGACTCTGAGTTTTTGGTTGAAAACTCGTTATATCCATTGAGCCGTGGAGCCGTATTCTTTACTCACTCAGGGAATGAATATACTGCTACACCAGAAATACTGAACAAAAATGGTTATTTTACAGCATCCATGCATGCAAACAACAAGAGCTTCTGGAATCGCGATATCATGTACCAGGCATTGGGATATCAGCGTTTTTATTCCTTGCCTGATTATGAAGTGACTGAAGAAAATTCAGTAGGCTGGGGAATGAAGGATGTAGACTTCTTCCAGCAATCCGTGCAGCATCTGAAGGATATGCCAAAACCGTTCTATTCAAAATTTATTACTTTGACTAACCACTTCCCATTTGAATTGAGTGAGGAAGACAGCTTAATCCAGCCGTATACTTCTAATGACAAAACGGTTAATAACTATTTCCCAACTGTCCGCTATCAGGATGAAGCAATGAAGATGTTTGTTCAAAAGTTAAAGGATGAAGGTCTCTATGAAGATTCAATCATCATTTTATACGGAGACCATTATGGAATATCCGAGAACCATAACAAAGCGATGAGTGAGTATCTTGGCAAAGAAATAACGCCGTTTGAAAGCACTCAGCTTCAGGAGGTTCCATTTATTGTCCATATTCCAGGAGAGAAAGGAAAGACAATCTCTACAGTCGGAGGTCAGATTGACATTAAGCCGACGATCCTTCACATGTTGGGCATCGATACAAAGAATGACATTGATTTCGGTTCAGATCTTTTCTCAAAAGACAGACTAGACTTTGCTGTCCTTCGCGATGGCAGCTTTATCACCAAGGATCAAGTATTCACACGAGATACTTGCTATGATAAAGCGACAGGTGAGCCTACAGACAGGGCTGCTTGTGAACCATATATGGAAAAAGCGAAGAATGAACTCGAATACTCTGATAAAATCATTTACGGTGATTTGCTAAGATTCTATGGCCAGCCTGAAGGCAGCAAAGAATCCTACCCGGAAACCGCAAAATAAAATCTGATAAAACCTGCGCCTTAAGAGCGCAGGTTTTTTATTTATTTTAAGGATTGAATTTTTATATTATGGGGTGTATGTTATCAATATCCGGAAAGTGCAAAATAAATATACATTGATTTTTCAAAATTAAATGAAACATTTAGGCAATTTCCACGTACAGATATATACAGTGTTTTAAAGGGGGTGTAGAGGTGGAGCGCAAGGAGAATACATATCGTGCAACATTTTTAATGTCTCTGTTCTTTATACTATCCACTTCTGCTTTCCTCCTTACTGGCTGCTCACCAAAGCCTGATGGGGCTTACCATGGAGGAGCGAAGCACAGCTTGAACAGAGTGAAAGAAACACCGAGTCCCTCATTTTTAGGAGCCGAAATCATCCCTATCCAATCTGATGGAGAAGAGTTTTACAAAGCTGCAGGCTGGCTTAATGATTCATCTATCCTTTATATAGCCAATAAAGGCGAAGGTTCTTTGCTTTATTCCTATAACCTGGCTACAGGGAAATCCACCTTGCTTTTCGAGAGCGAAGTGCCCATCATATCTGCTGAAGCAAGTCCGGGAAAAAAGATGGTAATGATCCATAGTGCTGTTTCCAATGAAGGTATCCTGACTATCATAGATCCGAGAGGGAAAAAGTTGCATTCCACGAATATTGATTCTTACGAATTAAACTTTGAATGGAATCCTTTTAATGAGGAGCTGATTTTGATTTCAGCCTTTACTGAGGAATGGGATTTCAGTTCTTATTTATGGAATTTGCGCGAAAATGATTTACAGGAAATCAATCTGTCAGAACCTTTTGTACGCTGGATTTCAAAGGAAGAATTGGTTTACCAGAAGTGGGATGAAGAGGGCATTGCTTTGCAAGCTCCCTTGTATTCAGTATCACTTAATGATAATCAACCAGCTGAAATAGAGGATGATGTATTCCAGTTCGATTCATTAAGCGGGTATCTGTTGACTGTGAAAATTGATGAGCAAGCGAATCCTCAAACAGCCCAGTATACCGTATATGGCAAAGGAATTAATCCGGCAGCCAGTTTCGATGCACCGGTTCTGACCTCTTTTTCTGGATGGGTTGTCCCATTTTATGATTTAATGGAAGAAGGGCAAGATTTTTTATATTTGCGCGCACTTCATAATGGAGAAGCAGATATATACCAGGAGGGCTTCGACCTGATCCGTTTTAATCTTGGATCGAAAACAGAGGATTTGATATTTTCCGGGTTGGCCAATGAGCCTATTTCCTGTTCACCGTCTTCTAAAATGTGCCTGTACGGTTTTCAGCTGGAAAAGGTTTTGAATATAGACACAAAGGAAATAATCGAGCTCGTTCAATAAATTTTTCTAGGAGAGATTCTTATGGCAATAGTAGATGTAACAGTTATTCCAATTGGCACTCAAACTCCCAGTGTAAGTTCATATGTAGCTGATATCCAAAAAGTTCTCAAGGAATACGAAAAAGAGGGGAAAATCCAGTTTCAGCTTACACCAATGAATACTTTGATTGAGGGAGAGCTGCCTGTATTGTTCGAAGTGATCCAGGCGATACATGAGGTGCCCTTTAACGCAGGAATCCACCGTGTTGCCACCAACATCAGGATTGATGACAGGCGCGATAAAAAAAGGAAAATGCATGAAAAAGTGGAGCGTGTTAACGAGCTGCTCAAATAATCAGGAAACCATTGATATAACAAAAAAGACCACCTGCAAAGGGTGGTCTTTTAATGCCTTAGATTAATGCGCAACTGGGAATCCATGGTTAAGGATGGTCATGACTGTGAACCAGCCAAGTACAACGAATGTTCCTCCACCGAATACGATTCCAAGAAGGTTTTTGTTTTTAAGTGCCGAAAAAGTAGCATAGCCGGCAAGCAGCGTAACTAAAGCGAAGATAATTGCCAATCCCATGATAAAGCCCCCTTCATAATTATTAGGCAGACAATAAGCCTGTTTGTTGATAAGTTTAGGCGGCAGCCTGTTATGTAATTACAAGCATACACTCGTTTTTTATTTTATATTTTTTTAAATCATTTGTCGAGGTCTAAAAACTCAACTTTAACTTCATATGCTCTTACTATACCCTTTATTAGTTCAGTATAATGGCTGATCGTGAAAAAAATGCCGCCATCGGCTTTGAAAACCAGATGCTCTTCTAATTGGAGCAAAGCCATTTCAATTTGAATAGTGTTACCGTCAGAAATTTTGAAAGCTGCAAGATCTTCGATATACAGATAAACGGAATCTTCAGCGTGAAATCCATAATCAAAAAAAACTTCGCCGGACGCCCCAGCTGTTAATTTAACCAGGCGATGTGTTTCTTCAAATAAATCCGCTTCCTTCAATAATTCTAGAGCATCTTCAGCATCTCTTCTGTTGTCGTATATATAAATGTTTTCATGGATTCGAACTGGTGGCGCCACAGAGAGCAGGAATTGTTGGAAATCTGGCAGCTCCGTCAAAAACGGTTTGGTTTCAACCCCAATCAGTTTGTACACTTTTTTTCTCTCCTTCGTTTCTAAATGGGCAAATCCTTAAATCTTCCCCAATAATAGTGTAGAATAAGTATATCAATATTACCATTAGAAGCTGGAGGCATTATACATGAAATGGAAACAGGTCCCGCTTGGGCCATTGCAGACAAATTGTTACCTCGTCTATGGTGACGACCAATCATGTCTTATCGTAGACCCTGGTGATAATCCGAAAAAATTAATAAAAATGATTGACCAGCTGGAATTAAAGCCTGAAGCTATTTTGCTGACACATGCGCATTTTGACCATATCGGCGCAGTTGACAGCATCCGGGATAAATATGCCTTACAAGTTTATATCCATGAAAAGGAAAAGGATTGGCTCACGGATCCTGCCATGAATGGGTCGAAACATTTTATGATGCAAGATAGTATTACAGCTCGTGCTGCCGATCATTTAATAAAGGATGAAGGAGAAATGTCAATCGGCAAATTCACGTTTGAAGTGTTTGAAACGCCAGGGCATTCTCCAGGAAGCATTTCCGTCCACTTTCCAAAAGATCATTTTGTCATTGCTGGTGATGCACTTTTTAACGGAAGCATCGGCAGGACTGATTTGCCAGGCGGGAATCATAATCAACTGATCAGAAGCATCCATGACAGGCTTTTGGTATTGCCAGAAGAAACAGAGGTATTGCCAGGACATGGGCCGACCACTACAATTGGCCATGAAATGGATTCCAATCCCTTTTTGAATGGATTTTAACTTAAGCTGTCTTCAAATGGCTAGTATACGGCAGTGATGATTTTTTTGATTAGGGATGGTTTAGTGCTCTTTTCATACCTAAGGAACTAGAAAAGCCCTTCTCAAGGAGAAGGGCTTTTCTGGGGGATGTTCTATTCATATCATGGGAGGGGATATAGTTAAGCTACTAATTAAACAATATTATAAAGAAAACACTATGTCAATAGTGAAAATCATCATCAAGGAGTAAATATGAAAGAAATAATCAGCCAGTTTATTGCCGATTCACCACATAAAATGATTTCTTATGCTGACTTCATCGAGCTTGCCCTCTATCATCCTGAGAAAGGCTATTATATGAAAAAACGCGAGAAAATTGGCAAAGGCGGTGACTTCTATACAACCAGCAATGTATCTGACATTTTCGGCAGATTGATTGGGAAGTGGTTTGCCAGAAATGCAGGCATTCTGGGGCTGCAGCCTTCGGTTTGTGAGATAGGGGCAGGGAATGGCCGTTTTGCCAGTGCTTTTATACAGGGCTGGAGTGAAATAACAAATGATATACTTACATATTATATTGTTGAGGCAAGTCCATATCATAAAAGCCTCCAAGAGCAGGAATTAAGCGGGCTGGAGAATGTAAAAATCACCTACGCCAATACATTCGCTGATTCAGGAATGAATCAAGGTCTTGTTTTTTCTAATGAATTGTTTGATGCTTTTCCGGTCCATATCATTGAAAAAAATAAAGGCATGGTCAACGAAGTGTTCATAGGCTTTGAAAACGATCGATTTATTGAAAAAATAGTTCCGATGGAAAATAAGAAAATAATCGAGTTTCTAAAGGAACAGGATATGGATCTTGCAGAGGGACAAAGAATTGAAATTCCGCTCGCGATGGAGCCTTTCATCAAATCCATTTCAGAAAATTTGTCAAAGGGTATCATGCTGACTGTCGATTACGGATACACGAAAGAAGATTGGACTCATCCTGCACGCAAGAAGGGGAGTTTAAGGGGGTATTATCAGCACCAAATGCACCATGACGTCCTGCAGTCTCCTGGGGAGATGGATATAACGAGCCATGTGCATTTTGACGTCCTTATATCCCAGGGGGAGAAGTATGGATTAGAGCTTCTGCAAAAACAAAGGCAGGATGAATTCCTCATGGCCATTGGCATTCTGGAGGAACTGGCAGAGCATCAAGATCCGAATCCTTTTTCAGAAGCCAGCAAACGGAACCGGGCCATCCGGAGCCTCATCATGCCAGGCAGCATCAGCCAATCCTTTGACGTAATTATCCAGGGAAAGAGACTTGATGAATCGGCAAAAAAATTATTAATATGATATATGCTTGCTTTCTGCAGAAAACAGTAATTGTGTAAATTGTAGAACCAAATAAAAAAAGCGATGGGGTTCCATCGCTTTTTTATTGCATAGACATTTATTAATGTCCTGCTCCACCCAGTGGCATCATAAAAGTTGTCCAGTAAGTAAAACCTGCAAAGAAAACAGTTAAGTATGCGCCGAAAACGTAAATATACATACGCTCGGACAGTTTCAAGTAACTTAATAGCAAGAAAAATCCAGTTTGACCAAAGAAAATCAAGGACGTCGTATACATGTGACCTAAGAAAAACATCACAGCAAAGATTCCCGTCCAGAATCCTAAAACTCTGTACATACGATCCAAAGATATCCCTCCTTTACCCTACAAGTCCATCACTATCATATTATAAAGTAAAGTGGAGTGAAAAGTAAACAAGGATTGATTATTGTGCGATAACAGCTTGGTATGCACAAGAGTCACAGCCGTTAAACATGTTTTCTTTTTCAATCAACTCGATGTCCCCAAACAGTGATTCAAACATACCGCGCAAAAATTCATAATGCATATTGCATACTGTTTCAGTATGTTCCATCGCTACTTCCTTGAAAGGGCAGTTGAAAATTTGGAAGTAGATTTTTGTTTTTTCGCTGTTAGACTCGAATTCAGGATAAAATCCTGCAAGCGTTGCTGCATTTTTGATTGCATTCAATTTATGTTCGAATGACATTTCCTCTGATAGATGCGGATGGCGGGAAATTTCCTGGTCGATTAGCTCGGCGCCAAAACGTTTACCGGTCAAGTATAATGCTTTTTTTCCTGCCTCTCCAAGTGACATCATTGTTGTCATTGCAATCTTGGATAGCAGCTGGTAATCGCGGAAAGGGAAGTGAAGCTGGATCACATCATCAGATAGACGGTACAGTCTGCTCGGGCGTCCGCCCTTTCCAGTTTTTTTAGTTTCAGAAACCAGCATATTGACATCTTCAAGCTTTGATAAATGAAGCCTTGCCACGTTTGGATGGATATCAAAATTATCCGCGATTTCCTGCACTGTTACATCTTTATGCCTTTTTGTAATGTATTGATAAATATAATAACGAGTTGGGTCAGACAAAACACTTGTGATTTTTAATGTTTGTTCCACCTTAGTTCACCTCAGACCACTGATTTGCCTTTATTATATAGGAGGGAAAATAAGGTTTACACTGTTTGCACTATATGTTTAGAAAATGTTCACAACTAAATGGCGAAATGATGACAAAATAATGTACAAAAGTTATACAAAAGTTATACAATAGAAAAAAGATAAGAAAAATCGCTCGCCAGGAGGTTTTACAAGTATGAAAGAATTGACGTTTTTTTCCTATCCTAGCTGTACTTCATGCCGGAAAACAAAAAAATGGCTAGTCTCGAACAGCGTGAAATTCAATGAACGTCATTTGTTCAAAGACACTCCATCTAAAAATGAACTGATGCAAATATTGTCATTGACGACGGACGGACTTGATGAGCTGCTGGCAACCAGGGGAGAAACCTATAAAAAACTCGGGGTGGATGTTGAGGAACTGCCGCTCTCGGAAGTTATAAAACTTATGATCAATGAACCGAAGCTGTTAAGACGCCCGATTTTAACAGATGGGAAAAAGCTGATTGTCGGGTTTAACCCTGATGCCCTGAAAGGGATAGCGAAATGAGGCGTCTGCAACGTAAAAGAAACCAAAAAGAACAACGGAAGCGGGAATGCCTCCGTTGTTCTTTTTTACGAGATAAGAAAATGTAAATTTCTCTTCGAGAAATGTCCAGCTCCAGCGCTTGTCGGGTCTGACCAGGGCGCTTGCGCTTTTCTTACTGGGCTAGCTGGATTCGAACCAACGCATGACGGAGTCAAAGTCCGTTGCCTTACCGCTTGGCTATAGCCCAAAATTATTATTTGCTGTCACTACGCTAGTAGTATAAATAGATTTGTCATTTTTTATTCACATTTAAGATGATTTTTTCGCAGGTATTGCAATGCTGATAGCGAAATATTTTTTTTATAAACAAAAAAGGTGGTGCATCCCTATTGTAAAATCAATCGAGCAGTTAGCTGATAATGTTTTAAAAGATGCTTTAAGAAGCGGTGCCTCGGATATCCACATCATCCCCCGAGAAAAAGATACACTGATTAAATTCAGGCTCGGCAATCAACTGCTCCCGCGTTATACGCTCGATCAGACAGATTGCGAAAGGCTCATTTCCCACTTCAAGTTCACAGCTTCTATGGATATTGGCGAAAAAAGACGGCCCCAGAGCGGTGCCTTCACTTACCCGTATAACGGCACCAAAATCGGCTTAAGGCTTTCCACCCTTCCCGCCTACAAGAACGAAAGCATGGTCATACGTCTCCTTCCCGAGCAAAATCAAATTACTTCCTATCAGATTTCATTGTTTCCATCCACTTCCAAAAAACTCATATCCCTTTTAAAACATGCACATGGATTGATTATTTTTACTGGTCCGACTGGCAGCGGGAAAACGACTACTCTATATTCGATGCTTTCAGAAACAGCGGAAATTATCAACCGCAATGTCATCACCCTGGAGGATCCGATTGAAAAGCCTAGTGACGCCGTGCTTCAGGTCCAGGTCAATGAACGTGCGGGGATCTCCTACTCTGCCGGCCTTAAAGCGATACTCAGGCATGATCCTGATATCATAATGGTGGGGGAAATCAGGGATAAAGAAACCGCGGAAACTGCTATAAGGGCATCATTGACCGGACATTTGGTTATGATAATACGACAACGCACTATTCCCTTAACTGAATATCCGTTATCTTCACACTTTCAATCTTTCCATTAGGCCCGATTTTATCCACATCAATCCGTTCGACGATCAAAGCCAGGAAGTTCTTTTTCTCCAATGCGGTCAAGTAATTCCAGTTTAGTCGCAAGTCTGATAAGACAGATAAAATTTCTTCTTCATCCACAACTTGAATTATGGTATCTTCCTGTAATAGTTCCAGCTGCTCTCTGAGCGGCTTTTCTTTTTGTGCTTCTTCTTGCATCCTCGCTCTAAAATCATCATCACTTAGCATATCGTTTGCCCATCCATATTGCCATTTCTTTTTGCGTTTTTCGATTGCTTCAAGTGATTTGATAATCGATTCCCTATCATCTTCCTGTGTGGAAGGTTGACTTTTCGTTTCCGGCACCTCATCAGCTCGAATATCCCACTTGCTGATTAACTCTAAAAAGTGATGCTCTAAGTACTTCTCTGATACCTGGCGCAAGTCGCACATTTTTTGTACGCTTTTTGTGCAAACATAACCCCTCGGCCTGTGGATTTTTTCACCTCTTTTGGAATAACCGTATTTCCCTGTTAGTGGAGATCCACACCGAGCACACTTCACTACACCCGAGAAAATAAATTCACTGGTTGCGGCTCGTGGATGGGAAACACTCCTGGCTTCCATTACTTTTTGAACTTGTTCAAATTGATCTTTGCTGATAATAGGAGGAATAGCATTTTCAACTTCAAAATAGTTTTCTTTATTCACCCGATAATTCCAGCGCATGGTTCCGATATAAGCTGGGTTTTTTAGGATGTATTGTAATTTTGTTGCGTGCCAAGTGCTATCCGTTTTAGTGCTTATTCCTTTTTTATTTAAATCAATGGAAATGGTGTTCATTCCTTTCCCGGAAAGGTATTCATCATAAATGTATTGGACCGTTCTGGCTTCTTCTTTATTGATGACTAAATAATCGCCTTCAATGTCATAACCGAATGGAGCCAGATTCACTGCCCACTTTCCTTGCCTTGCTTTTTCTGTTAAACCAAAGCGGATACGTTCTGCTAAGTTCTCTCTCTCCCACTGAGCCATAGCAGCAACAATGGTGATAAACATACGTCCGAGTGCGGTTGTCGTTTCAAAAACTTCTGTGGCTGATTTGAATTTGCAATCATATTTCTCGAATGTTTCAAGCAACTTATATAAATCTAATACGGATCTCGTCAAACGGTCCAGGCGATAAACCAAAACACAATCGACTTTGCCATTCTGTATATCTTTCATCATCAATTCTAATTGTGGACGGTTCATATCTTTGGCAGATAATCCTTCATCCACATATACTCCAGCTACTTCCCAATCCTGGGCTATACAGTAAGCTTTTAATTTCTGTTTTTGCGCTGAGATGGAATATCCTTCTTTTGCTTGTTCTTCTGTACTGACGCGAATATATAATGCTGCTTTCATGGTGTTCCTCCTAAATAAAAAAACCGAGCTTATTCAGCCGGTTCTTCCTTTGGTGCTGTTTTTTGAGTGCCAATAATGAGTAAGTCATCCAATACGATTTCAATTCCTAAAGGTAGTCCATCAAACATTACCACTTCCACACACTCCACACACCTTTCAAAAATACGAACAATAATAAGAACACTTGTTCTAATTTGGTATAAAATTATTATACCCTGTATGGGTTTGAGTGTGAAGAGTGTCTTTACATGTCTGACCTTTTCCGCTTTCGACAAAATAAGACTAATATAATAAGTCATAATACCTGATTTGGAAGGGTTTCCCTATATTTGGTATGAAAAACTTGTATTAATTTGTCGATAAAATAATTTAATTGTCATGTTAGATTTTTCCTAACTTCTCAAGCAATTCCAATGTGGCTTTTATTTGTTCAGGTGTGAGTTCCTTTTGTTCCATTTCTTCTATAAAGTTGATCCAACCCTCTCCATGTTTTTTTAGTTCATTCGGCAGTTCCTTTGTTTCCCCGAAAAAGAATGAAACCGGAACATCATATATTTTTGCTATATCTTCTAGTAATTCTAGTGTTGGTTTTCTTGTGCCTCTCTCTATCTTGGACAAATTGGAAAAATTAAAATTTAGTTTATTGCCTAATTCTTCTAGGGTGTGACCGTTCTTTGTTCTTAAATATCTTATCTTTTGACCTATATCCATCCTTATTCACCCCCAAAAACTCACTTATTTATTCTCCTATATTTTATCGGAAATATACATAAAAAATATTTTCCATATTGACCAATAAAAGAGTTGACTTTGTTCAAAATGAACAGTACAATCTAAATATAAGTTAGTCAGATTGACTAATTGGAAGGGAGTGAAGAAATGGTAAAGTGGAGAAATGAGTTAAAAAAATATCGGCTTGAAGCTGGGTACTCTCAAAAGGAATTTGCTGAAATGCTTGGGATTACAGTCACTCACTTGAATCGTGTTGAAAATCACCTTGATCGCAACTTGAGTGTTCCTTTAGCGACAAAAGCAGCACAGATATTAAATGTTCCTCTGGACAAAATTTTTTTAAAGTAAATTTGTTCAATCTGAACAAAAAAGGGAGAGGGGAAATTGAAACAACCAAACGAATCAACCAAAAAAATGATTCATCTTTACTTCATGAAAACATCGGTGCCAAGGATTTTGGCGGACCAGAAAAAGGAGGCCAAAGCACAGTGAACAGGGATGAAGCAAGAGAACATTTTAAAAATTCGGGTTTATCGTATGTAGACATTACAGAAGAAGATATTTCAAGTCTATTTCATTTGATGAAAGCTGAACTAGCGGAATACTTTATGTTTGGCGGCGAACATGCTCAATTAATGAATTTAAGGGTCCGAAAACCTTTGAAAAAACACATTAAAGTCTATCAGAAAACCGGATTGAGATACGCGTACCTAAAGGTAAAAGGAAGTTATTTTGATTCAAGAGAAGCCATTTCATTTAATGAAAATGGATTTATCGGATTCGGTGGAGAACTGGATGATAAAAACGTCCAACCGATTATAAGTGCATTTTGTAGATGGTGCGACTTAATAGCTGATGGAACACCTGCTAAGGAGGCGAAAGCACAATGAGAGCGGTAAAGGATGAAAACGCGAACCACTCCATTGAATGGGGTTGGGCGGTAATCGGCTGGGGATTGATGATCGTGGTGATTGTGGCGAATGTGTTTGTGGCGAATTAGACCAAAATAGTGAAACAAATAAAAATGAATTGAGGGATTGAATTGGAAGAAAATAAAGCTGGATATATTTTGGTTTTTGATTGTGGCGATTATGTGGAGTCTTATGATTTAGCAAACAAAACAGTAGATACAAGCTGTATGAGAAAAGATGCAATTGTATTTCAAAGTAAAAGTGAAGCAAGTTATGTCGCTGAAATTTTAGGATGCAAAGTTAAATACGTTTAGTACGCAATCCGAAGAAAAACTCCATCTAAGGAGGTGAGTACAATCGAACACCCGGCAATATCTCGCACACTACGCACTGGCTATCCCACTAACACACCTGACGAGCCGGACACATACGGAAAGGATTACTTTGGCGAAATTATCGTCATCGGCGAGGACATTGTGGAGGACGGAGAAACCACCGTACTGAAGCACAATCTGGAACGGTATCTTGCGGAGGAATATGGCTTTGAGTTTAAAACAATAGGTTAGGAGGTTGGGGAGAATGGCAAGAGTTATAAAGTTTCGGATATGGAACCAAGAATTAAACGAAATGTACACGTTGTCAAAGGAAAATTATCTAGGATTCACTGGATTGGCTGATAGCTATGTAGGTGCAAAAGAAGCTATCTGGATGCAATTTACCGGGCTACACGACAAGAACGATGTGGAAATTTATGAGGGGGATATTGTTCATTTTAAAAGACCTGATGTTCCGTTCGTAGTAAGTGGTAACGGATATTTAGATTCAGACATTGAACAAGGATTTGAATTAAAAGGAGAAATTAAATTCTTATACGGATGTTGGTTTATTGATGAAGGTAACGGAAAAGGTTGCCCATTAGACTTTGATGAAAACCAAGTTGTGGAAGTCATCGGCAATAAATACGAACAAAAATAGCCACTGCCGCAAACAGTGACTAAACAAAATACCCAACTCCATCTTACCTGATTCGGTGAGGGGAGTAAATAGGAGTGAGGAAAGTGGAATTTCTAACACAGTTAGAAGAACGTGAACTAGGCGATAAAACAGCGTTACGAGCAATTTTCGAGCCTGATAACATGCACAGAATGCACAAAGGTATTCAAGTAGGCCCATATGTCTTATCAATCCAAGCGAGCTATTATCACTACTGTTCACCAAGGATAACGATGGAAACTGACCTCTATTCAGAAATGGAAATGGCGGTAATCAAGGATAACGAGTTCATCAGTATTGTGGATGACGAGAACTTCAAGGACTTTGAACAGGCTTATCTTATTCACGACAGTTGGGATGCCGGTGTTTATGCGTATGTTGATGTTCAGTTAATTGAAGGATTGTATCAATATCTAAAAACTAAATTTGAGGGAGGTCATCCACATGAATAAAGAAAGGCTCATGCAGTTTTTGTCCGATGCGATTGATTCAGGCGCATACCTACACATCCACATGACACAGTTTGAAGGGGAGAATTACAGGCCGGTATCTCGGGAAGAAGCCGAGGAACGTGCTAAAAGGTTTGCCAGCATTATCGGTGAGCCAATCGAGGAATCGAATTACGGTGACCCAGCAGAAACATTCTCAGTAGGAAGCACAGCGACAAATGGGATTCGCGGAGATTTCACATATTTGGTGAAGAAGCCGGTGACAACATGAACTACGTCATCCACACTCTGCAGCGTGAATTGAAGTACCGCAATCGCCAACTGGAGGACAACGAAAATAAGATTCAACTAAACAAGGAATCTATTGAAACACTCGAACAGGCGAACGAACGTGAACGACAGGCGATCCAGCAGATTGAGCAGTTGCTTGAAGAATTGGAAGCGAAGGAGTTGAACCAGTAAATGCAAATTGTCAGTGCATCAGACATAACAACGGACATAGCCACTTACTTAATATATGGACCGCCAGGCATGGGCAAGACTTCCACCATTAAATACTTTCCGGGAAAAACATTGGTTCTCGATGTGGACAGAACAACCCGAGTGTTAAGAGGGAACGAAAACATCGACATTGCCTATGTGGACAATTCAAACACTTGGGAAGTATGGGAGAAGTTGATCCTGGACCTGAGCAAAAATTACAAGGGTGTATATGACAATATCGTGGTCGACAACATCAGTGAATTAGAACGATGCCTACTCTCTGATTTAGGGAGCAAAGGCAAAAACAAGGGTGTTCCCTCGCAAGGGGATTATCAATATATGCAGTTCCGTATTGTAAACAGTCTGAGGTATATGAAGAATCTTGGTGCGAATCTTATCTGGACAGCATGGGAAACGGATGACCTTTACACAGATAGCAGCGGTCAACAATATAACCGAAGCTACCCACAAATTAATAAGAAAATCATGAATAACGTACTGGGCCTGTGTGATGTAGTCGGAAGGATCTTAGTCAATTCAGACGGAGAAAGAGGATTTGTCCTGAGTGCTACAAATAGCACTTATGCCAAGAATCAACTCGATGACCGTAAAGGCTGCTTGCAAAGCGAATTATTAGCAACTACACAAACTAACCAATTGAGAGGGGAAAATTAATATGTTTAAAGTAAATCATTCAGAAGCAGGTTCTACATTTGAAATCGTCAAGCCAGGAGAATACGAAGTTATCCCAATGAACTACGAAATGAAAAAAGCACAGTCCGGTAACAATCGTGTTGTATTCGATTATGAAATCCGTTCCGATGTTGAGCAACCATGCCAAGGGCAGAAAATCCTTTTTGATAACTTCACAGTTTCAGATAATTCAATGTGGAGATTCCAGGCAGCATCAAAGGCAGCACAATTCCCGGACGGTAAGGAATTTAAGAATTTCAAGGAATGGGCAGACACTTTCCTCAACTCTCCTGTTCGTGTTGTGGTCGGTGAGCGTGAGCACAATGGAAAGAAATATCCTGAGATTAAGAGTTTCAAAGTTTCAGAGGTCAATCCTCCACAAGAAGTTAAAGTTTCAGATGATGATGTCCCTTTCTAAACCGACAATAGGCAATCACTAAAAAGGGGGAGGTGTTCCCTCCCTCGTTTTTCTTTAGAAGGGAGGGACTACAATCTTGAAATATGATTTTACAGATATTCCAGACGAATTAAAGAAAGCCAATCAATGGATCGTGTGGAAGTCCGAACTGCGAGAAGGGGAGGACAAGCCTACAAAAGTCCCTTATCAAACTAATGGAGTCATGGCCCAATCCAACAACAAAAGAACATGGTCCAGCTTTCACTCAGCTGTCCATACATACAACAAGGGTGGTTACGAGGGCATAGGCTTCATGTTTTCCAAGGAAGATCCATACATTGGCATAGACATAGATAAATGTTACAAGGATGGAAAATTTTCCGAATTAGCAGATGAAGTCATTGAAATGATGGACAGCTACACAGAATTATCACCAAGCGGTACAGGAGTCCACATCATTGTCAAAGGTGAGCTGCCGATTGAAAAAGGTACCGGAAAGAAAAATTCAAAGCTAGGTCTTGAAATATATCGCTATGGCAGATACTTCACATTCACAGGTAAATCACAAAACGTTTATGAAATTGTGGAAAGAACATCAGAATTAAGCTTGCTGTTTAAAAAATACTTCCCGGACGATGATAAAAAACCATCGACTGTGAAGAAACCAGTAAAGAAACAAAATGACATCGTGAATCTTTCCAATTCTGAAATATGGGTGAAGATGTTCAAGAGCAAGAACGGAAGCCACATTCAGTCCCTATACAACGGTGAACTGATTGACGGAGATCACTCTTCAACAGACCTCGCTTTATGCAATCACTTAGCCTTCTGGACAAACAAAGACATTTACAAAATGGACGATATGTTCAGGGAATCAGGATTGTATAGAGAGAAATGGGACAAGCAACATTCCTCGGATGGCCGGACTTACGGAGAAATGACGTTAGAAGCGGCTATGCAATCAACGCATAACACCATCGCAGACTTTGAACCTAAGACCTACAAAATCAACATTCTGAATTATGAAGAACCAATAGAGAAAGCACCTAACTTCATGAGGACAGACCTTGGTAATGCTGAAAGGTTGATATACAGATTCGGCAAGGACTTGCGATATAACAACGCTTTTAAGAAATGGTACATCTGGGACGGTAAACGCTGGCGAGAAGATGACACCAATCAGATAAAACAAATGGCAAAGCATACGGTCCGAATGATATACAAGGAAGCTTCACAGGAAGAGGAATCAGAAGCCAGGGCAGCATTATCAAAACATGCAGTAGGCTCTGAATCCAGGTCCAGACTTGAAGCGATGATTGCCTTATCTGAATCAGAAGTGCCGATTTTACCGGACGATATGGATAAAGACCAAATGCTTTTTAACTGTGCTAACGGAGTAGTAAACCTAGAAACAGGCGAGTTTTTAGAGCATAACCGGGAGTTTTATATGAATAAAATCTCTCCTATTGCCTACGATCCGAACGCTGATTGCCCACTGTGGAAGAAATTCTTAGAGGACATCATGCAGGATGAAGAAGGCAACGTTAAACAAGAGCTGATTAATTTCTTACAAAAAGCCATTGGGTATGCGCTTACAGGTGACACATCGGAACAAGTTTTATTTTTCCTCTACGGAAAGGGAAGAAACGGAAAGAGTACCTTCTTGGATACTATTCGTTATCTATTTGGGGATTATGGTCAACAAACGAACACAGAAACCTTCTCGGTAAGGAAAAACGAAGGTGCCAGGAGCGATTTAGCCACTTTGAAAGGTTCAAGATTGGTTGCCGCTTCAGAAAGTGAAGAAGGTGCAAGATTAGCAGAATCATTGATTAAGCAGCTGACAGGCGGTGAACCTATCCAGGCGAGGTTCTTATACGGAAATCCATTCGTGTATAAGCCTGAGTTCAAGATATTCTTCACCACAAACCACAAGCCGATTATTAAAGGCTCAGATGAAGGAATATGGCGAAGGATTCGACTTGTACCCTTTACTGTAACCATCCCAAAAGAAAAGGTAGATAAACACTTAGGGGATAAACTACTTCAACAAGAAATGTCCGGAATACTACGCTGGGCGGTGGAAGGCTGCCTTAAATGGCAGAAGGAAGGTCTAGGTAATCCGAAGGAAGTCCAGGAAGCCACAGACGATTACAGGGGCGAAATGGATGCAGTAGGAAACTTCCTGAAAGAGTATTGCGTTTTTAATGATGCTGCCAAGTGTTATGTAAAGGATCTGTACCAAAAATATGAAGAATGGTGTATCGAGAATGGAGAATACCTCCTGACTCGTCCCAAATTCAACAGAAAAGTGGAAGAAAGAGGATACAAGAAAAACCGCGACAATAAGGGCTATTATTTTAACGGTTTGGGCATTAATTTCTCGTTTTCCTCTTATTCTTCTTATCCTACTTCTTATCAAAATAGAAAAAAAGTGTAGAAGTGTAGAAGAGTGTAGTAAATACAGTAAAGTCCCTATATGAAAAATAAGAGGGAAAAATTATAGAAAAATGCTACACAAAAGTTCACTTCTACACCTTTTTCGTCCTTGTCCATATAAATCTATTAAAAAGGATGGTGAAATATTCCTTGCATCCTAAAAATATTGTGGAGGATTTCAAAAAAATGGGTTCTCCACTCACAATTGACGGAAACGATCTCTTCATTGAGAATCCAGAAAACATATATCCAGAGTTGGAAGAACTGGTCAAAGTATATAAATCACGCATCATCACGTATCTAAAAGGCGAATACACAGACAAAGAACACAACGTTAAGCAAACCATCGATAAGATTGTGGACTTCTACAGGGAAGGCTGCCGAATCGACAGCAAGATTAATGACTGGTTGCAGAATGATGTGGAGGGACTAAAACTTGTGATGGATTTAGTAGTTGAATTTTCTCGGAATGGATGGGTACTCAGTGATCCAGTTTGCAACTTTGAAAACGAAAAGACAGATGAAATGTCCATCGAGATATATAACAAAGCAATGACTTACTTCCAAAAAGGAGTTGGTACTCAGTGAAGGAAATCGAGGTTTTTGTTGATACTGAAGAAATTGCGGATTTTTTCTATAAGGAATTAATCAAACGTGGATTAGCACCAAAAGAAGAAGATGTTGAAGAAATTGCTGACATTGTTTTTGAATACCTTCTCAGCAAGAAGATTATTGATGATGACGAGGATGAATTATGAACGCACTCTCTTATAAATTCACAGAAAAAGAAATCAAGGACATATTGAAAACCTTAACTTTAATTGTGGACACACGTGAAAAATCAAACGCTCACATTCTCGACTATTTTCGAAAGAAAGAAGTTCCATTCATTTTGAGGGGGATGAAAACAGGAGACTATTCAGCCTTCATCCCCAAAAATGAAGAGTTTGGGATAATGAGAGATTTGCATTTCAATGTGGTTGTGGAACGGAAGAACAACATTGACGAATTTGCTCAGAACACCAAAGAGGACAGATTCGAGAATGAATTAATCAGAAGCCACAATTTAAACTTTGTGCTAATGATCGAGGACAATTACGAAAATCTTATCAACGGAAAATATCGAAGTCAGTATCAGCCGAAAGCGTTGTTGGGAAGGCTTAAGACATTCGAAGCCAGGTACGGATTCAATACGGTGTTCATTGATAAAAAGTTAGCTGGGAATTTCATCTTTCATCATCTGTACTATCATGCAAGGGAATTTTTAAAGCACTAAGGGGGAGTGAATGTGAACAAAAAAGAAGTGTGTTGGTTCAGCGGTGGAGTTAGTAGTTTCATCGCTGCCTACCTTAGAAGAGATACCATAGACGAGATATTTTATATAGATATTGATGACCAACACCCGGATACCATGCGATTTTTACACGATTGCGAAAAGGCGTTAGGGAAGAAAATAACAATTCTTAGAAATGATAAATTCAAGACAGTTGAAGAAGTCATTCGTAAAACCAGATATGTAAATGGTCCACAGGGGGCAAGATGTACTCTGGAGTTAAAGAAACAAGTTCGCCAGGAGTGGGAAAAACAGCAAGACGGTGAAATGGTGTATGTCTGGGGATATGACGGAACCGAGAAGCACCGGGCAGATAGGTTACAGCAAACGATGCCTGAGTATGAACACATCTTCCCATTGCTTGATGAAAATTTAACCAAAGAAGAAGTTCATGGAATGTTGCTCAGGTTAGGCATTAAACGTCCGGCAATGTATGAAATGGGCTACAGAAATAACAACTGTATAGGCTGTGTAAAAGGCGGTATGGGTTACTGGAACAAGATTAGAAAGGACTTCCCGGAAGTATTCGAAGAAAGAGCAAGGCTTGAACGCGAAATCGGAAACTCATGTATTAAAGGAGTATTCCTTGATGAATTAGAGCCAGGCAGAGGGCGGATAGATGATGAAGTCATGGAAGAATGCGGGATTATGTGTGAAATAGCCTACGATAAAACGACTGAATAGGGGGAGCTCACATGAACGACCTATCCGACACAGACCGATTACACGCAGAACTTGACCGGCTCCAGTGGGAGTTGTTCCACAAGAATAAGCGGATTAATTCACTGGAGAAGCGGATTAAGAATTATGCCTACACGATCAGGAAGATGAATGAGCGATTACGGAAGCTAGACCCGAAGGATCGTTATTATAACTCGAACGGTAAGAGGAAAGTGGGGAGAAGGAAATGAAAAGTTTAAGAATATTGATTGCGCTACTGTTGGCAATGCCTGTTGTTATTATCACCGAAGACTGGTGGATAAAAGGGTGCGTTTGGGGGCTACAGATTATAGCATCATTGGATTTTGAGTGGGGGAAGAAGTGATGATTGAACCAGGTGTAACCATACCAATTAAGCGGTTACAAAATATGAATTTCGAGCATCACAGACCACAGATTAGCCAGAGCGTCATAGACACGTTCACAAGGCTTGTGGACGAACAAGACGCAAAGGGAATAGCAAAGTATGGCATGACCATAGATGATGCGTCAGACGAGCAATATGAGTGGCTACGAATGGCATTGGAGGAAGCGGTAGACTTAGCAAAGTATCAGAACAAGGAAATCGAAAAACTACGCAAGGAAATCCACAGGCTACGAACCGACAAAAGCCGGATATTCACGCAGAAGGTGCTAGAGGAAAATCTCGATTTATCCAAAGAAGTGGAAACTTTGAAAGCGATGATTACTTACTTGGAAGCGAGGTTAAATCATGGGGCCAAATAAATTTGAAATACCTGACCATTTCACAGTGGACTTTCTGCTCGAGCAAAACGCACAGGGAAAGACGGACCAAATGATTGCTGATGAATTGTTTATCTCAAAAGCCTTGCTGCAGAACTGGAAGAAGCAAATCGGCTGGGTGCCATTCTCAGGGAAGAATATCTCGGGCAGAAAAGCCATGGTGGACATAAACCTGATTGCCGAAATGAGAAGCCAGGGCATCAAGCGGAAGGATATAGCCGAAGCCACAGGGATCTGCATCAACAATGTGGACTATCACCTTAGAAAAATGAACATGACGAGGAAACGGGCATGAGCGGAAAATTGCATTTAGGCAGAGAGAAGCAGGTTCATTTGAATTTAAACAAAGCCCAAGTCACTCAGTTGGATAATATTCGCAGAGAATACGGAATGTCGATGAGTGATGCCATTAAGATGTTAATAAGACAAGAAGCTTTAAGGCTGTCTAAAAAAGAAATTAGGTAGAAAGTGAGAAGTGATGAATATGGGCCTTTTATTCGCAGCTGCCATGGCTGAACAGAAAAAGCAATTCATCATCGAGAGATTGAACAAACGGAATATATTTGAAACTCAACAGGGCAAGAGCCTTTATGAAGCTGATTATGAAGAATTGAAATATGAGCTTGTGCTATCGGAATTTAAAGAAATCGACATATCAGCCGATGCGAATAAATTTTTCTAGGAGGATGAAAATGGACTTACAATCAGCTTGCGAAATTTTGGAAGAGTTATCAGATAAAGATGCAGTTAGAAACCACAACAAGCTTAACGCAAAGGAATTTCTTGCTTTACAAGTAGTTTTGTTGGAACTACAAGTTAATGGAATGTATAAGCTTCCAGAAAAGTATTCAAATGATGTGTGGAGGGAGTCCTAAATGGAATACCTATCTCCAGAAGATTACGAAATAGCCGAAAAGAACGGAATCAGCCGGGATAACGCAAATCAGCGTTTTTACAAATATGGATGGTCAAAACGCAGGACACTTACGACTCCATTGAGAAAAGGAACACCGGAATACGTGAAACACAGAAAGATTGCTGAGAAAAACGGTATATCGTGTGTGACATTCTCTGACCGAGTGAGGAGAGGCTGGACATACGAGGAAGCCAGCTCATTGCCGATAGGGACTGTAAAGCCGAGGAAGAGGAAAATCACCGCTGAGCAGTTCGCCATAGCTGAAAAGAACGGAATTTCGATAGGTACATTGTGGAACAGGGTAAGCTGCCGAAAATGGCCAGTGGAAAAAGCCATTACTGTACCGATCAATAAGAAGTTTGCGAGGAAAACGTCATGAGGTGGGAATTAGCCAATAAACAGCAACTTTTACAGATTGCGATATCAGAAGATTGCGAACTTGATAACAAATATGAAGCGGCCAGGGAATTACAATCCAGATGGTCACAGGATATGCTCACAGACGTTGTAATCATGTTCGGTAAGGGATACATGCCGAAAGAGATTGCGGAGTTTCTAGGGGTGTCTGTGCAACAAATAGGCGGGGTTATCAGTAAGTATCAATTGAGGAGAGTGGGCGCATGAATTTAGCGAAGTTGTTTGATGCACAAAGGGAATTAGGGAAAGTTGGATTGTTCGCTTATAAAGGTGAGGACAGATTTAATAAATTGGTGCTGGCTCTATTGGTGGAGCTGGGGGAACTCGCAAATGAACAACGCTCATGGAAGTTTTGGAGTAAGGATAGGGAACCGAGGATATTAGTTAGCGGTGGAAGTTGCTTACATTGTGCCGGAACAGGAAACAAATTTTATGATGACGATGAAGAAGGGTGGGAATGGTGCGAGTATTGTGAAGATGGAGAAACATATAAAAACCCACTCCTTGAAGAATATGTGGACGGACTACACTTTGTTTTGGAGTTGGGGATTGAATTAGATTTTTCAGAATTACATCTAATTGGAAATGTGTCAATGCCAACTAGCGAAATAACTGAAATGTTTATTGATATATACCAAACTACAACATTAGTCAAAAACACCCGAAACAAAATACACTATTCAATTTTATTTGAGGAATATTTAGTTTTAGGCGAAATGCTCGGCTTCACCTGGGAACAAATCGAGCAAGCCTACTTCGAGAAAAACAAATTGAACCACACTCGCCAGGATAGCGGTTACTAACATGAGAAGAACCATCCAGCGTGAATGGGTGATGTTGGTCAGGATGGACAGAGGACTTGCAACGTTGGTGTATGAGCCTTTGAGGAAGAAGGAGATCCGCGTGAGGTTGAAGCGGGGATGGAAAATGATTGGGTAATGAAGTAAAGACCAAAAAATAGCGACACAAGAGGAAGTGATTGAGTGAAGAAAATAAGATGCTACTTAGGCTTTCATAACACGTTTAAGCACATGACAATTAAACATTTGAAAGCTGTTATTGAGGTTTGTCACGATTGCAGAAAATTATTTATTAAAGGAGAGAAAACCATGAAAACAAATTGCGTATTTTGCGATTCACAAATTGATATGGAAAAGGATAAATATTCTGTTGGAGAGTCAATGGGAGAGTACTGGTGCGAGGAGTGTCTTTCTACAGGTTCAGATGAAAGATGACCAATACAGCGTCAGGGGAGGTTGTAAGAAATGGCGATTTTCAAGGAATGTAGCAAGTGTAAGAAATTTTATTTTGATAAAAGATACACCAAAAATTGCAAAGATTGTAGAGATAAAGAGAAGGGGGCTTCGAAATGAATGAGCGGTTGAAAATCATCAAAGATAATTATGATATGGATCATGTTAATTGGGAAGATTTACGTTGGCTTATTGAACAGGCTGAAATACTAAACAAGATTAGGCTTGAAGAGGAAGAATTGTATAACGATGAAATCAGCTTAATGGATTTCGGTGAGCGTGTACACAATCTACTCTAACACACTATTCGATGAAGGGAATTGGTGAAATGCCTCCTGAAAATAAGAAGCCTGTTGAACCAGTCACAACGAGAAGCGCAAGGATAGTTGAAGTTATCGAAACTGTTTCCATTCGAGGTAATGGAGTAGAAAATCCCGTCCGAGAAGTTATTCAATACTGGAGCAAAGATGGTATTTTACTTGCCGAACAAGATCCTTGTAACGGGGTTGAGTAATGAACAATACGACGACATACCTCATTAGCCTTACCAATCTAACAATCTATAAATTAGACAGGAGGGACTAAGAAGATGAAGTTGTTTATTAAGGAATCCTTCAAAATGATGCTTGAAGCAGTTTATCTGGTATTCATTTTGATTGCTTCAGTTCTATGGATTGTGTTTCTTGCATTATTGGTACTTGTGCCATCTGTTTTTATAACAATAGGGATAATCTATGGGGCAGTTAAACTTTCCGCATACTTATTTACCTAAACCACCAGGAGGGGGTTAGATGCAAGCGTTAATCGAAGAATACAAGCAAGCATTAAAGAGCATTCGCCTTCTCCAACAATCTGCATCTGTGGAAGATAACAAACTGCTCGGGGGCATGGCATCAGACCTGCAATATGCCCTTGAGTGGATGCAGACAGGGAGAAGGCCGGGGAATAAGCGGGGGATAGAGAGAAGGGCAGCGTATGAGCGTGAGAGACCATTTGACCCGTTACTAATGCAAAGATACTTCAGGAGCATGGATGATAATGTGTATAGCTGGGATGACCACAAGAAAGAGAGCACACTATCTGCATATGACAGGGAATTGATCGCTGATGCACTATCCACATTGACCGAGAGAGAAAGAGAAATATACTTAATGTCCAGAGGTTACTGCTTCCCGGAAAGCCATATTGCATACATGCTGAATGTCCATATTGGGACAGTAAGGAAAACCATTTCCAGGGCAGAAGATAAGATAAAGATACAGAAGAACCAAAGCCTCTTTTGCTTATATGCATGAGAGGTTTCTTTTTGCCATAGGAAAGCCCATAAGTAGTAGGGATAACTATGACTTATAGTTTTATATACTACTTGTTAAAAGGAGATGTTGTGACATGGCAGATATGCGCGAGTCGAACAAAAGGAGTATCGGGCAATTAACGGTAGACATTGATTGCTCCGATGCACTCAAAGGATTAAAGGCAATCACAAGGGAAGCAAAGAAAGCGACTGAAGCATTGAAAGAGTTGGAAGAACAGCGGAGAAAGTTGAGCGGTCAACATGTCCATACAATCACAGGGAGTATATCGCATGATCAAGAGATCCTTTCATTAGAATTCGATAAGGTGCTCAAGAAGCAAATGGATAGACAAAGGAGAAACCAAGGTATCACATATTAATTATAATGAGGTGAGGGCAGAATGAAGAAATGCAATAGCTGTGTGTATGCAGTGAAGGAAGATGGCAGAGTAATCTTCTGTCCTTTCCACAATTGCATACAAGGTAAACTGCCAACGAAGGCTGAGAGCAGATGAACTTCTACAAGACGGACAAGTGGAAGAAGAAACGTGCAACAGTACTGAGGCGAGATAAGTATTTGTGCAGAGAGTGTGTGAGGTATGGGAAGTCGACAGCAGCTAAGGTAGTGCATCATACTTTCCCTTTGGAGTTTTATCCAGAGCATAAGCTTAACAGTGATACGCTGATCAGTTTGTGTGGGAGTTGTCATGAACGAATGCACATTAAAGGTACACATGAATTAACAGCAGAAGGAATCAGGTGGATGGAGAAAACACGAACAATGATATCCCCGCCACCTTCGAATATTCGTGTTTAAAACCACAGGGACCGGAGGGGGGAACTCGTTCCAATAGAGCGGGTCCTGAGAATCTTTTTTGGAATTAGGAGGTGAATACAAATGGCACGAAAGAAAAAGGCTGATGTAATCGAGTACCGAGCGGTAAGTATCAAAGAGAAAATTGTGTCCGATATGAAGGGACTAGGCACATATAAGCCGGAATACGATGCGATCATCACCATCTATTCAGATTTACTGGCACAATATGAAAATGCTAATCAAAAATTCATAGAAAGCAATTATCAATACGAAACCGAAACTGCAGCTGGGGGAACGAAGAAGTCTGCCATCGTTGCTACTTTGGAAAACCTTCGCAAAGACATAATCGCATACTCCGACAGATTGTGTCTGAATCCGAAATCAGTTGAAACGGTCACGACAGATAGTCCTAAAAAGTCAAAACTAGCAAGTGTGTTGAGCGCTCTTGAGTAAGGGGAAAACGACTAAAAAAAACCATGATGTTGTTATGGAGTATGCAAACAGCATCGTGGAAGGCAGAAAAGTTGCTTGTGTAGAAACAATTCAAATGTGCGAAAGGTTTCTCAGAGACTTAGAAAATGATGCTTACGACTTCAACCCGAAAGATGCTGAGTTTGTTATCGGGATTATCGAAAGGACATTCGTTCACCAAAAAGGTGAGGATATGGATGGCAATCCTTTGAGGGGTACACCTTTCTATCTACAGCCTTGGCAGAAATTTGTTATTTATAATCTTTTGGGATTCTTCCACAAAGGAACAATCCTCAGACGATTTAAAGAAGCGTTTATAATGTTGGCGAGGAAAAATGGTAAAACACCATTCAATACGGCTTTAGCTTGGGGATTAGGAATATTAGAAAGAAAATCCGGTGCGGAAATTGTAATTGTGGGAGAAAAATTAAAACAAGCATTGCAAGGCTTCAACTTCCTCAACTTCAACCTAAAGCAAATGGGCGAAGAAGATAATTTTCGAATCTTAGATAATAACCAGGAACATAGCATCAGCGGCGATTTAGGCGATGGATATATGAGAATTGAAACCATTGCCGGTAATAGTGACAGGATGGACTCGTTAAATACTTTAATCCAGATACTTGACGAACTTCATCTTTATAAAAGCGCCAGCCACTACAACACCATTAAAGAGTCAGGAAAGGCATATCGTAACAGTTTGTGTATCGGCATCACTACTGCTGGGGATAACATGAACTCATTCTGCTACAACCGTATGACTTACTGTCAAAAGATTTTAAATGGGACTGTGGTAGACGAACAATACTTTGTTTTCATTGCGAAAGCAGACCAGGATGAAAATGGCGATGTGGATTATACAAACCCACAAGAACACGAAAAAGCAAATCCTAATTATAATGTTTCCGTATCAGCTCAAGAACTGCTCAATGATGCCAGACAAGCGCAAAATGATCCACAACAGAGAAAGTCGTTCCTTGCTAAATCACTCAACGTTTACACTTCAGCAATGAAAGCTTATTTCAATGTGGAAGAATTTAAGGTAAGCAATAAAAAATATTCATGGACTATTGAACAGCTCGCTAAATTACCGATTGAATGGTTTGGCGGTGCTGACTTAGCGAAAGTCCATGATTTAAATGCCACTGCGTTATATGGTTCTTACAATGGTGTGGACATAGCAATCACACATGGTTTCTTCCCTATCACGCAAGCTCATATAAAAGCGGATGAAGATAATATCCCTCTATTCGGCTGGAAGCAAGACGGATGGCTCACAATGCCGAATGCTCCAGTAGTGGACCATGACGATTTGGTGAAGTGGTTTATCATGATGCGAAATAAAGGATTCAAGATTAAACAAATCGGCTTTGATAGAAAGTTTGGACAAGAATTTTTCTTGAACATGAAAAAGAATCGATTCAATATTGTGGATCAACCACAGTATTTTTATAAAAAGTCACAAGGATTCAGACGAATCGAACAGAAAGCGAAAGAAGGAAAGTTTTATTATCTCGGTTCACAGGCTTATGAGTATTGCATCCAGAATGTACTAGCTGTGGAAAAAACAGATGATATGATTCAATACGAAAAAATACTACCTGAGCAACGCATTGACTTATTCGATGCGAGTGTGTTCGGGGCAGTTCGTATGCTCGAAAACATGGATAAAGCTCAAGCGGCATCCAGATGGTTAAATGGGGGAGGTGAGTAAATGGGTCTAAGAGATATGTGGAAGAATCTAAATAAACGAGCCGAACCGACAACCACGGATGCAACTGGATGGTTTTTATCGACTGATGCGTATGATACTTTGTGTGTTCCTGGTTATACGAAACTATCCGACAATCCAGAAGTGAAAATTGCAGTCCACAAAATAGCGGATCTCGTTTCATCCATGACGATTCACTTAATGGAGAATACGGATAATGGTGATATTCGTGTAAAGAATGGATTATCACGAAAGATTGATATTAATCCCTATTCATTGATGACTCGCAAGAATTGGATATATAACATCGTCAATACGTTGCTGCTTGCCGGTGAGGGAAATAGTGTCGTTTATCCGAGGTTAAAGGATGGCTTGATTGATGAATTGATTCCTCTCAGTCCGTCAAAGGTTCGATTCACAGACTTATCAGATGCCTATTTAGTGGAGTATAACAACAAAGCATATAGGCACGACGAAATTTTACACTTTGTTGTCAATCCGAATCCTGATAAGCCTTATATGGGGCAAGGGTACAGGATTGTGTTGAAAGATATTGCCCACAACCTGAAGCAAGCGACAGCGACAAAGAAAAGCTTCATGAGTGGCAAGTATATGCCATCACTTATCGTGAAAGTCGATTCCACAACTGCGGAACTCGCCAGTGAAGAAGGTAGAGACAAGGTATATGACAAGTTTCTTGCATCCAGTGAAGCGGGCAAACCTTGGATTATCCCGGCTGAATTGCTGGAAGTCGAACAGGTTAAACCTTTGTCATTGAATGACCTGGCGATTAATGATGCAGTACAACTTGATAAAAGAACGGTGGCGGGCATCTTTGGAGTGCCGGCTTTTTTTCTTGGAGTCGGGGAGTACAAGAAAGACGAATACAACAATTTCATTAATACAACCATCCTTCCAATTGCTAAAGGCTTAGAGCAGGAAATGACCAGAAAGCTATTAATCAGTGATTCTATGTATTTCAAATTCAACTCTCGTAGTCTATATGCCTATGATTTGAATGAATTGGTAACTGCTGGCGGTCAGATGGTTGACAGGATGGCAATGGATAGAAACGAATGGCGCGATTGGATGGGATTAAGTCCTGATGATCGCATGAATGATTTATTAGCTTTAGAAAACTATATCCCGGCTGACCGACTAGGCGACCAGGAGAAATTGAAGGGTGGTGATAATTAGTGGAAACACGCGAGATGTATTTTAAAACCGACTTCAAAACGCGGGCAGAAAACGATGCCAAGTATATCGAAGGTTATTTTATTCGATTCAATCAGGAAACTGAATTGATGCGAGGAATGTTTGAGGAAATCAAACCGAGCGCAGTTGCAAACAGCTTGCGAGCTAATGACATCAGGTGCTTATTTAACCATGATTCAGCGGTGGTTTTAGGTAGGACAGGCAACAGCACCCTTGAACTACGAGCCGATGATATGGGCTTGTGGGGAAGTGTGAAGGTCAATCCGAATGATAAGCAAGCCAATGACATCTACGCACGAATTGAACGCGGGGATATTAACGCTTGTTCCTTTGGATTCATTCCGATTGATGAACAGATTGAACATCGTGATGATGGCTCAGTAAAGTTCAATGTTTTAGATATGGATTTAAAGGAAGTGTCCCCAGTGACATTCCCAGCTTATCCACAAACTTCTGTACAAGCGCGGCAACAAGATGCACAGCAGCACAAGAAGCGAATGCTCGAAACAAAAAAATCAAAGTTAAGGGAGCGATTAAACAATGGCATTAAAACAACTCATGCTGGCTAAGAAAATTGAGCAGCGTAAAAGCTTGCTTGCTGAGCTAGTGAAGAATGAAGAATCTTATACCACTAGATCAGCAGAATTGGAGAAGGCAATCGAGGAAGCCAACAGTGATGAAGAAGTTCAAACTGTGGAAGGCGAAATCGAGAAGCTTGAAGGCGAAAAGTCGGAAAACGATGAAAAGAAATCAAAGCTTGATGCGGAAATTCAAGAGCTTGAAGGCGAGCTTGAAGAATTGAACCAACAGGCTCCAAAGAATGACGATGGTCAACGATCTTCAGCACCTGAAACGCAAACAAAAACTATTATTGTCGAGGGGGAAACACGAATGAAAGTGAATAAAGGATTTTTCAAAGGACAAGAGCGTTCTGCAGCAACTGTGTTTGTTGAACGTCAAGAAGTAAAGGATTTCTTAACTAGCATCCGTGAAAGAAGCGTACCAAAAGAAAACCAAATGAAGCAACGTGCAGTCGAAGGTGCTGGCTTGGGCATTCCTGACACAGTTCTTGGCTTGATTCGCGACAATCTTCACCGTTATTCAAAACTGATTAATAAAGTAAATGTTCGTGGCCTAAAAGGCACTTCTCGTACTAACATTGTCGGTGACATTCCAGAAGCAGTGTGGACAGAGGCATGCGCAAAGCTGAATGAATTGGCACTTCGTTTCTACCAAGTTGAAATGGATGGCTACAAAGTGGGCGGTTACATCCCTGTATGTAATGCGACTCTTGAAGATTCAGACTTCAACCTTGCTAATGAAATCTTCGATGCTCTAGGACAAGCTCTTGGTCTTGCGATTGACAAGGCAATCCTGTACGGAACAGGCGTAAAAATGCCAGTCGGTATTGTTACTCGACTAGCAGAAATTGCCCAGCCTGCTTACTGGGGAACAAATGAACGCGCTTGGTCAAACCTTTCAGCAACTAATGTCGGACAGGTAACAGGTGCGGATGCTAAAGAATTGTTTGCTAACCTTGTACGTTTCAGCGGTAAGGCAAAGGGCAACTATGGCAACGGTCAAAAGTTCTGGGCAATGAACGAAAACACTTACACAGAAATCCAGGCACAAATGGTGGAATTTAATGCTGCGGGTGCTATCGTTTCAAGTGTGAACGGAACAATGCCAGTAATTGGCGGGGATATTGTTGTCCTTCCGTTCATGGCAGACGGAGATATTGTTGGTGGTTACGGTGCTCACTATATCCTTGCTGAACGTTCTGGATCTACTTTTGCACAATCTGAACATGTTCAATTCATTGAGGATAACACAGTTTATAAAGCAACTGCTCGTTATGATGGCCGTCCTATTTCAGGAAATGGATTCGTGGCAATGAATATCATGGGCGCGGCTCCTACGACTACAGTGACATTTGCTCCTGACGAAGCTAACACTGAGGCTCCTGCGGTTTAATCTAACTTAGAAGGGATGATGTGAAATGGCTAAATATAAAGTAATTAAAGCGTTCACGGATCTCCAGGACGAAAACCACGTTTATAGAGTGGGGGACAAGTTCCCTCGCTCTGGACGTGCAAAAAAGGAGCGTATCGAAGAATTGTCAAGCTCCGATAATACCCTGGGTGAACCGGTCATTGCGGAAGTAGATGATAAGTGATGCTAGAACAAGAACTTGCAACGGTACTGAGCCTGGTTAAAGACAGGCTTGGTATTCGTTCAACGGTGCGTGACACCTATATAGCAGCGATTATAAAAGGTGTGGCTAAAGAGTTGGAAGTTGTCAAGGGTTTAACTCTTGATGTAACGAATGAAGATCATCATTTAATGTTTGTGGTGGATCTGGTTACATGGCGGTATCAAAACCGTGACAGCATGGAGGGCACTCCTAGGCATCTACAATTCAGACTGAATGAATTATATGTGCAAGCTGTATCAGGAAGTGATACTCCATGACCTTTGATGATGAATTAACTTTAATTGGAATATCTTACACAGAGAACGAGCTTGGGGATTTAATCGAATCCGAATCCAGGCTCGTTGTTTTGTGTGAGGAATTATCCGTTACTCGTTCAGAGCACTATGCAGCTGCACAGGCGGGCATGAGGCCAGAGGTTGTATTTGCAGTGAATATGTATGACTATGACGGTCAACAACGAGTGGAACATGACGGGAACACTTATAAGGTGATTCGCCATTATAAGCAAAAGAAGTCGAAGGATATTGCCGACTTTGAAACGGTGGAATTGGTATGCCAAGGGGTTGATGCGTAATGCCAATGCCTAGAAGCGTGGTCAGGGTAAGAAGAAACGGAATCACCTATGTCTCTAATGTGGACAGAGCGCAATATACAATGAGAGAGCTAATGCGTGGAGCCTTGCGGGATATTGCTAAACTTCTCAGAAGAAGGATGCTCGACAAAGCGCGGAAAATGCCTGGTATGAAACGCGGTAAACGTATTCCTAATGCATTCCAGTATTGGAACAGACGGATTGAGGCGGATTTGCAGATAGGTGTGAAGCATGATACGTGGTACTCTACCCAGCAGGAAATCGGAAGTCACAACCAACCCAAACGCTCCATTATTCGTTCCACAACTTACGAAAACATTCTCGAAATCAGAAAAATTGCTGGAAAGTATATTAAAGAAATCGAAAACGAAAACAGGGCAATGGGATTAATAGACGAAAGTGAGGATATTGGCGATGATGCTGGAAATTAGAAAACTATTAAATACTCGGCTGAAAGCCATCCATCCTCGTGTCTACTTCCTCAGAGCACCCGAAACAGCGGTATTCCCTTATCTTGTTTATTCGTTTGAAATTACAAATCTTGAAGATGGTTTAAGCCTTCTCACTCTTGATGTGGATGGATGGGATAATACAGCGGATACGACAGCACTCGAAACGATGATGGAAAATGTCCATTCAAGCTTTAAAGAAGCTAACATATTCACTGAAAAATTATTCGTTCACTTCCACAGCGACAGGCGATTGCCAGTTGTGGATGATGATCCGAGTTTAAACAGGCGCACAAATATATATCTTGGAAGACTATTTGAAAGGTAGGGATATTAAATGGCATTACAAACGACAGGCTATACAAGCAATTCACCACTTCATTATCTACTTGATGCCGGTGCGATTTACACAAATGTGACTTATGACGAATTAACAGGAGACTTCACAGGAAGTTTGCTGGGAGCAACTAGCGGCGGTAATGAGTTTTCACTTGCTCAAGAAACACGTGTAATTGAAGTAGATGGCCTTAAAGGAGCCGGAATGGGTAACACAGTCATTGACTCCGAATCTCCTGAATTAGTCGTAAATCTAAAGGAATTGACAGCGCAAAACCTTGCTCTTGCAATTGCTGGCGGTCAGGTTGATACATCAGACACACACTATGACATTATCACAACTAAAGGGAAAATTGAACTAACCGATTACCTTGACAACGTGGCTTTTGTTGGTCGCATCAGTGGTTCGAGTGACCCTATCGTCATTGTCATCGACAACGCTCTATCTGTGGAAGGACTCTCCATCAGCACTGAGGATAAGAGTGAGACAGTCGTGCCGGTTCGCTTCCGTGGACATTACGGAGCAGACAATGTGGAACTAGGCAGCGCGCCTTTCCGTATATATATGCCGAAAATCGCAGTAACTCCATAATGGAAGGTGTAAAACATGCGTAATCTAAAATTTAAAGATGCCTTTGCGGTATCTCGTATTCTTAAAAAGATGCACATTCGACCTGATGTGCAAGACGGTATGACCCAGGAGCAGCTTGGCGCGGATCTCGTTTTCAAGTTTGTGGAAAACATCGGGGAAGCTGAGGAAGAAGTCCTTGAATTTCTAGCCGATTTAAAGGGAATTAAGCCTGATGAATTGGCTAAAATGGATTTTGAAGAAGCAGCGAAAATGATTGAGGACTTTAAGAATATTAAAGGCTTGCAAAGTTTTTTTCAGCAAGTTGGCAAATTGATGAAGTAGAACATCTGGACCTTATCTATTCTCGCTACAATGCCCCTGACAGTGTGTTAAACCTTCCCTATGACTATGGCATGGATATGCTAATGAAAGCGATTGAGAAGGATACTGACCGTGCTGCATGGGAATTATGGCTGACCTTTGATGGCAAAGCGAAATCCGAAACACCATTTAATAAATTCTTGCAAAAAATCAAAGAGCCACAAAGGGAAAAAGATAATCGGTCAGATGACGAAGTGATTCAAGATGCCGAGGATATATTGAAAATGATGAAGCGTACTTAGGTGCGCTTTTTTTATTTGCCTTTTAGAAAAGAGGTGGAAAATATTGGAACTTTTTAGGCTCTTCGGTACGATAGCCTTACACGACGATCAAGCAAGACGAGGACTAGAAAACATCGATAGGCAAGGTGAAAGAACAGGAAGCCGATTAGGTGGATTCTTTAAGTCAGCCGGTGGAATGATGGGGGCAGCAGTAGTAGCAGGAGCAGCAGCAGCAGGAGCTGGACTTCTGGCACTTGGCGGAGTCATTGGGAAAACAGGTATCGCCTATAATTCCATGATGGAAAACAGCGCAGTTGCATGGGAAACGCTTCTAGGTACACAAAAAGAAGCTCAAGCCATGCTTTCCGACATTGGAAAGTTTGCCAAAAATACTCAATTTGAGACTGGTCAAGTTGATATGATGGCGAAGTATATGCACAATGCCGGACTAGAGGGGAAAGCCTTATTTGATGAATTAACCAAGGTAGCCGACATATCCGGTGCATTTAATATTCCAGCACATGAAGCAGAGGAATTAACTCGCCAAATGTCACAGGTTCGTCAGGCTGGATTGGCTTACACAGAGGACTTGAATGTGCTTCAAGACAGAGGTATTCCGATTTACAAAGCCATTTCAGAGCAATTGGGTATAACTGTTGGCGATGTAAAGAAAATGGCTAGCCAAGGGAAATTAACTTCTGACATATACCTGAAAGCCTTTGACAAAATCGCTAAAAGTGTGGAAGGCTCAGCAGAAAAGCAGAGTAAGACACTCACTGGTATGATGAGTACTCTTAAAGATAACCTTTCCATGATTAGCGGAGAATTGATGAAAGGGGCTTTCGAGCGGCTGAAAGGCACTTTAAGCGCAATTATGCCAATCATCGAAAGATTCTCCAGCACATTGAAGGATAAAGGCCTTAAAGCGGCATTAAGCGAAATATTTCCTGCCCCACTTGTGAACACAGTTACTGCTATATCAGATGCTATAGGCTTTATGGGTGATGGTCTAAAAGCGGTTTATGACATGATGCTTGGAACCGGAGATATGACATGGTTTGTTGATAACTTCGGATTGGAAAAAGCGGTTGCTATTAATAATTTCCTTTGGAATTTGGTTGACTACATCAAAAAAATTTACGACACTGTTTCTTCTTACTTCCCAATAGTAAAAGAGGTGGCTCTGGATGTATTCAACGCAGTTATTGAAGTGGTATCTACTGCGTGGAACTTCTTTAAAACTAACTTGCTTCCTATTTTTAAGGATTTGTTTAATTGGGTTATGGGCCACATGCCAACGATCCGAGCGACAGTTCAGCAAGTATTTAACAAAATTACAGAAGTAGTACGAAATGCGTGGTCTTTCTTCAAAAACAACTTGCTACCTATCCTCGCTTCTGTATATGGTTGGGTACAAGCACATATGCCACAAATTAAAAGCATCATCGAAACAGCTTTCACCGTTATAAAAAATGTAGTCGAAATCGCCTGGGGTATTTTTGAAAATTTACTGCTACCTGCCCTAAAGAAATTGTGGGAATGGATTGAGCCTCATATGCCGGCAATTAAAAAAGCCATTTCTGAAAACATGGAGAAAGTAGTTGAGGCGATTCAATTTGTGGTAGATGTTTTCGATGCTGTGACAAGCGCAATTAAACTAGCTCTTGATTGGCTAGGTAGATGGAACAACAAGGAAGCCAAGAAGAAAACTGTTACTGTGGAAGAAAGGCGAGTGTCCACAGGTGATTACAACATAGGCAGAAACTACACAGGCACAAGCAATTTCAGAGGCGGTGCAACGTGGGTTGGAGAACACGGACCAGAAATTGTTGAGCTTCCGAAAAATACGAAGATTCATTCAGCTAATGATTCAAGAGCGATGACTCAACAGGAAACTGTAAGACAGCCTATTATCATTCAATCAATCTTAAACGGTCGTGTAATAGCTGAGGAAACC
The DNA here is from genome assembly GCF_023715485.1 of Mesobacillus subterraneus. Classification (GTDB taxonomy): domain Bacteria; phylum Bacillota; class Bacilli; order Bacillales; family Cytobacillaceae; genus Mesobacillus; species Mesobacillus subterraneus_B. The sequence goes on along the minus strand of NZ_JAMBOF010000008.1, from coordinate 177,526 downwards.
ATTGACGATATAAGCATATTGCTGGGCGCAAAAACGAAAATGCAAGCAAGGAAAGGCGGTGTGGTATTTGGTTAAACTAGACGGTTATTCACCTGATGAATTTGGCTTAGTGTTCCTAAAAGACCACTACCACCCTGCCACTCCTGAAATGCGTAATCGAACCATGACAATCCCCGGAATGCCCGGTGAATGGGATTTCGGCTCTGAATGGGGAAGCAGACCTTTTAACCTTCCCTTTGCGGTTATCGAATATGACCGATATGAGCTGCAACGCAAATTAAGAGCGTTTGTAGCTTTTTTAATGGATGCCTATGGTAAGCCAAGGGAGATACGCTTATCGTTCGACTATGAGCCTGATAAGTATTATTCAGTGAAGGTGGCTGGCAAGGTTGATGTGGAGAGGGCGATTCATACAGGGCAGTTTAGTTTAAGTTTGATTGCTCATAAGCCAATGGCGAACTTCATTGTACCAACAGATGAAATCTCATGGGATTCAGACATTCCATTTACAGCTGACATATCCCTTGATTCTCAATATGTGTATGATATAACAGCTCCAACGACTATAAACATCATCAATGATGGTCTTGTTTCTGTAAAACCCTTGATTTTAATAAGTGGTACAGCTAGTTCATTGACAATGCAGTATAACGCTCAAAAATTTTCATTCGGTTCTATTTCTGCGCCTGCATTGGTTCCAATGGAGATTGATGTGGAAAGATACACGGTCAGGATAAACGGAGTTCCTACTTTATCTGCATTGACAGGACCGATTGAAAAAATGTTCTTGTACCCGAGTGACAATGCAATTTCCGTTGACGGAACCGACTTGAATATAAAACTTACATTCAGATTTAATCATCAATATATATAAGGTGGTGTGAACATGGCAGATGCACCAAAAATCGTTATAACCGGGGTAAACAAAGATTCACTTAGAACCGGTGCGGAAAAGATAAACAAGGCGATTGATAATGCGAATGAAGCATTAGGCACAGCGAATACTGCAAAAAGCACTGCTGATACGGCAAAGAGTACAGCAGATTCGGCACTGGCTAATTCGGAGAGTACACAGGCTCAACTGGATGCGGTAGTGGTAGATGGTGATTCTTCGCCAGCGATTGCTCAAGCTTTGGCTGATACTCCATACACAACTTTGAGGCAAAAGCATGATGCGGTTGATGCACAATTGGCGGAAACTGAGAAGAAGCAATCCCATTTCTCCAGATACCAACTTGAAAAGGCAGGAGAACCACACCAAGACAATTTTGCATACACTTCTTTCTTTTCTGGTGTCGTTTTTAATGGAAAAGAAATTCATGTAGGTAGAGCTGGCACAGGTCACACTGGAAACAGTACTATTCTTGTCGCTTACATTCGTGAAGATGATGGGAAGTTTACACGGAAGAAAATCGGAGGGAATATAAATTACTCCATTGGTGATTACCGTGATCCAAATCTGTTTATAAACCCTGTGAGTAAAAAACTTTATCTTAGTGTTTCCGTCAAAAAACTCGATGGAACGTACACAAATTACTTCTGTGAATTGAATACATCATATGACGTTGCTGTAGCCTATGAAATGTCGGGAATGGGCGGTTATTTCACTTGGGGAAATTCCATCCCTTCCAGTGACGGATTTACACTGCGGTTAGGATACGATGTTGTTACTGCAAACAAAGGTGTTGCTTTATTTAAGTCGGGAACCATTAGCGGAAGTACCATTCCATTCAATAAAATCGCTGACATCTTCCCTCCTTCCATCAGCCTTCCGACTGAATGTACGCTTGCACAATGGGGAGATAGATTAATAGCAATAGCAAGGCAAGACAACGGGAATATGGTATATCGGCAAACCTACGACCTAACAGGAGCGACGGGCTGGGGAGAAATAACCGACTTAGGATTTAAAGGGGATGCTCCTGTATTACTTCCGTACACTCCTGCTGATAAGCCTTTAATTATCGGTAGAAGTATTGGTGGAGGTACTTACCAAAGAAGCCCTGTTTTCAATGTTACTTTTGACTTAAAAAACTATACTTCCTCATTGTTTGTAGACCAATTACAGACATATGGCGGTGGTTATCACTCACTTGTGCCAAACAGAAACGGTTTTGGGATTATGTATTATCAGGATGGCAGTGATCCAGCACAAGCGACAGCAACATCCAATGTCTTTTACAAGGAAATGGACATTGAACAACTGCTATCTGTTGAAATTGAATATTTAAAAAACAACAAAAACACCTTGAATATGCCTATAAATGTTTTCAGAAATAATGAAGCTGTTGCTGGTGATGCTACATTAATTGATGCTATGTTCAGTTCAAGTGCCAATGTTACCGAAATGGAGTTTGAAGTCAAGAAGAACATTTCGGTAAAGGCTGTTGAACTGTTACTTAATAACAACGGTACTCTTTCTACTACCTTAGAAATAAGAGAAGATGGGGTTTTGATAGGTACTTCAAACGCTGTTTCTGTTTCAACTTTAACCAAAACAGCTTACAGTTTTCCGTTTGCTACTGCCATTTCGCTTCAAATGGGCAAAAGGTATAATTTGAAGTTGACTGCTGCGGTAAGGAATCATTCTAAGAATTTCATTAATCCGTTTAACAAAATTGACTTCGGGGATTTTGTCTATTTAAAGACCAAACATAATGGTACAACATTTGATAAAAACATCATTCCTTTTGGATTGGTTAAAAACATTTAATAAACTATCGGACACGATAGCGACACAAACAAGGATGCCTTTTAGGTGTCCTTTTTTCTTTGAAATGAGGTGATACCTTGATAAAAATATTGAATCAAAACAGGCAAACTGTGGCGATACTGGAAAACGCATATGATATTTCATACGAGAAGTCATTCAATGCTTTATGGGTGGCTTCTTTTTCTTTGCCTTTGGACGATGAAAAAAACGACCTTTGCAAACCTCTCTATTACGTGGAAGTATACGACAATGGCGAGTATGTGGGATTGTTTAGGATTATCCCGAAGGAAACGACCATCGATGAAGGCGGGAACACTGTCAAATATCAATGTGAGCATGTTCTGGCTACTCTCTTAGACTCAAGCATATTCAAGTACAGGCAAATTGACGGATTGCCCACAAATGAGTCCATCGAGTATGTGTTAGGCTTTCAGAAGCAAGCTCACTGGGTACTGGGGAATTGTGAGATAACACGCTATTTCAGTTACAAATTTGAAAATAGCAATGTATTATCTGCTTTATTTTCCATTCCACAACCATTCGACCAGGCTTATCAATGGACATATGATACGACAGTGTACCCTTGGCGGCTCAATCTTCTAATCCCTGACGATGTGCCAACATGCGAAATCAGGGAAGGTAAGAACCTTCGAGGACTCACGCTAACAGAGGACCCTATGGGCATTTATAACCGTATCTATCCATTAGGTTATGGAGAGGGTGACAATCAGCTTACGATTGAATCTGTAAACGGTGGAGTGCCTTATATTGAGGATTCTTACAGTGTGGCTGAGTATGGCATCAGGGAATATATCTGGAGTGACAAAAAATTTGAGAATGCAGCAAGCCTAAAAGCAAGTGCTGAAGCCTTACTCGCTAAATGGCGAGAGGTCATTGCATCGTGGAGGATTTCAGCTGCTGAGTTATCAGCCATCACAGGCGAGGACATTGATAAGCTGAGAATGGGCCGGATTGTGCGATTAGTCGTTCCAATACTGAAAAAGACCATCGATTTGCGGATCGTGAAGGAAAGTAAATCTGATGTGACCGGCAGCCCTGGTGATGTGCAGCTGGAGATTGGGAACAAGGTTGAGGATTTGGGGACGACTCAGGCTGATTTGGAAAGGCGCGCCCAAATTAATGAATTGTATAGTCAAGGTGCGACCAACTACCAATCCTATTCATACAATGACAATGCAGACCAAAGCAATCCAGCAGAAATCGTATTCTATTTATCTGATGATGTGGTTAAGGTCAACGAATTGAATCTGTGGTTTGAGACATCTAATTTTAGAGCGTATGAGAAGGCGATTGGTGGCGGTGGTGCGAGTAGTGTAACCAGTTCGGCTGGGGGAGCGGTTTCCTCCACATCCTCGTCTGGCGGTGGTACTTCCTCTACAAGTTCTGAAGAAGGTGAACATGTTCATAGAATGTTTCTAGCTTTACAAGGACCAGTGGAAGCTTTACCTGATGCATTGTTCGCTGGTAAAAATAGTGCTGGACAGACAGTCAACATCAACCTTCCTGCTAATGGAGTGGATTTGTATACCTACAGTTCTAGCGGTAAGCATTACCATACTTTTCAAGTTCCACCACATGTTCATACTTTTCAGATAGATAATCACGTGCATACGTTCACTCTTTTAGATCATATTCACGAAATTCTGTGGGGGATATTTAAACTGCCTGAATTGCCCACTGCGGTAACGATAAAGGTTGATGGAAATACAGTACCATTTACGAATGTGGAAGGGGAAAATATTGACCTTGTTCCTTATTTAGATAAAGATACCGATGGAAGGATTACAAGAGGAAAACATGTTGTTTCCATTGCTCCAAACGAAAGAGGAAGAATTAACGCTCAAATTAATACAAAATACTTCATACAATCAAGGGGGTCTTACACTCTATGATTAAATTAAAAATCCTTACACATCATTCTGGAGAATATGAAACAACTGTGGAAAGCTTTGATCCACAAGCTCTTAATGCCCAACTAAACGACAGGGAAATCAACACTGTTGTTATCGGTGACAAGATACTTTCAAAAATAGATGTGAAAGTTGTTTCACCGATTGAAGAAAATTAATGAATCTTTTTGAATTCTCTTGCGTATTAATTACCATAAGAAGTAAAATATAGGTAATTAAATGACAGGAGCGGAAAAAATGAAAAAACTAATTAGCGTTTTATTAATCGGTTTGTTCCTATTGAGCGGTTTATCTTCCACATCAGCGGAGATTCAACATAAAGTATACGGTCCAGAAGAATACAACGGTCAGCCATTGGAAATGTTTAAGCAAGGTGCTGCAGAGTATAGCGGTCAAGAATTGATTATGTTTAAGCAAGGCCCTGAAGAATACAACGGTCAACCATTACTTAACTTTAACGACAGATAATTGAATAAACACTACGGAGGACTCAGACGAGTCCTTTTTATTTTGGGTAAATAGAGAGAGGGGGTACACGAATGGAGGAACAGAACATGTTGAATAGTCACGAAGAAATCATCCACAAAAATATACTACCTCGTCTTGATGTGCTCGAAGAAGCGCAAAATGCATTCCGTCAAGAGGTGACACTGTTGAAATCAGATCTTATGGGAGTTCAAAGAGGACAAGCTCAATTAGAAGTAACCGTCATGAAAGACGGAAAGGAAACCCGGGCATTACTCAAACAATTTGTCACCCACGTACTCGGACAGGATGAAAAGGAAACACAGGCTGAGATAGACAGAGGGAAGCAAAAGTGGGAAATCATCGGGAAAGTGGCTGTTGCTCTAGTGGGAAGTGGCGGCCTTTTATATTTAGTCGTGGAGGCATTCACAAAATAGGGAGGGTTTTATATGGTGAATTGGAAAGTGCGATTTTCGAATAAATTTTGGGTTGTGGCCTTCGTGTCACAGCTTTTTATTTTGGCTGAAATTTTATTAATTGGTGCTCATGCAGCTGGACTAACTGATTTTCAGATTACCGAGTCAATGAAAGAATGGTTATTCTTACTAATCAATGCCATTTTCGGAGTATTGGCCACACTCGGAGTCGTGCAGGACCCGACGACAGAAGGCATGGAAGATAGCTCTAGGGCGAAACGATATTCTGAACCACAATAGGAGGGATATACATGAAAATTTCACATAGTGCCGGACACTCTAAAACAACACCGGGCAAACAGTCTCCTGATGGAATGAAGGAATGGGAATTTAACTCTGCGGTTGTGGGTTATGCCATGGCATTGCTAAACGAATACAAGGATGTTGAGCAACTACGTGTGGATGATCCGACAGGGAACAGGGATATTTCATTGAAGGAACGCTCGGATAAGGTCAATAATTGGGGTGCAGATGTGCACATTGATTATCATGCTAATGCTTTCGGTGCTGGCGGTTATAACGCAGCCAGGGGAATTGAAACCTATGTATACAAAACGAAACCGAAGGAAGCTTATGAATTGGCAGCAAGGATTCAGAATAACCTCCTGAGAGCAACAGGATTGCCGAACAGAGGTGTAAAGGCTGCCGACTTCCACATGTTAAGAGAAACGAATATGACATCTGTATTGCCTGAAATGGGATTCATGACGAACCAGGATGATTTAAGGCTGTTGAAATCTGACCACTATCGAAGGTCATGTGCTGAAGCCATCGTGGCGGCATTGGTGGAACAGTATAAGCTAGTGAAGAAACCAGCTCCTAAAAAGCCTGAGACTGCTGCAAAAGACCTTTGGGGTGTTCAAGTATTCGCGGGGAGTAAAGAAGGCGCAGAGAAGGCTTTGCACAGGGCTAAGACATTGTTCCCTGATGCTTATATGTATAAAAAATAAGGGGGAGTCAAAATGTTAAAGATTGCGAAGAATGCAGGTTTAACGGATATTGTTTCCACAGGTGACGGAACGAATGCCATCAGCACACAGCATCCAATCACAGGAAGCACAGTAGAAATGAAACTGTGGCTATTCAATGATAATGCTGCTGAACGGTTCGAGAACATCAACATCGACCCATCTGACAGTGTTAGTACCGATGAAAGCACATGGATTCAGCTTGCTCCTGATAATGCCGGTTCAGCCGGAACTTATATATCGGGCGGTGCAGCTCTGACAATGGCGAATATCTCTGACAGCAACGTGGGCAAACCCTTCTGGGTGAAGATTACCACTCCATCTGTGGGAAGTGTGCAGAATAAGACGGATATTAAGCTAACTGTGAATTATCGTAAGTTTGCGGTGTAGGGTATGGTTAAGTATCTGCAAATGGATGGGCTTAATGACTATATACAATGTCCATCCGTTACAATAACATCTTTTGAATTAGATATGAATTACCAATCAAAAGGTACAACGGAATATATATTTGATGGGAGAACAGGTTTAACTGATGCGATAATTTATAACGGCACGTATAAAAGCGGCTTAGGTAAATTTACGGGCACAGAGGGAACAACTTATTTAAATGGTTCTGTTATTTCAAATTCAAGCAGTATAACAAAAGATGTAAGAATTTTATTGAAGGCAGTTTCTAATGTTGTGTTTACTGACAATGTTACATTTTTTGCAAAAAATGACGTAACTAATTTTGGTAAAGGTTTAATTTATGCTATCAAGATTTATAACGGCACAACCTTAGTCGCTCACTACGACATGTCAACAGGCACAGTCAACGACATAAGCGGAAACGGCAACCACGCAACGCTAACAGGTGGCACATGGCTAGACGATGGCACAGGCGGAGGAGACACCGGAACAGACGGAACAACAGCGTTCGACCTACGTCAATCTATGTATCAGGATTCAGCCTTTTCAACCGATACCCGATTCAGCCTGTATGTGGATGGATCAACGCAAGCCGACACAAAAAAAGTCCTATACGAAATTTCCTCCACATCATTTGATATGCTTCAAGAAATATTCAGCGATGGGCAAGTCGGGCAGACTCCTTTTGATATGCGTTTGCTGTTGTATTCAGATGGCTCAATATTACACGATAGCCGACAGGCGATGTATGAGTCGGGGCAGAACGCTCATGACTTACAGCAAGCCATATACGAATCAGGAGAGAGCAAGGCGGATATGCACCTTGTTCTCTTTGCTGATTCTTCCACCCATCATGATTTGATTCAAGCGTTATACCAAGATGCAGCAATCCATTTCGATACAAAGCAGATTTCCTTTAATCCTGACCAGCAGAAAATCGGCACGATCCGATTGAAAGGCAAACGTGATTTATATGTCTACCTTGTCGGTAAACAGGAGTTATATGTGCCATTGAAAGCCAAAAGAGAATTAACCGTTTCATTGAAAGGTGGGGTGAACATGACAATGCAGAATCAAAACTTCTCCATGAGTGCCGGGGATACGAAATATTTGACCTTCTCCATTGAAGGGGCAGACGATTTAACAGGGGCAACGATTACCTGGGGAGCGAGGCAGAGGTCATACTCGAATGTGGATAATCTGATTACGAAGTCAACAGGCGATGGCATAACTGTGGAAGGTTCGGAAGTGAAGATTAAACTTGATCCAGAGGATACCGAGATGCTGAGTGGAACATATCATCATGAATGCCAACTAGAGGATAACTTGCAGAACGTTTCCACAGTGTTCACTGGATTGATGACGGTGAATAAATCAGCGGTATAAAAATAAGCCTCGCTCTAATCCAGCGGGGCTTTTTCCATTTCTAACACCTTTCCAGTTATATCCTCATTCCCATCCACAATCACCGAGATTAACTTCTGGTATGTAACTTTCCTCTTGATCTGCTGCAGCCACTCATAAGCGATTTCCTCTGGCTTTCTCCTTCTCAATGGAAATGTTCCACTTTGATAAACCCTTCCAGCATCACTCAGAAATTTGATTTGTATGGTTACGTTCATATTTATCTCCTTTCAAAGAAAAACCCCGGCTGAGTGGGGTTATTTTAGTCTTGATTCTTTTAGAAATACTTTTAACAAGTTGCGAGTGCCTTTTTTAAGTTCGCTTTCTAAAAAAGCTAAGTTATATCCAAAGGAATCCTGTATAACCTTTTTGTGTTTTATTGCTTCTTGTTCTGATAAACCGAATTTTTCTTTAGCGTAATTTAAATAAAACTCATTCATTTCTCCCACTCCTTCTTGGATTGTTCACCAAACAATTTCCCAAAACCTACTTATCACATCTGAATGTGCTACAAAGTCAACCGTTTTATCGCTTTCATATTCAACTATAAAACAAGGTCTAGGACTAAGGTTTTTAGGGGTATATAACTCAAAACCTATGATTTTAGGGTTTTCTTCATTGTGTCGGAAATTGTATGGGTTTAATGATTTTAAATACATATCCGTTTTCCTCCCTTAATGAATATTTCGAATCTATTCCTCATAACTCCACAAATCATCAACCTTACAATCCAATTCCCTGGCGATCAGGAAAGCAGTTTCTAAAGGTGGCTTCACCCTTCCTTTAACCCACCCATTCATAGTCTGTTTGGTTACTCCTAGCTTTTCAGCTAGCTCAGTTTGTGCTATATCCAATTCTGCTAATCTGACTTTGATTCTCGACTTCAACATTTCCGACAACTCCAAACTTACTATAATATTCATCTCCTTTCATATTATTACTACTTCTTTATTATATCAATAAATTTATAAATAGTACAGGATATAATATAAAAAGTAATAATTATTTTTGTACTAGACAGGCAATAAATCATACGTTTCAAAATACGATTAAGTATACAGAAAAACAGTCGCAGATTACTAGCATTCAAAAAGTCGTTTAAAGGCTTCGTTTTCTCTCTTCTTTTCCACAGTCGGAAGGCGAACATCTAAACGACTTCATGAACGGTTTAATCTCGGCAATGGAAAGGATTATCTATCATTCGTTTGATCAGGGACTATATTTCATATATCAAAGGGTGGTGTTGCCATTTATGTTCTTCGAGCTTACTACATCATTACTGGCCGGAAGTTTAGCAGGATTTTCTTATTTTCAAAAGAAAGGCGGGAGCAGTGACGCGGTAAAAATTCAGAGGATATGCGCTCAAAATGGATTGGATTTTAAAGACGATAACATGCAGCTTCTAAGGAAGTCCAAAATCAAAGACGGTGGAATGGTGGTAGGCACTGAATACGCTTATCGAATCCCATTAGGTAAAAGCTTCCACGATTATGAGTTGAAGAAGGCTCATATCCAAGATGGATTAAACAACAAACAATCGATTTTAGACATAAGCTTCAGTGACCTCAGAACGGTCAAATTAGACCGAAACATCTTTCAGGCTATAAAGACATTACTCGATAAGAAAAAGGATGTAAGAAAGGAAATAGAGCTATCGTATGACGGTGTTTTGAAGATTAAAGTATTCAATGAACCATTACCAACTAAGTTTGATTTTGAAACTGGAATATCAAAGGGATGGAAAGTGCCAGTAGGCAAAAGTAGAGGCGGAATGATTTTATATGACTTTGAAAAGAAAGCTCACATCATTGTGGCCGGCACAACGGACTTCGGGAAATCAAACTGGGTAAACTGCACGATCAACACTTTGTTGCATAATCAGGGCGATAATGTTTCCTTCACACTCATTGATTTAAAAGGCGGTCTTGAGTTTAATCGGTACCGAAATTTAAAACAGGTGAAAGCCTATGCGACGAATGTGGAAGAAGCAGCTGAAGCACTTCAAGCAGCAGTCGAAGAAATGGATAGGATGACTGAATATTTACTTGAGAATGGATTCTCTAATGTAAAGGATGCAGGAGTAAAGGAAAGGCATTTCATCGTGATAGATGAAGCGGCTGATATGGCTGACGATAAAACGTGCCAGGCACTATTGAAGGACATTGCAAGGAAGGGAAGGGCCAGCGGTCTGAGACTCATCTACACGACACAATATCCAACAACGGAGACTGTAAGCTCACAGGTAAAAAGAAACTGCATAGGGCGGCTCTGCTTCGTTCTGGATACAGCTACAGCGAGTCAGGTCGTATTAGACCAACCAGGTGCGGAGAAGTTGCCAGCCATTCAAGGAAGGGCATTATACAAGGATTTGGGATTGATTGAAGTCCAGACACCTTATATCTCGAATGATGCAATTACAAAGAATATTCAACCACACATAAATATAAGGCCTCGAAAAGAAAGGGTTGAACTGAATGAAGAAGGAAATCGAAAGGCAACAAAGGGAGGAAGCCATTCTCTTGAGCTTACGGAAACTAGATTATCTTAGCCGGTCACAGATCCAGAAGCTTCACAGATTGAAAAGCGACAGGAACGCTCAAAGAGTGCTGAAAAACATGAGCGATTACTTGAACAGCTTTAAGGATGGCGAGAACATTTACTATCTCAATGAAGAAGGCAGGGAGCGGGTAGGAGCAACCAAGGCCATGAAGAAAACGACTCAAGCCAGGCATTACATTATGAGGAATACACTTTATATCGGCTATGGTTGCCCTTCCACATGGAAGAATGAAATCAAGCTGGAAGTGAAAGGGAAAGTGACTGTCATTGCCGATGCCATATTCATGGTGAATAAACAATATCACATTGTGGAAGTGGACCACACTCAAAAGATGGTGAAGAACAAAGGGAAAATTGAACGATATAAGCAGTTGATTGAACTGAATGTGTTCGAGAAAAAGCCGAAATTCATCTGGATCACCACGACAGAGCTTAGACGAAAGCAACTGCAGCAAGCATGTGAAGGCTTAGATGCCAGGGTTTACACTGTAAAAGATTTTATTTAAGGGGGAAACATCATGTTCAGACAAAAGCAAGAGATTATCAAATTCAGCGATTTTATGAACAAAGGGAAGGACATCATCAGTGTGGAAGAAATGGAAATTATGAAGAAAGGAAAAACAGCCGGGTATGCGTTTGGATTATCCATGCTGCCATTGGCTATTGCTCCATTGACTCAAGCTACTACAGCATCAGCACACGAAGCAGTCACAGTAATGGCACAAGGTCAAATGTACGACAAGATGATTATTGCCTTTAATCCTTTAATCGACCTCATTCAAGCGCTAGCCTATCCTATTGCAATGGTTGTAGTCCTGGGCGGTGCAATCATGGTCATGATTAACCAAAAGGAAAAAGGCTATTCCATGATGATGGGCGCGGGTTTAGGCTATGTCCTGGTCAATATGACACCAATGATTTTAAATATCTTAGTCGATGCCATGAAAAGCGTGGTGTAAATCATGATTGTTCGAATAACTTCTAAATTCGGGGAGGTCAGCAAGATCCATCCAACTCCACATACTGGGATAGACATAGGACTTCCAGAGGGGAGTCAGCTGCACTCCATCGGTGAAGCGGTTGTGGAAAGAGTAGTCGATTATGGAAGTGAAAACATAGGAAAAGGAGTCATCCTTCAATTAGCCGATGGCAGAGAAGCCATATATGGGCATATGAGCGATATAAAGGTTAAGGCTGGGCAAACACTCCACGAAGGGCAATTAATCGGATTAAGCGGCAATACAGGGCATTCCACAGGTCCACATTTACACTTTGGATTGAAAGAGCATGGGGAGTTTGTAGACCCGACTTCCCTTGCTCAGAATTTCTTCGAGCGTGGATCAGTAGCAAACAACAATTATCCAACATTATGGGGGTACTTATATGAAAAGATTATTGGTGACGGGCTGCAGCATTGGGCTTCGGATTACATTATGGCATTACCTGTCATGGTGGGGGTTAGTATTGGTGTATGGGGTTTACTTAATATGGTTAATTCTCGGATGGCTACATGGGGTGTAGGAGGAGTGTTTATCCTGGGAGGATTGATGCTGATATAAAAAAGAGCCGGTATCCCGACTCCATTTATATAAAGAGGATGCTGGCTAAAGCATTATTTATATACCCATGAAAAATCATCTATAAAACATGCGTTGTCCTTTTATCATTACTAAACATTTGGTACTGACCACGATGCATACGAGGGATGCCAGGGGAGCGATCTACAGGCTGATTGAATTTGGCATCAATTGGCTTGAAATAGAACAGACCCTGATAGCCGTAACGGCGCAAAGGCTTGTGGAGCTGACCTGTCCATATTGTGAAGGGCCATGCTCGCCGTTTTGTTATTCGTCTGGCAGCGGCAAAAGGGGGAATGTCTTCGAAATTCTTACCGGGAAAGACCTATCCGCAGTTCTAAAGGAGGCAAGGGGAGAGCATCAGTCCTATCATTACAAGACATTGAAGGATGCTATCACCAAGGGTATAGCACTCGGCTACATTAAGGAGTCTGAATACCAGAGGTGGGTTCTGAATGATGGAGAATAAATGGCCTGTGGCTGAACAGGCGCGTTTTCTGAAAAGGACAGGAGAATTATTGTCGCGGGGATACCCTTTGGCAGAAGCGATTGAGTCCATGACCTTTTATCTTGAGAAAAAGAGAAAGGAGGATATCAGAAGAAGCCTAGATCAACTGCGTGAAGGTTTTCCATTATATTCAATTCTTGCACAGCTTAAATTTAAAAAAGATCTAGTCAGTTATGTTTATTTTGCCGAGCAGCATGGCGGCTTGGCACGTGCTGTTACTGAGGGCAGCGAAATGGTCCTTAAAAGAGAGGGGGATTACCAGCGTTTAAGAAAGCTGGCGTCTTATCCATTTTTTCTAATGCTGCTTACATTTATTTTATTTTTCTTCGTGAACAGGATTTTGCTCCCAAAATTCACGTCACTCTTTGCCGATATGAATCTCACTCCTCACTTATATATGAAGGCCATTTACTCAGCCGCTGCGTTTTTTCCTTTCCTGCTCTATTTCCTGCTGATCCTATCAGTCATGCTCCTCCTTCATTACTTTTTTATTTTCAAGAAGCTATCGCCAATCGAACAAAAAGTGAGACTTACTAAGATACCTCTGCTTGGTAAGCTTCTGAAGCTTCTATATACACATTTTTTCTCCATTCAGCTGAGCTATTTATTTTCAGGAGGGCTTTCAGTATTGGACGCACTGAAAGTATTTGAGCATAATCGCGAGGAACCTTTTTCAAGCGTGCTTGGAAAAGAGATCATTTTAAAGCTCGCTACTGGCCAGGATTTTGACAGAGCGGTCGCGGATTATTCTTTTTTCGAGGAAGAACTGCCCAGGATCATCAGGCACGGACAAAAGAATGGCAAGCTTGACCAGGAGCTTTATTTTTACAGCAGCCATTGCCTGAAACAGCTTGAAGAGAGGACTGATAAAACGATGAAAACCATCCAGCCGGTACTATACAGCTTTATAGGATTGCTCGTTGTATCATTGTACCTCGCGATCCTGCTGCCAATGTTCCAAATGATACAAGGAATTTAAACATTTAAAAAGGAGATTTTGAAAAATGAAAAATAATCAAAAGGGATTTACGCTAATTGAAATGATGATTGTCCTATTGATCATCTCAGTTTTATTGATTATCACCGTTCCGAATATATCCACCCACAGCTCAAACATCAATACGAAGGGATGCGAGGGCTATATGAAAATGGTTGAAGCCCAGGTCCAGGCATATAAAATGGATAAAAAAACGACTCCTTCCTTTGCAGAACTTAAAAGTGAAGGCTATTTGAAAAGCGCAGATGCAAAATGTCCGGACGGCACTGATATTGAAATCACTTCTAAAGGTCAAGTTCAGCCAGTGGCGACAGTAACACCGTAAGCAGGAAATGATGAAATCGGACGGTTTTACAATGATTGAGATGCTGGTCGTACTGGCTGCTTTCTTCATGCTCTCCCTCGCATCCGCATTCATGTTTACTCCCCAAAATGAAAAACTGGAGAAGGACCTGTTTTTTTCTCAGCTGCAAGCCGACCTCCTGTATAGCCAGCAATATGCGATAGCCCACCAGGAGCAGATTACGGTCCATATCATGCCGGAAAATAATTATTACTATATTCGCGGCACTGATTATACAGCAACTTACCTCGTCAAAAGACATTACTCTCAAAATATCAAAGTGAAAAAAGGAACGATGGCATTGTTGTTTTACTATATGCCCGATGGCAATATCAATAGTTTTGGGTCGATTTTCGTCACTGTTGGAACCAGGACTTACATGATGATGATCCAGATTGGAAAGGGCAGGTTCTATGTTACGGAAGTGTGAAGGTTATTTCCTTGCAGAAATGCTGCTTTCGCTCGCTGCCTTTATCATGGCTGCGTCCGTTTTGCTGCCTATTGCCATTCATGTCCTCAACCAGAATATTGAACTTAGGAAAGAGGCCGATGCGGGCAATCTATTATTTGACGAGCTTATGCACATAAAAATATCGGGTACGGAGTCAGGCAGAGTAAGCATTCAGCAAAATGGCATCACTTATCGAGTCACAATAGACAAAAATGAAGACCCATCAGCTTGGGAGGTTTGTATCCATTATGAGGGAGAGCAACAGCAAAACTACAAAAAATGCGGCTTTACTGAATGACCACGCCTTCACGATGCTTGAAATGCTTCTTGCCTTATCAGTCTTTTTGCTGATTGCCTCGATTCTGCCATTAGGCATGAAATTCATCTTGGATGGTGATGTTGGCGAAAGTGGAATCCGCAGGATGGAGTGGGAAGTTTTCAGCAGTCAGGTGAAAAAGGAGATTCGTTCAGCAGAACAGTTGACGATACAGCCGGATAAGCTGCTGCTAAAGGTTGATGGCAAATTAATCATTTATGAAAAATATTCTGCAAGTATGCGCAGGCGGGTCAATTATGTTGGCCATGAAATCCTGGTGCAGAGCCTTGCGAGCTTCAGCTTTGAAAAAATAGCTGACGGTGTAGAAATCAGGGCGACGGATCTAAACGGAGTTCAATATTCTTCGAGGGTTTACTATTTTTATCAAATAGGAGGAGTGACGCCATAGATGAGAAAGGCTTTATTTACCCATTATCACTTATTTTTCTACTGTTGATGTCTTTCTTCTTGCTGATATTGACAGAACAGTATGTCACTGAAAAAAAATTCGTCAAAGAAACTGAAACAATCAGGCTTCAGGAATACTATATGCTTTGTTCAGTTAAACAAGCTGAAGCATTGCTGCGGGATGAACATCTGCCGGAAGCGGGAGGAATGAGCTACCTGAAAGGTGAAGTGGCTTTTCAAAAACAAAATTTATCGGCAAATATGGATCAAGTGACTTTCATACTCACAATGGACAGCGGTGAGAAATCCATTGGAATTGGCCAATATGACAAGGAAAAGGGAGCAATGGTAAAATGGTTAGAAAAGAATTGACAGGTGGTCTAGGAATATGGAAACCATGTATTTAGTTGGATTCATGGGTGCGGGGAAGACATCAATCTCCCAGGAGCTTGCCAAAAGATTGTCAGTCCCTGTGTATGACACTGACAAAGAAATTGTGAAATCTAGTGGAAAGTCGATCAATGAGATATTCGCTACAGATGGAGAAGCGAAGTTCCGGGAAATAGAATCTGAGGTTTTGCAGAAAATGCCCTCAGAAGAGGCGATTGTTGCAACAGGCGGCGGAATCGTTGGTGCGGAGAGAAACAGATTGTTCTTAAGGGAAAAAGCCAATGTTGTCTTTTTGTACACGGAATTGAGTGAAATTATAAAAAGGGTGGAAGGGGATGATTCAAGACCGTTATTGCAAAAAGGCAATCTTGATGCTGCCGAAACCTTGTACAGAAGCAGACTTCCTCTGTACCGCGAGACAGCGAATATCGAAATCGATACGTCTGGTAAATCCATCCCTGCCATTGTCGATGAAATTGTCGAGCGTATGAAAAATTAAGGCCTGGTTATACTTGTAATGGTGAAGGCAGGTGTAACCATGAAAACGAATGATTATGTAAAATACATTACCCAGACTGTAGTTAAGTATATTGACCAGCCAAAAGAAGAGCGAAAAAAAATGAAACAGGCAAAAAAAGAAGCAGAAGCAACCTTTCTATTCAGGTGGTTTGGAATTCTTCCCTTTTTGCTGATGTCGAGCATTAAAAAGAAAAAGTAAAAGGAACCCCGGCAGTTCAAGACTGCCGGGTTTTATTTATGAGATAAGAAAGTATAAAATTTCACTTCGAGAAATGTCCAGCTCCAGCGCTTGTCGGGGCTGAACAAGGCGCTTGCGCTTTTCTTAGTTATAACGCCTTTTCTGTCAGATAAAATAATCCGCCATTTACGATTGATATATTGACTTTTGGTTCGTATTGTTCCTGCAATGCGATTTTTTCAGTTTCAAAGCTTTCGGATATTTCTTCTTCATCTTCATAGAAATGGTGAAGTAAATCCAGATCTTTTTTCCAGCGCATTCTTGCTTCATCAGCCCACGAGTGGTCTTCCAGTTCGATTCTATTGGTCAAGTAGGATTGGATCCTGTTCAAACCGCTTCTCGGCTTAATAAGCGGTGAAAGGGTATAGGCATAGTCTGGTATTTTTGACCTCATCGGCAGACTTAAAAGCTTATCGTGGAAGTCTTCTACCATCCTTCCATTGATCAGCTGCAGGCCAATCGACTGGTAGACATCCCGTTTCCTGTCGCATTGGTAGGAAATTTTCATATTCAGTCCAATCCAAGGAATCAACGGAGTCTGTAGCCCGAAATTATTATTCTCATATAGCCTGATAAAGCCGGCCAGATTTTTTGTTGATTGAAAAATCTGATGCAGCCGTGGTGAGCCAAAGTGAATGACCTCGCCTTTTATATGGTCAGGTGCCTGCTTTTTATTTGTAATGAAGGTCAGCTTCATTGGATTCGGAACGCCGCCCGTCTTCTCAAGATAGTGCCAGTAAAACGGACGATTCATCAGCTCCTTATCCAATTCCACGGTCAGCTGGACAGTCATATAACCTTGGTTATTTTCCAGCAGGTCACAGTGATTGGCAGTGAAATATCTCTCGAGAAAATTATGGATTTCCTGTTGCTGCACGCGTGTTTCCCTCCTTCATTTCTTCTGCGAACTGGATCATAGAGGTCAGGTTTTCCATCTTGATTTTCATTTCACCTTCAGAAGAAGACTTGCCAAATATATCAATCAAATGGTCTTCGATATTGCCAAATTCCAATTTTGTCAGAATATCATCCAGTTCTCCGATAACTTTTTCGAACAGATGAATTTTTTCGTAAAGAAGCTTAAGGACATGCTCTTCAACAGTATCTTTCGTCGCGAAATTATAAATTTTCACGTCTTTTTCCTGTCCGAGGCGATGGATCCTTCCAATCCTTTGTTCCAGCCTCATCGGATTCCATGGCAGGTCGAAATTAATGATGTAGCTGCAAAATTGCAGGTTAATGCCTTCGCCTCCAGCTTCGGTTGCTATGAGTACCTGGACATTTTTCTGGAAAAGCTCCCTCATCCAATCCTTTTTGCCACGCTTGAAGCCGCCTCGGAAAGGGACAGAGGTGATCCCGTGTTGCTTTAGGAACCATTGGAGATAAAGCTGGGTGGCTCTGTATTCGGTAAAAATGATGACCTTGTCGTTTATCTGTTTAATCAATTCCAATGCTTTTTCTGCTTTCGAGTTCTTCGTGACCGCCTCGACTCTCTTAATCAGCTGGCCGATGATATCCTGGAAGGCTATTGAAGGGTTATCCTGCCTTTGGAGCATATTCTTTAAAGTATAAAAAACAGCTTCCCTGCTGCTGCATGCCTCCCGCTGCAAAGTCATCAGTGAAAACTGGCTTGAAGAAAGTCCTCCTTCTGAATCTCTCAATGAGAGGATGGAGTCATACAAGGCGCGTTCTTCCTTGGAAAATTCAATCGCAATCGTCTCGACATGCCGCTTGGTCCATTCAATTCCTGTATCTGCACGCCTGTTGCGGATCATAACTTTATTCACTAATTCCCTTAAGTGTTGATCATCATTAACAGATCGTGAATCCTTTTTATATTTCTCAAAAAAAGCGGTTTCACTGCCTAAGTGGCCTGGTTTCAGGAGTGAAACGAGATTGAAGATTTCTTCGATTCTGTTTTGGATCGGCGTCGCTGTCAGCAGCAGGCAGAACCTTTTCTTCAGGTTTTGGACAAATTCATAGTTTTTTGTTTTGTTATTTTTCAATTTATGAGCTTCATCGATGATGATAAGGTCATAATTTAAATTATTAATGATGTCCCGGTGTGGAGCTCGCTTGGCTGTGTCAATGGAAGAAACCACAACATCGCATTGCTCCCAAACATAGCTTTTCTTTTGGGCGACAGCAGGGATATGGAATTTCGTGTTCAATTCCATTGCCCACTGTGATACTAGCGAGGCAGGGACGAGAATCAACACCTTTCTTACAAGCCCCCTGATCATGTATTCTTTTAAGACAAGACCAGCTTCTATTGTCTTGCCCAAGCCTACTTCATCTGCAAGGATTGCTTTGCCGTTCATGTTTTCGACAACCTGTTTTGCTACTTCAAGCTGATGTGGAAGCGGGGTCAGTTCAGGCAGGTGGACTGGCGCCTGAAGTCCTTCGAATTCTGGGATTATGGTATGTTTTTCTATTTCAATAGCAAGCTTGAACAGTTCCCAGTTTCCCCATGGTCCGTCATGCTCGATTCGTTCAACCATTTCGTCCTGCCAGGAAGAATCAAAGTTAATTTGCACGGTCATTTTACACACCTCTTTTAAAATATAAATGTATTGCCGAACCCGGCTGTCTAATGGTAGGATGAAGATAGATTTGAATGTTTTGAAATTTGTCACTTTAAAGTCTTAAAAAATCAGTTTGCAGCCATGTGTAATAAGGTTTAGCATGCCCAATTTGGAAAATTATATAAATGCGGATGACAGCAAGGGGAGAGACTACCCTGGTAGCGCCGAAGGAGCAAGCAATCTTTGTGAATCTCTCAGGCAAAAGAACTCTTGTTTGACGCATCTCTGGAGAGCGCTTTCTTTAGCGGAAGCCACCAAAGGGGAAAGCCTTTAAAGGTAAACTTTCAGGTGAAAGGACAGAGACCCTCTCGAATTTTAGAGGGGGTGCTCTGTCCTTTTTTGTCTCCTGCGGCTATTGGGCTGCGAGGTCGGATGAGTACCGCTGCTGGCTGATATTTCAGGGGCTGTTTGCTGATTAGTTAGGCACAGGACGAAGGGGGATACATAATGACTGAATTAAAACGAACACCGCTTTTTGAAGTGTATAAGGAATACGGTGGTAAAACAATCGATTTTGGAGGCTGGGATCTTCCTGTCCAGTTTTCAAGTATAAAAGAAGAACACGAAGCTGTAAGAACGAAAGCAGGCTTATTCGATGTTTCCCACATGGGTGAAGTCGAAGTGAAAGGCCCCGATAGTCTGGCCTATTTACAAAAAATGATGACAAATGATGTTTCAAAACTTAAAAACGGCGGTGCTCAATACACAGCCATGTGCTACGAAAATGGCGGCACTGTCGACGATTTGCTCGTTTATAAGCTTGAAGATGACCACTACTTGCTTGTCGTCAATGCGTCCAATATCGAAAAGGATTTCGAATGGCTGCAGGACCATCTGGAGGGTGATGTCCAAATTGAGAACCTTTCTGAAGGCATGGCCCAGCTAGCCCTGCAAGGTCCGGCTGCTGAAGATGTGCTTCAAAAGCTAGTAAAGGATCATGACCTGAGCACGATTGGCTTTTTCAAATTCAGCGAACAAGTTGATCTGAATGGAAAGAAAGCTCTTGTATCAAGAACGGGTTATACAGGTGAAGACGGCTTTGAAATTTACTGCAATGCCGAAGATGCCGTCAGCCTTTGGAAGGAAATCCTGGAAGCAGGCAAAGAAGAAGGCGTGATTCCATGTGGTTTAGGTGCAAGGGATACATTGCGCTTTGAAGCGAATCTGGCTTTATATGGCCAGGAGCTGTCTCATGAAATAAGCCCGCTTGAAGCTGGCATTGGCTTTGCGGTGAAGTTGAATAAAGAAGAAGAATTCATCGGCAAAGCAGCGCTTAAGCAGCAGAAGGAAAATGGCCTGCCAAGAAAGCTAGTCGGGATTGAAATGATTGACCGCGGAATTCCGCGCCATGGCTATCCTGTTTACAAAGGAGACGTCAAAATCGGTGAAGTAACTACCGGCACTCAATCTCCATCATTGAAGAAAAATATCGGTCTTGCGCTCATCGATGCCAAGGAAACTGATTTAGGTAATGAAGTGGAAGTTGAAATCCGCGGAAAGCGTTTAAAAGCTGCCGTTTCAGCTACACCTTTTTATAAAAGAGAGAAAAAATAAAAGCCGGAGAGGGGAAAAAGTTATGAAGCATCGCTATTTACCGCTGACTGAAAGTGATAAAAACGCAATGTTGGAAAGCATCGGCGTTTCATCAATTGACGAACTGTTCAGCGATATTCCTGAAAAAGTCCGTTTTGCCGGGGAATACAATATCAAAAAAGCCAAGCCTGAGACAGCGCTTATGAAAGAACTGGCGCAAATGGCTGCAAAAAATGCTGACTTGAAAATGTACTCTTCTTTTATCGGTGCCGGTGTATATGACCATTACATTCCGGTCATTGTAGACCATGTTCTGTCACGTTCAGAATTTTACACTGCGTATACTCCTTATCAGCCGGAAATTTCCCAGGGTGAGCTTCAGGCGATCTTTGAATTCCAGACAATGATCTGTGAACTGACTGGAATGGAAGTAGCGAACTCATCGATGTATGACGGCGGTACTGCATTGGCAGAAGCTGCTATGCTGAGCGCTGGCCATACAAAGCGCAAGAAGGTATTGATCTCAAGCGCTGTCCATCCGGAATATAAAGATGTTGTTAAAACTTACGCAAAAGGCCAGTACATTGATGTCGTCGAAGTTCCTCACAAGGATGGCGTGACTGACCTTGATGCTTTAAAAGATATGGCTAGCGAAGAAGTCGCAGCTGTAATCGTCCAGTATCCTAACTTCTTTGGACGCATCGAATCCATGAAGGAAATCGAGGAAATCACCCATAATAACAAATCTTTATTTGTGGTTTCCAGCAACCCGCTAGCACTTGGAGCACTAACACCTCCAGGGAAATTTGGTGCGGATATCGTTGCAGGAGATGCGCAGCCTTTCGGGATCCCGACAGCATTCGGCGGACCGCACTGTGGATATTTCTCCGTTACTGGAAAGCTTATGAGAAAGGTTCCAGGAAGACTTGTCGGCCAGACGAAGGATGACCAGGGACGTCGCGGATTTGTTCTGACGCTTCAGGCGAGGGAGCAGCATATCCGTCGCGACAAGGCCACTTCCAATATTTGTTCCAACCAGGCTTTGAATGCACTTGCTGCATCTGTTGCAATGACGGCGATTGGGAAAAAGGGTGTTCGTGAAATGGCGCTTGCTAATATCCAGAAAGCCCATTATGCGAAAAAAACATTTAAAGAAAATGGCTTCGAAATCGCTTTTGATGGCCATTCCTTCAATGAGTTCGTAGTGAGGCTTAATAAACCTGTCAAGGAAGTCAATCAGCAGCTTCTCAATAAAGGCATTATTGGCGGCTATGACCTTGGCCGCGATTATCCTGGACTGGAGAATCACATGCTTGTTGCAGTAACTGAACTTAGAACGAAAGAAGAAATAGATACTTTCGTAAAAGAAATGGGGGATATCAATGCATAAGGAAGATCAGCCACTCATTTTTGAATTAAGCACACCAGGCCGTGTCGGCCACAGCCTGCCAGAAATGGATGTTCCGGAAGTAAACTTGTCTGAGCTTTTGCCTGAAGGTTTCCTGCGCGAAGAAGAACCCGAGCTTCCTGAGGCATCCGAGCTTGATATCATGCGCCATTATACTGCACTTTCCAAGCGCAACCACGGAGTTGACTCTGGTTTCTATCCGTTAGGATCGTGCACAATGAAATACAATCCTAAAATGAATGAAAACGTTGCCCGCTTCAACGGCTTTGCTCACTTGCATCCGTTACAGGACGAGAGTTCAGTCCAGGGTGCACTTGAATTGTTGTATGACCTGCAGGAGCACTTGATCGAAATCACAGGCATGGATGAGGTGACTCTTCAGCCGGCAGCCGGAGCCCATGGTGAGTGGACTGGATTGATGATGATCCGTGCTTACCATGAAGCAAATGGCGATGATAAGCGGACAAAGGTTATCGTTCCTGACTCTGCTCACGGCACGAATCCTGCCTCAGCAACAGTAGCGGGTTTTGAAACCATCACGGTAAAATCAGATGAAAATGGACTCGTAGATTTAGAGGATCTAAGAAAGGTTGTCGGAGAAGATACAGCTGCATTGATGCTGACGAACCCGAACACGCTTGGTCTATTCGAAGAAAACATTCTTGAAATGGCAGAAATCGTCCACAGTGCTGGCGGTAAGCTTTATTATGATGGAGCGAACCTGAACGCTGTAATGTCCAAGGCACGTCCTGGCGACATGGGCTTTGATGTTGTTCACTTGAACCTTCATAAGACTTTCACAGGCCCACACGGCGGCGGCGGTCCAGGATCTGGCCCAGTAGGCGTCAAGGCTGACCTGATCCCATTCCTGCCGAAGCCAATCGTTACGAAACAGGATGGCGTATATAAATTCGATTACGACCGTCCGCAGTCCATTGGAAGGGTTAAGCCATTCTACGGCAACTTCGGCATCAATGTCCGTGCATACACTTACATCCGCACAATGGGTCCAGACGGCTTGAAAGCTGTTACGGAGTATGCTGTGCTGAATGCGAACTATATGATGAGAAGGCTTGCAGAGCATTATGACCTTCCATTCAACAGGCACTGCAAGCACGAATTCGTCCTCAGCGGCAAGCGCCAAAAGAAGCTTGGCGTCCGTACTTTAGATATTGCCAAACGTCTGCTTGATTTCGGCTATCACCCGCCGACAATCTACTTCCCATTGAATGTGGAAGAGGCAATCATGATCGAGCCAACAGAAACAGAATCAAAGGAAACTCTTGATGCCTTCATCGATGCGATGATTCAAATCGCCAAGGAAGCAGAAGAGAATCCGGAAATCGTCCAGGAAGCGCCGCACTCTACAGTTGTAGGCCGTCTGGATGAAACAACAGCAGCGAGGAAGCCTATCCTGCGCTACCAAAAAGCTGAATAAGTTTTTGAAGTCCTGTCGTTTCGGCAGGACTTTTTTTATATCTGGGTAGATTTAGATTTAAGTGATTTTGAAAGAAATCGTGAGGTTTAACCGTGTTATAGAAGGATAGAAGGCAGGTGACGCAGAATATTAGGCAGGAATAAGAAATTAAAGGGGAACTTAGATGGATTTTTCTATTGTATTGCTTATTGTAATGTGTTTTTTTCTGCTGATTGTACCTTTCCGCTACATACTGAAGGTATTTACAAATAAGGAGATATCCTGTGCTTACAAGGTGGCTAATTTAACTGGTCTCGCAGTTTTAAGTTTATTAATTGTGATTGGGATTGATGTTTTGACAATTGACCCACAAACCATTTCAGGAAATGGGAACTTGGCTCTGCTATTAATCATTCCCTTTATAATGGTGCTAACACTCTACCTTACAGCCTTTTTCTTATTTTTCAAGGAAGTAATAAACAGAAGATGGAAGTTATTGCTGTCTATCATTTTGCCATTAATCATTATCTTTTCACTTGCACGTATCTGGCAGGATAGTTCAGAACTGATATCCTTGCTTGGAGGAGGGCCCAAGAATCCGGATTCAAGAATTTATCGTTTTCCCTGGCTGAATCAATATACTAATACAATCTTTTTCAATGTGTATTTAATCGTTCTCCTTTCAGGTCTGACGATGTGGGGGAGTGCTGTTTTTACATCGAAGAAAAGCTAAACCCCTCAGCCATCTAGCTGAGGGGTAATTTTATGGGAAGTTCGCTTATTTAGCCTTGACTTTGCCGCCCCATTTTTTAAATCCGCCTTGAAGGTGGTGCAGATCCTTATAGCCTTTTTTATAAAGCAGCTGTGCAGCACGGCCGCTGCGGGATCCGCTCTGGCAATAAAGATAGACTGGCTTGTCCGGTCTGACTTCCTTCAAACGTGACTTCAGTTGGGTAAGTGGAATATTTCTTGCACCGAGAATGTGTCCGCCGGAAAATTCATTTGGTTCACGGACATCAATCAATTGAGCTTTGCGATAGCCGCTCTTAAACTCTTCTTCCGTCAATGTTTTCACGATTTTCTTTTGATAGAAATACATGAAAACAGAGTAGAGAATTACCGCAACAGTGAGGACGATTAAAAAAATAAGTGTATCCAAAACATATTTCTCCTTTCAAGCTTAGCTGAGCCACTTATAATTATATAAGTCATCTGACCTGAGAGCAAAGGAATTTAGCAAATTTCTTTAAAACAAGCTGCTTTGCTTTTGAATATTATTTTGATAGACTAAAAAAATCTTAACCGTAAATATTTGAAAATGGGGTAATCGTATGAAAAAAGAGGTATGGAGATTTATTGATTCAGGAGACAACTCTCCTTCTTTTAATATGGCACTTGATGAGGCACTCCTTGATTGGCATGGAGCTGGGAAGATTCCACCAGTAATTCGTTTTTATGGATGGAACCCGCCTTCCCTCTCAGTAGGTTATTTTCAAAATATCGAAAGAGAAATAGACATGGATGCCGTAAAGGAGCACGGTCTTGGATTTGTGCGCAGGCCGACTGGAGGCAGGGGTGTACTCCACGAGCATGAACTTACATACAGTGTGATCGTTACCGAAGAGCACCCTGAAATGCCAAAGACAGTTACTGAAGCCTACAGGGTTATATCAGAAGGGATTTTACAAGGGTTCCAGAAGCTTGGACTGGATGCCTATTTTGCTGTGCCGAAAACTTCTGCCGAAAAGGACGCGCTAAAAAACCCGCGCTCTGCGGTATGCTTTGATGCTCCGAGCTGGTATGAGCTTGTTGTTGAGGGGCGCAAGGTTGCCGGGAGTGCCCAGACACGCCAAAAGGGTGTCATTCTTCAGCATGGGTCGATCCTGCTGGATCTTGATGAGGACAAACTTTTCAGCTTGTTTAAATACCCTAATGAACGGGTCAAAGAAAGAATGCAGAGGGCTTTCAAATCAAAAGCTGTCGCAATCAACGAAATCAGCAGCCGGAAAATATCCATCGATGAAGCGAAGGAAGCATTCAAGACAGGCTTTGAGGATGGCCTTGGAATTATTTTGGAACCATATCAGTTAAGTGATGAAGAAATAGAATATGTAAATACGCTGGCGAAAAATAAGTATGAATCGGATGAATGGAATTTCAAGAGATAAAAAAATAAAAAGCGGAATTCCGCTTTTTTTTTAATTTTATCCAGTATTTTCAAGGGGCCTTTAGACTTAGTAAAAGTGCAACCTTCGAAATTTGTTGATTTTTATCTTTAATTGTAGGAAATCTGTCTTTCTCTCTTTTTATCTCTCTTTTTTAATAGATTTCATTTTTGACAAAATAAATTTCTTTTGACCTTAACACCATATATAGTATTGTCGAAAATAAAAAATACACTATATATTGATTTTTGATGTTTCGATATGATAACGTAAGGGTAATTCAAGAATGCAGCTAGAATTACATACTTCTAGTAACATACTACAGATATGAATTAAAACCTTAGAAGGAGTTGTAGAAATGTCTGTTACTTTTGGACAAAAAATGAGCCTGAATGTTGATAGCCTGAACAATGATATCAAGTTGTTCCCGCAGGTTCACCCCATCACACCTGATATGAAACTTACCCACAAAGGCGTATCCCGATTAGTCATGCTGGACCGCTATACTTTTAAAGACACTGAAAAAATCACTCTATCAAATGGGGATTTCGTCGTCCTTACTATCAAAGAGGATCCAAAATTCCCAGCGCGCGGACTTGGATTCATACAAGATATTGATTGGGAGAACAAAAAAGCAAAAGTGCTTGTAGACGAAGAATTCCGCGGTGTGCTGGATGACCCGGAAGAAGCAGCAACCGGCGTGATCACAAAGTCACTGGACGTCATCGAAAAGCCGCTGGAGGTATTCTACGAGCAAATCGCAAAACGTAATGCGACCGGGCTTGCAGCAGTTGAAAAGACAGAGGAAAAGCGCCAGGAATGGTTCGAAAAGTTCTATCAGGAGCTTGTATCCTTGAACTTTATCCCTGCAGGCCGCGTTTTATACGGAGCAGGAGCTGACACAGACGTTACCTACTTCAACTGTTATGTAATGCCTTTTGTAAAAGATTCCCGCGAAGGAATCTCCGAACACCGCAAACAGGTTATGGAAATCATGAGCCGCGGCGGCGGGGTAGGAACGAACGGTTCCACACTAAGGCCTCGCAACACACTAGCCAAAGGAGTAAACGGAAAATCATCCGGATCAGTCTCATGGTTAGACGACATTGCTAAGCTTACGCATTTAGTGGAGCAGGGCGGGTCCAGAAGGGGCGCACAGATGATCATGCTTTCTGACTGGCATCCTGACATTGTAGAATTCATCATTTCAAAAATGCAAAACCCAAGGATCCTACGCTTCCTGATTGAAAACACAAATGATGAATCAATCAAGAGAATGGCGAAAGAAAAGTTGAAATTTACACCGATGACTTTGCAGGAAGAAGCGATGTACCAGGGAATCGTTAACTACAAGAGCATCCCGGGTTACGGTGGATTCAGCGCGGATATTATTAAATCAGCCGAAGAAAAGCTTGCTACTGGCGGCACTTATACAGTTCACAACTCAGAATTCCTTACTGGTGCAAATATCTCAGTAACACTGACTAAAGATTTTATGGATGCAGTCGAAAACGATGCTGAATATGAACTTCGCTTCCCGGATGTTGAAAGCTATGATGCTGAGACAATGAAGGTTTATAACGAAGAATGGCATAAGGTAGGCGACGTACGTGAATGGGAAAAGCTTGGCTATAAAGTACGTACCTACAGAAAAATCAAAGCAAAAGAATTATGGAACCTGGTCAATATCTGTGCGACATACTCAGCAGAGCCAGGCATCTTCTTCATCGACAATGCCAACGACATGACAAACGCACAGGCGTATGGACAGAAAGTTGTAGCAACAAATCCGTGTGGTAGAGTAGCTTAGTTTGCCTCACGTTAAAAATTGCGGAATAAAGCGGGAACCCTGAGATGGGAATCCGAACCGAAGGTCTTGGGTAAAAACAAGGTCAGGGGCAACGCATAGATGGTGAACCTGCGATAGCAGAATATAATCCATCCACGAGGCCGCAACATTACACCACAAAAAAATGGAGAGGTTTTTATGAATAGAGGCTATGCAGGCTACTATAAAGGATTCTATCTTAGAAGTTCCTATGAGTATGCATACGCCATATATCTTGACTATCATAAGGTGAATTGGACATATGAAGCAAAAACCTTTGATATAGGATATAAGATTTATAAACCTGATTTTTTCATTTTCGATCAAAATGGCTCTTTGTCAAAGATTGTTGAAATAAAATCTCGGAACAGAGAAGCTAAAAAATGCGCCAGGATGGCTTTAGAAAGAATAAAAACTCTACATGGAATAGATAGTGAATTGATTTCCTATGAAGAACTTTTAAACTTATATGAATACCTACCTTTCACTTTAAACTCTGTTATAACGAAATGGATTAAATCAAAAGATACTACTATTAACAAATCGTTATCAGGGTCATTGAATGGGCACTTTAATATAAAACATTCTCCAGCTACTAAGAGAAAAATCGGGGAGCATACAAAACAATTATGGAATTCTAATAGTCGAGCAAAACAAAGAATGTTAGACGGGTTAAAAAAATCAGGTCTTTCACAAAAAGGCAAGATCAAAACTCCGAGGGAAAAAAGAAGATGCTTGATTTGCAACTCCGAGTTTATAACCCTTGTAAGTTCCCCTAAGAAGTTTTGTAATAAAGTATGTGCTGGAAAAAGTGCAATTCAAAATGCAACTAACATATATGTTAACAAGAGAAAGGTTCTTCATGGAGAAATTAAGCAATTCATTGTCGAATGGTCAATTGCCAATTCAAGTTTAGTTTTAAGTACTCCCTTAAATAAGGTCAGTACTACAATTAGTAGTATGCTTGACCAAATTGAAAATTCATTTGGAGTTAAAGATTTAAGGGTAATTTCTAAAGCTGTTTTTGAAGTAGATCGAGGAAGAAAAGAGCTCCTATTATTTATGAAAAGTGTGTGTAATGAAAAGATATGCTGAACTAACGGGAAAAGGAACCGTTAGAACTAAGGGATAAAAAGCCTTTAGGATAACAAAATGGAACAGCCTCTTGCACCAAACTCTGTCTGCAACCTTGCTGCCGTTAACCTTGCAGAAATGGCGGACAAGGAAACAAAAACGGTTAACTTTGAAAAATTGAAGCGTACTGTTGAAGTGGGTGTGCGCATGCAGGATAATGTCATCGATGCGACTCCTTACTTCCTTGAAGATAATAAAAGGCAAGCTCTTGGCGAACGCCGTGTTGGCTTAGGCGTTATGGGACTGCACGACCTTCTGATCTACTGTGAAACGGAATACGGCTCTGAAGAAGGAAACAAGCTTGTCGATATGGTATTTGAGACAATCGCGACTTCTGCCTACAGAGCATCTGTAGAACTAGGCAAGGAAAAAGGCAGCTTCCCATTCCTTCAGGGTGGAACAGAAGATGAAACAAACAGACTGCGCAAGGCATTCACAAACACTGGCTTCATGAAGAAAATGCCTGAAGATATTCGTGGGTCAATTCTTGAGAATGGAATTCGCAACTCGCACTTGCTAACTGTTGCTCCCACGGGATCAACTGGGACAATGGTTGGGGTCAGTACAGGCCTTGAACCATACTTCAGCTTCTCCTACTTCCGTAGCGGCCGTCTTGGCAAATTCATTGAAGTGAAGGCAGATATCGTTCAGGAATATCTTGACCGCAATCCTGACGCTGATGCTGAAAACCTGCCGAACTGGTTCGTGTCAGCAATGGAATTGGCGCCTGAAGCACACGCTGATGTGCAGTGTGTCATCCAGCGATGGATTGACAGCTCGATCAGTAAAACGGTCAATGCGCCGAAGGGATACAGCGTCGAGCAGGTTGAAAAGGTATATGAGCGTCTGTATAAAGGCGGAGCAAAAGGCGGAACTGTTTATGTTGACGGCTCCCGCGATTCACAGGTATTAACGCTTAAAGCGGAAGAGAACACGATGGAAGAAGTAATCGATAAGAAAGAAAAACAAAAGCAGCATGTTGTCTTGGTAGATACGATCCACGAATTGCGTTCCACAAACGTGACGATCGGCTCTGAAGTCGGAAACACATGCCCGGTTTGCCGCAAAGGCGAGGTAAAAGAAATCGGCGGATGCAATACTTGTACAAACTGTAATGCACAGTTGAAGTGCGGTTTATAAGATTAACGAAAGAGGATGGAAATATTTTTCTCATCCTCTTTCTGCATTTCTGTCCATAATAACAATATGTAATTATGGAGTGAAATGAGGAAACCGAAATGAAAGCATTTGTACCGCAGCTTGTCTACATTGAGCCACAGGCGCTGGAATATCCCCTTGGCCGTGAGCTAAAGGAAAAGTTTGAAAAGATGGGGCTTGAAATCAGGGAGACAACTTCTCATAACCAGGTCCGAGGGATTCCGGGTGAAAATGACTTGCAGCAATACCGGAATGCGAAGTCGACTCTCGTTGTCGGTGTCAGGAGGACATTGAAGTTCGACACTTCCAAGCCGTCAGCTGAATACGCCATTCCGCTGGCGACTGGCTGTATGGGACATTGCCATTACTGTTATCTCCAGACAACGCTTGGAAGCAAGCCATACATCCGTACCTATGTGAATCTCGATGAGATATTCGAGCAGGCCCAAAAATATATGGATGAAAGGAAGCCTGAAATCACAAGGTTTGAAGCAGCTTGTACATCGGACATTGTTGGGATCGATCATTTGACGCATGCATTGAAAAAGACAATCGAATTCATTGGCCAGACTGAATATGGCCAATTGCGGTTCGTAACAAAGTATCATCACGTCGACCATTTGCTTGATGCAAAGCATAATGGCAAAACCAGATTCCGTTTCAGTGTCAATGCTCGTTACGTCATCAAGCATTTTGAACCAGGGACTTCTTCTTTTGACGAAAGGCTTGAAGCAGCAAGGAAAGTGGCGGGAGCGGGTTATCCACTTGGCTTCATCGTTGCTCCGATTTATATTCATGAAGGCTGGAGGGAAGGCTATCACGAATTATTTGAAAGGCTTAGCCATTCACTTCAAGGAGTTGATCTTACTGGATTGAGTTTTGAACTGATTCAGCACCGATTCACTAAGCCTGCTAAAAACGTCATCCAGAAACGCTATCCAAAATCGAAGCTTGAAATGAATGAAGAAAAGCGAAAGTACAAATGGGGGCGCTACGGCATCGGCAAATACGTTTATCAAACGGATGAAGCAAAAGAACTTGAGGAAACGATTCGCGGATATATCCACTCATTTTTCCCTGAAGCGGAGATACAGTACTTCACATAAACGAGAAAAATTTTTAACTTGTACGCCGTACTATTTTATAAAATGAGCGCTTAAAGATGTATCAATGGGATAACATCGACGGGAGTGGCTCATATGTATATAGACGGCGTTTTTTCCGGAGGAGGAATCAAGGGATTTGCATTGATTGGAGCCTGTGCTGCAGTCGAGCAGAGGGGATTCAGGTTCAAGCGGGTAGCAGGGACGAGCGCCGGATCATTGGTTGCAGGTCTGCTGGCTGCGGGCTATTCAAGCGCAGAAATGGCCAGACTTGTGGGTGAACTGGATCTGAAAAAATTTCTTGATTCCAGAAAGTCGATCATTCCAACAGCGCTGACTAAATGGCTGTTTGTATACTGGAGGCTCGGACTTTATAAAGGTGATGAACTCGAGTGCTGGATTGCTGAAAAGCTGGCAGCAAGAGGTTTGCGCACGTTTGGAGACCTTGCTCCGGATGCCTTGAGAATAATCGCATCTGATTTAACGAATGGCCGGCTTTTGATTCTTCCCGATGACCTGCCGAAGTATGGTATAGACCCAAGAACTTTTCCGGTAGCAAGAGCGATCAGGATGAGTTGCAGCCTGCCTTTCTTTTTTGAACCAGTAAAACTGCGAGATCGTGTTGGGACAAATATCGTCGTGGATGGAGGAGTGTTGAGCAATTTTCCGATGTGGCTGTTTGATAAGGAGAACGTCAAAAAGGTCCGCCCGGTACTAGGTGTCAAGCTCAGCCATCACTTAACACAGCAGCCAACGAATAAAATCAAGAATGCATTGCAAATGTTCGATGCTCTATTCGAGACAATGAAGGATGCGCATGACTCGAGATATATTTCACGAAAGCATGAAAAAAATATTATATTCATACCGACAGAGGGTAATTTGACAACAGAATTCCAGCTGAATGATGAAAAAAAGCAAGAATTGATTGAACTTGGGAGGAAGAATGCGGATAAATTTTTCAAATCATGGTGTTATTAGGGAAAGGCGTTAAATGATACAAATAAAAAAAATCGAGCTTAAAACGAAGCCCGATTTTTTTTCTTGCTTTTTTTTCCGTCAATGACGGTTAAATGGGACGCATCTTTTTTCTTCCGTGCTGATGCGAGCGATCTGATTTTTGAACGTTTAGAGGAAACATTTGCTTCTTTAGCCTGGAATCGTTTTTTGGATCGCTTTGCTGCTTTTTGGAATGCTCGCTGGTGTTGCTTTCCGGGGCTGGATCCAGAAAAACGCCTAACGAGAAAATAAATCACTGCACCGATCACCGCGATTACAGCCAGTGTTTTAAAGACACCGACAGGGTCGTTCCACAATTTAGAGAAAATACCGATAACAGAAAGGACAATAAGCCCTGAAACAATATACATAGAAGTTCGATTCTTCAAAGAAAGCCACCTCCCTACAAGCATCATGAGCATTTTTTTCGTCTTTTAAACTTGCCATCGTTTACTTTATACAAATTCTTCGATTTTATACTCTTCTCCTGCTTCTTTTTCCTTTTTTAGAAATGCTTAAACGAGAGATTATAACCTCCACATCGCCTTCTGCCTGACAAGGCTGCCAAAAGCACTGGAATTCTGTTTATATACTTAATTTTTATTTTACTAAAAAATAGCAAAAACCTCTATATCAAAGACAATCCTAGCACGACAATTTTTCCAGTTCATGCAATTGAATTAGTTCTCCGGGACATACTAAAAACGGAGGTGCAATTAATGGCAGAAAATCAGGAAAACCTTGAACAAAATCAACGAGAAAAACCAATGTCTTTTCTGATGATGACGATCATCACTGGCTTGTTCGGCGGGATTTTGTGGAGCTCCCTGGCTTACTTAGCTTATGTCTTCAACTTTACGGAAATCAGGCCAAATGTCATTCTTGAGCCATGGGCTTTGGGGAAATGGAAAGAGCAGTGGCTTGGCACGGTGATTTCGATAATTGCAATTGGTCTTTTTTCTATCGGTGCTGCGCTCGTGTACTATGCAGTTTTGAGAAAGGTCAATTCGATTTGGGCAGGAGCAGCATTTGGGTTGGCTCTATTTTTACTTGTATTCTATGTTCTTAATCCTATTTTTCCAGGGATAAAACCATTCTGGGACCTTTCGAGAAACACACTGATTACCTCTGCTTGCTTTTATGTCCTCTATGGAGTATTTGTAGGCTATTCAATATCCTATGAGGAAAACGAAATACGCAACAGGGGAAAAAATCATAAGGAAGTTACCTCTTGAGCGAATCCAAGTAGTTTTCGTTAAAATAGTTGTGATAGAATGTTCTTATTGAACATTCTTTTTTTTACGGGAGCCTTTATATGAAAAAAATACTTTTGCTTAACGGTCCTAATCTGAATCGCCTGGGGAAGAGAGAGCCAGGAATATATGGTGTCAGTACGTTAAGGGATTTGGAGGACAGGATGGTTGAACTGGGCGTTAAAAGCCAGATAGAGATCATCTGTTTCCAATCCAATCATGAAGGGGAATTGATTGACAAACTCCATGAGGCGGAGGACACTGGTATAGATGGCATTATATTTAATCCTGGAGCATATACGCATTACAGCTATGCAATCAGGGATGCGATAGCAGGAATAAACTGTCCCGTTATCGAAGTACATATTTCAAATGTTTATGAAAGAGAAGCGTTCAGGCACAAATCGGTGATTGCTCCCGTCTCAAAAGGACAGATTGCCGGACTTGGCCTGCTTGGCTATGAATTGGCGCTTGAAGCATTCAAAAGGGAAGAAAAAGGGGAGGAATAGGGTTATGGAAAAAATTCAAAAATTGCGAGAAAGTTTTGCAAATCTCGGTATAGATGGCATGCTTGTCA
This sequence comes from Mesobacillus subterraneus, assembly GCF_023715485.1. Taxonomy (GTDB): domain Bacteria; phylum Bacillota; class Bacilli; order Bacillales; family Cytobacillaceae; genus Mesobacillus; species Mesobacillus subterraneus_B. The sequence continues at coordinate 143,692 of NZ_JAMBOF010000008.1, read as the reverse complement.
CAAGCGATTTCAACCGCAGGTATATGACCGGTTTCACAGGTTCTGCAGGCATGGTATTAATCAGTGCTGAAAAAGCGTTGTTTATTACAGATTTCCGTTATACAGAGCAGGCTGCAAAGCAATGCGAAGGCTACGAAGTTGTCCTTCATAAAGGATTGATCCAGGACGAAGTCGCTGCTCAGGCCAAAAATCTGGGAATCAAAAAGCTTGGGTTCGAGGAAAACCATGTTACATATTCTTCATATAAAACATTTGATAAGGGTATTGAAGCTGAGCTTGTGCCTGTATCAGGTGAAATTGAAAAGTTACGCTTGATTAAGACCGATTCAGAGATTAAGATATTAAAGGAAGCAGCAGCTATAGCAGATGCTGCGTTTACACATATACTTGAGTTTATCCGTCCAGGAAGAACAGAGCTCGAGGTGTCAAATGAACTTGAATTCTTTATGAGAAAACAAGGAGCTACTTCTTCTTCATTTGATATCATTGTAGCCTCAGGCTATCGTTCAGCCCTTCCGCACGGTGTGGCAAGTGACAAGGTGATTGAAACGGGTGACATGGTAACCCTTGATTATGGTGCATATTATAAAGGGTATGTATCTGATATTACGCGTACATTAGCTGTCGGCAGCCCTGGGGACAAGATGAAAGAAATTTACGATATCGTTCTTGAAGCCCAGCTGCGTGGCATGGCAGGCATTAAGCCAGGCATGACTGGCAGAGAAGCCGATGCGCTTACAAGAAACTTTATTACCGAAAAAGGCTATGGCGAATATTTCGGACATTCCACAGGACATGGAATCGGCCTCGAAGTACACGAAGGACCTGGTCTTTCATTCAGATCAGATACAGTCCTTGAACCAGGAATGGTTGTGACAGTGGAGCCGGGAATCTATATTGCTGGCCTTGGCGGAGTAAGGATTGAGGACGATACCGTAATTACACTGGACCATAATGAGTCCCTTACACATTCTACTAAAGAACTCATCATACTTTAAGACGACACTAGGAGGACTAACAATGATTTCAGTTAACGATTTTCGTACGGGTTTAACAATTGAAGTGGACAATGGCATTTGGCGTGTACTTGATTTCCAACACGTAAAGCCAGGAAAAGGAGCAGCTTTTGTACGCTCCAAGCTTCGTAATCTTCGTACTGGAGCAATCCAGGAAAAAACATTCCGTGCTGGTGAGAAAGTAGCTAAAGCACAAATCGAAAACCGCAAAATGCAATACCTATATGCAAGCGGAGACCAGCACGTATTCATGGACAATGAGTCCTATGAGCAAATCGAATTGCCAGGAGCTTCTATCGAGTATGAATTGAAATTCCTTAAGGAAAACATGGAAGTATATATCATGCAATTTGGCCACGAAACTCTTGGAGTAGAACTTCCAAATACTGTTGAGTTAGAAGTAACTGAAACAGAACCAGGAATCAAAGGTGATACTGCTTCTGGCGGAACTAAGCCTGCAATCATGGAAACTGGTCTTTCTGTTCAGGTTCCTTTCTTCATCAACCAGGGTGACAGACTGATCATCAACACTACTGACAGTTCATACGTATCTCGCGCATAACCCTGATACGCAAAAAGCTTACTTAAAAAGCAGACTTCAGGCTGTAGACAAACTCGATGAAAATCGAGCCTTGTTTACAGTCTTTTATTTTCTCTGAATATCGGTCTGTTCATATCCGTTCCGGGCAGTTTATGAACAAGCCTTACTTTAAAAGGCCTTAAGAAAGTCTAGAGTTTTGGTCCCGGAAACAAAATGCAGAAAAGAGAAAAGCATCTCAATGAGATGCTTTCTTTTTTTATTGCTCAACGTCATATTTCCATTCGTTCATGCCGCCGGTCATATTATAGATATTTGAAAAACCTTTTTCGGCAAGGATTCCGCTGGCTTGGGTGGAACGGTTGCCGCTGCGGCAAACAACAATGTACTTTTTATTTTTGTCGAGCTCAGAAACCATGCTGTCAATTACTTGTAAAGGGACTAGCTTAGCGCCCGGTATGTGTCCTGCGGAAAATTCTTCAGGAGTTCGCACATCGATTACTTCAACTTCCCCATTGTCGATCATTTCCTTTGCTTCATCGACTGAGACATCTGTATAAGAAGCCCCGGAACATCCAGTAATAAATAGAATGAACAAAAAGGCAGCTGCTATCTTTTTCATTTCGCGTTCTCCCCTTCTAAATACTAATACAGGTATTCTACATCAAAATTGCTTAAGAAGGTATAGACAAATTGTGTCAAGGATGTATGAGGCAGTTGTCCTAATAAATTAGTTTTCACTATAAAGAACATCTTTACATGAGCTAACACCAATGAATGGCAATCTTGACAAAATTGTTATGAATTTTTGACGATTTAAAAACGTTTTTCGTTGGGTAACAAAATGTTCAAGAGTCCGGCCTCAAAAAAGGATATGAAGACTCTATAGTTATATGTATGAGGGATATAGTAAAAAACAGGGAGAGATAAAATATGAAAAAAATGAGGAGGGTCCCTATGCGAAAAAAACTTCTTTTTCTCATCTTGGCCATCACTTTTTCAGGATTAGTTGTACTTAATAGCGCACATGCTGAAGGGGTTTTTGAAGCTGGAAAATTCCCCTACAAAGAAATGCAGATCCAGGTAATGCCCGAATTTGACTATCCTGAAAACTGGCCAAAGGATGAACCATCATTACTTATAGGATATTACGGAACAATCGTGAATAAAACAGGCAAGGATTTTAGCGGCTCGATTGAATTCCCTCTCCCTATAAAAGACAAAAATTTCAGTGTCTACTTGATTGCTGAATTTCCAGATGATAATAAACCAGAAGTACAAAGGCCCTATAAAATAAATGAAGAGAAGGGTACTGTCGTTTGGCAGCCGGGAAAACCAATTAAGCAGGAAGAGAGCTACAACTTCGTTATTGAATACTATGCCAATCCTATTCAGGCAGATGGACCAGATAAAAACTTCAACTTTGAATTCATTCCACCAGCTGAAATCGAAAAGCTAGACCTCATCTTTTACACTCCATTAAATTCACAGGAGTTTAAGCTTGAACCATCACCAGTTACTTCTACCGAGAGTGAATATGGACAAGAGCTTCATCATTATCAGTATGAAGATGTTAAAAAAGGAACTGTTCTCAAACATTTTGCTTCCTACAAAAAGGAAGGCAATGAGTCTGCGTTGTCGATAATCAGCAAAATGAACCCTCCAACTGATGATAACCACAATGGAACAGCCGCGGCTCAAACAGAAAAGAATAATGCTGGTTCAAAGGAAAGACCGATTATTGATGCGGTAGGTGCCATTATCATTGGTGTTTCCATTGTAATTGCAGGGGGACTGGTATTCTTTGGGCTGAGAGGGAGCAGAAAAACTCCTGCAGTACGAAAATCCCAGAAAGGTTTTAAAAAGAATGTCAAAAGCGACGGAAACAAAGTGACGACTATAGCAGAGGAAAAGAAAAATCTCCGTTCGATGCTTTTGAATGGAAAGATTGATCAAAGGACTTATGAAGAAAAAATGAAAAAGCTAATTTAAGAGGTGGATGGGATGAAAAAGAATACTTTAGTTATGGTTGGCGGATTTGTGTTTGCGATTGCGATTGTATTTTTATTGATGGCTGCTACCCCAGGGTCCAGCGGCATAGAACTAAAACTGAAGGATTTATTGGAAAACCAGGAGAAATACAAGGATGATTTTGTAACTGTTGAGGGTCTCCTTGTAGAGGATTCTGTTAAGTGGAATTCACAAAAAATACAATTGCAATTTGACGTTAAGGATGCGGAAGGAAATAAACTGCATGTAATATTTGACGGAGTTAAGCCAGATAATTTCTCTGAGGGTGTAATTGTTATTCTTCAAGGTCACACCGGCAAGAAAAATACTTTTATGGCTGAATCAGTGAAGACAAGGTGTCCTTCAAAGTATGAAGGGCAGGATATGGAGAATTATGATCCTGAACTGCATGAAGATAAGCTTAATCAAGCTCCAGATAAGAAGTAATAAGGCCAATGACATAAAGAAGGTGACAAAATGTATTTAGTCGGAAATGCTTCGATATATATTGGGTTGATATTAGCGATCTACTCCACGGTGATCATTATGTTCGGGATCATCACTAAAAAACAAAAATTGGTCGACAGTGGTAAAGCAGGCGTTTTAGCAGTATTCATCTGCACTTTAACTGCTACAGGGGTAATGCTTTATCTGCTCGCAACCTCACAATTTCAATATGAATATGTACGTGATTATACCAGCAGCGAGCTGCCGCTTTTATACAAACTCAGTGCCTTATGGGCAGGCAATTCAGGATCACTTTTGCTGTGGACTTTCTTCCTGACCATGTATACCGTTATGATAGCTTTTTCAAGGAAGATGAAAGGAAATCCTATGGTTCCTTACATTTCCGCCATCTTGCTGACTAATTCAATTTTCTTCTTTTTCATTCTAGGTTTTGTGGCAAAGCCATTCGTGCTGCTGGATCAAATTCCAGTGGAGGGCAGGGGGTTGAATCCCATGCTGCAGAATCCGGGCATGATTGTGCATCCAGTCACTCTATACCTTGGTTATGTTGGTCTTGCAGTGCCATTCGCATTTGCGATGGCTGCCTTGATTCTAAAGAATATGGATGATTATTGGATCAAAATGACACGCAGATGGACGATTATCGCGTGGCTGTTTTTGAGCCTTGGAAACATTTTAGGTGGGCAATGGGCCTATGTCGAACTAGGCTGGGGCGGATACTGGGCATGGGATCCGGTTGAAAACGCATCCTTCATGCCATGGCTGACGACGACAGCTTTCCTTCACTCGGTGATGATACAGGAAAGAAAAAACATGCTAAAGGTTTGGAACATCAGCTTAATCGTCATCTCTTATGCTCTTACTCTATTCGGGACTTTCCTGGTAAGAAGCGGAGTACTTACTTCCGTCCATGCTTTTGCTGATTCAAATCTTGGCATGTATTTCCTGCTCTTCATGGGTGTAGCCGTGATTGGTGCCTTATATGTAATCATGAGCAGGTATAACTTGATCAAAAGAAGTGCAGGTGAATTTCAATCCTTCATTTCGAAAGAAAGCAGTTTCCTGATCAATAACCTCTTACTTGTAGGGGCAGCATTCGCTGTATTCTGGGGTACTATTTTCCCGCTTGTATCGGAAGCTGTTCGAGGCACTAAAGTAACTGTTGGTATTCCGTTCTTTAATAAAGTAGAGGCGCCAATACTCCTTTCGATGATGTTTGTGATGGCGGTCTGCCCTCTTCTTGCCTGGCAGCGTTCCTCCATGAAGAATTTACAAAAGAACTTCTTGCTTCCTGCATTCCTAAGTATTGCTGCAATGACCTTGATGGTCATGATGGGACTGCAAAAAGCATGGGCAGTAATCGGGTACGGAGTAATTGTATTCTTGTTTATTACACACTACTTAGAGTTTTATAGAGGCGTCAGAGCAAGGAGGAAAATGACTTCCGAAATGCCTCCAGTAGCATTATACAGGCTGATGATCAAAAATAGGCGCAGATATGGAGGCTATGTTGTCCATATCGGAATCGCTTTTATCGCAATGGGGATCATCGGTTCACAAAACTATGATATTGAGACGATGAAAACTCTTAAACTGGGAGAATCTTTAGACGTAGAGGATTACCGGATCACCTATGAAGGTCTGGACCAGAGAACGGAGGACATCAATGATATTGTTTTTGCCAATTTAACAGTATTTAAAAATGGCAAAAGGCTTGGTGTTTATCAGCCAGAAAAGGTATTCTACGGAAATTGGGAGGAGCCTTCTTCTGAGGTAGCCCTTATAAGCTCGGTTGCCGAGGATTTGTATATCGTCCTTAGTACGTGGGAGGAAGACGGTACGGCCACCTTCATCGTAAAAGTAAATCCGATGATGAATTGGATATGGCTTGGTTCAATTTTGCTGGTAATTGGTTCTCTATTTGCTGTCTGGAACGGCAAATACCAGAATATTACTCCTAAATATACTGGTGTAACGAAAGAGGTGGCCTAGAGTATGAAAGCCAAACGCTCTGTTCCCCTGCTAATTCTCCTGCAAACCTTGCCAGTTCTCTCGGCACAATCGAATGCTGCCGAGTAATTGCGACTATGACTACAAATTTAGGATGTGAACTGTATGGAGGATTTCTCAGTCGTTTCAATGATATTTACTGCAATACTCACGCTGGGCTGCATATTCCTGGTTTTAGTGCCTTTGTTCGGTTGGGATTCTTATTTTACCGTAAAAACCAGCAACAGCTTCTCGCCAAACGAAAAGGAAGTGTTAATGACCACATTAAATGAAATAGAATTCGAATATAACATGGGTAAATTATCCAAAAAAGATTACATGGAGTTGAAAAAACAATACGAATTACAAGCTGCAGCCGTAATGAAAAATGAAGCAGGAATTGTAGAAACATCTTTTGATCAAAAGCTGCTTGATGATGTAGAGAAGGAGATTCAACAAGCAATGCTTCAATATAAGAAAAATAAAGGAGAGAGTTAGATGAAAAAATTAATGATTTTCCTTCTGATTTTCTCCTTTATCCCGATTGTCAATGCCAATGCAGCTCTGGTTCAAAAACCTACAGTGGATATGCATTACATTGTAGTGAATCCTGCAGATGACGGGACAATTCAAATCAAGCATATGGTGAACTACACGAATGCCGGGCAGGAAGAATACAAAGGTGACAATGAAACAGATGGTGTTCTTTCTATCCCGCTCCCGGCAGGGGCCATGGATTTGCAGGTGCAGGATCAGTCATTAGATATCAAAACGACCGAAAAGGGTTTCGTTACAGGTAAACCTATCCCGCCTAAAGAAACACAAGTTATTCCATTCAGTTATAAGATGCCAGCAGGGGTGCCGATAATAGTGAAATTGGATTACCCGCTCCAAGTCATGCAGGTACTTATTCCGGAAGGGGCTGGGAGTATACGGGTGGAAGGGGCAAAAAGCAGCAACGCTGGCTTGATGCAATTTGAAGAGAAGAACTTCTGGCTATATAACGTTGAAGGGATTCAAGAGGATCAAGAAATAAAATTATTTTATGACAAAAATACTCAGCCTGCCCAGGATGGAACTGAATCAGGAAATGGAGAGCAGGCGGCTGCCGATGCCGGCAAGGACAGCACTGAAAATGTGACAAGAAATTCTCCGCAGTTCCACAATCCAGGACATGTAAGATTATGGTATCAATCACCTTTGAAAAAATTCAACCCGCATATACTTTTAATCGTTCTCGGTGCGATTTTAACAGCAGGAGCAATTTACTTTTCCTACTTCAAATGGAAAGCCAGGCTCCAGGACCAGAAAATAGGCAGCGATAAAGAGGAACAGCTTTTTCAACAACTAATAGCCCGACAAAATGCGATTATGGATAAAATTCTTGAGCTTGAAGATTCCTACGCCGAAGCAAAGGTTAGTGAAGAAGATTATCAGGCTAAGCTGAGCGCTTATAAACAGCACCTGGTTAAAGTTAAGCTTAACTTGCGTAATTTCATTGAATGATCCCGTGCCTAGCGATGGGAATTCATTAAAGCCTCATGTAATTTGGTGTTATCATTTAAGGCAAAAATCTCGTTGCTGCTTAGGGGGTATTTCCATGGCAAATAAATTCTTAAAAATATTTATCCTGCTTTTAACTGTCGGAGCTTTTGCGTATTTCGCCCTGAATTTGAATAAAGGCGAAACGGCCAGAGGAGTTGGGGAAGAGGCATATAACTTTGAACTTGAAGATATCGAAGGGGAGAATGTGAAACTTTCGGATTTTAAAGGTCAGGTGACAATCCTCAATTATTTTGCCACATGGTGCGGTCCTTGTGTGGATGAAGCACCGGAGCTCGAAGCATTTGATCAGGAATACGGAAAAGATTTTAAACTGTTGATCATCGACCTTGGAGAAACAAGGGATCGTGTTAAAAAGTTTATTGATAAGCATGAAACTACATCTACTTATTTATTTGATTTTAAACAGGACGTTTCAAAAAAATATGGGGTCATTGGGCAGCCGGAGACATTTATCATCGATAAAAATGGAATAATACGTGAACATTATAAAGGTCCTATTACTAAAGATGAACTATATGAAATGGCTAGTAAATATGAATAAAAGCCGCCAAAGATCAAAACCCAGGCAAATAGCCTGGCTCAGTTTGGAGACAAAAGGGGTTCGGAATGGTCTCATTCCGAACCCCTTTTTGATCATAAGGTATTTACATGAGGATAGAATCCTCTTAACTTCAGTTTCTAGTCCATTGCCGGCCCTCTCCATGTCCAGTTGGCTGCTTTTAATATTCAAGGCAGCGAAAATAAGCATCACCTGCATGGACAATTTTTCAAGGGTTCCTTAGGGTTGGCGGGCGAATGCCAAAGGTATATTGAATATAGGTGAGTTTGATTAAAATAACAGAATCTATGCTCGGACGGCCTACTTCAGAATACACATTCTCACCAAGTCATAAATGGAAAGAGATATCAAGTGTGGCTTCCATTTTACGGACTAAGTGTCACGAGGAACTAGTTGGTCTAAAGCACCATCTCTAATTGGTCTCGCTTAATTGGATGATTTTTTAGAAAGCATTTTCTTCACCCCAAGCTTTTGAAAAATCTGTTTTAAAATAGACTTGGGTTAGTTCCACGTTAAGCTTAGAAGCCCTGTTGATTGGAGTGGAAGGCGCGTAGACTCCTGCGGGATCAGCTGGACAGGTGAGACCCCGCAGACGCCAGCGGCGGCGAGGAGGCTCAGCGCCGGCCCCGCGGAAAGCGAAGCGCCTGGAATGGAAATCAACAGCCCCATTTTCTCCTCCAAACTAAAAGACTGTAGACAAGTTCGATTTTCATCGAGTTTGTCTACAGTCTGAAAGCCAGGCAAATAGCCTGGCTTTTTTGCGAGATAAGAAAGCATAAATACCACTTCGAGAAATGTCCAGCTTCAGCGCCTAGCCCCTCGAGTCGCTTCGGTCCGCCCAATGAAGTCAAAGAACGACTTCACCGGTCGGCCCTCCAGCGCTTGTCGGGGCTGACCAAGGCGCTTCCGCTTTTCTTAACATGTTTAAGAACTCAGATAGGTGGCTGTTACAGTAGCTTTAATTTCGAGTTTTCCTGGCTCAATCGGAGTACCGCTGCTTCCGCTCTTATCAAAAGAAGCGACTAGGAAAGGACCTGGGACCGTTCTTTGAGTTTCTTCTTGGATAGATAATGGATAGATCCGTGTACTGATCCCGATAGTTTTTGATATTGTCTGGGCTTTTTTATAGGAATCAATTACCGCCAGCGAAAGGGCTTGATTATAATACACCTGCGGTTCACCGACGGAAAATTGGATATTCATGACCTCGTTTGCACCATTTTGAACAGCAGTGTCTATGACTGCACCTGTTTTATCAGCATCGCGAATCGTAATGTTGAATAAGTGGGTTACCCTGTAACCTTGAAATAACTGCTTTCCATCTTCGTAAGTGTAAATAGGGTCGATTCGAAAATCAGCTGTCTTGATATCCTCTTTGGAGATTCCTATCCCTATAAGTGATGATAGCATTCCGTTTGCTATTTCGGCATTGGAGCCTTGAGCCTCTTGAAGATTTTGGCTTTCTGTCCGTACACCAAGAGTAGCCGTTGCCCTGTCTGGACTTGCGGTTATCGATCCTTCACCGCTTACAATGATTTTCCTTTCACTTTCTGCAACCCTGAATCCGTAGTATAGCCCATTATTCATTTGAAATCCCTCCACTTCATCCCTCTTTCTCTCTATGTTTATGATTGCTTCGGACTTTCGATAACAACCTTAAACTTTGCGAGGGCGGGAAGAAAAACCTTTGCTAAGGGACTTCAAGCGATATTACTCTCCTGCTCCAACGGATTTATCAGTATCATTTTTGTTGTTATATTTTGTATCCGCCATCGGAGATTCCTTTGGGCTTCTTGCCCCTCCAAGGTAAGTTGCGAGATCTTCTCTTTGAACCTTCTGGAATTTTTGGTGGTCTTCATTCATTTTTTCTCACTCCTTTCCTTATTATTCTTTTCTTTTGATTAAGCATCAATTCAGGAAATCTGCCCGTCATAAAGTGGCCAAGCAGGCATACATATTTAATAAGCGTATGTCAGGAGGATCAATGATGGACGATATCTTATCTTTTTTGCCGAAACGTATTGCGGATTTGCTGGATACAGTGCCTCCTAATGACAAAGATGGGATGGAAGAGGTGCGGATACGAATCAACCGTCCGCTCGAAGTAACGGTGAGGGGGAAGCCTCAATTCTTGCCGTATATTATTCCCCCCGAGGATGCAGTCCAGCTGTTGAATAAGCTCGGGCATTTTTCTATGTATACATTGGAAGAAGAACTGAAACGCGGATATATTACGATTGCTGGTGGCCACAGAGTGGGGCTTGCAGGCAAGGTGATCCTGGAAAATGGGTCCGTGAAGGCAATCAGGGATATATCTTCTTTTAATTTCAGGATTGCCAGGGAAAAAATAGGGATTGCCGAGCCGCTGCTGCCATTTTTATATCAAAATGGCTGGAAGCATACGATGATCATCGGTCCTCCCCAGACAGGAAAGACTACATTGCTCAGGGATATAGCAAGGATGATTTCCAGTGGGGTGCCGGAAAAAAAGCTTCCGCCTCTAAAAGCTGGTATCGTCGATGAAAGATCGGAAATTGCCGGCTGTGTAAAAGGGGTACCACAGCTTACCTTCGGACCAAGGGTAGATATTTTGGATTCTTGTCCGAAAGCTGAAGGCATGATGATGATGATTCGTTCAATGAGTCCTGACGTCCTTGTAGTGGATGAAATCGGCCGCAAAGAGGATGGTGAGGCAATCCTCGAAGCGGTGAATGCAGGCATAAAGTTAATCATGACAACGCATGGGGATTCCCTGGAGGATATCCAAAAACGCCCGACATTAAAACCAATCCTCGAGATGGGGATTTTTGATAGATTTGTTGAACTTGCGAGAATTTCAGGCCCAGGAACAATTACTTCTATTAAAGACGCTAACGGCAAAGAAATGCGGCAAAAAGTGAGAGTGACTTAAATGATAAAAATAATCGGCGCTGTGATGATCATCTTGGCCACGACTTGGACAGGTTTTGAAGCATCAAGGCATTTAAGCGAACGTCCCAGGCAGCTTCGGTTGTTGAAGTCGGCACTGCAGTCGCTGGAGGCGGAGATCATGTATGGCCACACCCCGCTGCACGAGGCATCGAGGAAGCTGGCAGCACAGCTTTCAAAGCCTTTGTCCTGGTTTTTTGAATCCTTTTCCAAGAGGCTGACTGAATCGGAAACAACGGTCAAATCTGCATGGGAAGAGAGCCTCTCAGAAGTCTGGAAGCTAACGGCATTCAAACAGGGAGAATTTGAAATCATGAAGCAATTTGGGGAGACGCTTGGAAGGCATGACAGGCATTCACAGCAAAAACAAATTCTGCTTACCATCTCCCATCTGGAACGAGAAGAAACAGATGCCTGTGAGAAGCAGATGAAATACGAAAAAATGGTGAAAAGCATCGGATTTTTATCAGGCTTATTATTAATCATCTTACTGATGTAGCGTTTAGGAGGAGGACAAGATGGGTCTAGAAGTAGATATTATTTTTAAAATAGCAGGTGTGGGAATCGTAGTTGCCTTTTTGCACACCATTCTCGATCAGGTAGGGAAAAAGGAATATGCGCAGTGGGTAACATTGTTTGGATTCATCTATATCCTTTTCATGGTTGCTTCGATTGTCGATGATCTATTTCAAAAAATTAAATCAGTTTTCCTATTTCAAGGGTAAGGGAGGGCTTTGCCATTGAGATCCTTCAAATAACCGGGGTAGCACTGATTGCAACGTTTCTCGCGCTGATCGTCAAAGAACAAAAGCCTAACTTTGCGTTTTTGCTGATTGTTTTTACAGGCTCAGCCATCTTTCTTTTTTTAGTTGATCAAATCTATCAAATCATCTCGATGATCCAGAAGCTGGCGGCCAACGCAAAAGTGAATCTGGTTTATGTGGAAACGATCCTGAAAATCATTGGAATCGCCTATATCGCCGAGTTTGCGGCCCAGATTACAAAAGATGCAGGCCAGGGGGCGATAGCCTCAAAAATAGAATTAGGCGGCAAAATCCTGATACTGGCTATGGCAATACCAATTCTCACAGTAATGATCGAAACAATCATTCGCTTAATTCCGGGCTGATATCAAGCCTTGTAACGATGAGGTGAAAAAATGAAGCAGCGTCTGCAGTTCATACTCGGCACCATACTTAGCTTACTCTTTTTTTTCAGTCCGGTTGTACAAGCTGCCGGTGACGAAAATGCAACGAATCCATTGATTAATCCAGACCATATTGCAAAAGCACAGCTGGAGAATCTCAATATCGACGAACTGAAAGGCTTCTGGGAGGATATTCTCAATAAATATGATGGATATTTGCCAGAAAGCCAGAAAGGCAGTTTATATGATTTCATCAGCGGAGAAAAAAAGTTTTCACTGAAGGAATGGTTCAAAGGAATTTTCCAATTTGCGTTTCATGAATTCATAGTCAATGGGAAATTGCTTGGATCGTTGATTTTGTTAACCGTATTCAGCATGTTTCTCCAGGCTTTGCAAAATTCATTTGAGAAAAGCACGATCAGCAAGGTGGCCTATTCGATCGTGTTCATGGTCTTGATCATCATTGCTCTGAACAGCTTCCATGTCGTTGTAGACTATACAAATGACGCGATCAGCACGATGATCCAGTTCATCCTTGCCTTGATTCCGCTTCTGCTAGCCTTGATGGCAACCTCAGGCGGCATGATATCGGCAGCATTTTTCCATCCTGTTATCCTTTTCATGATGAATACGAGCGGGATGTTTATCCAGTATGTCGTGCTGCCGCTGTTATTTCTATCGACACTGCTGAGCATTGTCAGTATATTGTCTGAGCAATACAAGGTAACGCAGCTGGCTAGTATGCTGCGGAACTGGAGCGTAGGCCTGCTTGGTATATTATTAACAGTTTTCCTTGGGGTCATTTCTGTACAAGGGGCTTCAGCTGCAGTGACAGATGGGGTGACCGTCAAGACGGCGAAATTCATCACTGGAAACTTTGTACCTGTTATTGGCCGGGTATTCACCGATGCGACCGATACAGTCATCAGTGCTTCGATGCTGCTGAAGAACACGGTCGGCCTTGCCGGAGTAGCCATTCTCCTTGTGATCGCAGCCTTTCCTGCCGTCAAAATCCTTATGGTTGCGTTTATCTATAAATTCGCTGCAGCCATCCTACAGCCTTTGGGAGGCGGTCCTGTTATTACCTGCCTTGATATCATCAGCAAGAGTATCATTTATGTATTTGCAGCATTGGGCATTGTATCGTTGATGTTTTTCCTGACAATTACAGTCATTATCGCGGCTGGAAATTTGACGATGATGGTTAGATAAGGGGGATAAAAATGGACTTCATTAAGGAATGGATTACGAATATTATCATTTTCATCCTCCTGGCGACTGTTCTTGATATGCTGCTGCCAAATTCAAGCTTTCAGAAATACACGAAAATCGTCACAGGACTGATTCTGATTGCCATCATCCTGTCACCGGTCATGAAAATTTTCACCTCGGATTTCGAAACGGCGATTACGTCAATGGCAAAATTTAATAGTCAGGAAGATGAAAATATAAAAAATTCAATAGAATTTAAGAAAAAAGAAATACAAGCATCTCAGCATGCATATATTTTAGAAACAATGGCTGTCCAATTGAAAACAGCCGCAGAGGAGGAGTTGATGGAGCAGCAAGGAATGGAGATTGCTAATATCGAGCTTGAAGTAAATGATCAGGATCAGCGGCCTTTCCCTGAAAACCTGGAGTACGTCATCGTGCATGTGAAAAAAGCCGAAGATGAGGGAGAGACTGTGGCAGTAGTAAGAGAAGTAGAAATTGATACGAACGCACCCCTTCCATCAAAACAAACCTCTCAGAATACAGATCAAATATCTTCTCTTCTGTCAGAAAAATGGAATGTTCCTGAAAAGTCTATTCAAATAATGATAGAAGGGGGGAGTGACGAGCATGGACAATGAGAAAGGTCCTTTAACCTGGCTTAAAAAGCAATTAGGCACCAAGGACGGGCCGCCAGGAAAGAAATCCGGCAAGTACCAGTACCTGATGATTGTAGTTCTTTTCGGAGCAGCAATCATGATTGTGGGGAATATTCTTGGCGATCAAAACCCATCCAATGCGGTCGTGCCTGCCATGAAAGAAAACGAGACAGAAGAAGATGCCGCAGTGTTTGGACAGAAAAAAACGGCAGGAAATGACGTCATTTCCGAATATGAAGAGGCTTATGAAGCCCAGCTTACGGAAATGCTTGAAGGAATTAATGGCGTCGGGGATGTGACGGTATTTGTCAATATCGATGCTACAGAGAAAAAAGTACTGGAAAAAAACACGGTCATCCAGTCTCAGACAACGGATGAAACAGATCGTGAAGGCGGGAAGCGGAAAGTGGAGGATGCCTCCAAAGATGAACAGCTGGTAATTATCCGAAACGGAGAAAAAGAGGTTCCCATAGTACTTGAGACAAAAAAACCGGAAATAAGAGGTGTCTTGGTTGTTGCTAAGGGTGCCGAGAATATACAGGTGAAAAAATGGATCACGGAGGCAGTCACAAAGGCTTTGGATGTTCCGAATCACCGAGTGGCAGTAATGCCTAAAAAATCTAAGGGGGATTAATAGATGTTATTAAAAAAGCAAACTGTATGGTTATTGACAATGTTGAGCCTTGTAGTCGTATTATCGGTGTATTATATCACTTCTCCAGAGCAGCAAAAGGGCGGAGAACTTGCAGGAGTCGAAGAGACTAAGACAGACAATAAGGAAACTGCAGCAACTGAATCAAAAGACGGCACAACAGTTATCTCTGGTATTGCAAGCGATGAGAAGTTTGAAGCACTTCGTATGAAGCTAGAAGAGCAGCGTACAAAAATGAAGGAAGACCTGCAGACAATCATGGCCTCTACTGACCTCCCGGCTGAAGAGCGCAGCGATGCGATCGAAAAAATGAACGAGCTTGACGAAATCGCCCAAAAAGAAGGAGTCCTTGAGACGTTGATCAAATCAATGGGCTATGATGATGCCTTGGTACGTGCCGATGGAGAAAAAGTAAGAATTACTGTTAAGGCAAAAGACCACTCAGCATCTGCTGCCAATGAAATCATCCAGATGGTAAGGACAGAGCTAGGTTCATTACAGCCAGTAGCAGTTCAATTCGAACCGGTTAAATAAATGAAAAGCTGCACCGCCTGGGTTATTCACAGTCTAAGTTGAATAGAATACATTCTAATAAAGTGAAAAAGGGAAAGCGGATGCTTTCCCTTTAACTTTGCTGTAATTTCAATAGATTATCCAAGGATCCATGGGCGACTTCCACTGACTTGAATAATTGTTCATGATGCTCGCTTTGATTTATCGCTGCGGATGAAATTTCCTCCAGCGCTGCGCTTGCCTGCTGGATGACTGAGCTGAAGCCGACAATAGTGCTTTCGATAGCAGTTGAAGAATCCAGGATGTTTCTGGTCAATTTATCCTGCTCTGAAATATCACTTTTAAAATTTTTGAAGGTTTGATGGATTGTTTCGAAGGCTTCCATAGTTTCTGCTGCCAGTTCCAGGTTTTGCGTAAGCTTTTCCGCTGTAAGGTTTACGCCATCCTTTGTCTTGGACGTATCACTCATGACACTTTTTAAGTTATCGGTTATCTGGGTGGCCGTATTGCTGGTGATATCTGCAAGCTTCCGTACCTCTTCAGCGACGACGGCGAATCCTCTTCCGCTATCCCCTGCCCTGGCAGCCTCAATTGATGCATTAAGGGCAAGCAGATTGGTCTGGGATGCAATTCCCTGGATGTCTGAAGCAAAACTGGCTGTTTCTTTTACCAGGGTTGAAAGTGAAAGAATATGCTCATTCACGGACTGCATATTCTCGTAGGAGGCAGTAAGTTCTGAGATGAGGCTTGTCATCAATTCATCGCCTTTGTCAGAAACCTTTTCAGCGGCAAGTGCATCCTGATGGAGCTTCTCCACGAGCGCAGATGTCCGGGAAATCACCTGGTTCGTCCTTTCCAGTGTTTGGGTAATGTCGACGACCGAATCGGACTGGACATTGATTCCGGCAGAAATCTCTGTTACTGAATGGGTCATCTCAATTGAAGACTCGTAATTTTCACGGCTCTTGAATTTTACTTCATCTATTAGGTTTGCTATGCTTTTTGTATTAGTCTCGATTATTTTCCTTGTTTCTAAATCTTTCATCAGCAATGCTTCTGATTCCTGTTGGGCTGCAACAATCGTTTCAGCAAGTTTTTTTGATATCGAAAATTGGAAGCTCAGCATGACAGTGACCAACATATATAATAGATAGATCGTTACATAATTTTTCGTCTCCAAAGGCAATTCGTGCTTGTGCATTATTGTGAACAGCGTAATGATCATGAAGCCGAGGCCGGAAGCCAGCATGAGAATTTTCCTGTCCATGTAAATGGCGGCTGCCGCAAGGATAAAATAAAGCAATATATACGCAGTCGGCGATACACTCGTCTCCATGATCATGAACAATACTCCTGAGACAATGACGACAGAGAGATAAGGTATGTAGCTGGTAAGCTTTTTAAGGAAATGGAGCATACCCACTATTGCGACTCCAGTTCCGCCGCCGGCAATGATCGAGAGAATCACCGCAAGTTCTTTCTTCATCGCAATATCAACAACCGCCGCCAGAAGAACGGAAATGAAAGTTGCTTTAACGATCAAGGCATTCTTTCTATTCAGGTCGTCCATTTTTATATCTTCAATATTTTTCATTCAATGTCTTCTCCCCTTAAATCTAGCTAATGATTGATATATTCGCTAGAAATTTTGGGATTCCTGTCGAATGAATTCACTTTTTTTTCAGAAAATATTAAAATGGATAAGAAAGGCTATGAATTGATAAGAATTATCGTAACATATTGAATTTGCACATGGTATTATCGTATAGTATTAGTATCTAGTCTTAATTTATGAAATGGACAAGGGGTGCCCAAACATGTTAAAAGTTCAGGAAATCAGAGAGTTAATCAAATTAGTAGATCATTCAAGCATTGACGAGTTTTCATACGAGTATGAGGGATCAAAAATCAAGATGAAGAAGCATGGTGCAGTCAAAATGGCAGTCGAGACAGCACAGCCTGCTGTTCAGCATGTAGCGCCGCAGCCAATTCCAGCTGTACAGGAAGCTCCTAAGCAAGAACCAAAGGCTGATGCAGCAGCGATCCAGGAAACGAAACAGGAAGAAGTTAATGATACTTCCAATTTACATAAAATTGTTTCTCCGATGGTTGGTACTTTCTATCAATCTTCCTCTCCTGATGCGGAGCCTTATGTAAAAGCAGGGGCTAAGGTCAGCAAGGATTCAATCGTGTGTATCGTAGAAGCGATGAAATTGTTTAACGAAATCGAAGCGGAAGTAAACGGGGAAATCGTTGAAATTCTAGCAAAAGACGGTCAGCTGGTGGAATACGGCCAGCCTTTATTCCTTGTCAAGCCCGAATAAGGAGCGATATTGATGATAAAAAAATTATTGATAGCCAACAGAGGAGAAATTGCAGTCCGGGTCATCCGCGCCTGCAGGGAACTGGGAGTTGAATCTGTCGCGGTCTTTTCAGAAGCAGACAGGGAATCACTTCATGTACAGCTTGCTGATGAAGCCTATTGCATCGGACCGAAGGCTTCTAAAGACAGCTATTTAAATTTCACCAATATTATCAGCGTGGCAAAGCTGACAGGCTGCGACGCGATCCATCCTGGGTACGGATTCCTGGCGGAAAATGCCGATTTTGCAGAGCTTTGCAGAGAGTGCAACATTATATTTGTCGGGCCAACGCCTGAAGCAATCCAGAAGATGGGGACTAAGGATGTCGCAAGGGAAACAATGAAAGAGGCGAACGTGCCGATTGTACCAGGTTCCCAGGGAATCATCGAGAATATCGAGGATGCTATCAACCTTGCGAATGACATCGGTTACCCTGTTATCATCAAAGCGACTGCTGGCGGCGGCGGTAAAGGGATCCGGGTTGCCAGGACAGAGCAGGAGATGATCAAGGGGATTAATATTACCCAGCAGGAAGCAATGACGGCATTCGGAAATCCCGGAGTTTATATTGAAAAATATATAGAGGATTTCCGCCACGTAGAAATCCAGGTGCTTGCTGACAGCTACGGCCATACAATCCATCTTGGCGAACGTGATTGTTCGATTCAACGACGCCTTCAAAAACTGCTAGAGGAAACACCATCCCCGGCACTGGATGGAGAAATTCGCGCAGAAATGGGCGAAGCTGCTGTAAAAGCAGCCAAAGCAGTTGATTATACTGGTGCTGGCACGGTAGAATTTATATATGACTATCGCAATCGTAAATTTTATTTCATGGAAATGAATACACGTATCCAGGTGGAACATCCTGTAACTGAAATGGTAACAGGTGTTGACTTGATCAAGGAACAGATCAAGATTGCGTCTGGCGAAAGGCTGAACCTTGAACAGGAGGATGTGCAGTTTAACGGCTGGGCGATCGAATGCCGTATCAACGCAGAAAATCCAGCGAAAAATTTCATGCCTTCAGCCGGTAAAATCAAAATGTATCTCCCTCCAGGCGGTTTTGGTGTTAGAATAGATTCAGCGGCATATCCTGGCTATACGATCCCGCCTTACTACGATTCAATGATCGCGAAGGTCATTACATATGGCAGTAGCCGGGAAGAAGCGATTGACCGCATGAAGAGGGCGCTTGGCGAATTTGTGGTTGAAGGTGTCCACACGACCATTCCGTTCCATCTTAAGCTGCTGAACCATGAAAAGTTCGTGGAAGGGCAATTCAATACAAAATTTTTAGAAATGTATGATCTTATGACAGAAGAATAACAGGAGGGTCTAGCCATGAGTGAACAGCAACATTTACTTGAAATGAGCCATGATGAAAACGGCTTGGGAAAAGTAGAAATTGCACCTGAAGTAATTGAAGTCATTGCAAGCATTGCGGCATCCGAAGTTGAGGGTGTCACGCAAATGCGCGGCAGCTTCGCCGCTGGTGTAGTTGAAAGATTAGGCAAGAAAAATCACGGCAAGGGCGTAAAGGTTGAACTTGCTGAAGAAGGCATCAAGGTTGATGTATACTGCGTGATGAAATTTGGTGTGTCAATTCCTGTGGTTGCTCAAAAAATTCAGGATAACATCCGCCAGGCATTATTGAACATGACTGCGCTTGACGCAACAGAAGTCAATATCCATGTCGTCGGAATCCAATTTGAAAATCAGAAGCAAGAAACTGAAGTAGAACAGGAAATTTAAAAACGGAACCGAAGGCATATTTTCGTATGCCTTTGGTTTTTTTTGTGAGGACCAAGGCGCTTGTGCTTTTCTTGTTTCCAAATGGCAATAAGGCATTGGATTCCCTAGTCTTTTATTGATAAATTTTCCATTGTTTTGATTAACTTTTTCTAAAAAGTGAAAAATAATAGGAAACCATGCGTAAAGTGATATGTTATGCTATTATTTTGTTAGAATCAGACACGCCATAAAGGAGCTAAGGAATTCAATGAAAAGAAGAACAGCTAGAGAAAAGGCCCTCCAGGCCTTATTCCAGATTGATATAAGCAAGGTAGAAGCTTCAGATGCAATCGAGCATGTACTCGAAGAAGAAGTGGGGGATGATTACCTGAATAAACTTGTATACGGTACCGTTCAGCATCAGCAGGAAATAGATGATGAAATTAAGGGGTATTTGGAAAAATGGTCAATCGACAGGCTTGCCGCTGTTGACCGTAATCTCCTGCGCCTTGCCGTATATGAATTGAAGTACTGCAACGAAGAAGTGCCCGCGAATGTCGTTCTTGATGAAGCAATTGAAATTGCCAAATTATATGGGGATGACCAATCAAGCCGATTTGTAAATGGGGTTCTGTCTAAAGTAAAACAGAATATCTCCCAGTAACCATTAAAAGAAGGCAGGTTGGACCTCCCTGATTACTTAGGGGGAGAAAGTATGGCTGCTATTATTATTGATGGAAAAGAAATCGCTAAAAAGACAAAAAGTGAAATCGTCGGCCAGGTCCAGGAAATGAAGACTCAAGGTATGACACCGGGACTGGCTGTGATTCTCGTCGGCGATAACCAGGCTTCAAGAACCTATGTAAACAGCAAGCAAAAAACGGCTAGAGAGCTGGGCATGCATAATGTGTTGATCGAATATCCTGAATCGATCACCGAACAGGAGCTTCTGGCTAAAATAGATGAATTGAACAACGATGAGAATATTCATGGAATTTTGGTTCAGCTTCCCCTGCCAGGTCATATCAATGAAACTCACCTGATTGAGGCAATCTCTCCTGACAAGGATGTTGATGGGTTCCATCCAATTAACATCGGCCGGATGATGACCGGTCAGGACGCCTTTTTGCCTTGTACGCCTTTTGGTGTCATGGTGATGATGAAGGAAATGGAAATTGATCTTGCTGGTAAGCATGTCGTCGTGGTCGGCAGAAGCAATATAGTAGGAAAGCCGGCAGGGCAGTTGTTCCTTAATAAGAATGCGACCGTTACATATTGCCATTCAAAAACAAAAGATTTAAAAGAACATACCCGACAGGCAGATGTAGTGGTTGCCGCCGTTGGAAAGGCAGGCCTGATTACAGCTGACCATATCAAACCAGGAGCAGTAGTGATTGATGTAGGCATGAACAGGGATGTAGAAGGCAAGCTCTGCGGGGATGTTGCATACGCAGAGGTCAAAGAGAAGGCAGGCTATATCACACCAGTACCAGGCGGTGTCGGCCCAATGACGATTGCCATGTTGATGTACAACACTTTAAAATCAGCAAAAAACCACCTGAGTAAGCTTCAAAATTCAAATTTATAAGGCGTGATACTGTCTATATCTGTTATATTTAGGAGCTCAAATTCACTTATGTTAAGTGACGAAACGGGATTCCAAATTTATAATAGATATGGGCAGTTTTTTTATGAAGTAGAATGTATAAATTCGACTGTGGATTTTAAAATTAACATTCATCTTAATCACTGCCGAATGTAAAAGTTTTTCAACCTGTTTCCCCCAAAGGAGTTTACCAATGGATAATCAGCGTTATCTCACTGTCAACGCATTAACCAAATACATAAAACGAAAATTTGATGCAGATCCCCATCTTCAGGGTGTTTATATTAAGGGGGAAATCTCTAATTTTAAGAGGCATTCGAGTGGGCATATGTACTTTACGCTTAAGGATGAAAAAGCGAGAATCCTGGCTGTAATGTTCTCAGGCGCCGCCCGTTCAATGAAGTTTAAGCCTGAGAATGGCATGAAGGTCCTCGTAAGGGGCGATATCAGTGTCTATGAAGGCAGCGGACAGTATCAGGTATACATAAAAGAAATGAAGACTGATGGTGTCGGCGATTTATTCGTCGCATACGAGCAGTTGAAGAAAAAGCTTGAACAAGAAGGGCTATTTTCACCGAAGTACAAGAAACCCCTTCCGAAATATCCAAAGGCAGTCGGAATTGTTACTTCGCCGACAGGCGCAGCTATCCGTGATATTTTGACGACGATCAAAAGAAGGTATCCAATTACAAAGGTATTGATTTTTCCAGCTTTAGTCCAGGGTGACCAGGGAGCGCCATCGATCGTCAAGGCAATCCAGAAGGCAAATGACAGGGCAGACGTGGATGTCCTGATTATCGGTCGCGGAGGTGGTTCAATCGAGGAGCTTTGGAACTTCAATGAAGAAGCGGTAGCAAGGGCTATTTTTGCTTCTGAGATTCCAATCATTTCTGCGGTTGGGCATGAAACAGACTTTACGATTGCCGACTTTGTTGCCGACATGAGAGCGCCGACGCCGACAGGGGCAGCAGAACTGGCAGTGCCTCATATCCAGGAGCTTTTGGAGCGAGTAATGAACCGGGAAACAAGGCTGCTGAGGGCGATGAGGGAAAAAGTGATTTTCCAGCAGGAGCGCTATCAGCGCCTGATCAGGTCTTATGCATTCCGCTACCCGAGGAAATTATATGAACAAAAGCTGGAGCAAGTGGATAAATTGACGGAATCGTTAACCCGCGGAGCGGAAAAGCTTTATGCCGCAAAAAATGACGCGCTCCTACAGCTAAAAAGAAGACTGGAACGTGGGCACCCTGAAGAACTGAGGAAAATATCCGCTGAAAGACACCAGCGGGCAACAAGGGCTTTGAACCGAGCGATGACTGCAGTGGTTTCAGAAAAGCGAAAAGAGTTCACCGGAATCATCTCGACGCTTGAAGCATTGAGTCCGCTGAAAATCATGGATCGTGGCTACAGCCTTGCTTATTCAGAAGATGGCAAACTAATTAAGAAAGTCGCCCAGGTAAAACCGGAGCGAAAAATATATGTAAAGCTTTCAGATGGAAGCCTTAAATGTGTAGTAACTGAAATTGAGGAGAGTGTAAACGATGGCAGACGAAAAGAAACTTAACTTTGAACAGGCAATGGAACAATTAGAAACGATAGTTGAAAAGCTTGAAGAAGGCGACGTACCTCTAGAAGAAGCGATTTCATTTTATAAACAAGGAATGGAACTATCCAAGCTTTGCCATGATAAGCTAAAGAATGTGGAAGAACAACTGGCCCAGATCATTACAGAAGATGGACGGACTGAAGGTTTCTCCATAAATGAGGAGGAATAGATTTGGATCCTGTTTCACTGGAATCATTTTCAAAGAAATATAAAGCTTTGGTTGAAGAACGGCTCAGGGAAGTTGTTGGCATGCTGGAGACACCGGAAAACCTTGCCAAAGCAATGCTCTATTCGCTTGAGGCCGGCGGCAAAAGGATTCGCCCGCTGCTGCTGTTCGCGGTGATCGACTCATTCGGAAAAAACCCAAAGGATGGACTGGATGCTGCTGCGGCGATTGAAATGGTGCATACATATTCCCTTATCCATGATGACCTCCCAAGTATGGACGACGATGACTTAAGAAGAGGAAAACCTACGAACCATAAGGTTTTTGGGGAAGCGACTGCTATCCTTGCTGGTGATGCCTTATTGACGTTAAGTTTTAATATGCTTGCTGAACTGCCAGAAGAATCAGTCCCGGTCAACGTGAAACTATCGTTGATAAAAGGCTTGTCCAAAGCATCAGGTGCGGCTGGTATGGTGGGCGGGCAAGTTGCCGACATGGAAGGTGAAGGAAGACAGCTGACACTAGAACAGCTTGAATATATCCACATCAATAAAACCGGGAAGCTTCTGGAGTATAGTATCATTGCCGGTGCCGAAATTGCTGGTGCTACAGAAGTCCAAAAAAATCTGTTGTCCAAGTTTGCCTATCATATTGGCCTCGCTTTCCAAATCAGGGATGACATCCTCGACCTTGAGGGCACAGAAGAAATGATCGGAAAACCAGTCGGCAGCGATACTGAAAATGATAAGAGCACGTATCCGGCACTGCTCGGCATTGAAGGAGCGAAAGAGGCGCTTGACCATCACTTGCGAAGTGCAAAAGATGCCCTGTTGTCTACCGACCTTGATGTGGACATTCTTTCACAGATTGCCGATTTAATTGGTCTACGGAACCATTAGGCCTCGGATGCCGTTGAGAATGCAGGAATCGTGTGCTATAATTGGCTGTTAGCACGGTAGTGTTGACAGCCTTTTTTATATATAGAGGCTGTTGCGTTCAATGCTTTGAAGAAAATTACAGCAACGGATTTTTACTTTTTTGATCTGTGAATTACGAAAAAGTGCCTACATAATTTAAGGTATAGCTTGAAAACCTTTCTTTACTTAATATATGTTATTACTAACAACTTTTTTGGGAAAATGAATTATCCAAATATTGAATGCGGATTAATAAGTCAGAAATGAAAGTGAGTGGTCCGAAATGGATCTTTTATCAATAAAAGACCCTTCCTTCTTGAAAAATCTTTCAAACAAGGAATTGGAAGAATTGAGCGGGGAGATTCGGCAGTTTTTAATCGAAAAATTATCGGTTACTGGAGGACATATTGGTCCTAACCTTGGTGTAGTAGAATTGACAATTGCCCTCCACAAGTGTTTCGACAGCCCGAAGGACAAATTCCTCTGGGATGTAGGACATCAGTCATATGTACATAAAATCCTGACAGGAAGAGCATGCCAATTTGATACATTAAGGCAGCATAAAGGATTATGCGGCTTTCCTAAAATGATTGAAAGCGAGCACGATGTCTGGGAAACTGGCCATAGCTCTACTTCACTATCAGCAGCTATGGGAATGGCTATTGCCAGGGATTTAAAAGGTGAGAACTCGCATATCGTCCCGATTATTGGTGATGGTGCGCTGACAGGCGGAATGGCTCTTGAAGCGCTTAATCATATCGGCCATGAAAAAAAGAAGCTGATTGTCATTCTTAATGATAATGAAATGTCGATTGCACCGAATGTCGGTGCTTTGCATAGCGTACTTGGCCGTCTGCGGACTGCAGGGAAATACCACTGGGTGAAAGATGAACTCGAGCTGCTGTTAAAGAAAGTACCGGCGATCGGTGGGCAGCTTGCAGCTACTGCTGAGAGAATCAAGGACAGTTTAAAGTACTTGTTTGTATCAGGCATCTTTTTCGAGGAGTTAGGATTCACTTATTTAGGTCCAGTAGATGGGCACAATTATGAAGATTTATTTGAGAACCTTGCATATGCGAAAAAACAGGAAGGACCTGTGTTGCTGCATGTGATCACAAAAAAAGGCAAGGGATACAATCCTGCAGAAAACGATAAGATCGGCACCTGGCACGGAACTGGGCCTTACAAAATGGAAACAGGTGATTTTGTTAAGCCCGATTACTCTCCGCCAGCATGGAGCAAGCTTGTCAGTGAAACAGTAAGAAAGATTGCGAGGACGGATGAACGGATTGTCGCAGTAACACCGGCGATGCCAGTTGGATCGAAATTGGAAGGCTTCGCTAGCGAATTCCCTGACAGAATGATTGATGTAGGGATTGCTGAACAACATGCGACGACTTTTGCTGCCGGTCTGGCTACACAGAACATGAAACCATTTCTTGCGATATATTCGACATTCCTGCAGCGTGCATATGATCAGGTGGTCCATGACATTTGCCGCCAGAACCTGAATGTATTTATCGGGATTGACCGTGCCGGCCTTGTAGGCGCTGACGGTGAAACCCATCAAGGCGTCTTCGATATTGCGTTCTTAAGGCATCTCCCTAATATGGTGCTGATGATGCCTAAGGATGAGAATGAAGGACAGCACATGGTCAACACTGCCATCAAGTATGATGATGGCCCGATTGCCATGCGTTATCCTCGAGGCAATGGCCTTGGTGTACCAATGGACGAAGAGTTAAAAGAAATTCCGATTGGAACGTGGGAGGTTTTGCGTGAGGGCGAGGATGCAGCGATCCTTACTTTCGGTACCACGATTCCGATGGCTCTGGAGGCAGCGGAAATCCTTTCGAAGCAGGGATTTTCAGTGAAGGTTATCAATTCCCGTTTCATCAAACCGCTTGATGAAGAGATGTTGAAGGGTATCCTTAATGCTGATATGCCGATCCTTACAATTGAAGAAGCTGTCCTCCAAGGCGGATTCGGAAGCTTTATTCTTGAAACAGCCCAGGAGCTCGGCTACCATAAAGCAGAAATCGACCGTATGGGAATTCCAGATCAATTCATCGAACACGGCAGTGTCGAGAAATTGCTGAAGGAAATCGGCATGACAACAGAGGATGTCGTCTTGCGCATTCAAAAGCTGGCAAGGCAAAAACAAAAAAGGGCGTAACAAATGAAAATTAAAAAAGAACGATTAGATGTACTCCTTGTTGAACGCGGCCTCGCTGAAACGAGAGAAAAGGCAAAACGGACAATCATGGCAGGACTTGTTTACTCCAACGAAAACCGGCTGGACAAGCCGGGAGAAAAAGTGAACAGTGACATTCCCCTGACAGTGAAGGGGAATGTCCTTCCCTACGTAAGCAGGGGCGGATTGAAGCTTGAAAAGGCATTGAAGACCTTTGATCTTGATGTGAAGGGCAAAACATTACTGGATATCGGAGCCTCCACTGGAGGGTTCACGGATTGTGCCCTCCAAAATGGAGCCGAAATGTCATACGCCCTGGATGTCGGCTATAACCAGCTTGCCTGGAAGCTGCGCCAGGATGAGCGTGTAGTAGTCATGGAAAGGACCAATTTCCGTTACGTTAAGCCCGAAGACTTGATTAAGGGAATGCCAAACTTTGCGAGCATCGATGTCTCGTTTATCTCGCTTCGCCTGATCCTTCCGGTGCTGAAAACCCTCTTGGTTCCAGGCAGTGATATTGTCGCTCTCGTCAAACCGCAGTTTGAAGCAGGGCGCGAACAAGTTGGGAAAAAGGGGATTGTTCGTGACAGGAAAGTCCACGAACAAGTATTGAATCGAATCACCGGATTTTCAATTGACGAGGGCTATGATGTATTAAATTTAAGCTTCTCACCGATCACAGGTGGGGATGGCAATATTGAATTCCTCCTGCATCTTCAGTGGAACGGCCAATCAGAGGAAAAAGGAAGCCTGCTTTTAAAAACCTCAAGCGAGGCTGTGGTGACAGAGGCGCATAATGAATTGAAGTCAAAACAAACGAACGAAGAAGAATAGGCTGATGCAGTCTGTTCTTTTTTTTGTCGATAGGATTAACACTTATGAAAGGCGAACCCGGGTTATCAAACATTCTTTAACCATGAGGCCTGTTACTGAATTTTTTCTTAAGTTCATCTCCTTGTCACTTCCGGCAAGGAGAAAAACCACGAATTATTGTACATTTTGCCGAAATCGGCTAACATATGAGTATAAATATAAACAGGAATGTTTCGGATCTATCCAGGGGTGATATGAATGAATAAAGGACAGCGACATATTAAAATACGAGAGTTAATTGCAAGCAAAGATATTGAAACACAGGATGAGCTTGTCGACCGGCTGAAAGCTGCCGGCTTCAATGTTACTCAGGCGACTGTTTCGCGTGACATAAAAGAGCTGCATCTTGTAAAGGTGCCCCTGATCGATGGAAGGTACAAATACAGCCTTCCTGCTGACCAGCGATTCAATCCTTTGCAAAAATTAAAGAGGTCCCTGATGGACGCTTTTGTAAGAATTGACCAGGCGGGTCATTTATTAGTGATGAAGACATTGCCTGGAAATGCGAATGCGATTGGGGCATTAATTGATAATCTCGATTGGGAAGATATTCTTGGCACGATTTGTGGGGATGATACAATCTTAATTATCTGCCGTACTCCGGAGGATACCGAGCTGGTCACAAATCGTTTTCTGGATATGCTGTAAAAAATGAGGTGACGGTTGCTTGTTAAATGAATTATCGATAAGAAACTTCGCAATAATAGAATCTTTGTCTGTTTCTTTTAATAAAGGCCTTACTGTTCTGACGGGCGAAACAGGTGCAGGCAAATCCATCATCATTGACGCAATCCATCTGCTCGTAGGCGGCAGGGGTTCAGCAGAATTTGTCCGCCATGGTGAGAATAAGGCTGAGATTGAAGGCTTGTTCTTTATTGAAGGTGAACAACATCCTTGTTACGCCAAAGCAGCTGAATTTGGCATCGAGATTGAAGATGGCATGATCGTTATAAGAAGGGATATTTCGGCAGGCGGGAAAAGCGTCTGCCGTATCAATGGCAAGCTTGTCACCATTGCGGTGTTACGGGAAGTGGGATCTTCCCTGATCGATATCCACGGCCAGCATGAGCATCAGGAATTGATGGATGAAACTAGGCATATTAACCTTTTAGATCAATTCGGTGCAGAAGAAATCCTCCCTGCCCTGAGTGAATACCAGCATGTCTTCCGATCCTTCGAACAAACGCAAAAAAAACTTAAAAGTCTGAGTGAAAACGAGCAGCAGATGGCTCACAGGCTGGATTTAATTCAATTCCAGCATGACGAAATCCAGTCAGCGAACTTGAGAATCAATGAGGATGAAGAACTTTCTGAAGAAAAGCACAAGCTTGGCAACTTTGAACGGATTTTTGAAAGTATCCAGACCAGCTATTCTGGCCTGCAGGGTGAACAGAAAGGGCTCGACTGGATAGCGCTCGTAATGGATAATCTCCATACAGCCGCTGATTTGAACCCCGAATATAAAAATGTTGCAGAATCGGTTGCCAATAGCTTTTATATGCTCGAGGATGCAGCGAGAACAATCAGGAATGAACTTGATTCGTTAGAATACGACCCGCAGCGCTTGAATGAAATCGATGACCGATTGAACGAAATCAATCAGCTGAAGCGCAAATATGGCAAAACCATTGAAGAAATCCTCGAATATTCTTCAAAAATTGAGGAAGAAATCGAGACCTTGCAAAATAAAGAAGTCCATATCGGCCAAATGGAGAAGGAGCTTGCCTCCCTAAGGAAGGATTTGCGCATCGAAGCATCCAATTTAAATGAAACACGGAAAAAATGGGCGAAAAAATTAACAAAATTGATTCATAAAGAACTAAAAGAACTATACATGGAGAAAGCTGTATTTGAATTAAGGATCGAGTCAAATCAGGAAACCTTCCATAAAAATGGTACCGATAAGGTCGAATTTTATATTTCAACAAACCCTGGGGAACCATTGAAGCCATTGTCAAAAGTTGCTTCAGGCGGGGAACTTTCAAGGATTATGCTCGCGCTTAAAAGCATATTTTCGAAGCACCAGGGCGTCACTTCGATCATTTTCGATGAAGTCGACACAGGTGTCAGCGGCCGCGTAGCGCAATCCATTGCCGAAAAAATTTATAATGTATCGACAGGTTCCCAGGTTCTATGCATTTCGCATTTACCACAGGTGGCAGCGATGGCTGATACACATTTATACATTGCAAAAGTGATAAAGAATGGCCGTACTAAAACTTCAGTAACTCCGCTTACTGTCTCCGAGAAGGTTAAGGAAATTGGCAGGATGATTTCAGGGGTTGAAATTACAGACCTGACAAAACAGCATGCAGAAGAATTATTGAAGCTTGCCCAGAATATGAAAGCTGCAACTTGAAAAGCTATCCATAAAGGGTAGCTTTTTTATTTTTATACTGGTTATAAATGCGCCGTGTCGAGGCAAAATTAAAGATGTAGCCATTTTCGATATGTGTGTGGACTAGAAGCGAGGAGAGTGAATGGATTTGAAAAAAGATTTTTTCAGAAAATTTATTGGTGGAATTCTCCTTGTTTCATTAATTGCTCTAGGTTTTGCAAAACCAGTACATGAATATTTATCAATTCCAGGAGATATTACTCTGTTCGAGGGGCAAACGCTTCATATAAATGCTAATGCCGTGCAAGTTACAGCCTCTGCAGAAAATGAAAGTATAACCGTAGACCAGAACGGCGAAACCGTTTCGCTTGAAGCAAAAAGACATGGCAAAGATGAAATGGTTCTTGAGCTCGCGGGTTTTCCGGTAAAAAAAGTCGATGTTAATGTTCTGAAGGATTTCAAGGTTATGCCTGGCGGCCAATCCATTGGAGTCAAACTGAATACAGTTGGTGTCCTAGTGGTCGGACATCATCAAGTTCAGGCTGAAGAGGGAAGGGTATCACCAGGTGAAACAGCAGGGATTAAAAAAGGCGATATCATTACAGAAATCAATGGCAAGCAAATTGAAAAAATGGCGGATGTTGGTCCTTTCGTGAAGCAGGCAGGGGAAGATGGAAAACCATTGGATTTAGTGCTTAAAAGAGAAAATGAAAAAATCACAACACATCTCCAACCGAAAAAAGATATAAATGAAAACACGTACAAGCTCGGATTGTATATTCGCGACTCGGCAGCAGGGATTGGCACAATGACATTTTATCACCCTCAATCCAAGAAATATGGTGCCCTCGGCCATGTAATATCTGACATGGATACGAAAAAGCCAATTGTCGTTGAAGATGGCCAAATTGTTCGCTCCACAGTAACCTCCATTGAAAAAGGTGGAAAAGGTGACCCAGGTGAAAAGTTGGCGCGCTTTTCATCCGACCGGGAAATAATCGGTAATATCAAAAGAAATAGCCCCTTTGGGATTTTTGGCGAATTGAACAAGGATATCAATAATGGCATTTTTGATAAGCCGCTTCCAATAGCCCTTTCGCATCAGGTGAAGGAAGGCCCGGCAAAAATATTGACAGTCGTAAACAATGATGAAGTTAATCTTTTTGATATAGAAATTGTCAGTACGATTCCACAAAAGTTTCCAGCGACAAAGGGGATGGTCATTAAAGTGACAGACCCTGAGCTATTGGAAAAAACCGGCGGAATTGTCCAGGGAATGAGCGGCAGCCCGATCATCCAGGACAATAAGCTCATAGGAGCGGTGACACACGTATTTGTTAATGATCCAACGAGCGGATACGGCGTCCATATTGAATGGATGCTGAATGAAGCGGGGATTGATATTTATGAAAAACCAAGAGAACAGGCAAGTTAAATGACGAAAATTCGGCGGCAGCTGCCGCCTTTTTTTATTGTCGAAATTACGCAATGGCCGGTTTACTATTGGGTGAAGCAGTTTTGAAACTAAGATTTTGTTAATAAAAAAGTCTAATTTCAAGATTATTCGACAAAATACCTAATGGATTTTTGTCAACAATCGAAATTAGTCGAAAAACAAAGGAAAAAGGAGCATTAATAAGAAAATATAACTTTTTTAAGAAAAAATTAAAAATAAGAGGAATTTCTGTTGCATTGTCGAATTAGTCATTTAGAATAGAATTTAGAGAAGATAAGATTTGTGATCATAATTGGATTGAGGAGGAACCAAGCAGTGAACAAAATAAAAGTATGTGTCGTTGATGACAACAGAGAATTAGTAGGTCTTCTTGAAGAGTACCTTTCTTCGCAGGATGATATGGAGATTATCGGTGTTGCCCATAATGGCCAGGAATGTTTAGAAATGCTTGAAGATATAGATCCGGACGTTATGTTATTAGATATCATCATGCCTCACCTTGACGGCCTGGCAGTGCTTGAAAGGCTCCGTGAGATGAAAAAAGGCATCATTCCAAATGTGATTATGCTGACTGCATTCGGTCAGGAAGATGTAACCAAAAAGGCAGTAGATCTTGGTGCTTCTTATTTCATCCTGAAGCCATTTGATATGGACCATCTTGCCGGACATATTCGCCAGGTGAGCGGCAAAGCGAAAACGATGGCAAGAAAGCCATCATCGTCGATTAACTATGGAAGGTCAACAGAGCAAAAGCCTAAGAACCTTGATGCAAGCATTACAAGCATTATCCATGAAATTGGCGTTCCTGCCCACATTAAAGGCTATATGTACTTGCGTGAAGCTATCTCAATGGTGTACAACGATATTGAACTTCTTGGCTCGATCACAAAAGTCCTCTATCCAGACATCGCCAAAAAATTTAATACGACAGCCAGCCGTGTAGAACGGGCGATCCGCCATGCAATCGAGGTTGCCTGGAGCAGGGGGAATATCGATTCCATTTCCTCATTGTTCGGGTACACCGTATCCATGTCAAAGGCGAAGCCGACCAATTCAGAA
Source organism: Mesobacillus subterraneus (assembly GCF_023715485.1). Classification (GTDB taxonomy): domain Bacteria; phylum Bacillota; class Bacilli; order Bacillales; family Cytobacillaceae; genus Mesobacillus; species Mesobacillus subterraneus_B. The sequence continues at coordinate 112,123 of NZ_JAMBOF010000008.1, read as the reverse complement.
TTCATCGCAATGGTCGCTGATAAGCTGCGTTTGGAGCATAAGGCTTCTTGAAAGAGTTAGGGCAAATATAAGCAATTATTTCATATCTTAAAATAAACATCTTTCTTTGTATCGGTTTTCCGGAATGAAGAGGGATGTTTTTTGTTATGGCTCCCTGTTAAACTTGCCTGCTCATCAATCCGCTTTTACAATAAAAAGTAACAAAGTTTATGGAAAGAGCCGTAGGGAAAAAGAAAAACGCCGGGAAGGCGTTTTGTGTATAAAGTGTGCTTATATTTATATGGCCCGCTTTTTACTTTGCTTCCCTAACAGATGCGCAATAGCATCCCGTGTAGGATCTTGATTATTTTTCCTGTTCTTTTTCAAGCTCAACTAACTTTTGCATAAGTATGTGTTGAGGCATGTGCATGATGCGCTCAATCGGCATGCCCAGCTTTTCGGAAAGCTTGATGGCTGTTTCTGCTGAGATATGCAGTGGTTTCATATTTTCCCCTCCAAATAATGATGATAAGGTGATGTTTTATGACTCTTATTTTAGCACATCGCGGCTATACTGCTGCTTATCCTGAGAATACGATGAAAGCATTTACGGAAGCATCTAATGCTGGAGCGGATGGGCTGGAGCTTGATGTCCAAATGACAAAAGATGGCGAACTTGTCGTCATCCATGATGAAAAGGTTGACAGGACAACGAATGGTACTGGTATGGTCAAGGATTTCAATGTAAAGGACCTTCGAAGACTGGATGCTCGCTTCAACAATAAGACAATGACTAAAAAAGAACCGATTCCTTTGTTGGAAGAGGTATTAGAATGGATGTCCGGAACGAATTTAATCTGTAATATTGAATTGAAAAATAGCATAGTTCCATATGCAGGCATGGAAGAGAAGGTCATTGCGCTGGTGAGGGATTATAATTTAGCTGACAGAATCATTATCTCATCCTTTAATCATTATAGCATTGTCTACAGCTACCGGGTTGCTCCGGAAATTGAAATCGCCCCTTTATTGTCAGAAGGTTTGTATATGCCCTGGATTTATGCGCAATCAATTCGGGCAAAGGGATTTCATCCGCACTGGCGGGCAGCACCTGACGAAATTGTAAAAGCTGCCCTGGAAAGTGGAATAGAGGTAAGGCCGTACACGGTCAATAAAGATGCCGAAATGGAGAGATTGTTTAAAATAAACTGCAGTGCATTGATCACAGATGATCCGGCTAAAGCAATAAGAATAAGAAACAAAATAAAAACAGGCCTGATCTAGGGCCTGTTTTGCTTTTTGCTCGAATCCGGAACCCGGAATATTGCCTGGACTTTATTTTTTTTGCGATCACGGTGGAGGACGAATCCAGCGATGAAGCCCAGTCCAGCCAGGAAAAAAATCAGGCCTGCGAGGAATTGGAGCCATAAATATGGAAAAGGTGCCTGCAAGATTCCAAACACCATATCACGCATTAATTTTATGCCTAAGGCGGCAATGAATCCTGGTATCAACATAATGATAAGAGCTATGATCCTGATCATATCGTTTCCCCTCTTAAAGTTCTTCTCATTTATGAGTATAATCAACCGCAGCTTATTCCGCAATGTTCGAAGTTTTCACTAAAAGAGTTTGAAAAATAAGAAATTTGTCAGCGTGTTCAAAAACAATTAAAATATTATTGAAGGATTTTGCAGGCTGATTCTGCAAGCTATGAAATTTTTTTCAGGATCCTTGGAGGGTATTATGCAAAAAATAATAATTGTCGGAGCAGGAAAGGGTGGTACTGCCATCCTGGACATTTTTAAACAGATAGCGAATGTAGCCGCTGTCATTGATATTAATCCCAAAGCTCCAGGCATAATTGCAGCTGAAAATGCCGGTATTAATACGGGGACTGATTGGCGTAAATATATGGCTGATGACCTTGATATTGTCATTGAAGTTACTGGCGAGGAAAAGGTTTTTAGGGAATTGCGAGATGCGCGCGGAAAAAACACTGTATTGATCCCGGGCAGTGTTGCATACCTGCTTGCCACTCTGCTAGAGGAAAAGGAAGGCTTGATCAATACCCTAAGGAAAGTTACATATGAGCACGATTTAATATTCAACTCTTCGGGTGACGGGATGGTAGTCATCAACACGGAGGGCATTATCACCCTTTTTAACAGAAGTGCAGAGAAAATCATAGGAACGACAAGGGATCATGCTGAAGGAAAGCACGTATCCGATATTATCCCGTCAAGTAAACTGCCGAGAGTGTTGAACACAAGGAAGAGCGAGAGCAATCAGGAACTTGTGCTGCCAAATGGTTCGAAGATCATCACAACGAGAATTCCGATTATCGATGAAAATGACCAATTGATTGGGGCGTTTTCAGTATTTAAGGACATAACGGATGTAGTAAGTTTAGCAGAAGAGATAACGAATCTGAAAGAAATTCAGACGATGCTGCAGGCTATCATCAATTCCAGTGATGAAGCGATTTCCGTTGTCGATGAAGAAGGCAGGGGGATTTTAATTAATCCTGCCTATACCCGAATCACTGGTCTAAAAGAAGAACAGGTAATCGGACAGCCGGCTACTGCGGATATTTCAGAAGGCGAAAGCATGCATATGAAGGTATTAAAAACAAGGAGGCCTGTACGTGGTACAGCGATGAGGGTCGGGCCCAATAAAAAAGAGGTCGTCGTCAATGTAGCTCCAATCATTGTTGATGGAATCCTAAAAGGCAGTGTTGGGGTCATTCATGATATGTCTGAAATCCAAAACCTGAACCGTGAACTAATCAGGGCGAGACAAATCATCAGGACTCTTGAAGCGAAATATTCCTTCGAGGATATTATTGGCCAATCCGAAGAGATGATGATTCCGATTGAACAAGCCAAGCTTGGAGCAAAAACACCTGCCACAGTCTTGCTTCGAGGAGAATCGGGAACAGGGAAGGAACTGTTCGCACATGCAATCCATAATGCAAGTGACCGTAAATTCAATAAATTCATTCGCGTTAATTGTGCGGCAATTTCTGAATCATTGATTGAAAGTGAACTTTTCGGCTATGAAGAGGGTGCATTTTCAGGTGCAAAAAGAGGCGGCAAACGGGGATTCTTTGAAGAAGCAAACAACGGAAGTATTTTTTTGGATGAAATCGGTGAATTGCCCGCCAATACTCAGGCTAAATTGCTGCGCGTCCTGCAGGAGCGTGAAATTATCCGTGTGGGCGGAACGAAACCCGTTCCAATCAATGTACGGGTGATTGCCGCAACGAATATGAACCTGGAAAAAGGGATTGCAAACGGGGGATTTAGAGAAGACTTATATTATCGTTTGAACAGGATGCCAATCCACATACCGCCGCTTAAAAGAAGAAAGGAAGACATCCCGCTGCTTTGTGAAAGGCTGATCCGTAAAATTAATCAGGATTATGGAAGGAATGTCGAAGGTGTTTCTGAAAAAGCGATCAAAAAACTGATGGATTATGATTGGCCAGGTAACGTCAGGGAATTGGAAAACGTGCTTGGAAGGGCAATCATTTTCTTAAATTATAATGAAACAATCATCGGTTTCGATCATTTGCCTGATTTGCAAAGCAGCCAGCCTAAAGAGAGACAGCACCAGAGCGGAGTAATGGTCAAAACAGAAACATTGACAGTCCAAATGGAAAAATTCGAGTCGAAAGTAATCAGCGATACACTGAAACATGTGAATGGGAATAAAACGCTTGCTGCTAAGACGTTAGGTGTTTCCGTAAGAAATTTATATTATAAGCTCGAAAAATACGGAATTGAAGCGAATGGCATGCAATAATTTTCATACTGTGCAATTTTTTGCATGATACTTTCGGACAAAAGTAAAGCGTTTTCAACAATTTAATTTTGGCACGGTTCTTGCATATGTATTTAATCGGGTGATGCGCCACGAAAAGAAAGGGTTGAAGCCATACAATGAAATTAGACTCGCTTATCAGTAAGGCATCCCAAAACGAACGAAAGACAGTCGCAGTTGCAGCGGCAGCAGATGCAGAAGTTTTGGAAGCAATCGCAGAGGCTGTGAAAATGAAACTGGCCGATTTTCTTCTTTATGGAGACAAAGAAGAAATCGAAATGATGATCAGTCAACATCATCCGCAACTCATAGACAGCGCAGGGATTAAAGTCCTGTCAGCACCAAATAATAATACTGCCGCAGAAATGGCAGTAAAAGCTGTCAAAACGAATGAGGCAAATGTGTTAATGAAAGGGAATATTCCTACTGCTTCGATACTAAAAGCTGTCCTCAATAAAGAATATGGGCTAAGGACCGGTGCGGTTCTGTCACATGTAGCTGTATTTGAAATACCAGGCTACGACAGGTTCACAATTGTGACCGATGCAGCGATGAATATTGCACCTGACCTCGAGCAAAAGGCACAGATTGTCAAAAATGCTGTCCAGGTTGCCCATTCGATTGGAATTGAAATGCCTAAGGTTGCACCATTGGCAGCCGTCGAAGTGGTTAATCCAGCGATGCAGGCCACACTTGATGCATCGGCATTGACCATGATGAACAAACGCGGCCAAATTTCGGGCTGCATAATTGATGGGCCGCTTGCCCTCGATAACGCAGTGTCACAGCTTGCTGCGGAACACAAGGGAATCAAAAGCGAGGTAGCCGGAGAGGCTGATATTTTATTAGTTCCAACGATCGAAGTTGGGAATGTACTTTACAAATCATTAATTTATTTCGCCAATGCAAAGGTTGGTGCAGTAATTGCGGGAGCAAAAGCTCCAATTGTGTTAACATCCAGGGCGGACACTGCCGAAAGCAAGTTATATTCACTTGCACTCGCGTTATGCTCTGCTTCTAAATAACTTACATATAACAGGGGAGGAACTAGAAATGGAAATCTTTAAGTATCTAGAACAGTACGATTATGAGCAGGTAGTATTTTGCCAGGATAAACAATCAGGTTTAAAGGCGATCATCGCAATCCATGATACAACACTTGGACCGGCACTCGGCGGGACACGCATGTGGACATACGCGTCCGAAGAAGCAGCGATTGAGGATGCTCTTCGTCTTGCGAAAGGCATGACCTACAAAAATGCTGCTGCAGGCTTGAACCTTGGTGGAGGAAAGACTGTTATCATCGGAGATCCGCGCAAAGATAAGAACGAAGAAATGTTCCGGGCGTTCGGCCGTTACATCCAGGGCTTGAATGGACGTTATATCACTGCAGAAGATGTGGGAACGACTGTTGCGGATATGGACTTGATCCATGAGGAGACAGACTTCGTTACCGGTATTTCACCTGCATTTGGTTCATCGGGAAATCCATCCCCAGTAACAGCTTATGGGGTTTACCGAGGAATGAAGGCTGCTGCTAAGGAAGCATTCGGAACTGATTCACTCGAAGGCAGAACGGTTGCTGTCCAAGGTGTAGGAAACGTGGCGTATAACCTTTGCCGCCACCTTCATGAAGAAGGAGCTCAGTTGATTGTCACTGACATCAATAAAGAAGCGGTTCAAAGAGCAGTTGAGGAATTTGGCGCAAAAGCTGTTGATCCAGACGAAATCTACAGCGTTGATTGTGATATTTACGCTCCATGTGCCCTTGGTGCAGTAATTAACGATGAAACAATTCCGCAAATCAGGGCGAAAGTCATTGCAGGTGCTGCAAACAACCAGCTGAAGGATACTAAGCATGGCGATATCATTCATGAAATGGGTATTGTTTATGCACCTGACTATGTCATCAACGCTGGTGGCGTCATCAACGTTGCGGATGAGCTATACGGTTATAACGCTGAAAGAGCGATGAAAAAGGTTGAAACAATTTACAATAATATTGAAAAAGTTATTAATATTGCCAAAAGGGATGGAATTCCTACTTATAAAGCGGCTGACCGCATGGCAGAAGAGCGTATCGAAAGAATGCGCAATTCCCGCAGCCAGTTCCTGCGAAACGGACACCATATTTTAAGCCGCCGTTAATTGAAAGGTATATGCAGAGTGCGCTGAATACAACATTCGGCGCCTCTGCTGTTTCCTAAATGAGTAATTGACGTTTTACGGATTTACGTGTAAGTCCGTTATGAAATTGGAGGTTTAACTGTGCAACAAACAGAATATCGGATTCTAGTCATAAATCCAGGATCTACATCAACGAAAATTGGAGTCTTTGACAATGAGGTTTCCGTTTTTGAGAAAACGATCCGTCATGATTCAGCAGTCATCAACTCCTACGAAACCATCATCGATCAATACGAATTCAGGAAGAATACGATACTTGAAACGCTTGATACTGAAGGAATCAACATTTCCAAATTGAGTGCTGTTTGTGGGCGCGGCGGGCTATTAAGGCCAATCGAAGGCGGTACATATGCAGTAAACAATAACATGCTTAAAGACCTGCGTGCCGGTTTCTCAGGCCAGCATGCTTCAAATCTTGGCGGGATTCTTGCCTATGAAATTGCTTCAGGATTGAATATCCCCTCTTTTATTGTCGATCCTGTCGTTGTGGATGAACTTGATCCGATTGCGAGAGTTTCAGGATTTGCACTAATTGAACGTAAAAGCATTTTCCACGCATTGAACCAAAAGGCAGTCGCACGCCGGGTTGCGAAGGAGCTTGGGAAAAAATACGAAGAGCTTAACCTGATCATCACTCATCTTGGCGGCGGTATTACAGTTGGTGCCCACAAAATGGGCAGAGTGGTAGACGTAAATAACGGTTTGCATGGAGATGGCCCTTTCAGTCCCGAACGAGCAGGTACAGTCCCAGCTGGTGACCTTGTTGAGTTATGTTTTTCTGGTGATTATTATCGCGAAGAAATCATGAAGAAGCTTGTGGGGCAGGGTGGTCTTGTCGGTTATCTTGGTACGAATGATGCGGTCAAGGTTGAAAAAATGATCAAGCAGGGCAACGCAAAAGCAAAGCAGGTATATGATTCAATGGCCTACCAGGTTGCTAAAGAGATTGGGTCTGCAAGTGCTGTGCTCGCTGGAAAAGTAGATGCGATTGTCCTAACAGGCGGACTAGCATACGGAAAAGAATTTGTAAATGAAATTTCTGAACGGATCAACTGGATCGCAGACGTGATTGTTCACCCTGGAGAAAACGAATTGCAAGCCCTGGCTGAGGGAGCACTTCGCATCCTGCGTGGAGAAGAAGAAGTAAAAGAATATCCAGGGAAATAAGATTTTATTTGGAGGAGGGAATTCAGATGGCTCAAGAATATGATTTAGTCATTCTCGGAGGCGGAACAGGCGGATATGTGGCAGCTATAAGGGCTTCACAGCTTGGATTGAAAACTGCCATCGTTGAAAAAGGAAAGCTTGGCGGTACATGCCTGCACAAAGGCTGCATTCCAAGCAAGGCGTTGCTCAGAAGTGCAGAAGTATATGCCACTGCCAAGAAAAGCGAAGAGTTCGGCGTAACGACCGGTGAAGTCGGCGTCAATTTCGCAAAGGTTCAGGAAAGAAAAGAAAAGATTGTCGAGCAGCTTCACAAAGGTGTACAGCACCTGATGAAACAAGGAAAAATCGATGTTTATGAAGGTTTGGGAAGAATCCTGGGTCCATCCATCTTCTCACCTATGCCAGGAACCATTTCTGTTGAAATGAACAATGGCGAAGAAAATGAAATGCTCATCCCTAAGAATGTCATCGTTGCAACAGGTTCAAGACCAAGAACATTGCCTGGTCTTGAAGCAGATGGCCAATATGTGATGACGTCAGATGAAGCGCTTGTGATGGCGGATCTTCCTAAGTCAATCATTATCGTCGGCGGTGGTGTAATTGGCATCGAATGGGCTTCCATGCTTGCTGACTTTGGAACTGCTGTCACTGTAATTGAGTATGCAGACCGTATTGTTCCAACCGAGGACAAGGAAGTTTCAAGAGAAATGCAACGCGCAATGAAGAAAAAAGGCGTGAAAATCGTAACTAACGCAAAAGTCTTATCAGAGACCCTGCAAAAGGGTGATGGTGTCACGATCAGCGCAGAGGTTAAAGGCGAAACGAAAGAATTCACTGCTGAAAAATTGCTGGTCTCTGTTGGACGCCAGGCAAATGTTGAAGGAATTGGCCTTGAGAATACAGAAATTCAGCTGGAAAGAGGTTTCATCCAGACAAACGAGTTTTTCCAGACAAAAGAATCACACATCTATGCAATTGGCGATGTGATTGGCGGGTTGCAGCTTGCGCATGTGGCTTCTCATGAAGGAATAGTCGCTGTTGAGCACATTGCCAATCAAGAGCCACAGCCAATCGACTATACGCTCGTCTCAAAATGTATTTACAGCTCTCCAGAGGCCGCCAGCGTTGGGCTGACTGAAGATGAAGCAAAAGAAAAAGGTCACGATGTAAAAATAGGCAAATTCTCTTTCAAGGCAATCGGAAAAGCGCTTGTATATGGTGAATCCGATGGTTTTGTGAAAATCGTAGCTGACAAGGAAACCAATGATATTTTGGGTGTCCATATGATCGGCCCGCATGTAACAGATATGATCTCAGAAGCGGGACTTGCAAAAGTTTTAGATGCTACACCATGGGAAGTTGCCCATACCATCCATCCTCACCCGACATTATCCGAGGCAATCGGTGAAGCTGCCCTGGCAGTGGATGGCAAAGCAATTCATTCTTAATATATATTTTGAACAAGAGCTCTTTTACCTCAGGTTAAAAGAGCCTTGTACGAACAATTGGGAGGTATAAAGATGGCAGAAAATCGTCACGCTGCACTTGGCTTAAGTGATGAAAAAGTTTTGGAAATGTATGAAACAATGCTGTTAGCCCGCCGGCTGGATGAGCGGATGTGGCTGTTGAACCGTGCCGGGAAAATTCCGTTTGTAATTTCCTGTCAGGGACAGGAAGCGGCACAGGTAGGAGCTGCTTTCGCACTTGACCGCGAGAAGGATTACGTTCTTCCTTACTACAGAGATATGGGTGTGGTCTTAACTTTTGGCATGACTGCTAAAGACTTGATGCTTTCTGGTTTTGCCAAAGCGGAAGACCCTAACTCTGGAGGCCGCCAGATGCCTGGACACTTCGGGCAAAAGAAAAACAGGATCGTAACAGGTTCTTCACCGGTTACTACACAGGTTCCACACGCTGTCGGAATCGCCCTTGCAGGTAAAATGGAGAAAAAAGATCTTGTCACATTTGTTACTTTTGGTGAAGGGTCTTCCAACCAGGGAGATTTCCATGAAGGCGCAAACTTTGCGGGAGTACATAAGCTTCCGGTCATTTTCATGGTTGAGAACAATAAATATGCGATTTCAATACCTTATGAGAGACAAGTTGCTGCCGAGAAGGTATCAGACCGTGCAATCGGTTATGGCATGCCTGGTTTCACAGTAGACGGAAATGATCCATTAGAAGTTTATAAAGTGGTAAAGGAAGCTGCTGACCGCGGACGCCTTGGTGAAGGGCCGACTCTAGTAGAGGCAGTGTCTTACCGTCTGACTCCACACTCATCAGACGATGACGACAGAAGCTACCGTGCTCCAGATGAAGTTGCTCAGGCAAAGACTAAGGATCCGATCATAACGTTTGGTGCTTATTTGAAGGAAAATGGCATCATGAACGATGATAGTGAAAAAGAGATCAATGACAGAATCATGAAGCTGGTTAATGAAGCAACTGATTATGCTGAAAATGCACCGTATGCAGAGCCTGAACATGCTTTGAAATACGTATATGCTGAAGAGTAAGGGGGAACGAAAATGGCGGTTATTTCTTATATAGATGCAGTTACATTAGCGATCAAAGAAGAGATGGAAAGAGACCCGAGAGTTTTTGTCCTCGGTGAAGATGTTGGTAAAAAAGGCGGAGTATTTAAAGCGACTCAAGGTCTGTATGATCAGTTCGGCGAAGATCGCGTTCTTGATGCACCTTTGGCAGAATCTGCAATCGCCGGGGTTGGAATTGGTGCGGCCATGTACGGTATGCGTCCTATTGCTGAAATGCAGTTCGCTGATTTCATTATGCCTGCGGTAAACCAAATTATTTCGGAGGCAGCAAGAATCCGCTACCGTTCCAACAATGATTGGAGTTGTCCAATGGTTATCCGCGCTCCTTACGGCGGCGGAGTCCATGGCGCCCTCTATCACTCCCAATCTGTCGAGGCAGTTTTTGCGAATCAGCCGGGTTTGAAGATTGTCATGCCTTCGACTCCTTATGATGTAAAAGGATTGCTTAAAGCAGCGATCAGGGATGAAGATCCGGTATTGTTCTTTGAACATAAGCGCGCCTACCGCCTGATTAAAGGTGAGGTGCCGGAAGATGATTATGTTCTCCCAATCGGCAAGGCAGACGTAAAGCGCGAGGGTGAGGATATAACGGTCATTACCTATGGATTGGCAGTGCATTTTGCCTTACAGGCAGCTGAAAGACTCGCAAAGGATGGTATTTCAGCACATATCCTTGATCTTCGCACAGTTTATCCATTGGATAAGGAAGCCATCATTGAAGCTGCATCCAAGACAGGAAAAGTCCTCCTCGTTACGGAAGATAACAAAGAGGGAAGCATTATGGGTGAAGTAGCGGCTATTATTGCGGAACATTGCTTGTTCGAATTAGATGCACCAATCAAAAGGTTGGCAGGTCCTGACATTCCAGCCATGCCATACGCTCCGACAATGGAGAAATATTTTATGATCAATCCGGATAAAGTGGAAAAAGCAATGAGAGAACTTGCTGAATTTTAATATAAGCATATTGGAAATAGAATGAATGGAGAAGGAGGTAATACCTTTGGCAATCGAACAAATTAAAATGCCTCAATTAGGTGAGAGTGTTACTGAAGGCACTATCAGCAAATGGCTGGTATCCGTTGGCGACAAAGTGAATAAATATGATCCCCTTGCAGAAGTAATGACCGACAAGGTAAATGCTGAAGTCCCATCTTCTTTTACTGGGACAATCAAGGAATTGATTGCGAATGAAGGCGATACATTAGCGGTTGGCGAAATCATCTGTACGATTGAAATAGAAGGCGGGAACGAAGCTGCTCCAGCTGCTCCTGCAGCAGAGGCTGCACCTTCAGCTGTTGCTGCAGAAGCGCCAGCTGCAAACGAAGGAAATAAAGCAAGATATTCACCGGCTGTTTTAAAGCTTTCCCAGGAAAACAGCATTGACTTAACCCAGGTTAAGGGCAGCGGTGCCGGCGGCAGGATTACCCGTAAGGATTTGCAGAAGATCATTGAATCAGGCAATATCCCGCAGGCTTCTGCCCAGTCAGCGCAGCCAAAAGAAACAGTTCAAGCACAACCTGCTGCTGTCCCGTCTGCGCCACAAGTTCAACCTGCTGCAGTACAATCTGCAACAGCTCCAGCTGTCCCTGTTTCAGCTGGAGATATTGAGATTCCGGTTACTGGAATACGTAAAGCAATTGCGGCAAATATGCTAAGAAGCAAGCATGAAGCTCCACACGCCTGGACCATGGTTGAAGTCGATGTAACAACCCTTGTGGAATACAGGAACAACATCAAGGATGATTTCAAGAAAAAAGAAGGCTTCAACTTAACGTTCTTTGCTTTCTTTGTGAAAGCAGTCGCCCAGGCACTCAAGGAATTCCCACAAATCAATTCCATGTGGGCTGGCGATAAGATCATCCAGAAAAAAGATATCAACATTTCCATCGCGGTTGCGACTGATGATGCGTTATTCGTTCCTGTCATCAAAAATGCAGACGAAAAAACAATCAAAGGCATTGCCCGCGAAATAACAGAAGTTGCCCAGAAGGTACGTACTGGCAAGCTCCGCTCAGAGGATATGCAAGGCGGAACATTCACAGTCAATAACACTGGCTCATTCGGCTCAGTTCAATCAATGGGAATCATCAACTATCCACAAGCTGCAATCCTGCAGGTTGAATCGATCGTTAAGCGTCCTGTTGTAGTGAATAACGGCATGATCGCTGTCAGGGACATGGTCAGCCTATGTCTATCACTTGATCACCGTGTACTCGATGGCCTTGTTTGCGGACGATTCCTCGCTAGGGTAAAAGAAATTCTTGAAAATACATCGAAAGACACTACCTCAATATACTGATTAATATAATTAGCCGCTGCTTTTGCAGCGGCTTTTATATTGGAAGCCCTTCGTTGCTAGAATAGCTATCGTGTAATAAAATAAAGGAGAGAATTAAAATTTGAATTTTATCACAATTTTTACGTATAAAGGGGGGAAGGCTGTCTTATTGATGGACAGTAGGATATGACGATTGAAAAGATGAAAACATGCTCGTTTAATACAGCTTCATTCGATGATTGGCAGGAAAAAGCAGCCGCATCGCTAAAAGGCAAACCGCTCGATACGCTTTATACAAATACATACGAAAATATCACTCTAAAACCGCTTTATACAAAGGATGATTTCCCGGAAGGAATGGTAGGTGATTTCCCCGGAGTGCCTGATTACAGACGTGGTATCCACCCGATGGGCTATCAATCAGACTCGTGGCAGATTGCCAACCGAGTAACCTATTGTAATCTCGAGGAACTGAAAGAGAAAATGGATTCTGCCCTTTCAAAAGGGCAAACTGCGATTTCATTTGAGGTGAAACCGGAAATTTTTGCTGATCAAAAAAGTTTGATTGCTTTTTTCTCAAGCTTTAAAAATGGCTATCCTTTCTGTATCAATGCAGGCAGCCTTCAGGCACCATTGCTTGCTGCCCTGGTTATCGCAAACCAGGAAACTGGCAAGGCTGATAAGCTTTCAGGTTTTATCGCTGCCGACCCAGTTGCCGAAGCAAGTCTAAATGGCGGTATACCAAAAGAAGAAACCGAATTCTTTCAAGAATGGTCAAGAATGCTTGAAGAAGCTAGCACAGAACTGCCATCATTAAAAACGGTTATGGTCAATGCTGCTCCTTATCACAATAGCGGCGCCAATGCTGTACAAGAGCTCGCGGCCGCAATTGCAACGGGAGTTTTCCTTCTTCAAAAATTAATTGAAAATGGATGGGAATTAAAGAAAGCGTTATCAAAGATGGTGTTTAATTTTGCGATTGGCTCGAATTTCTTTATGGAGACGTCGAAGCTCCGGGCGGCCCGCCTTTTATGGAATAAAACAGCTGAGGCTTTTGGAGCAGGCATGGAGGATCGTAAGTTAGTCATATCGGCTGAAACCTCCATCTTCACAAAGACGATTTCTGATCCGTACGTCAATATGCTTCGGACAGGTAATGAGGCCTTCGCCGCAGTTCTTGGAGGAGTACAGTACCTGCATACTGGCACATTTGACGAAGCGGCCGGAAACACAAATGAATTTTCGGAAAGGGTTGCCCGCAATACACAGTTGATTCTCAAGTCAGAGGCTCACCTTGAAAAAGCAGCGGACCCTGCTGGTGGTTCATTTTACGTTGAGTCATTGACTAAACTGCTTGCAGAAAAAGCATGGGAACTCTTCCTTGAGATTGACAGCAAGGGCGGTGTATATGAAACTCTTAAATCAGGCTGGCTCCAGGAGCAGATTGCCAAGACTGCCGGGAAACGCGAAATAGATATCCTTAAGCGCAAAAAAAGCATCATCGGTACGAATGTTTACGCTAATCTTGCAGAGAAAATCACTGAACCGGACAATCATGAAAATAGTAAAAACTATATCAGCGGGTCGCTCGTTGACATCATGCAAAAAATAAAGTCTGATGAGGCGATTTCAAGTTCATTTATTGAAATAAGTAGCAATTTTCCTCCGTTAGAAATGAAAAGACTAGCAGAACCATTTGAAAATTTGAGGTTCAAGGCAGATCGGATTGAAAAAGAAGGAAGTGTAAGGCCTTCTGTCGGTTTAATCTGTTTGGGAGAATTGAAGAAACATAAGGCGAGAGCTGATTTTATTTCTGGATTCCTTGCAGCTGGCGGTATCCATGCTGAACGGAGCAGCGAGATTACAAATGCTGCAGATGCTGCGGACTTCATCAAATCAAGCAATATTGGTCAGTTTGTTATATGTGGTGAAAATGGGGACTACTCTACGATGGGCCCAGAGTTTGCAAGTGAACTTAAACAGCAGCATCCAGAAATCGAGTTATATTTGGCGGGACTGCCGGATGAAGAAGAAGCTGAATGGAAAGCAGCCGGAATTGAAGAATTCATTCACATAAGAAGCGATGCATATCAAATCCTTTCATCATTGCTTCAGCACATGGAGGTGAGTGCAGATGCAAAAGCCTGATTTTACAAAGATACGTTTGTTCGATGAAGAAAATAAAGTAAGCAGAGAACAAATCGACCAGCAAATTAGCCGCACAATGAATGATGTGGTATTCGAAACAAATGAACAGATTAAAGTGAAGCCATTATATACAACAGATGATTTATCCTCTGCAGACCATCTGGACAGCATGCCTGGACTTCCTCCGTACACAAGAGGTCCTTATCCAGCGATGTACGTTAATCGTCCATGGACAGTAAGACAGTATGCCGGCTTCTCAACGGCCGAAGAAAGCAATGCGTTTTACAGACGGAATCTGGCTATGGGACAAAAGGGCTTATCGGTTGCATTCGACCTTGCGACCCATCGGGGCTATGATTCCGACCACCCGCGTGTTGAAGGGGATGTGGGTAAAGCTGGAGTTGCGATTGATTCCATAATGGATATGAAGATATTGTTCGATGGCATCCCGCTTGACCAGATGTCTGTATCAATGACTATGAACGGTGCTGTCCTGCCAATCATGGCTTTTTTCATCGTGACAGCCGAGGAACAGGGTGTTACACAGGATAAATTGTCTGGCACGATCCAAAATGACATCCTCAAGGAATATATGGTGAGAAACACTTATATCTATCCACCGGAAATGTCGATGAAGATCATTGCCGATATTTTCGAGTATACGTCAAAATATATGCCTAAGTTCAATTCAATCAGTATCTCAGGCTATCATATGCAGGAAGCCGGGGCTCCAGCAGATATTGAACTGGCATACACGCTCGCCGATGGGCTTGAATATGTCAGGACTGGCCTAAAGGCTGGGATAAATATCGATTCATTTGCGCCAAGATTGTCATTTTTCTGGGCAATCGGGATGAATTATTTCATGGAAGTGGCCAAGATGAGAGCAGCCCGTTTCATCTGGGCAAAAATAATCAAAACCTTCGATCCGAAAAATGAAAAATCAATGGCATTGAGGACTCATTCGCAAACATCTGGATGGAGCCTTACCGAACAGGATCCATACAATAACGTCATACGTACATTGATTGAAGCTCACGCAGCTGCAATGGGACATACACAATCGCTCCATACGAATGCACTTGATGAAGCGATTGCTCTTCCAACTGATTTTTCTGCACGGATTGCGCGCAATACCCAGCTGTATCTCCAGGAAGAAACAGGTATAACAAAGGTGATTGACCCTTGGGCCGGCAGCTATTATGTTGAAAGTTTGACAAATTCGCTGATTGAGCGGGCATGGGAGCATATTGAAGAAATCGAAAGTCTTGGCGGCATGGCAAAAGCAATTGAAACCGGCCTTCCAAAAATGAGGATCGAAGAAGCAGCAGCGCGCCGCCAGGCACAGATTGATTCTGGTAAAGAAACGATTATTGGTGTCAACCAATATAAGCTTGAGAAAGAAGATCCGCTTGATATCCTGGATATTGATAATACAGCCGTTCGGGCGAAACAGATTGCAAGGCTGAACGAGCTTAAAGAAAATCGTGACAATGAAAAAGTTGAAGCAGCATTGGAGCAGCTCTCACGGGCAGCAGAAACTGGAAATGGTAACCTGCTGGAATTCGCAGTTAAGGCTGCACGCGTACGGGCGACACTAGGCGAGATTTCCGATGCAATCGAAAAAACAGCAGGAAGACACAAAGCAATTATCAGATCAATAAGTGGTGTTTACAGTGCTGCGTTCACGAATGAAGAAGAAATAGCCGAGGTTCAGACGCTGACGGAGGAATTCCTTGAAAATGAAGGCAGAAGACCGCGCATTCTAATAGCCAAGATGGGTCAGGACGGTCATGACCGCGGGGCAAAGGTTATTTCCACTGCCTTTGCGGATCTAGGATTTGATGTGGACATCGGACCACTTTTCCAGACTCCTGAAGAAACAGCGATCCAGGCCGTTGAAAATGACGTCCACGCAATTGGCATCAGCTCGCTGGCCGCAGGCCATAAGACGCTGCTTCCTATGCTCGTCCAGGAATTGAAAAAGCTGGGTAGGGAAGATATTGTTGTTATTGTCGGCGGCGTCATTCCGGCACAGGACTATCAATTTTTATATGAAAACGGCGCAAGCGCGATTTTTGGTCCAGGGACGGTCATACCAGTTGCGGCACAAAAAGTTTTGCGGGCAATCTATGAGCGACTTGGCTACGAGGAAGTGTCGCGTTAATGGCAGATGAGAAAAAGCCAGAATGGTTCAATCCGCAAATGGCTGATTCCTTTTTGAGCAGTCTAAAGCCCGGGGTAACAGACGAAAGCACTGACGGGAATAAAAGTCCTGTAAGAGGAGGACGTTTCGTCAAGAAAAAAAATGGCAGGAAAATCGAACCTGCAACGCTTGCGGCAGATATCAGAAATGGAAACCGAACTGCACTGGCAAAAGGGATTACCTTGATTGAAAGCAACGCGGAGCATGATTTTCAGTCTGCTCAGGCTTTGCTGCAACAGCTGCTTCCTGATGCCGGAAAATCAATCAGGATCGGAATAACGGGAGTGCCTGGAGCTGGTAAAAGCACCTTTATCGAAAGCTTTGGAAGTTATTTGTGCAGTCTTGGCCATAAAGTTGCTGTACTTGCCGTTGATCCAACATCGCGCTTGACCGGCGGAAGTATACTTGGAGATAAGACAAGGATGGAAATGCTTGCGAGGAATCCGCGTGCATTTATCCGTCCTTCTCCTTCAGGAGGAAAGCTTGGAGGGGTACACCGGAAAACTCGTGAAACGATGCTTGTATGTGAAGCCGCAGGGTTTGATGTCATCCTGGTCGAAACAGTCGGGGTTGGCCAGAGTGAAGTGATTGTCAGAGATATGGTCGATTTCTTCATGCTTCTCGTCCTGACCGGAGCAGGGGATGAACTGCAAGGAATGAAGAAGGGGATCATGGAGCTTGCCGATACAGTAATTGTCAACAAAGCCGATGGCTCGAATGAGCAGGCAGCGAAAAAGACAAAGGAAGAATATAATCGGATCCTTCATTTTCTGCAGCCTGCAACAAAAGGCTGGCAGACAGTTGCATTAACTAGTTCTGCTTTGAATGGCAAGGGTATAGAGGATGTCTGGAAAACAATATCAAAATTTGACAGAATCACTAAGGCAAGTGGTTCGTTTGAAGACAGAAGGCGTACCCAGACAAAAGAATGGCTGAATGATATGATCATCGATCAGCTGCAGGCGAATTTCTTTCAGAATCCGACAATTAAACTCTTGCTTCCTAAGGTTGAAAATGAAGTCATATCTGGAAATAAGCCCGTATCCACAGCGGTAGATGAATTGTTCAAGTCTTATTTCGGTACAAAAAAATAAGCTGTCCAGCGCTGGGCAGCTTTTCATCTTATTAAATCACAGAAAAAAAAGCGGACAACGGTAAGTATGCCGTTGTCCTTCATCTAGGGAGTTTAGGGGTATGGATCTAGCTGTAATGTTACCTTTCCCGGAAATTCGGAGAGTTAAACATACTTTGAAAAATTTATTTTAATTGTTATCATATAAATATGTATTTTAAAATTTCCAGCAGAGGAGAGATCAATCGATGAGCATGGATTTCAATTTTTTTATGAATGATGTTGTCCGCCAGGCACGCCAGGAAATAACGGCAGCTGGATATACAGAATTGACGACGAGTGAAGAGGTAGAACAAGCATTAGGTAAAAACGGTACTACCCTGGTCATGGTTAACTCGGTTTGCGGATGTGCTGGTGGTATCGCGCGCCCTGCGGCCGCGCACGCACTTCACTATGATAAGCGCCCCGACAATCTTGTTACTGTGTTTGCAGGACAAGATAAAGAAGCTACTGAAAAAGCCAGAAGCTACTTCACAGGCTACCCGCCATCATCCCCATCTTTCGCCTTGTTGAAGGATGGAAAGCTTTGTACAATGATTGAGCGCCACGAAATTGAAGGCCACGATCCAATGCAAGTAGTGAATAAACTGCAGAAAGCATTTGAAGAAAATTGTGAAGAAGTATAATATCTTAACTTAATCCCAGCATTGCTGGGATTTTTTTTTACGATTTTTTATAGAGTACAAGCGGTTATAAAATTCTAAAATTTATATTTAAAAATATTATTGCATATTTACTAGTATGTGTTAAAATACATTTTAGTTAATAAATATTAGGTCGTTCAGCAAAGTGTACCAAATTCGATACTAATATATTAATAAAATTGTATAAAAATAACAGACTTAACATTATAGGAGGAAAACAAGTGAAAAAGGCATTATCTATTTTTATGACTGCGATTTTAATTATGGGAGTTTTGGCTGCATGCGGCACAGCTTCTGAAGAAAAAGAAAATGCGGGCGGCAATGGCGAAGCAAAGAAAGTGTTAACAATGGGGACTTCAGCTGACTACCCTCCATTTGAATATGTGGAAACTGCTAAGAGCGACGAAATCATCGGTTTTGACGTTGACCTTGCAAATTTGATTGCTGGTGAATTAGGTTATGAAGTCGAAATTAAGGATATGGATTTCAACGGTCTTATCGGGGCGATCCAGGCCGACCGTGTTGATTTTGTCATGGCAGGCATGACGCCAACTGAAGACCGTAAAAAAAGCGTCGACTTTTCTGATGTTTACTATACAGCTAAACACATGATCGTTTCTGCAAAAGACAGCAACATTAAGTCAATCGAAGATCTGGAAGGTAAAACTGTTGGCGTTCAGCTTTCTTCCATCCAGGAAGGCAAAGCTGAAGAAATTGGTGAAACAGTGAAAATCAAAGTTGAAAAACGCACTAGAATCCCGGAATTGGTCCAGGAAATCAAAGCGGGACGCATCGATGCAGCAATTATTGAGGATACAGTAGCAGAAGGCTATTTCAAGAATAACCCTGATCTTGCAGGTTTCACAATCGAAGATGCAAATGAAGAAGAAGCAGGATCTGCAATCGCTTTTCCTAAAGACAGCAAGCTGACTGAAGAATTCAACAGAGTCCTTAAAGAGAAAATGGAAAATGGCGAAGTAGAAAAGCTAGTTGTTAAATGGTTTGGCGGAGAAAAGTAAATTTGAAAAAACAGGCGTTCAGAATGGTTATGTCTTCTGGGCGCCTTTCTCCTTCATGAAATAATAGAGAGGACTGTTAACACTATGGATCTGGATTTTACCGCCATCCTTCCTTCATTGCCATATATCCTGAAGGGAATTGGCGTCACTCTGAAAATAGTTTTGGTAGCAGGGCTTCTGGGCTTTGCATTTGGAATCATTCTTGCAATTTTTAAAATCAGCAAATATAAGGCGCTTAACTGGTTTGCTGATGTGTATACATCCATCTTTCGCGGTACACCGCTCATTTTGCAGCTGATGATCATTTATTATGGTGCTCCGCAGATTATTGGCGTTGAAATTTCATCTTATACTGCCGCCGTTGTATCATTTTCCTTGAACTCGGCTGCATATATATCTGAAATCATTCGCGCAGGAATTCTAGCAGTTGATAAAGGACAGAAAGAAGCAGCGATGGCTCTTGGCGTTCCTGGCAATAGAATGATGAGGGACATCATCCTGCCTCAGGCTCTGAAGAATATCCTCCCTGCATTGATGAATGAATTTATCACCCTTACAAAGGAATCGGCAATCGTTACTGTTATTGCAGCGAATGATATCATGCGCAGAGCTTATATTGTCGGCGGGGAGCAGTATAGATTTTTTGAGCCATTCATTTTTGCCGGACTCATCTACTATCTCATGGTCATCTCCTTGACAGTGGCCGGCAAGGCAGTTGAAAGGAGAATGAGACAAAGTGATTAAAGTACAGGATCTTCATAAATCATTTGGTAAGCTTGAAGTTTTGAAGGGTATTTCCACCACGATAGAAAATGGCGAGGTCGTTGCGATCATTGGGCCTTCAGGCTCTGGGAAATCAACCTTCCTGCGCTGCCTGAATTTGCTGGAACAGCCGACGAGCGGGAAAATCTTGATTGGAAAAGATGATGTTACCGACAAGAAAACGAATATCATGAAAGTCCGCGAAAATGTAGGAATGGTTTTCCAGCACTTTCATTTGTTCCCGCATATGACAGTCCTGCAAAATGTCACATATGCACCGATTAAAGTTAAAGGCTTATCAAAGGAGGAAGCAGAGAAGCATGGATTGCAGCTTCTAGAAAAGGTAGGCCTCTCGGAGAAAGCAAATGAATACCCAAACAGGCTTTCCGGCGGGCAGAAACAGCGGGTAGCCATTGCGCGTGCATTGGCCATGAACCCCGGAGTCATGTTATTCGATGAACCAACATCTGCTCTTGATCCGGAAATGGTTAAAGAGGTGCTTGAAGTAATGAAATCCCTTGCTCATACGGGAATGACAATGGCGATTGTTACTCACGAAATGGGTTTTGCCCGTGAGGTGGCGGATAGAGTGCTGTTCCTGGACGGAGGGGTACTGGTGGAAGATGCACCCCCTGCGGAATTTTTCAGCAGCCCTAAAAGCGAAAGAGCAAGAGAATTTCTGGAAAAAATGCTTTAATACAACAGTGTTGCTTTTGTATTAATTTAGCAATCTGATACACTAATGGATGATCATATCTAACTTGATATGGTCATCTTTTTTATTATTTTTAATGTATAGCTTTGGCAATTAGTCCTTAGTGCCCTATTGCTTAAGCTTATCTGTGTTAGGGGAAATCAAAGTGAAATTTAGAATTGGCTACAGAACAATAAAAACAGCGCTTGGCACGGCCTTGTCGATTATGATTGCCCAGTTTCTCGGCTTTGAAAACTTTGTGTCAGCTGGGATTTTGACGATTCTTTGCATTCAGGTCACAAAGAAGCGATCCCTGCAGGCGTCATGGCATCGATTTCTTGCCTGTATCATCGCGATGGCATTTTCGGCAATATTTTTTGAAGGAATGATGTACCATCCAATAGTCATTGGCCTTCTTCTACTCTTTTTCATCCCAACAGTTGTAATGGCTGGAGCAAAGGAGGGAGTGGTATCAAGCAGTGTCATCATCATGCATATTTATTCGGCTGGCAATGTAACGGCGGCATTGCTTTTGAATGAGCTGGGAATCATCACAATCGGCATTGGAGTTGCTTTGATCATGAATTTATATATGCCAAGCGTTGATTATAAGCTTGAGGAATACCAGAGGGAAATAGAGGTCTATTTCAAGAAGATTTTTAGTGAAATTGCCATCTATCTGAAAAACAAAGACAGCAGCTGGGACGGCAAGGAATTGACTGAAGCGGCGAGCGTGATTGAAAAGGCGAAAGCACTTGCAATGCTTGATGTGGAAAACAATATATTAAGAGATGAAAACTTATATTATCAGTACTTTAAAATCCGTGAAAAGCAATTTGAGATCATTGAAAGGGTACTTCCTTCGGTTACTTCTATTCCTCAGCATGTAGAACAAGGAACAATGGTTGCTGAATTTGTCGAGACTCTTGCGAAAGGAATCAATCCAGGTAACACAGTACTATTCCATCTTGAAAAATTAATGAGAATGAAGGCTGAGTTCGAGAACATGGACCTTCCAATAACAAGGGAAGAATTTGAAGCACGGGCAGCACTGCTACATTTTGTCAACGAGATGGAACAGTTCTTGCTGCTGAAAAGGTCGTTCAAGGGCTTGGCAACTCTTAAAAGCAGGCATGAAAAGGAAGAGGCCGGGGCAAACTAACGGAAATAGACAACGGAGGGAATAAAATGCACGTATTTATTTCTATGCTGCTTGCGGCAATTGTCTTCTCGCCAATTTGGCCATTAGGTCCAAACCCGCTGCCCGGAGACCCGTTTGTGATCGTGAACAAGCAAACGAATGAGGTTGCCCTCATCAACGAAAACAGAGTCCAGACAGTGGTCAGCGCAGCTACAGGAAAATCAGAACATCTAACACCTGAAGGCCTCTTCACGATTACAGTCAAGGCACCAGAACCATATTACCGCAAAAAGGATATCCCTGGAGGAGATCCGAAAAATCCTTTAGGCAGCAGGTGGATTGGTTTTGATGCTGAGAATACAGATGGAAGAACATATGGAATACACGGAACAAATGACCCTGCAAGCATCGGCAAAAAGATTTCACAAGGCTGCGTTCGGCTCCAGAATGAAGCAGTTGAATCATTGTATGACTATATTCCAGTAGGTACAAAAATACTCATTACGTCCTCCTCAAAAAGCTTCATTGAACTTGGCAAGGAGCAAGGGGCCATCAGCAAATAAGAAAAGCGCAAGCGCCCTGGTCAGCGCCGACAAGCTACTCGAGGGGCTAGGCGATGGAGCCGGACCTTTCTTGAAGTTGAAGACATATAAATTCTGATACTAAAAAAAGGGCTGTCAACTGACAGCCCTTTAAGTCTTTATAGCGGATTTATTATAGAAATGTTGACAGGCCCATAAGAAGGGTCGAAGCAAGCATAGTAAAAAGCATGATATATACTACTACCTTCCTGGTATTCGGTTTACGCATATACAAATTCCCCCTTCTAAACTTTTGCAGTTTATCTTTTATTATTTTACATTCATTTAGACAATTCAACAACCCTATCAAAGTCTCTTTTAATAACTATACTGACTTTTATGTTAGGGTTATAGTTAGATGGCAAAAGTGTTTTTAAAATCCCTATCCCTAATATTATGCCAATCAATATTTCTTTTTTCAATATGAAATCTGTATTTAAATAAGAAGGATTTGTGACGCTTATAGCGAATAGTTAAATGATTAAGTATATTCAAATAGTATTTGGAGGGAACCACATGATTAAAAAGGTCGACCATATCGGCATTGCTGTCAAATCTCTTGAGCATGCCCTCCCATTTTATACAGATGTGCTAAAGCTGCCATTATTGGGAATCGAGGAAGTAGCTAGCGAAAATGTGAAAGTCGCTTTTCTGAAAGCCGGGGAAACAAAACTGGAACTCCTTGAGCCCTTATCAGAGGATAGTGCAATCGCCCGTTTTATTGAAAAGCGCGGAGAAGGAATCCATCATGTAGCATTGGGTGTGGAGTCCATCCAGGAGCGGATTAACGATATGAAGGAAAATGGCATTAAAATGATCCAGGATGTTCCTAAAAAAGGAGCTGGAGGAGCGCTTGTAGCTTTTATGCATCCTAAATCAACTGGAAGCATTCTATACGAATTATGCGAGAAAAATAAGGAGGCTGAATAACATGCCTGATATATACGAAAAAATCAATGAACTATATGATCGCCGCAGGGAAATTGAGCTTGGCGGCGGAGATGAACGGATTGAAAAGCAGCATGAAAAAGGCAAGCTGACCGCACGGGAGAGAATAGAATTGCTTGTTGATCGAGGAACTTTCGTGGAACTGAACCCATTCATCCAGCATCGAAGCACTGATTTTGGTCTTGAGAACCAAAAGGGTCCTGGTGACGGTGTTGTAACCGGTTACGGTAAAGTGAACGGCAGGCCAATTTATTTGTTTTCACAGGACTTCACAGTGTTCGGCGGCGCTTTAGGCGAAATGCATGCAAAGAAAATCGCTAACGTTATGGATTTAGCAGCTAAAAACGGAGCGCCGTTTGTCGGGCTTAATGATTCAGGTGGAGCAAGGATCCAGGAGGGAGTCGTTTCACTTGATGGCTACGGGCAAATCTTCTACCGAAATTCAATCTATTCTGGTGTCATTCCCCAGATTTCTGTCATTATGGGTCCATGCGCTGGAGGAGCGGTATATTCGCCAGCCATTACCGATTTCGTGTTCATGGTCGAAAAAACAAGCCAGATGTTCATCACTGGCCCGAAGGTAATCGAAACAGTTACCGGAGAAAAAATCTCTGCGGAAGACCTCGGTGGTGCGATTGTCCATAATACGATCAGCGGCAACGCTCATTTCCATGGTCAGTCTGAAGAAGAGACATTGCAGCAGGTAAGGCTGCTCTTAAGCTATCTGCCGCAAAACTATGAAGAAAAGCCGCCGCGACTTGAAGCGGACGACATGGAGGACTACCGTCCAGACCTGACTGATGTGATCCCGTTTGATGCTGTTAGGCCATATGATGTCCGGAAAGTAATCGAGCAGGTTGTTGATGCGGATTCGTTCCTTGAAATACAGAAGGACTTCGCCAGAAACATCGTCATCGGTCTCGCGAGAATCAAAGGTGAAGTTGTCGGTCTTGTCTGCAACCAGCCAAAGGTGATGGCAGGCGGACTAGATATCGACTCATCTGATAAGGCATCGAGATTTATCCGGTTTTGCGATTCATTCAATATTCCAATTATCACATTTGAGGATGTTACCGGATTTTTCCCGGGCATAAAGCAGGAGCATGGCGGGATTATCAGACATGGAGCAAAAATTCTCTATGCTTATTCTGAAGCAACCGTCCCAAAGCTGACGGTTATTTTACGAAAAGCATATGGCGGCGCTTATGTCGCGCTGAACAGCAAGTCGATCGGCGCAGACCTTGTTTTTGCTTGGCCAAATGCTGAAATAGCGGTCATGGGATCACAAGGGGCTGCGAATATTATTTTTGCAAAGGAAATTCAGAACAGCGATAATCCTGATGAAACAAGGCAGCAGAAAATCGATGAATACCGTGAAAAATTCGCGAACCCATATGTAGCAGCCAGCCAGGGAATGGTCGATGATGTCATTGATCCACGAGAAACCCGAATCAAGCTGATCCAGGCGCTGGATATGCTCCGCACTAAGAAGGAAGATAGGCCAGGCAAAAAACATGGCAACATCCCGCTTTAAGATTTTGTATTTGGTATTGCTATTCAATTAGCGGTATACTCAAAGAGTATATACATAATTGGAGGTCGGCTTAGATGATTAATAACGAACGTTTATTGAATGAGTTTTTGGAGCTGGTCCAAATTGACTCTGAAACAAAGTATGAAACGGAAATTGCCCGCATCCTTAAGCAGAAATTCACTGATTTGGGCGTTGACGTATTCGAAGACGATACGACTGCCCAGACGGGACATGGCGCAGGCAACCTTGTCTGCACATTGAATGGAACTAAGGAAGGAGTAGACACTATCTATTTTACTTCCCATATGGATACTGTAGTTCCTGCCAACGGAGTAAAGCCTTCCATCAAGGACGGATATGTTGTGACAGATGGAACAACAATTCTTGGTGCTGATGATAAAACTGGTCTAGCGGTAATGTTGGAAACAATCAGAGTGTTAAAAGAACAGTCAATCCCTCATGGAACCATCCAGTTCATTATTACGGTGGGGGAAGAATCAGGTCTTGTTGGAGCTAAGGCACTTGACCCATCATTAGTAAAAGCTAAATATGGTTATGCACTTGACAGTGATGGCAAGGTTGGAAACATTGTAGTTGCTGCACCGACACAGGCAAAGGTTGCTGCTGTTATCCATGGTAAAACAGCTCACGCTGGCGTTGCTCCTGAAAAGGGTATCTCCGCAATCACGATTGCTGCCAAGGCTGTTGCGAGAATGCCGCTTGGCCGTATCGATGAAGAAACAACTGCTAACATTGGGCGTTTCCAGGGTGGCACACAAACAAATATCGTATGTGACCATGTTGAAATTCTAGCTGAAGCCCGTTCTTTAATACCTGAAAAGATGGAAGCTCAGGTAGCGAAAATGAAGGAAGCATTCGAATCAGCTGCACAGGAAATGGGCGGCAAGGCTGATGTGGATGTTCAGGTAATGTACCCAGGATTTAAGTTCGGCGAAGGTGATCTTGTCGTGGAACTTGCAAGAAAGGCGGCTGCGAAAATTGGCAGAAGCTCAGAATTGCTGCACAGCGGCGGCGGAAGCGATGCTAACGTTATTGCCGGATTCGGCGTACCGACAGTCAACCTTGCTGTGGGTTATGAAGAAATCCACACAACAAATGAAAGAATGCCAATCGAAGAGCTGGAAAAACTTGCTGAGATGGTTATCGCATTGATTCAAGAAGTAGCAGCACAGTAAATAATGAGAAAAAGTGGGCTTCCTGCAAGGGAAGCCCTTTTTTTTACGAACATACAGGTTTTAATAGACATTTCAAAGAGGAGTGACAATCAAAATGTCTAAGAAACGGGTTTTAATAGACATTTCAGGGAGGAGTGACGATCAAAATGTCCAAGAAATGTGTTTTCTTAGACATTTCAGAGAGGAGTGACCCTAAAAATTTCCAAGAAACCAAGTTTAATAGACATTTCAGAGAGAAGTGACTGTCGAAATGTCCAAGAAACGGGTTTTAATAGACATTTCGAAGTGGGTCGAGCGTCAAAATGTTCAAGAAACCAGGTTTAATAGACATTTCAGAGAGAAGTGACTGTCAAAATGTCCATTAACCGCATTCTTTTTTAATTAGTTATAAAGATGATACTAAAGAATCCGATATAATACGTGGAATGATCCACCTGATTAATCACTATGCATCCGATTTAATCTATTAATATTTAGTGATAGAACTTTAAATAAAGGAAGTGAACTCCAATGGCTGAAAGTACTAAGACGGTTGTGTTTCAAGCAGGGAATGAAGAATACGCTTTTCCGATTCTTTTCGTTGTATCGATTGAAAAAATGGAAGGGATGACTGCAATCCCGCATATGCCCGACTATGTCACCGGGATTACGAAGGTAAGGGGAGATTTGGTTCCGGTCATTGATCTGGAAAAGGTCCTTTATAACCGGGATATTCAGGCAGATGACAAAACGAGGCTGATCGTACTGGAGACATCGGATATTTCGTTAGGTGTCCTAGTCAGGGATGCGAAGGAAATCCTTGAGATACCTCAGGAAAA
Organism: Mesobacillus subterraneus; assembly: GCF_023715485.1. Taxonomy (GTDB): domain Bacteria; phylum Bacillota; class Bacilli; order Bacillales; family Cytobacillaceae; genus Mesobacillus; species Mesobacillus subterraneus_B. The sequence goes on along the minus strand of NZ_JAMBOF010000008.1, from coordinate 85,306 downwards.
CTTGAAACAGCCAGGTCTGATCGCCTACCAAAATACTAAATTCATTACTGGCATCGCCAACTTTGAGAAACGGATGATCATGGTCATTGATCCGGAAACCCTGATCCAGTCACTTGAGGGAATCAAAGAGATTAAGGACTATATGAAGAATCAAAAACAGGAATTACATAACTAGTGTGTGATATGAAAACAAGCTGGCCCCCGCGGGCCAGCTTGTTTTGGTTTATAATTTAAAGCTGGAGAATGATTTCCTCAGGTCCTCAGCCATGCTGGATAATTTGTTGGATGACTCCAACAGCTCCTGCATGGTAGCGTTCTGTTCCTCTGTAGTAGCTGCTACCTGCTCGAGGAATTGCGCGGACTTTGAAGATGCGGTGATGACTTCGGTTGCAGACTGGGCCATGAATTCCATCTTTTCATTCGCATTCATGACGGCGCTGTTTACCTTATTCCCATTCAAGCTGACCTCCTCGATCGATTGAGCTATTTCTGTGAAGATGGCCGCCACTTTCTCAACAAGTTCATTGCCTTTTTGGACGGTCACCTGGCTTTCATCCATAACATTTACGGCCTGGTTCGTTTCTTTTCCAGTTTGTTCTAGGATTGTGCGGATGCTGTCTGCCGCTCCAGCTGATTGTTCGGCAAGTTTGCGCACTTCCTGGGCCACGACACCGAAGCCTTTCCCATGCTCCCCGGCTCTTGCCGCTTCGATCGCTGCATTCAATGCCAATAAATTTGTCTGATTTGAAATATCTGTGATGATCTCAATGATCCGATGAATTTCCTGAGAATTGTTCTTCAGGGAATGAATCACCTTGGCCAGTTCTGTGACCTTTCCATTGATTTCATCCATCTGTTCTGTCACATTGATGGCATATAGTTTTCCCTGCTCAATCTTTTGCTTTGTGTCAGAAGTGGTTTGCAGGGTTTCATGCATTGAACCAGTAACTTCGATTAATTGTGAAGACACATTTTCAACTGCTTCATTGGTGCGTTCCGAAATTTTCACCTGCTCATCTGAGGCAGAGGCAACTTGCATGATCGATGTTGTAATTTCATTGTTTGCTTCTGTGGTGGCTTCTGCATTTTCCTTTAGATTTCTCGACATTTCATTTACCTGGTCAGATGACGCCAAAATGCTGGAAATGGAAGCTTTAAGGTTACCGGATAATTGATTCATTGCCTGGATGATCTGACCCACTTCGTCCTTGCTCTTTGCCTGCAACGCTTTTACATTCAGCTCCCCTGCTGCGAGCTTCTTACAGTAAGCAACAACATCCTTAAGATTTTTGCTGATGCTGCGGGAGACAAAGTACATTGCCACAGAAGAGATGATAAAGGCGATGATGATGAGGATGAAAGTATTACGGATCATGGTAGCAATTGAAGAATGGGTTTCCTTCATGATCCTGGTCCTGTCATCCAATATCGATGTCCGGAGTTCGTTTAACTTTTCGATATTCATATCCCGGATGGTTTCTGCCTTGTTAGTCAGGCTGATTTGAGTATAGATATCAACCTGTTCAAAGTTTTGACGGAATTCTTCGACAGTTTTTAAAATATCGTCTTCCCAAACAGTATTCATATGCTGGTCAATCTTCACAATTGCATTGAGAACTGTTTTGGCTTCCTCTGATTTTACGTATGTATTCAGGCTTTCTGAAGAAGATTTGAACTGCTCGGACTCTTTATTGTACAAATCAATTAGCTCTGGTTTGGGATCCGTTATGTAATCAGTAATTATAATGTATTTCTGGCGAAAAGAAGATGACATTTCACTAATCATGATGGCGTAATCACTTTTCTCCTCTGCCAGGTCGATCGCATCCTGTAGGTTGCTCAAAACACTGGACAAATAAATAAAACTGCCCAGGAAAATGACCATGATAAATGCGAAAACGCTTGCATACTTTCTGCCAATGGACCAATGCTGCATAAAAACTCCTCCGTCTAGGTATATCTATTTAAACATTTTATCGGGTTTTTCAGGGGAATCTTTAACCTTTCCCTTGATTTCTTCACATAAAATTCAAATTTAACTTCCAAACTCCGATGAAGTAAAACTTCGGTATTTTTGATAAACTAGAAGGGAACGTATATTTGGGAAGTGGCCATAATGAAAGAAATGTACCCAAAAAAGGGCAGAGTTATTTTACATGTCGATATGAATAGCTTCTATGCTTCAGTAGAAATGGCATATGACCAGGAGTTAAAAGGGAAACCGCTCGCGATTGCTGGGAATCCGGAAGAGCGCCGCGGAATCATTGTTACCTGCAGCTATGAAGCGCGGAAATTCGGAGTCAGGACGACAATGCCGTTATGGGAGGCGAAGAAGCTTTGCCCCGATTTAATCATAAAAAAACCTAACTTTGATCGATATCGTTCAGCATCTGCGGCTATGTTTGATCTATTGCGACAATACACCGAGCTTGTTGAGCCGGTTTCGATTGATGAAGGCTATTTGGATATAACCGATTGCTCTGATATTGGCTCACCGATGCAGATCGCCGAAAGCATCCAGAAGAGGATTCTTGATCAACTCGATTTGCCATGCAGTATTGGGGTCGCACCTAATAAATTTCTTGCGAAAACCGCCTCAGATATGAAAAAGCCTCTTGGCATTACGGTTCTAAGAAAGCGGGACATCCCAAGCGTACTTTGGCCGCTTGAGGTAGGGCAGATGCATGGAGTAGGAAGCAAGACAGCGGATAAACTAAACAGTATCGGAATCGAAACAATCGGCGAACTTGCTAAGGCAAATGACATACAGCTAAAAGGCTTGCTCGGCATCAACGGCATAAGGTTGAGAGATAGAGCTAACGGCCTGGATAATCGCCGTGTCGATCCCGAATCAGTCTATGATTTTAAGAGTATTGGAAATTCGACAACACTGCCGAGAGATATTTCTAACCAGCAAGAACTCCTGAAGGTGCTGGATAAGCTTTCAGAACAAGTAGCTGCAAGAATGAAGCGAAAGGAAGCTGTCGCTACAAATATCAGCGTCACGATTCGCTTTAAGGACAGGAAAACCATCACAAGAAGCCATAAGCTCGAAAATCCTGTTTCCAGGCAGGATGATATTGCCGCAGCCGCTAAAACTCTCTTTTTAAAGCATTGGAATGGGGATTCCGTAAGGCTGCTGGGCATAACAGGCACTGACCTTCTTGATGCAGATAAGGCTGTTAAGCAGCTTGACCTTTTCTCTTATGAGCATGATGCCAGGAAGGAACCACTTTTCAATACAATGAGTCTGCTGCGGGAGAAATACGGGAAAAATATTATTGAAAGCGCAGGTTCCCAGGTGAAAAAGCCGCACCTTAACGAGAATAAAAGTGCAGGAACAAGCTTCAATAAAGATTTTCTCCAGGAGCGGCGGCCAAACGACGAGACTGATAAAAAAGAAAAGTAAGATGCGTTTAACGGGCCCTCTTAAAGTCAAAATAAGTAAGGGGAAAACCGGTTTGTTTGCAACACTCACTTATCATTGCTAAATTAGAGTGTATGAATTAAAAATTATAGCTTTAACCAGAAGGGACGTTGTAAAGATGTCGAAACAACAAATTGGAGTCATAGGCCTTGCTGTCATGGGTAAAAACCTTGCGATGAATATCGAAAGCCGGGGCTATTCTGTATCCGTTTATAACCGTTCAAGAGAAAAGACGGATGAAATGCTTGCTGAGACAAAAGGAAAGAGTATCGTTGGTACTTTTACAATTGAAGAGTTTGTGCACTCATTAGAAAAACCGCGTAAAATTTTGCTCATGGTCAAAGCAGGCGCAGCGACTGATGCAACCATTGATCAACTGAAGCCTTATCTTGAAAAGGGCGATATCATCATAGATGGCGGGAATACATATTTTGCCGATACACAGCGACGCAACAAGGAATTGAGCGAGCTTGGCCTTCACTTCATTGGGACAGGAGTATCGGGCGGGGAGGAAGGTGCGCTTCATGGTCCTTCCATCATGCCTGGCGGACAAAAGGAAGCATACGATTTAGTTGCTCCGATTTTCCAGGATATTGCTGCTAAAGTAAATGGAGAAGCATGTACAACTTACATTGGACCGGATGGAGCAGGCCATTATGTGAAAATGGTCCACAATGGCATCGAATATGGGGACATGCAATTGATCTCTGAATCGTACTTCATGTTAAAGCATATTCTCGGCTTAAGTGCAGAAGAGCTGCACCAAGTATTTGCCGATTGGAACAAAGGTGAGCTGGACAGCTATTTGATTGAAATTACAGCTGACATATTTACCAAAAAGGATGAGGAAACAGGTAAACCTCTTGTCGATGTGATTCTCGATACGGCAGGACAAAAAGGTACAGGAAAGTGGACAAGTCAAAGTGCGCTAGATCTTGGTGTGCCGCTGCCAATCATTACTGAATCCGTTTTTGCCCGCTTCATTTCTGCGATGAAACAAGAGCGCGTTGAAGCAAGCAAAGTCCTTAATGGACCAGAATCAAAACCATTCGATGGAGACCGTGAGGCATTCATCGAATCAATCCGCAAAGCATTGTACCTCAGCAAAATTTGTTCCTATTCGCAAGGCTTTGCCCAAATGAGAGCAGCTTCTGAAGAATATAACTGGGATTTGAGCTATGGTGAAATCGCAATGATTTTCCGCGGAGGCTGTATCATCAGAGCGCAGTTCCTTCAGAAAATCAAGGAAGCGTACGACCGGGACCCTGGCTTGAAAAACCTGCTGCTTGATCCGTATTTCAAAGAAATTGCTGAAGGCTACCAGCAGTCATTGCGAGAGATTATCTCTGCAGCGGTTATGAACGGAATTCCGGTACCAAGCTTCTCTGCAGCCCTATCATACTTTGATAGCTACAGGACCGAAACACTTCCTGCCAACCTGATTCAGGCACAGCGCGACTACTTTGGTGCGCACACCTATCAGCGAATTGACAAAGAAGGTATTTTCCACACAGAGTGGATGGAATAAAAAATGCAACAGCGAACCTTGTGTTCGCTGTTTTTTTTGGTGATAAATCGAGTAAGTAGAAAAATTTAATCTTGTGAAAGAGTAAGGAATATAAGGGAGGTTTTATATAAAGGGAAGCGAATTCTATTAATGTAGGAAATTTTAAGAGCGGAGGGATGAACATGACAGAACATTATCCAATTTTGCAAGGCGCCGAACCTTTTTACTTTGAAGGAAGTCGTGTTGGAATTTTAGTTTCTCACGGATTTACTGGATCAACCCAGAGCATGCGGCCGTTAAGTGAGGCATATGCTGCTGAGGGATTTACGGTTTGTGGACCTCGTCTTAAAGGGCATGGTACACATTATGAAGATATGGAGCAAACCACTTATCGTGATTGGATTGCCTCAATAGTAGAGGGGTACAAGTGGTTAAAAGAACGGTGTGATACAATTTTTGTCACTGGCCTTTCAATGGGTGGAACGTTGACGCTGTATATAGCCGAAAAATATCCGGATATCCGCGGGATTATCCTGATAAATGCTGCTGTTGATATTCCAGCGATGGAGCCGGTTCTTCAGTTAGAAGGGACAAGGTTTTTAGATGCAATTGGCTCTGATATCAAAAAGCCTGGAATAAAGGAGCTCGCCTATGAAAAGACCCCAGTTCGATCCGTTAAAGAAATTCTGTCATTAATGGCAGAAGTCAAAGGCAATCTTTCAAAGGTTTCCTGTCCCGCATTAATTTTTGTTTCTGAAGAAGATCATGTAGTTCCTCCTGACAATTCACAAATAATTTATGATGGCATTAATTCCGAAACGAAAGAGATTCATTTTCTGAAAGAGAGTTATCACGTTGCTACTTTAGACAACGACCAGCAGGTAATCATAGAAAGAACAGTGGATTTTATAAAGAAAGTTCTTTAGGATACATGTTATATGTCTACAGTTTTGTTATTATTTATCCAAAAAACGAAATTGAACACAAGAAGGTAAAAACAGTTCGCTGCTTTGCCCGAAAATGCGAGAAAGAACCGAAAACGGTAAAAGCAGGTCCTCTGCATTGCCCGAAAATGCGAGAAAGAACCGAAAACGGTAAAAGCAGGTCCTCTGCATTGCCCGAAAATGCGAGAAAGAACCGAAAACGGTAAAAGCAGGTCCTCTGCTTTGCCCGAAAATGCGAGAAAGAACCGAAAACGGTAAAAGCAGGTCCTCTGAAATTGTCCGAAAATGCGAGAAAGAACCGAAAACGGTAAAAGCAGGTCCTCTGCTTGACTCCCAAAATGCGAGAAAGAACTCAAAACGGTAAAAGGAGAGTAAACAACTGATGTCTATCCTATTGAGAATTTCTACCCAAGAACAAAGGGGTTCGGAATGAGACCATTCCGAACCCCTTTTATCGACAAACTGAGGTGACATATTATACGTCTCCTTTCTGTCATTTAGAGAGAAATACACTCAAATTTTATCAACAGAAGGATAAGAATCTCCCCTGCCGGTTTTTTCTCGATTTCGTAAAAGCAGCCATGCGGTGAAGCTTAAAAAGAACAATAAACTTTCCAATGAAAAGATATACCATGGGTAAGGACCAAGTAAATCTAAGAAACTTGGGCTTTCTGGCTTATGTCGCAGAAACCAGTAGTTACCATCCGCCTTTTTGTTTACAAACAAGATAACAGGCAAAAGCAGATTAATAAAGACAATGACTTTGACCACTGAACTGAAAGTAGGGAAGTACCCTTTAGCCCATGTGAAATATAAAGTTACCCAGACAACCATCATATGCGCATAGAAAAAGTGGAAAAATCGAAAATGAGGAAAGTCGTATGTTAAGGCAGGAGTAATTATAGCTTGCGTTGCACCCAATAAAGCAATGAAAAATAATAATTCAAAGAATACTTTCTTTCTAGTCAATAACAAAACAATAGATAACAGGAGTCCGATATTACACAATTCCAACGGCATTGATCGGCCTAATTTCCAAATACCATGAACATACATCCATACATGATTAGCGATCTCAATCAGGATTAAAGAAAAGCTGACTCCTATTTCTGCTTTTCGCCATTTATCATTCTTCAATTGATGCCGGCATAGGAAAATAACAACTGAAACAGTTACAAAAATAGCTAAGATCACTAAATGACTTTGAGAAAATATATCAAAATCGAAAGTCGTATTACTAGGACCAAACCACTCCATTATTTCACCTCTGGCTTGAAAATTGAACAAACATAAGTTGTCCCTTTCATAAAATCTTTATACGGCAATTCTATTTATAACTGAAACCATTTTTCTCCAGAATCGTATATGTTTTATAGTTTGATTAAGGGAGATGGGTAATAATGAGTGGAAAAGGCTGTATAAAATGTGGAAGCATGGACGCTGGGAAAAAGGATGTGGCGATGACTGGTACCGGCTTGTCCAAGATGTTTGACATTCAGAACAATCAATTCACAGTAGTGTTTTGCAAGAAATGTGGTTATTCGGAGTTTTATAATAAAGAAGTTTCAGCAGGCTCTAATATTCTTGATTTCTTTTTTGGAGGCTGAGCAAGAAAAATCCCGCCTGATTATTTTCAGTGCGGGATTTTGTGTTATTTTTAGCATTTTTCAACATCGATTTCGGTAATTGACCACCAGAAGAATCCATCTTTTTCGAGCAGCTTGTCTGCTGCGTCAGGACCCATTGAGCCTGATGGATAGTTAGGGAAGTGTGGCTCTTTTGTGTTTTCCCATATTTCTGAAATGTTGTCGACGAAGCTCCATGACAGGGCGACTTCATCCCAGTGGGTAAAGTTGGTAGCGTCACCGCGCAATGAATCGTACAGAAGTTTTTCGTATGCTTCAGGAGTATTGATGCCATCAATACCTTTATTTGCGAAATTCAGTTTTACAGGGGTTGCTTTTGTACCCTGACCTGATTTTTTTGCATTCAAGTGAAGTGTAATCCCTTCTTCTGGCTGGATATGAATCACCAAAAGGTTTGGATTCACCGTCTTTTCTGGCTGATAATACAAATCCATTGGGATGTCCTTGAATTGGATTACGATTTTTGTAGACTTTGCCTTCATCCTTTTTCCGGTACGGATGTAAAAAGGCACTCCAGCCCAGCGGAAGTTATCGATCATCAGCTTGCCAGCGACAAATGTCTCGGTGTTAGAATCAGGATCAACCATATCTTCCCGGCGGTAAGCTGGGACTTCTCCATCATTCATCGTACCATTATCATACTGTCCGCGGACAAAGTACTCATTGACTTCCTCACCTTTTATTGGGCGGAGGGCACGGAATACTCTAACTTTTTCCGAGCGGACCTCATCTGTTGTCAATTTGATAGGCGGCTCCATTGCGAGCAATGAAACCATTTGGAGCATATGGTTTTGAACCATGTCACGGAGCGCTCCGCTCTTTTCGTAATAACGTCCGCGCTCTTCCACACCAAGCGTTTCACTGGATGTAACCTGGATGTTAGAAATATAACGATTATTCCAGAGCGGTTCGAACATGGCATTCGCAAAACGGATAACCTCGATATTCTGAACCATTTCCTTGCCAAGGTAGTGGTCAATTCGGTAGATTTCATCCTCTGAAAATGCAGTCCTGATTTGCTTGTTCAAAACTTTAGCTGATTCTAGATCATGGCCAAATGGCTTCTCGATGACTAGGCGTTTAAAACCGGATACATCTGTAAGCTTATCCTTCTTTAAGTGCTCGGCGATCGTACCGAAAAATTCAGGTGCCATCGCCAGGTAGAAAATCCTGTTGCCGTTAAGTCCATAGTGGCTGTCCATTTCTTCCGCAAGCTTTCTCAGGGCGATATAAGAACTGGAATCGGTCACATCATGGGAATGATAATAGAATTTGGATACAAACTCGTCGATATTAGCTTCAGACGCTCCATTTTCTTTCACAGATTCTTTTACCTTCAGCTGGAATTCTTCATTAGACAATGAACGGCGGGCAACGCCAATGACCGCGAACTTGTCCAGCTTTCCTTTTTCAAACAAGTTATAGAGGGAAGGGAACAATTTACGGTTTGCCAGGTCTCCCGTAGCCCCGAAGATCATGATTAAAGCTGTTGGTTTTTCGGTGTGTGCCACAATATAGAACCTCTCTTTATGTGAATTTAATGAATATGTATAAAAACACTTTACAAATATAAAATTTTATCGGTTTCACGAACATTTAGCAACTGTTTAAACTGTAAATAGTTTTCTTCCATTTTGCTGGAACTATGCCTCTATCAACTAATTCTCTGTTTGGCTTATAAGATTTCGGTCCCTTATGATATATTGAAAAGAATAAAGCCTGTACCGATATCAGGCGTTTTTGTACGAGAGGATGTATGAATTATGGATGTTTTTTTTCTTGGAACAGGAGCTGGTGTTCCAGCCAAGCTCAGGAACGTTACGTCAATTGCTTTGAAATTACTGGAGGAAAGGGGAGCTGTCTGGCTTTTTGATTGTGGCGAAGCGACCCAGCACCAAATTTTACATACAAGCATCAAGCCCAGGAGAATTGAAAAAATCTTCATCACTCACCTCCATGGAGATCATATTTACGGGCTTCCAGGATTGTTGTCAAGCCGTTCCTTCCAGGGAGGGGAGTCTTTGGTGACCGTGTACGGGCCAGTCGGGATTAAAGAGTACATTGAGGTTTCGTTAAAAATAAGCAAATCATACTTAAAATATCCAATCGAAATCATCGAGATTGAAGAGGGCGTCATTTTTGAAGACGAGCAATTTGCTGTAGAAGCAAGGCGCCTCGAGCATGGGATTCCTTCATATGGGTATAGGATAACAGAAAAGGAGCGCCCTGGAACTCTTCTTGCTGACAAGCTTGCAGCCGCGGGAGTAAAACCTGGTCCAGACTATAGAAAAATTAAGAATGGCGAAGAGGTTATTTTCGAGGATGGAACTGTCATTAATCCGAAGGAATTTGTCGGTCCGCCCCAGAAGGGAAGAATTGTTACGATATTAGGTGATACAAGGATTTGCCAGAATGCACTTTTGCTTGCTGAAAAGGCAGATTTACTGATCCATGAAGCTACTTTTTCAGCAGATGAGGAAGCTCTTGCGCATGAATATTATCATTCAACCACGCTTCAGGCAGGCGAAACGGCTCTTAAAGCGGAGGCGAAGAAGCTTTGCCTGACTCACATCAGCTCGAGATATGACCGCAATGACTGGAAGCAGCTAGAAGCTGAAGCAAGGAAGGTTTTCTCTAATACCTTCATTTCTGAGGACTTCCTGGAAATCTCCGTTCCTTATAAAAATGACTGAGTAAAGGAGTGGGTTTATTTGAAAACAATTTATCTGGTTAGACATGCAAGTGCCGCTGGACAGCCGATTGATGCTCCATTGACAGAGCAGGGGAGGAAACAGGCACTTACGCTGGTGAATTTTTTCAAGCAAAAGGAGATTGATATTATTTATTCGAGTCCCTTCAAAAGGGCGCTGGATACGATAAAGCCTCTTTCTGATTCAAGGGAAATCAACGTTATTGAAGATAGCAGACTGGGCGAAAGAGTGTTAAGTACGGTCAATTTTGAAGATTGGCGCGAAAAGCTGAAACAAAGCTTTGATGATTTTAATCTAGTATTCGAAGGCGGAGAGTCACATTCTGCGGGAATGGAAAGGGCCAAGTCTTTAATTGAGGATGTATTATGCTCTGAAGAAGATCATATCCTGCTGGTAAGCCATGGCAATATGACGACTTTGCTGATGAGATATTTCAATGAGAGCTTCGGCTATGACTGCCTGATGGAAATGACGAACCCAGATGTATTTGAATTGGTAGTTTCGAATGAAAAAACAATCCTTAATCGAATTTGGGATGACCGGATCTGAGTAATTTTTAAAGAAGGTGTTTAAAAAGAAACCCAGAGGGAAAATGGAATAGGATGGAATCCAATCCATCCTGACGACAACATGAAACTGGGGGAACTTCTGTGGAATTTTTGCTTTTATTCGGTCTTCATTTTTTTATTATGGGCTCACTTGTCCTATTGTTCAGCGGAATTATAACCTTTATTTTCCCGCGAATGCATTTTCTGATTACGATCTCCCTTTTTGGCGTTGCGGGCTTTCTCTATGCAGTAATCTTTGAAGTCATCAACCTCGCTATTTTCGCCGTATTCTATAACATGATTCTATCAATGATTGCAGTTGGCCTGGTGAAGATTGGTTTTTATTTTAAAAAAGTTGCAGAAAATCAGAGTGAGAAAATCGCATAACTAATTCAGAGCAAGAACCAGGAGAAAAATCCTGGTTTTATTTTTTGTTTGACATTCAAACGTTCTTTTGAATATGATACAATCAAACGATTATTTGAATGAGGTGGTTGAGTTGAAGGATCATGATGTCTGCCAGGTAAACTGTACCGACGAGGAAAAAGTGGAACGGGTAGCCGGGGAGCTAAATGAACAAAATACATCTGAAGCGGCGAAGATTTTCAAGGCTTTATCTGATGAAACAAGAATCAAGATTGCCTACGCGCTTTATATAGAAAAAGAGCTTTGTGTCTGCGATGTCGCAGCGATTGTAAATTCTTCGACGGCTACAGCCTCCCACCATTTGCGGCTGTTAAAGAATCTCGGTCTCGCAAAATACCGAAAAGAAGGAAAACTAGTGTTTTATTCACTTATCGATGATCATGTGAAGCAATTAATCTATTTGGCTTTTGAGCATCAAAGGGAGATGGTTAAGAATGACTGAAGCAGCAGGACAAATGGGAGAAAAGACGATCTACCGCGTACAGGGCTTCACCTGAGCAAGCTGTGCCGGAAAGTTCGAACAGAACGTAAAGCACCTGGATGGTGTTTTTGATGCGAAAGTTAATTTTGGCGCCTCTAAATTGACCGTATACGGTCAGGCCTCCATTGAGGAACTGGAGAAGGCTGGAGAGTTTGAAAATCTAAGGATTTTTCCTGATAAGGCAGAAATCGTCCCAGAAAAAAAGAAACCATTCTGGCTGGAAAACTATACGGTGCTGATCAGCTTAATGCTTATTATCATCGCTTACTATTTCCAATTTAGTAACGGTGAAAAAAGCGTTCCGGCAATAGCTTCATTTTTAGGAGCCATTCTGGTTGGTGGTTATTCGCTTTTTAAGAGTGGGATTAAAAATCTTATGAAGCTCGATTTTGACATGAGGGCACTGATGACCGTCGCAATTATTGGCGCAGCGATCATTGGCGAATGGAGCGAAGGAGCCGTTGTAGTCATCCTGTTTGCAATCAGCGAAGTGCTGGAGAGGTATTCAATGGATAAAGCAAGGGCATCCATCCGCTCATTGATGGATATAGCCCCGAAGGAAGCGCTCGTCCGAAGAAGCGGCAATGAATACATGGTGAATGTCAATGAAATCGAAGTTGGCGATATCATGGTCGTCAAACCAGGCGAGAAAATTGCCATGGACGGGGAAGTCGTCTCAGGATTTTCGGCGGTAAACCAGGCTGCAATAACAGGCGAATCTGTTCCTGCTGAGAAACACGCGGGTGATGAGGTTTATGCTGGAACATTGAATGGTGAAGGTCTTATTGAAGTGAAAATCACTAAATTGGTTGACGATACCACGATTGCGAAAATCATTCACCTTGTCGAAGAGGCGCAGGCGGAAAAGGCACCATCACAGGCTTTCGTAGACCGGTTTGCCAGATATTATACACCAATCATCATTCTAGTCGCATTTTTGGTGGCCATCCTCCCTCCGCTGTTGCTCGGAGCGGACTGGAGTGAGTGGATTTACCAGGGGCTCGCCGTCCTTGTCGTCGGCTGTCCATGTGCGCTGGTCATTTCAACGCCTGTTTCGATCGTGACCGCAATCGGCAATGCCGCTAAAAATGGTGTTTTAGTAAAAGGCGGAGTCCACCTTGAGGAAATGGGCTTGCTGAAAGCCATTGCCTTTGATAAAACCGGCACTTTGACAAAAGGTGTGCCAGCTGTAACTGATTATAAAGTGTTTGCTTCATCCGATCCGAAAAAATTATTCTCGACGATCGCTGCTCTTGAAAATAAATCGCAGCATCCGCTTGCCGCATCTATTGTCCGCAAGGCAGATGCAGATAAGGTCGCGTTCAGAGAAATTGAGATAGAAAATTTCACATCTGTCACAGGGAGAGGAATAAGAGGGACAGTGGACAGCGTAACGTATTATATCGGAAGTCCTAAATACCTTGATAGCATTATGAACGGCGGACTGCCATCCGAGGTTAGTGAAGAAATTTCCCGCCTGCAGTCTGAAGGTAAAACTGTCATGGCTGCCGGAACAGCAGAAGGCTTGCTCGCCTTAATCGCAGTTGCCGATGAAGTAAGGGAATCAAGCAGGGAAGTCATTGAACGACTGCATGCCCTGGGAATCGTAAAAACAATCATGCTTACGGGCGACAACAGTGGAACGGCTAAAGCCATCGGCAGCCAGGCCGGTGTGTCGGATATTGAATCGGAGCTCCTTCCTGAGGATAAGCTGGCATTCATAAAGACTTTGCAGAGGGATCATGGGAAAGTCGCAATGGTCGGCGATGGCATCAATGATGCGCCGGCACTTGCTGCTGCGACGGTAGGAATCGCAATGGGCGGAGCTGGAACTGATACAGCATTAGAAACAGCAGATATCGCTCTTATGGCAGATGATTTGAAGAAGCTGCCATTCACGATAAAGTTAAGCCGCAATACCCTGGCTATCATCAAGCAAAATATCGCCTTCGCGATAGGTGTAAAATTGCTCGCGCTGTTACTAGTGATCCCAGGCTGGCTAACCCTGTGGATCGCGATTTTTGCAGATATGGGCGCCACGCTGATCGTTACACTGAACGGTTTGAGGCTTTTGAAAGTGAAAGATAAATAAACATTTGCGCTGGCGAAAAGAAAGATTATCTATTTTTGGGCTGGAGAGGGTAGGATGAATAATTCATGGAACAAACTCATTTACAAGGGCTGGGCGCCGATTTACGATTCGATTTTTAACGCAGGCCCTTTTTCCAGAGCAAGGGAAAAGCTCTATCAAGATATCCTATTTCAGCCTGGAGACAAGGTGCTATTCGTTGGCGTCGGCACCGGTGCTGACATTGAAAGGTTATCCTATGGAAAACTGGAAGTCACCGCAATAGATTTTTCGGAATATATGCTCCAGAAGGCCCGTGATAAATTTAAAGACTCGAAGATTGATTTCCTCAAGATGGATGCACAGCGGCTTGATTTTCTTGACGAATCCTTTGATTATATCGTCGGCAGTCTGATTCTCTCGGTTGTGCCTGACAGCGGCAAGGCATTTGGCGAGATGGCAAGAGTTTGCCGCAAGGATGGCACGGTAATAATTTTTGATAAATTTGCTGAGCCTGGCAAAGCCTTGTCAGCTCCGAAGAAACTTTTCAGGCATTTAATCAAACTGCTGGGAACGGACATTGGAATATCTTTTGAGGATATCTATCAAAAGAATAAAGCTGATCTTAGGCTTCTCTCGGACGAAGGAGTTATGTTTGGGGATATGTATCGCAGGATTTTGCTGAAAAAAGTGCAATAAGATGAGAGCCGGCTATCAAATGGAGATGGCCGGTCCTTTTTAATAAATTTTTTAAGTTTGCCTTACTGTGGCTAGCAATATTTCAATATTTGATTATTTTAATTAAATCTCATTTCACCAAAAAATAGTTAAAAATCTTTAATTTTTACCAAAATTTTTCATAAAGAAAGCCGGCATGCAACAGTCGGCCAAGCACTAAAATATCCATCCTCGTGTATACTGCTGCGGCGCTTCGATGCTTGTTCCGAGTTCCTTTGCTGCTGTACGCGGCCAGTATGGATCGCGGAGAAGTTCGCGGGCGATGAAGATCAAATCGGCGCGGTCATTCTGCAGGATTTCCTCTGCCTGGATCCCGGTTGTGATCAAGCCGACGGCACCGGTTGCCACACTCGCTTCATGCTTGATTTTTTCTGCGAATTTAACCTGGTAGCCTGGATACACATTTATCTTCGCAGGAACTACTGCTCCGGAGCTGACATCGATCAAGTCAACGCCTAAATCTTTCATCCATGCACCCATACTTGCGTAATCATCGACGGTCAAGCCATCCTCATGATAATCACATGCAGAAACTCGGACAAACAAAGGTCCATCCCAAACCGTTTTTACCGCTTCGAGAACTTCGCGCAGGTAACGGAAGCGGTTTTCAGCGGACCCGCCGTATACGTCTTCCCGTTTATTTGTAAGCGGAGAGAGGAATTGGTTGATCAAATACCCATGGGCAGCGTGGATTTCAATAACATCGAAGCCTGCCCGCTTTGTCCGCTCTGCAGCCAACTTGAATGCCTTGATGGTTTCGTTGATCTCTTCAATGGTCATTGCTTTTGGCTCTTTATATTTATCGTCAAACGCCAAAGCCGAAGGGGCGATAATTTCGTCACGCAAGGCAGCTTTCCTGCCGGCATGGGCAAGCTGGATTCCAGCGGCTGCACCATTTTGTTTAATTTGCTCAGTCAGTCTCGTAAGACCCCGTACATGATCATCACTCCAGATTCCTAAGTCCTGGTGAGAAATCCGTCCCTGCGGCGTTACAGCAGTCGCTTCAAGGATGATCAAGCCCACTTGCCCGACAGCCCTGCTTGTATAGTGAGCAACATGCCAGTCAGTGACGATACCATCCTCCTTTTCGCATGAGTACATGCACATCGGAGCCATGACAATGCGATTTTTCAGGGTAAGGTCTTTGATTTCATAAGGTGAAAATAATTTCGTTTCCAAACAAGAAGCCTCCTTTTATTTCGCAATACAAAATATATTTTCAGTATAACAGGGCTCCTTGAGGAAAGGAAAAATTGTACTCACTTTAAATCATTTTTTCTTAGCTCGCTAAGTGTATATTTCGTCCCGCGCCAGATGATGCCGCCCCTTTTGAAGGTTAAGTAGCTGGCTCTGATGATGGAAAAAATAAACAGCATGGCCGTGAATGGCAAGGCCAGGAACAACCACGGGGAGAAACGCGTCATTTTCTTCGTAACCATCGAATATAAAATGGCAAGAAATATGATATTGGCTGCGCTAAGCAATGCAAGAGCGTTGTTCTCAGAAAAAATCGTAAAGAATGGAATCACTTGTGAGACAAAGACACCGAAAACTGAAAACAGTACCATGCTGATCCGATAATGGAGGCCGGCGAAAGTGTTTTTCTCCAATCCTGCCAAAGCTTCTTTTAAACTTGGATACCATTCCACCTCAATGAGTGTCATAGCTGTCACAATCCGCTGCCTGAGGCCGGCTGCTTTTACCTTCATTCCCAGCTGTAAATCATCATCCGGACGCATCTTGATTTGCTCATGAGTGCCGATCTTTTCATATGCAGACCTTGTCATCATGTTGAATGCGCCGATTCCGATCCCTGTTTTTGAACGGGGGTTGTTTGCGAGCCAGGGCCTCTTGTAATAGGAAAAACCAAATAAGAAGAATGCGACGAAGGACTTCAGCCAAAATGGCTTTGCGCTTAGGTTTGGCGCGGCCGTCATATGGTCCAGACAATGCTTTTCAAAATATCCAACCGCTTTTGAAAAAGCCTCGGGCTCATACATAACATCTGCGTCGGTAAACAGGATCAGCTTTCCGGATGCCTGCTTGTATCCTTTATCCAGCGCATTATTTTTGCCGAGCCAACCTTCTGGCAAACGCTCGATATGAATCACGTTCACTCTTTTATCTAAATCCTTCAGATTATTCATTAATTTGCCCGTTGCATCTTCTGAGCGGTCATTGACCAAGATCCACTCGACATTTTTATACGTTTGTGAAAGCTGGGTATGGACGCTCTGGTAAATATGTTCTTCCTCATTGCGGGCGGCGACAATTACGCTAAGCATTGGTCCGGTATCTGCTGCTTCTGCTTTCTCCAGGGAGTCAAGCCGCCGGAAGCCAAACGAAGCATCAATCGTCGCGACAATCCAAATCATAAGAGTCAATGATAGTAAAATCAAAAGCATTGCGCCCACGTCCCTGTTGTTTTTCTCTATTGTAGAGAAATGAGGGACTAAATTGCAATTTTAGAGGGGGCGGTTTGCTGCCGCAATTTCATTCCCCAGCAAGTGGCCGAGCCTTTTCGATTGGGCAGTCGCTTCCTTGATGCAGGAAATAAATGCAGATTGTACGCTATACTGTTCGAGGATGCTGATGCCTGCTTCAGTCGTCCCGCCAGGGCTTGTGACCTCGAAACGAAGCTGGGCGGGTCCTTTATCCGATTTCGCCAGCATTTCAGCTGCACCTAAAAGTGTCTGGATGATCAGCTGTTTAGCCGTCTGCTTTTCAAGCCCGATTTCTGCTGCGCTTTTTTCCATTGCTTCTACGAGATAATAAATATATGCCGGCCCGCTTCCTGAAAGTCCAGTGACCGCATCTAGCTGAGTTTCTTTAACGATGGCAGTCAAACCGACTGTGTTGAACAGTTCTTTTACCAGCATCTTTTGCATTCCTGTCACGTGTTCATTTACTGCCAAAGCAGTTGCCGATTTACCAATCGCAGCCGAGGTGTTCGGCATCGCCCTTGCCACCGCCAAAGACTTGCCGGCCGCTGCTTCAATCGCTTCAGTTGAAACTCCCGCGAGGACAGAAATTATCAGTATTCCGTCAGTAAGGTAGGCTTTGATTTCCTCTATCGCTGCTGCTGCATCCTTGGGCTTCATCGCAAGAACAACAGCATCAGCATCATAAAAAAGTTCGCCGTAATCATACGTAGCCCTGATTCCATATTTTTGTTCAAGCGTTTTAAGCCTGTTTGTATCTTGCTTATTTGTTACCCACATTTGCTCTCCCGGAAGAAGCCCGCTTGCCCCTATACCGGAAATCATCGCTTCTGCCATCGAACCTGCCCCAACAAAAACAAGCTTCTTCATCAAGATCGCCTCCATATTTTTCTTTTTGGCTCTGTTAAACACGGCTGTTGATTTTCGTTCCAGGCGCTTCGCTTTCCGCGGGGGAAGAATTATGAAAAAGCTCAAGTGCCAGCTTTTTCAAAGACCAAATTCTTCTTGGCTGGCGCTGAGCCCGCAGGAGTCTATGCGCCTTCCACTACAATCAACAGAGTTTAAAAATCAACATTCAGATTTAACGGAGCCTTCTTTTTTTAAAAAAACAAAAAGGCCCTTCATCCATAAAAGGACGAAAGGCCATGCTTCCGTGGTACCACCTTCATTCACTTATTCGGCTATCGCCGAATAAATGCAGCTCACAGTCCGATAACGCCGGTATGCGTCCAGGTTTGCCTGGCAGCTCACAAGGTAGGGTTCAACATGAAGAGGGCGGCGGAGCCTTTCAGCCGGTGGACTCCACTCTCTTGCACCATTCCTGTCTACTCGTCTTGCTCAAGTGCTTTAAAGTTCATGAAATTTTAATAGTGATTATGCAAGAAAGACAACCTTGCTGTCAAGGGGTAATCGGATAATTTTTAGTTTTTTTCTGAAAATAAAATGTGAAAATAATGACAATTGCCCGTTTTAAAGGTAAACTTATTTTTATATTAAAAAAATGCCTGACCTCGCAAAAATGAATAATTACATAATTAAACAAGCAGTTTACCCTATATAAATATAATGTTCAGAGGTGTATAGATGATATGGCAGAATGGAAAGATGGAATCGCAAAACTGACATTGCCGACGCCTTTTCCTGTCGGTGATGTGAATGCCTATTTGGTAAAAGGCGACAGGCTTACGCTAGTAGATGCCGGCACAAAAACCCGGGAGTCATGGGAGTCGTTCAAGTCCCAGCTTGGAGATCTGAACCTCAAGCCTGAGGACATAGAGCAGGTTATCCTGACGCACGATCATCCTGATCATGTGGGCATGCTTGATTATTTTTCGGAGGAATTACACGTGTATGGGCACCCGCTTAATGAACGTTGGATCAACAGGACGCCTGAATTTGAAAAGATTCATCAGCAATTTTATGACAAACTTTTTGTGCAATTTGGGATTCCTGAGCAATACTTTTTGCCATCAATGAAAATAATGAAAAAGACATTGGTATTTTCGTGTGATCGTCCATTATCAGGAGAAATTATAGAGAATGATGTTCCCCCTGCACTTCCAGGCTGGCGGGTGCTCGAGACACCAGGACATGCACAGAGTCATATTGTTCTTCTGCGTGAGAAGGATGGGACAATGATTGCTGGCGATACAATCCTTGCGGGAATCTCGCCGAATCCATTGCTTGAGCCGCCATTGCCCGGCGAATCTGAGCGGCCAAAACCGCTTGTCCAATATAATGCGTCGCTTAAAAAATTGCAGCAGTACCCGATTGGACTTGTTTACACTGGGCATGGAGCCGAGATAGCGGAAGTGCACGGACTTATTGAAAAGAGACTTGCCCGCCAGCATGACCGAGCGTTGCAGGTGAGAGGAATGCTGGAAGGCAGAGAACTCACAGTATTTGAAATTTGTAAATTACTATTTCCGTCTGTCTATGAACGGGAATTGAATTTAACCATATCTGAAACAGTAGGCCAGCTTGATTATTTACAATCCCTTGACGCCGTTACAGTCAGGGAAGAAGGGCCAACCTTCGTTTATACTGCAAAATGAGGTGAATTGTAATGCCATCGTTAACAGGGAAAAATATTATCATCACCGGTGCCTCAGGAGGAATTGGGGCTGAGATTGCCAGGCTTTGCGCGGCGCGTGGAGCGAATCTTGTCCTGCTTGCCCGGAGTATCGATAAACTCGAGATTTTGAAAAAGGAATTACAATCTACATATGCCATCAATGTACATGCCCAGCAGTTGGATGTTTCAGATACAGAGGCCATCAAGGCTGTTTTCTTTGAAGTGCTTTCTGACATTCGCTATGCTGATATATTGGTCAACAATGCGGGCTTCGGGATTTTTGATTATGCACACGAAGCGAAAATTGACGACATCAAATCGATGTTCGACGTGAATGTCATTGGCTTGATGGCATGCACATCGATGGTCCTCCCAGGAATGAAACAGCGTAGGAGCGGGCATATCATCAATATCGCTTCCCAGGCCGGCAAGATTGCCACGCCAAAATCAAGCGTTTATTCGGCATCAAAGCATGCTGTGCTTGGCTACACGAACAGCCTGCGCATGGAGGTAGCTGATGATAATATCTTTGTCACTTCTGTCAATCCGGGTCCGATCGCAACGAATTTCTTTGAGGTCGCGGATAAGCAGGGGACCTATGTGAAGAATGTGAAACGGTACATGCTGAAGCCTGAATATGTGGCGAAACAGGTAGTCGACCGGATGATGACTACGACGAGGGAAATCAATCTGCCGCGCTGGATGAGTTCCGGCAGTATTTTTTACACGCTGTTCCCGCGTATATTTGAGCGCTTTGGCAAGAAGGTATTTAACCAAAAATAAAATTGTCGACCGTCAAAAAAATTTTTGGCGGTTTTTTTAATTCAGTAAAACTTTTTACCAGCTATATGGTCTAATAGATAGATACAAAGTCAGGGGGAGACATTTTGGAGCTTCAAGAATTGGTACAGAAGGCTAAGAAAGGCGACGAAGCGGCATTTTATGAATTGATGCAGCTCCATAAAGGACGCCTATACCGGATTGCTCTTAGCTATCTCAAAAATAGTGAAGATGCAGTCGAAGCGCTGCAGGAGGTAACATACAGGACATTCCGCTCGATCCGGAAAGTGAAGGAGCCGCAATATTTTACGACGTGGCTTACTAGGATCCTGATAAACTATTGCAATGATGAATTGAAGAAAAAGAAAAGAACTCTTGTCAGTGATAACCTGATCAGTTTGATGGGATCTGAACATCAGTCCAGCTGGCTGGAGGTTGAGGAAGTCATCAGCAAGCTTGATTCCAAAACGAGGCAGGTCATTGAATTGAAATACGTCCACGATTTTAAAATCAAAGAAATTGCCGAGATTCTTGAATGTCCGGAAGGTACTGTGAAGACATGGCTTAACAAAGGATTGAAGGAGCTTCGCGGACAGCTCGAAGAAAAGGGGGGATTGGGCTATGCTTAATGCCGAGGAAAAAAAGCTGACAAAGGCTCAGGCCGCACTTGAGAATATTGAAGTTCCTGAATTTCAGCTGGACGCGGCCATTGCTGCCGGCATCAGCAAAGGGAAAAAGAAGCAGAAGAAAAACCTGCTGTTCATAAGGACACTTGCCTCGGCAGCGATCCTGATCTTTGCTTTTACAGCGATGCTGAGGACGTCGGAAACATTTGCTTCTTATGTCACCTCGATACCGGGAATGGAGAAGATTGTTGAACTTGTCCGCTTTGACAAGGGACTGACCTCCGCCATCGAAAATGACTTTGCGCAAAAAATCGGTGTATCTGATGAACATGATGGCATCAAGATTACCCTGGATTCGGTGATTGTCGACGAGCAGATGATGGTATTGTTCTATCAAATGGAATCTTCCGGAAATCGCAAGGACATTTCAATTAAGGATATTCAGCTGACCGATGACCAAGGCAAGAGTCTCGGATTCAGTTCATCAGTATGGCTCGGGCCCGTCGACTTTCAGCAGAAAAACGTTTATCAAGCTACGTACACCTTTGACGGTAGGCTTCCTCCTGAAAACATGAAAATGAATATTTGGCTTGCAGAAGGAAGGGATGGCGAGGTGATTACCAAGCTTGAAGATAAATGGGTACTTCCTTTCTCGGTTGACAGAGATTCCTTCATGGGTAAAAAGGAGTTCATCGATGTGAATGAAACTGTCACGATAGAAGGGCAGAAGATAACAATTGAAAAGGTGTCGATTTATCCAACTCAAATCGGTGTCATTGTGCACTTTGACGAGGATAATACAAAACAGATATTCAGATTTGAAGACCTGCGCCTTGTGGACGAAACAGGTGAGGAATGGGCAGCAATTTCAAATGGAACCATTGCTTCCCATTTCAATGAGAATCGGCACGAGGTTTACCTGCAAAGCAATTATTTCAAAAAGCCAAAAGAGCTATATCTGCGCTTCAATTCGCTGCGAGCGCTTGGTAAAGACGAGGTAGAAATTATGATTGATCCCGGGAAAATGGAAGTCCTGAAGGCTCCAAGTGACGGGAGATTGCTGAAAGTGAGCAGGGAGGAGAATCAATTGCTGCTCACCTTCCAAAGAGACTCCAAGGATGGACATGGAAATATTTCTATTGATCAGGCTGTTGACCCAAGCGGGAAAGAAATCGGAGATGGTTCAGCTTCTTTTAGATGGAACGATGAAAGTCCTTTGGAAGTTTTAATTCCTTATTTTGGTGAAGGAGCGGCACCTGGCCCGATTACCCTGAAGCTGAATGATTATCCCGCAACCATCAAAGGCGAAGCGAAGATCAGATTAAAATAATCAAAAGGCTGTCCTGCAGGGCAGCCTTTTCGATTTGGTGATTTTTTTATGTAGCCAAAAATTCATAAACCGCATCATTAATGATGTCATGCAAATCCGTCTCAGGCTCCTCATTTTTCAGTTCCACAATCTTTATATATATTTCTTCAAATTCCGCCTCGCTGAACGGCAGTGAATCATCATGCCGGTACTGCACGAAGCATTTCTGGATCATCTTTCGAATGAGTTTTTTATCCATGAAAAATAGCACCTCTCCATCCGATTATACTCTGAACTGCCAGCTGAAAACAGCACTGTATAAAAATGTCCAACATTGGCATGACTCACCATTTACACCTTAATTAAGTCAGTCCGCCGGAAAATTACCATTGAAACCGAACGCATATTCGCTTAAGATTATGGGTATAATGAAATAGAACAGATGTTCCTATTAATGGCAGACAACCTGCAGAAAGGAGAAAAAAACATGGTCGATTACAGCGAAATGCCGCAAAACAAAATTCTTTGTGTTGATATGAAAAGCTTCTATGCCAGCTGTTCCGCAGTGATGCTGGACCTTGATCCTCTTGAATGCTACCTGGCTGTGGTCGGGAACCTCGACCGTCCGGGAAGCGTCGTCCTGGCAGCATCGCCCCGTTTGAAAAAAGACTTTGGCATAAAAACCGGCTCGCGGAAGTTTGAAATTCCTGATGATCCGCGAATTATTGTCGTTGATCCCCAAATGTCAACGTACCTGCGAATCTCCACTGAAATCTCCCGTGTATTCAATCGCTATGTCCCGAAGGAAGCGATCCATACCTATAGTGTCGACGAAAGCTTCATAAAAGTAGATGGGGCTTCGAAGCTTTGGGGAGACGCTGCTTCAATCGCAAAAAAAATCAAAGATGATATCGAGCGCGAGTTCCAGCTCCCTTGCGCCATTGGAATTGGCCCGAATATGCTGATGTCAAAACTTTGCCTTGACCTGGATGCGAAAAAGAAAGGCATTGCTGAGTGGACCTATGAAGACGTCCAGACAAAGCTGTGGAATATCTCGCCGCTCAGCGAAATGTGGGGGATTGGCCGCCGTGTCGAAAAAACACTGAACAGCATGGGGATTTTTACCGTCGGCCAGCTTGCCCGCTATGACCTTGAAAAACTGGAGAAAAAATTTGGCATCATGGGCAACCAGCTTTACTGGCATGCGTGGGGAATTGATTTCTCGGATATCGGTGCTCCTATCATGGAAGGTCAAATCAGCTTTGGGAAAAGCCAGATTCTGCTGCGGGATTATAAAGAAGAAAAGGAAATCAAGCATGTCATCCTCGAAATGTGCGAGGAAGTCGCACGCCGGGCAAGGAGCCATGGGAAAGCCGGGCGGACAATCAGCTTTGGGGTAGGCTACAGCCAGGATGAATTCGGCGGAGGCTTCCACCGGTCCAGGACGATCGAGGAACCGACGAATATCACGATGGATCTGTATCGCGTCTGTCTTGAGCTTTTTGCCGAGAACTACACGGGAAAGACGGTGCGCAGCATTTCAATTTCACTCGGGAACCTCATCACCGACAGCGAATTCCAATTGAATTTATTTGAAAAGAACGGCTGGAAGAAGAAAGAGCTAGGCTATGCAATGGACCGGATTCGCAGCCGGTATGGCTCGACAGCCCTTTTAAGAGCGGTTTCCTATACGGCAGCCGGAACAGCAAGGCATCGAGCGGCACTCGTTGGTGGACACAAAGGCTGATAGCAGAAGGAGGAGATAAAGATGATTCGTGATCGTGGAAGAATTAAATGGACTTCAATGATGCTTCCAGAACATGTAAAGCTGCTCCGTGACTGGGCACAGGAGGACCAATATGAACAACAAAGACAGCTTGATGAGCAGCAGCTCGAACAATTGAACGAAACCATTCTCGAAGCGATGGAGTATAACCGTCCAGTCAGCATCACCTATTACCGCCAGCGGAGGTATGAACTGGTGGTCGGGAAAATCCATTACTGGAACGACCTCGGACAGAAGCTCCATGTTGTGGACAAATTCGAGGAACTCCATCGCATCCAGCTTACGGCCATTGCGGATGTCAGGCATGCAGACGAATGGTAAGGTGTTTTTAGCCAATGGCAACTCCACAAAAAAGAGCAATGGAATGACCATTGCCCTCAAACATCATTCCGTTTCTTCAGATTGCGGAGCACGGACGACGGACTCGAACTTCCCTTTATGGGAAGCATCGCAAAACGGCATGTTTTTGCTCATTCCACAGCGGCAAAGAGAGAAAGCCGGCTTCGTTTCATATGCATTGCCGGCGCCATCCAGCAGTTCAACATCGCCGGTAATCCTTAATGATCCATTATCATTCACTTTAATCGTTACTTTTGTCAAAATAAACACTCCTTTCTAAGTCACAATTATCTTTGATAGTAGTAGTTAATCAGGAAAATTGCAAGATTATTTTGAAAGTCAGGCAGGGGTTTCAAAACGAAAAATGGAAAATGGTATGTTAAAATAAAAAAATCAGAAAGGGAGTGCAGTCATGAAGTTGAAAATCACCGAAGCAGCAGCAAATAAACTCAACGAAAAAATTTCAGGAAAACAAGGATATTTAAAACTGAAGTACGATATAGACGGCTGTGGCTGTGCAGTGAATGGTATTGCGGCCCTCTGGCTGGAAAGCGAGTGCCATGAGAATGAAAGTGAACTCAGTACAAGTGATATTCCTGTCTATATTGAAAAATCCAAGGAAGTCTTTTTTGATGAAGAGATGACGCTTGACTATAAGGAAGCTTCCGGCTGTTTTCAGTTGAAGAGTCCTAACGAATATTTAAATCCCCGAATGAGTTATTTTGATAAAACAATATAAAAAAAGTTTACAAATATTTGAAAAATAGGTTAAATAAGAGAGAAGGATGTAGGAATACATAGAAGTTTGATGAAAAGGCAGGAGGAGAACTATGGGGAATTTGCGGCGGGCAGCCATAATAGTCATGTGCATGATTGTATTGTCAGCGTGCGCATATAAAACTGCAGGGGAAGCAATCCAAAACGATATTCCGTTCAACATCAAACAGATTGTCCACAAGGAAGAAGTAAAGGATGGATGGCTAGTCTTTTACACAACTGAGCAAAAGGAAGGATCCAATACATTCGCCGCTCTTGCGGTCGCCTATATTGAAGGCAGCGAAAAAGAGGGCTGGGAAAATGTAGGGCATAACCACTGGACTTATTATAAAAATGATTTCATGATTTTGTATGCCGACACTTTCCATACCTATAATACAAATGGTAAATTGGATTCCAAGATTCCGGTTATCTTTGGAAAGGTCGTAAACCCTGACATCAAAACAATTGAGGCTGCAGGGGCTGATGGCAAGTTTACTAAAATAGAAATCTTTGAAAAAGAAAATGAACGCTACTATTACGCGATTGGCGATTATAAGGAAGTCAGGGCATTGAACGCTGACGGCAAAGAAGTCGATCGCCAGGGTGAAAAGCAGTAAAAGGTTGGCTCTTAGATGAGCCAGCCTTTTTTATTTCGCTCGCTCGGCTCAAAAAAGAGACAGGAACTGAATAGCGCTATCGGACAAAACAGAGTCGCAGGAAGAAAGAAATGTCCGATAGAAGGGTCCTATCAGACAAAACAGAGATGCAGGAAGAGAAAAATGTCCGATAGACATGCTGATTGGACACTTGGTTCGTAAATCAAACATCTAAGTCTCCAAAACAATATCCTCAGCATCTTGATCAGCTGCAAAAACATGTTCCTCAAGAAATTCATCAAGAACTTTCTCGTATTCCTGGCGGTTTTGGCTGTACGACTGAGCGTGATGGCCATTTTCGGCCATATACAGTTTCTTTGGCCCCTTCTTCTGTTCAAACAATGCCTCGGTCATCGAAGGCAGGATGAAATCGTCCTTGCGGCTATGGATGAAGAGGATTGGATTGTTTATATTCTCAATGACCGATATTGGCGAAACATCGTTAAGCGAATATTTGTCACGGATGCGAAGGAACAAGCTGGCGACTGGGAGCAACAGTCGCGGAGGAAGCAATTTGACCTCTTCCTTGATGCGATAGGCGAGCTGCTCGCTGAAGTCGGAAAAAGGGCAATCCGCAACATAGAAATCAGCGCCATCTTCAAGCATGCCGGCATAGAGGAGCAATGTAGCAGCCCCCATCGATTCTCCGTGGATTCCGAGAAATAGGTCAGCCCCTTTTTCTTCCCTTAGCCAGTCTACGACCGATTTCAGATCGAACTTTTCATAGTAGCCATAGCTTGTTGTCTTTCCGCCCGATTCTCCGTGGCGGCGATGGTCATAAATAACAGCATTGTAGCCTCTGTTTAAAAACAGATTCATATATTTTACGGAATTTGTTTTGCTCTGCGTCACCCCATGGGCAATGATGATGTACCGGTTTGTGTCGTGAGGTTCAACAAGGACGGCCTTCAATTGGTAGCCAAAAGAAGAAGGGATCGTTACTTCGCGTTTAGGCAAAGCCTCATATTCATCAGGTATCAAGTGGCCGGCCTCTGTTTCCCGGGTCAAAATTTCTTCATCCGCCTTCTTTTTCAAGAACATAAGTTTATTGGAGATATAAACCCCTAAAGAGGCAAGTACGAGCAGAAATGAAAATAAAACACGGAACGTCTTTCTCAAGCTCAACCCTCCGAATAATGCGTTTTTCTTTATTTTACCATTAGTATTAATAATACAAACATAAAAGACCGCCGGTGGGGGCGGTCTGAAAAATTATTGCTGTGAATTTTGTCGCTTTGTTGGATGAATTGCTTTTTCCAGATCCTCAGCGGCGATTTTCTGCTTTACATTGTCTGCGTTTGGCTTGCCTTGCTGGCTGTATCCTTTATCGCGTTTCTGGCTCATGTGATGTGCTCCCTTCAACTTATTGGCTTCACCTAATAAGATGGATTTCAGCAAGGAAGCTTATGCAACAAATTTTACACCATTACAGAATTCAGTCGAAAATAAGTGCTTTCAATCGGCCTTGAAATATGTGGCTGGATAATCTGGATTGCCTGGATCAGCTTATCCAGGTCGACACCAGTGTCAATTCCCATCCTATGCAGCATATAGACGACATCTTCGGTAGCCGCGTTCCCGGCAGCGCCAGGAGCGAATGGGCAGCCTCCGAGTCCGCCGGCCGAAGTATCATAACGCGTGATCCCTGCCTGAAGCGCAGCGAAAATATTGGACAGACCAAGCTTTCTCGTATCATGAAAATGGGCCGTCAATAGCACGTCTGGGTATGCTTCCTTCAATTTAGAAAATAATGAATAGGACTCATTGGGCGCAGCCATTCCGATTGTATCGGCCACACTCAATTCATCGACGCCAGCTTGAACAAACTCACCGCAAAGGGCAAGAACTTCATCCTCGTTGACCTTCCCTTCATATGGGCAATAAAAAGCAGTGGAAATGCAGGCGCGCACAAAGAAGTCCTTAGCCTTCAGTTCCGCGATCAATGGCAATACTTCGGCAAGGCTTTCTGCAGTAGACTTGTTGATATTTTTCTGGTTGAAAGTGTTGCTGACACCGACGAAGACAGCGACCGCTTTGCAGTCCGTCATATAAACGCGCTCGATTCCTTTTTTGTTTGGAGCGAGCACTATATTTCTTGTATTGCCGTCGAGACAATCAGTAACGATCTCGGCGGCATCGCCCATTTGCGGCACCCATTTAGGCGATACGAAGGATGTAAGCTCCATCTCTTTCAGTCCGGCACTTTTTAAAGCGCTGATAAAATCTTTCTTAATTTCTGTAGGAACGAAGCTTTTTTCGTTCTGGAGTCCGTCCCTTGGGCCAACCTCGATTATTTCAACCTTTTCAGGAAGCTGCAGCATTTTAAGTACCCTCCTTTTCAGATACCTTCATTGTAAATAGAAAATTTTTAAAAATGCAAGAATAAATAAAATTTTGATAAAATAAAAGGGATTTGATTCAAATCAATAGAAGTAAATAACATGTGAGAACTAGAGAAAGGGTGAGCAGTTTGAGCAAAACCGAAGCAGTAATCGTAGCTGCGGTAAGAACAGCAATCGGCAGCTTTAATGGTAGTTTGAAGAATATTTCTGCGCCGGAACTAGGAGCCGCGGTAATTAAAGATGCACTTAAGCAGGCAGGAGTCCAGCCGGATCAGGTGGATGAAGTCATCATGGGCAATGTCCTGCAGGCTGGCCTTGGGCAGAATCCTGCGAGACAGGCAGCAATAAAAGCGGGCCTTCCTGTAAGCGCTTCCTCTATGACGATTAATAAAGTATGCGGATCCGGCTTGAAGGCCGTCCACCTGGCAGCACAGGCGATTATCGCGGGAGATGCAGAAATCGTAGTGGCTGGCGGAATGGAGAATATGAGCCAAGCCCCTTATCTTTTGAAAAATGCCCGAGATGGCTTTAAGATGGGTGACCAAAAGCTCGTTGACAGCATGATTTCAGACGGTCTGTGGTGTGCGTTCAATGACTACCATATGGGTGTAACGGCTGAAAATCTTTGCACTAAATATGAAATCGGCCGCACGGAACAGGATGAATTTGCGGCTTCCAGCCAGGAAAAGGCCGCAAAAGCAATTGAAGATGGCAAGTTCAAGGATGAAATTGTCGCGATCCAAATTCCGCAGCGAAAAGGCGACCCGATTATTTTTGATACAGATGAATATCCGAAAAAAGGGACAACAGCTGAGAAACTTGGCGGACTGCGCGCTGCGTTCAAGAAGGATGGAAGCGTAACCGCAGGAAACGCTTCAGGAATCAACGACGGGGCAGCCGCTTTGGTTGTGATGAGCAGGGCAAAGGCAGCGGAACTGGGCCTTAAGCCGCTAGTTGTCATCAAAGGAAATGCGAGTGCGGGTGTAGATCCGAGCATCATGGGAATTGGTCCGGTCAACGCAGTCAAGAAAGCATTGGACAAAGCCGGCAAGACGATGGAGGACATGGAGCTGATCGAGGCGAATGAAGCCTTTGCTGCCCAGTCATTGGCTGTGGACCGTGAACTTAATTTTAACAAGGATATTTTAAACGTGAACGGCGGTGCGATCGCGCTGGGGCATCCAATCGGTGCGAGCGGGGCAAGGATTCTTGTAACCTTGATCCATGAAATGAAGCGAAGAAACGCGAAAACCGGACTTGCCACATTATGCATCGGCGGCGGACAGGGTGTAGCTACAGTCGTCGAACTCGCTTAAGATTCACATAAGTCATTTTTTTATTACTTAAATTACTGTCTAGCTCCAGCGCTTTCCGGCAGCCGGCGGCGCTTGAGCTTTTCGAATAAGGAGGAGAAACGAATGAAAAGAATTTGTACATCCTTTCAAGAAGCAGTAGCTGATATCCAGGATGGAGCAACCTTGATGGTTGGCGGTTTCGGGCTCTGTGGCATACCGGAAAATGCTGTGTTGGCACTTGTAGAAAAAGGGGTAAAAGATCTGACCGTCATCTCCAACAACTGCGGCGTGGATGATTGGGGCCTTGGCCTGCTGCTTAAAAATAAGCAGATTAAAAAAATGGTAGGTTCCTATGTAGGGGAAAACAAAGAGTTCGAAAGACAGGTTTTATCGGGTGAAATCGAAGTTGAGCTGATCCCGCAGGGCACTCTTGCTGAAAAAATCAGGGCAGGCGGCGCTGGCATTCCGGCATTTTATACTCCAGCCGGAGTAGGCACTCCTATCGCTGACGGAAAAGAAACACGGATGTTCAACGGCAAGGAATACTTGCTGGAAGAAGCGCTGACTGCAGATTTCAGCATTGTCAGGGCCTGGAAGGGCGACAAGATGGGCAATCTCGTCTACCATAAAACAGCAAGGAACTTCAATCCGATGATTGCTGCTGCCGGAAAGGTCACCATTGCAGAAGTCGAAAATCTATATGAAGTGGGCGAATTAGATCCGAACAGTATCCATACTCCAAGCATTTATGTCCAGTCATTGATTGAAGGCAATCAGGAAAAAAGGATTGAAAGGCTGACAGTGAGAAGTTAACTCTGGCTGATCATGAAAGGAGAAGGCATATGATTAAAAACAAAGGAAATGTACGGGAGAAAATTGCGCGCCGGGCTGAAAAAGAAATCGAGAACGGCTTTTATGTTAACCTTGGAATCGGGATGCCAACGCTTGTGGCTAACTTCATTTCCGAAGACAAGCAGGTTGTCCTGCAGTCAGAGAATGGATTGCTCGGAATTGGTCCATATCCGACTGAAGACAGCGTCGACCCTGATTTGATCAACGCCGGAAAAGAAACTGTTACAGCCATTCCAGGATCAGCCTACTTTGACTCTGCTGAATCATTTGCAATGATTCGCGGCGGACATATCAATATTGCCATCCTTGGGGGAATGGAAGTCTCAGAATCTGGTGATCTTGCAAACTGGATGATTCCAGGAAAGATGATCAAGGGAATGGGAGGCGCCATGGACCTCGTTCATGGAGCACGAAAAATCATCGTCATCATGGAGCATGTGAACAAGAATGGAGAAGCAAAGATTTTAAAGGAGTGCAGCCTGCCGCTGACAGGCAAAGGTGTTGTCAACCGGATCATTACCGATATGGCAGTGATCGACGTTACGCCTTTCGGGCTGAAGCTTGTTGAAGTTGCTGCAGGTTATACAGTTGACGATGTGATCAAATCAACAGATCCTGAATTGCAGGTAGATGATTCAGTAGTGTTAGATGCATATTGATTAATCCGGGGACGCCTTTAGTGGGGCGTTCCTTTCTTCTTTAGGAGGAGGAGCGTTAGATTTATTTAATTTACCTCAATTCGGTGATATAATTTTAAAAAAAAGTCTCAGTTATAGCCTAATGTAACAGAGCCGAAAAATGGTTCTGTTAAGCTGGTAAAATGAGAAATTGTAAACAAACTTAACAGACAAAGAACTGAGGGATCCACTGTGAAGAAGAAACAGAAACGCCAACAACCAGTTAAAAAAGAGGAGAAACCAGCAACATTGGGGGATCTTCTAAATCAGGATATCATGCAAAAATTAAAAGCCCAGCAACAGCAATTAAAGGAAGAAGAAGAAAAGAACAAGCAGGAAGAAATAAAGCGTAAAAAAGAAGAGCAGCGATTAAGGGAGAAGAACAAATCATTTGAAGAATTGTTTTCCGAAAGTGATATGGATTGGAAGAAGTTCAAATGACCAGAAGAAGAGTAGAGGTAGTGCCTTATCGAAGTGAGTGGAACGAGCTTTTTGA
Organism: Mesobacillus subterraneus; assembly: GCF_023715485.1. Taxonomy (GTDB): domain Bacteria; phylum Bacillota; class Bacilli; order Bacillales; family Cytobacillaceae; genus Mesobacillus; species Mesobacillus subterraneus_B. The sequence goes on along the minus strand of NZ_JAMBOF010000008.1, from coordinate 53,877 downwards.
CCAGGAGAAGAAACTCCTTGAATCACTATTAGAACCAGCAGAAGTGATCATCCACCATATCGGCAGTACGTCTGTTCCCGGACTCAGTGCCAAGCCGATCATAGACATAATGTTAGCAGCAGACAGTCTTGAACAAGTGGAAAAAGCAACTCCTGCCATTGTGGCTGCTGGCTACGATGCAAAGGGAGAAAACGGCATCCCAGGCCGCCGCTATTTTCAAAAAAGTGATGAAAATGGCATCAGAAAAATTCATCTGCACTCGTATGAAAAAGGCAGTCCTGAATTGCACAGGCACCTTGTTTTTCGCGATTATCTAAGGGCACACCCGGAGGAAGCCAGCAGATACGCCGCAGTAAAAGAAGAAGCTGCCCGCAAATATGAATATGATATCGAGTCGTACATAGAAGAAAAGTCTCCGCTTGTGAGGGAGCTTGAACAAAGAGCTATGCAGTGGAAACCTAGTTAATATACCCAGGTTTTGCTCCGGTTGCCAAAGGGCAATAAGGTAAAAAAGACAAAGGGGCAATTTTTGTGGTATTTTTTACATTTATACTGGCACTGGGATTCGTAGCAGTCCATTTATTTTCAAGGTACCTCCCATTCCTTGACAGCGCTCCGAGAAGCAGGCTGTTGTCAGCCGCCGGAGGTATTTCGGTCGCTTATGTATTCATCCACCTGCTTCCGGAATTGAATAAACATAATGAAGTTCTCGATAAAAACATCCAGTCAGATGCCCTGAAGTTTTTCGAAAACCATACTTATATTGTAGCTATGATCGGCTTGGCCATTTTTTATGGATTAGAACGTATGGTAAAAGTCTCAAAGAAGAAACAGCAAGAGCAGAACAATTTTAACCGTACGTCAAAAGGTGTGTTTTGGATCCATATCACCGCATTTCTCCTTTACAATGGCTTGATTGGATATCTATTGCTGCACGGTGAGCAAGAAACAGTTATAGGATTATTTTTTTATTTTATCGCGCTCGCGGTCCATTTCATAACGAGTGACCATGCACTTAGGGAAGCTCACAAAGAAGTATATGACAGAATCGGCAGATGGCTCCTGGCCGGAGCGATTGTGGCTGGCTGGGCAATCGGTATTGCTGTAATGGTGAACGAAAGCGTCATTGCCGTTTTATTTGCATTGCTGGCCGGCGGGGTAATTTTGAATGTAATGAAGGAAGAACTGCCTGAAGAACGTGAAAGTAATTTTTGGGCATTCGCGGCCGGGTTAATGGGATATACGATTTTGCTAATGATTGCTTAAGGGTAAATATTTAAAAACTTTTTAGCATACATTGAGTAGTCTAAAATACCCTTATTGGCAAACAAGGCGCCAAAGTTTAAAAAAAGGAACACATTTCGCAGGTAATTAACGAAATGTGTTCCATATTGAGGTTCAATTTAATTTTCACCTATGCTGCTCATACTTATTTGCTTTAGTAAACGAACGAATAAAGCTGAGTTCCTCTGGTGACAGCGAATCGGCTCTCGCTGCTCGGGCATTTTCTTTTATTTGCTCAACTGTGCTCGCGCCAGCAATTACAGATGCTACGGCTGGCTGTGCTAAATTATATTGAATGGCGACTTCAGCGAGAGAGCGTGTTGAAGCAAGATTTTCTTTTAATGACGGCAGCACCTTTTGCAGTTCCTCATAGGTATAGTCAAGATAGCCTTTGGCTGATGCCTTCTCTAGCATTTTGTCGCTAAGCATCCCTTTAGCGACTGTACCTCGTGTTACGACGCTGATGCCTTTTTCATGAAGCAGAGGAAGCACTGCTTCTTCTGGGCGGCGGTCAAGGATGCTATACTGCATCATAACAGATACGATATTTGATTTTTGAGCATACTCACGAATGACATTCGGCCTGATGGAGGAGATACCATAATACTTGATATATCCTTCAGATTTTAATTCTTCAAAGGCCTCAATCGTTTCTTCGATATTATCTTCGATTGTTCCGCCGTGCAGCTGATAGAGGTCGATATAATCGGTATTAAGCCTCTTTAGGCTCTGCTTGACGGCTTCTTTGATGTAGGCTTTTGAAGGATCCCATGTCCAGCTGTCCTTCGCCTCGTTCCATCGGTTCCCAGCTTTTGTTGCAATGATGATTTGATCTCTGACATTGCGCAATGCTTGTCCGACGATTTTTTCATTCTGGCCGAAGTCGTATAAATCCGCAGTATCGAAATAATTGATGCCTTCATCAAGTGCAGCTTCTAATACAGCCGCAGCATTTGCTTCATCAGTCCCCAGTGACATGCAACCAAGTCCAATTTCACTTACAAACAAATCAGATGAGCCTAATTGCCGTTTCCTCATAAAAATCACTCCGTTCTTTCGGGCTGGTTCCATTTTAACGAAAGGGAGGGAGTGCGTTCAACTTATCCGATTGTTAACTGTTTTATTGACGGAATTGATCCAGTCTTTCACCAGCTTGTGCTGTTTTTGGTATTCTTTTAGCTTTTGCTTGATCTCCCATGCCTTCCCTGCAAGTGTTATGCCTTGATCATGCACGTAAATCTTCATCAGCATACTCCTTTCGGATAAGTATGATAAAATGTATGAGCATTTAATAACGGAATAGAACAGGAGAGAATAAGTAATGAGACCTCTTGATGAAAAAACATTGAAAACGGAACAGATTTTTGCGGGAAAGGTAATCAGTCTGCAAGTAGATGATGTAGAACTGCCGAACGGAAAAGTTTCCAAAAGGGAAATCGTCAAGCATCCAGGGGCAGTAGCGGTGATTCCTGTAACTGCTGATAATAAGATCATCATGGTAGAGCAATATCGAAAAGCTCTGGAAAGGACGATCGTCGAGATACCCGCCGGGAAGCTTGAGGCTGGCGAGAAAACGGAGATTTGTGCTGCTCGCGAGCTTGAGGAAGAAACAGGCTATGAGTGCGCCAGCATGGAATGGCTCATTTCGTTCTATACGTCACCAGGGTTTGCAGATGAAATCATTCATGTATATAAGGCGATCGGCTTAGCAAAAAAGGAGAACCCTGCGACTACTGATGAGGATGAATTCGTCAACCTTATGGAAGTTACTTTGGAAGAAGCTGTCCAGTTAGTAAAAGAGCAAAAAATTTACGACGCGAAAACTGCCTTTGCAATCCAGTATTTGCAGCTGCAAGAGGCTTTGGGGAAATAATGCAGCAATACTTCGTCGATCTACATATCCATATTGGCAGGACGAAATCAGGACGGGCAGTTAAGATTACGGGCGCGAAATCGCTTACCTTCCACAATATAATCAGCCATGCGAGGGATCATAAAGGTCTGAATATGATCGGTATCATCGACAGCCATTCGCCTGAAGTACTCGAGGAAATGGAACAGCTCCTTAACGCAGGTGAGCTGCAGGAAAATCCTGATGGCGGTTTAATGTATGGTGGAATGAGCATCATCCTCGGGTCTGAACTCGAGATAAATGATAAGGATACACTGGGGCCAATCCATGTATTATGTTTTTTTCCATATTTGCAAACGATGAAGGATTTTTCCGGATGGCTGGCAAGGCATTTGAAAAACGTACATCTGAGTTCCCAAAGAGTGTACGTTTCAGGCAGAGATTTGCAAAAGAAGGTTAAATCACTTGGAGGAATCTTCATTCCTGCTCATGTGTTTACTCCTTTTAAAAGCCTGTATGGGAAAGGTGTACGTCAATCTTTAACCGAAGTTTTTGACCCGGAAATGATTGACGGCATTGAACTTGGTTTGAGTTCAGATACGAGGATGGCAGACCATATTTCGGAGCTCCATCGATATACGTTTGTCACGAATTCCGATGCCCACTCCCTGGCAAAAATCGCGAGGGAATACCAGAAAATTGAGATGGTCGCACCTTCATTCCATGAACTCTGTCTTGCTTTGAAACAAACAGACGGGAGAGGCATAAAAGCGAATTACGGCCTGGATCCGCAGCTCGGAAAGTACCATCGCACCGTTTGTGCAGAATGTTTCAGGCACAGCCTCTCAAACGACGCAACCTGTACCGAATGCGGGTCAATGAAAAAGGTAAAGGGAGTTGCCGACAGGATTTCGGAATTAAAGACAGCTGAGGAAGCGAATGTCAGCAGACCGCCATATATTCATCAGGTACCGTTGGAATTCATACCCGGTCTTGGCCCGAAAATGCTAGAAAAGCTTTTGGACCACTTCGGTACAGAAATGGCTGTCCTTCATTCAGTGCCTCTTGAATCATTGAAAGAAGTAATCCCGGAAAAGACAGCAATAATGATAGATAGAGCCCGCAACGGCCAGCTCGCCTTCCTTGCAGGGGGCGGGGGCAAATACGGAAAAATTGCGGATGTGTAAACCCGGTCATCTTTGGCCGGAATTTTTTTATCTAGGCTCTGTTAAGCTCAATGTTGTTATTTAACCCTGTTGATTGTAGTGGAGGGCGCGCAGACTCCTCAGAAAATGCTAACGTATTTCCATCGTGCGTGGGCAGTTTCGACGAAGCTCAGGTCAATGTCCTGCGGGCTTAGCTGGTCAGGTGAGACCCCGCAGGAGCTTGCGACGAGGCGGCTCAGCGCCAAGCCCCGCGGAAAGCGAAGCGCCTGGAACGAAAATCAACAGCCTAATTTAACAGAGCCTTTATCTATTAAAAGGACCGGAAATTCATCACTCTTAGTCATAGACTGCTAGACCGTGCATATGATGATAGTAACCAATATGCAGGAGGAAGAGTGATGAAGAAACGAAAGTACCAGGACGTCGTAGCAAATCATTTGCGAGAATATTCCTCAATCTATCTTTTTGTTATTGTCCTGTTTTTGATGGGAGTCATTTTTGGCGCTGTTATCGTAAACAGCCTCAGCTTCACACAAAAAGAGGATTTATTCTATTATTTATCGCAATTTTTTGGACAGGCAGCAACCGGCAAGGTAGCCGATGGCAGGGATCTATTTCTGCAAAGCTTCTTGCACAATGGGAAATTCATTGGTCTCATCTGGATTTTAGGGGTCTCAATCATTGGCCTTCCTGTAATATTGATCCTTTTATTCATGAAAGGTATGGTCGTTGGCTTTACGGTAGGATTCCTTGTAAACCAAATGGGCTGGGATGGCTTCCTGTTATCATTTGTCTCCATTCTGCCGCAGAACTTTATCATCATTCCGGTATTCATCATTACAGCGGCAATGGCAGTTACTTTTTCATTGAAGATGATCCGCAATCAATTCATGAAAAAAATAAACCAGCCGATCATGCCGCAGTTTTTCAGGTACATTTTTTCATTTGTAGCTGCAATCGTGTTCCTGGCTGCAGCGGCAGCAATCGAAGCTTATTTATCACCGGCGCTTTTAAAAGCGGTTATCAACTCGGTTAATTAAAATGATTTTTATTTTATAATAACTATTGTTTCTTATTTGTAATAATTTTATTTTGAATCTTATTTCCCTTCTGATATAATAAAAGAACAGTGGCGGGGGAGTGAGAGTTATCGAAATGGAAAACAGAATTGAGAGAATCAAGAAACAGCTGCATTCGTCCAGCTATAAATTAACGCCGCAGCGTGAAGCGACCGTTCGCGTTTTACTTGAACATGAAGAAGACCACTTGAGTGCAGAGGATGTTTATTTGCTTGTCAAAGAAAAATCTCCTGAGATCGGGTTGGCAACAGTATACCGGACACTTGAACTACTGACTGAACTGAAAATTGTCGATAAAATCAACTTTGGGGACGGCGTGTCCCGTTATGATCTCCGCCAGGAAGGCGCTGCCCATTTTCATCACCATCTTGTCTGCATCGAATGTGGAGCGGTTGATGAAATCCAGGACGACCTTCTCGAAGATGTAGAAGAAATCGTTGAAAGAGACTGGAAATTTAAAATCAAAGACCACCGCCTGACTTTCCACGGCATTTGCTATAGATGCCAGGAAAAAGAAACGGCTGCATCTGAATGATATGATACCCTTTTCTCCCTAGAGAAAAGGGTTTTTATTTTAGCTGCGTTTTTTTGGCTGTGAAATCAACAAGTCTACGAAAAGAGCCTTTGATAAAGAATTCGTAGTAGTTGGGATGATAAAGTGACACAGGTTCTGAAAATAGCGAGGCTGCAAGGTATAATTCTTGTCCAACATGGCATAAAGATTAGTAAATGATCTATAGACGGGGGCAAGAAATATGAAATCCTGGTTCGGATTGATCCTGCACACTTTGAAAGTGTTTATATTGTTCACTGGATGCACAATCTTATTCTATTATGGTATCATGTGGATTAACGAAGAATATGAGAGTTACCACCGATATGACGCACCGGAGGGAGCAGCCATAAAGGTTTCGGGTACGACTGACCAAAAGGATGGAAGTTTGCTCGAAAGGCTGTTACTGTTTTATCTGAATGGGGAGTAATAATAATGGAAGACAGGCTTGATGACTTTATCCACTTTTTAGTTGTTGAAAAAGGACTTTCGAAAAATACGATCGTATCCTATAAACGAGATTTGAAAAGCTATATTACTTATTTGAAAAATGTAGAGCAGCTGGCTGATTTAAATGAGGTTCAGCGCCCGCAGATCGTCCATTTCCTGAGCCACCTGAAGGACTCGGGGAAATCTTCAAAGACCCTCGCAAGGCATATTGCTTCTATCCGGGCCTTCCATCATTTTTTGCTGCGCGAAAAAGCAGTGGACCATGATCCAACCGTACACATTGAGAGTCCGCAGCATGAACGTTCATTGCCTAAGGTACTTAGTATGGAAGAGGTCGAGACCCTTCTTGAAAGCCCTAAGCTTACCGACCATTTTGGCTATCGAGATAAAGCGATGCTCGAGATGTTGTATGCTACCGGGATTCGCGTCAGCGAACTGATTGGTCTTAAAATGTCGGATGTGCACCTGACGATGGGCTTTGTCCGCTGCATGGGAAAAGGGAGCAAGGAACGGATCATTCCGATTGGCAAAACTGCTTCGGGTGCAATTCAACAATATCTCGAAAATGGCCGGCCCAAACTCGTTTCAAAAAAGCACCGCGATGACTCATTGTTTTTGAATCATCACGGGAAGGGTCTGTCACGCCAGGGTTTCTGGAAGATTTTAAAACGGCTTGCGAATGATGCAGGAATCGAGAAGGAATTGACACCACATACAATGCGCCATTCATTTGCTACTCATTTGCTTGAAAATGGTGCCGATCTGCGAGCGGTCCAGGAAATGCTTGGGCACGCTGATATATCAACGACACAAATATATACGCATGTCACGAAAACGAGGTTAAAGGATGTTTATTCGAAATTCCATCCTCGGGCGTAGTAGTTGGCTGTTTCCTCATTAATGGTTGATTCTGGTGTCGAGCTCTTTTAGAGAAGTTTTCTGAACCAAGAATGCAAGGTGAAATGAAAAATCCTGAAGCCGATTTTTACTTCTGTGTGAGAAAGCAACAAAGTTTGCGAAAAGAGCAATAGTTTCATAGAATTGTCATAAAAGCTGGCGCAGATGTCAGCTTTTTTTCTTGTTTTTTTCATTTTATTTAGTACAATGAGGATGTCAGACTTCTGACAAATGAAAACGCAAGCATCAGATTATCCTGAATAAAAAAGGGTAACATAAAATTGTTAAAACGGTGGAAACGCATTTAAACTTTTAAGGAGGAGAAGGAATGTCGCATACATATAAGCGGGTGTTTTTGATCGTCATGGACTCCGTCGGGATCGGTGAAGCACCAGATGCAGAAAAGTTCGGAGATAAAGGGTCACATACACTTGGTCATATAGCTGAACGGATGAACGGTCTGAACATGCCAAACATGGGAAAGCTTGGACTGAGCAATATCGAGGAAATTAAAGGGATTGAGCCTGCACAAAAGCCGTTGGCTTACTTCACAAAGATGGAAGAAGCCTCAAACGGAAAGGATACAATGACTGGACACTGGGAAATCATGGGCCTTAACATCCAAACGCCGTTCCAGGTGTTTCCGGATGGATTCCCAGATGAATTGATTTCGGAGCTTGAAGCACGGACAGGAAGAAAAATTATCGGCAATAAACCTGCAAGCGGCACTGAGATCCTGGATGAGCTTGGCGAAGAGCATATGAAAACAGGCGCTTTGATTGTCTATACTTCTGCTGATTCTGTATTGCAGATTGCTGCTCATGAAGAAATCGTGCCTATCGAGGAACAGTATGAAATCTGTAAAATCGCAAGAGAACTGACTCTTGATGAAAAATACATGGTAGGAAGAGTGATTGCAAGACCTTTCCTTGGAGAACCTGGAAACTTCAAGCGTACTTCAAATCGCCATGACTATGCATTGAAGCCATTTGGCAGGACGGTTATGAATGAATTGAAGGATTCCGGCCTTGATGTGCTGGCAATTGGTAAAATCGCGGATATTTATGACGGTGAAGGAGTGACTGAATCACTTCGAACTATTTCGAATATGGATGGAATGGATAAGCTGCTCCAGACATTGGATCAGGATTTCACCGGTTTGAGCTTCTTGAATCTTGTTGATTTTGATGCATTATTCGGACACCGCCGCAATCCTGAGGGCTACGGGAAGGCACTAGAAGAATACGATGCTCGCCTGCCTGAAGTATTCTCAAAATTAACAGAAGATGACCTGCTCATCATCACTGCAGACCATGGCAATGACCCAGTCCATTACGGGACAGACCACACACGTGAATATGTGCCTCTGCTTGTATATTCAAAGGGAATGGCAGAAGGAAAAGAATTGCCTGTGCGTAAAACCTTCGCAGATATCGGTGCTACAGTTGCGCAAAACTTCAATGTGCAAATGCCTGAGCATGGCACAAGCTTCCTAAAGGAATTGAAATAAGGAGTGGAATTCATGGATTACAATCAAATTCAAACAGCAGCATCTTTTATTAATGAAAAGCTTCAACAGCAGCCTAAGATCGGGTTGATCTTAGGTTCCGGACTAGGTGTCCTTGCTGAGGACATCGAGAACCCTGTCAAAATCCCTTATAACGAAATTCCAGGTTTCCCCGTTTCCACTGTTGAAGGGCACGCAGGTCAGCTTGTGTGCGGACAGTTGAGCGGTGTGGAAGTCATTGCGATGCAAGGACGCTTTCATTATTATGAGGGCTACAGCATGGATAAGGTCACTTTCCCTGTCCGCGTGATGAAAGAGCTGGGTATTGAAAGGCTAATTGTTACGAACGCAGCGGGCGGAGTGAATGAAAGCTTCGAGCCAGGCGACTTAATGATCATCACGGACCATATCAATAACATGGGAACAAATCCTCTGATCGGGCCAAATGACTCGCGTTTTGGCGTGCGATTCCCGGATATGAGCGAAGCATATTCTAAAAACTTAAGAGGCATTGCGAAAGAAGTAGCTGAAAAGTGCAATATTACTATTAAAGAAGGCGTTTATGTTGGAAATCCGGGACCTGTTTATGAAACGCCTGCAGAAGTAAGAATGGCTCGTACAATGGGCGGAGACGCAGTCGGAATGTCTACCGTACCGGAAGTCATTGTCGCAAGGCATTCTGGATTAGAAGTGCTGGGTATTTCTTGCATTTCAAATATGGCAGCAGGAATCCTAGACCAGCCATTGAGCCATGATGAAGTGATCGAAACGACTGAAAAAGTAAAATCAAGCTTCCTCTTGTTAGTAAATGAAATTGTGAAGAAAATTGGGGATAAGTAAATCATAGCTTCCCGGCTAAATATAGATAAGTGGTGATAATGATGAGAATGGTTGACGTTATCGAAAACAAACGTGACGGACACGAGTTATCAACTGAAGAGATTCAGTTTTTTATCGATGGATACACTGCGGGTACGATTCCTGACTATCAGGTAAGTGCTCTTACAATGGCAATTTTCTTTCAGGGAATGACTGAAAAAGAACGCGCAGATCTAACAATGGCAATGGTGAAGTCCGGTGACCAGATTGATCTATCTGCTATTGAAGGCGTAAAAGTCGACAAACACTCAACTGGCGGCGTAGGCGATACAACAACTCTTGTATTGGGGCCATTAGTAGCCGCTTTAGGTGTTCCAGTCGCAAAAATGTCAGGGCGCGGCCTTGGCCACACAGGCGGAACAATCGATAAGCTTGAGGCAGTTGAGGGCTTCCATGTAGAAATTGACAATGAGGAATTCATCAATCTTGTTAATAAAAATAAGATTGCGGTTATCGGCCAAAGCGGGAATCTGACTCCGGCTGATAAAAAGCTTTATTCATTGCGTGATGTAACTGCTACTGTTGACAGCATTCCTTTGATCGCAAGCTCAATCATGAGCAAGAAGATCGCAGCTGGCGCAGATGCAATCGTTCTTGACGTTAAAACTGGTGCAGGCGCATTCATGAAGACGCTTGATGATTCCCGCGAACTGGCTAAAGCGATGGTTAGAATCGGAAACAATGTCGGCCGCAGGACAATGGCTGTTATTTCTGATATGAGCCAGCCGCTTGGATACGCGATTGGTAATGCTCTCGAAGTAAAAGAAGCAATCGATACCTTGAAGGGTGAAGGACCTGAAGATTTAACAGAACTTTGCTTGACGCTTGGCAGCCATATGGTGTTCCTTGCTGGAAAGGCAAACTCACTCGGAGAGGCACGGAGCATGCTTGAGGAAGTCATCAATAATGGTTCTGCCCTAGAAACTTTCAAAGTATTCTTAAGCTCTCAGGGCGGTGATGCTTCTGTTGTCGACGATCCAAGCAAACTCCCTCAGGCCAAGTATACGTTCGAACTTGAAGCAAAAGAAGCAGGCTATGTTTCTGAAATCGTTGCTGATGAAGTTGGAACTGCCGCAATGCTCCTAGGAGCAGGAAGGGCGACAAAAGAATCTGAAATCGATTTGGCTGTTGGTCTAATGTTACGCAAGAAAATTGGCGACAAGGTAGAAAAAGGCGATTCACTTCTGACTATCTACAGTAATTTTGAAGATGTAAATGAAGTAAAAGAAATGCTTTACGAAAATATCAGGATTTCAAGTGAGCATGTCGATGCACCGATTCTTGTACATGAAGAAATAACTGAATAAATGTAATCATGCAAAGTAGCTGATCCAAAAGGTCGTTAGAATACGATCTAGTGGGTCAGTTTTTTTTTCAAAGGAATAATTTAGTGATTGTCGTTGTTAAAATGAACGATTTTTTATATGAAAAAATAATAACCTTCTTTTATTGGAGAATAAGCCCCATAACATCTACCACAACCGGAAATGTCCATAAAAGCTCCTCTCTTAGACATTTTGACATCTACCACGACCGGAAATGTCCATAAAAGTACCTTTCTTAGACATTTTGACATCTACCACAACCGGAAATGTCCTAAAAGCTCCATTCTTAGACATTTTGATTTCAAATGAGTAGATAAGTGCTACAGACGAGACCTCTTATTTACAAAAATCACGGATTTACATCCCTTGCCTGTATAAAATTGGATTCATTGGAAAAAATAGACCCTATAAAGATAGGAGGGTTATGGCCATGAATCTGAAAAAGTTAGCGAGTTTAATGCTTGTTTTTATTATGGGCACTGCTGTTATATCTCCAAAAGGATTTGCAAATGAAGGAGATCCGGGACTGGCGAAGGATGCCAGCTCTGCAATTTTGATTGAGCGGGACACAGGCCAGGTCTTATTTGAAAAGAACAGCAAGGAGAAGCTTCCTCCAGCAAGCATGACAAAAATTATGACAATGCTTCTTATCATGGAAGCTCTCGATGAAGGAAGACTCAAAATGGATGAAAAAGTCCGTGCAAGTGAGTATGCAGCTTCTATGGGCGGTTCACAGATTTTTCTTGAGCCTGGAGAAGAAATGACTGTCGAGCAAATGCTCAAAGGAATCGCGATTGGTTCAGGGAATGATGCCTCTGTGGCAATGGCAGAACGGATTGGCGGTTCAGAAGAAGCGTTTGTGAAAATGATGAACGATAAAGTAAGAGAACTGGGCTTGAAAGATACCGTTTTTAAAAACACAACTGGATTGCCAGTAGATGGTCATTTCAGCTCAGCTTATGATATGGCGATGATGGCGAAAGAACTGCTGAAATATGAGAAAATCACTAAATTTACAGGAACATATGAAGATTATCTCCGTGAGGATTCCGAAAAGAAGTTTTGGCTTGTCAACACGAACAAGCTTGTCCGTTTTTATCCAGGAGTGGATGGTTTGAAAACTGGATTCACGAATGAAGCTAAATATTGCTTGACTGCCACAGCTCAGAAAGATGGTATGCGTGCAATCGCTGTCGTATTCGGTGCACCAACATCGAAGGCAAGGAATGCTCAGGTAACGAAGATGCTTGACTATGCTTTCAGTCAGTACCAAACACATCCGATGTTCAAGAAAGGTCACCCGCTTGGCAAAGCAGTGATCAGCAAGGGCGATAAGAAAACGATCAATGCAGTTACATCTGAAAGTGTCTCCCTCCTGACAAAAAAAGGTGAAGACATAAAGGATGTAAAACAGAAAATCACATTAGATAAAACCATGAAAGCACCAATTGAAAAAGGTGATAAAGTAGGGACTTTGAAGCTCGTGAAAAATGGAAAGACACTTGCCGAAACTCCGCTTGTCGCAGATAAATCCGTAGAAAAAGCAAGCTGGTGGATCCTGTATAAACGCTCATTTGGAATGTTTACTCGCGCAGGAAGCCAGAATTAACAATTAACAGCCAGTGGAAAGCACAGCTCAAACGCAGTATCTCTATCTAGCTGGCGTGTGGCAATGTCGAATGGTCTGCCATTCCATCTAGTTTTAGCGAAATCGCACTAGTTTTGTTCTTAAGAAGGATTTGCCTTAAGAAATGGAGAATTTGACTCACTATACCAGATAAGGAGGCTTTGGATAGTGAGTCTTAACATTGATATGGAAGTGAAGCATGACGTCTTATTGATTCGAGTTAGTGGTGAATTAGACCACCATACAGCAGACCAGCTTCGCGCGCAGGCAACAAAAGCCCTTGAAAACGAAGAAGTCCGCCACATTGTCTTGAACCTCGAACACCTCACCTTCATGGATAGTTCGGGTCTAGGGGTAGTTTTAGGAAGGTATAAACAAATCAAGCAGCTTCATGGAGAGATGGTAGTTTGCGCGATTTCTCCGCCAATCAAGAGGTTATTTGATATGTCGGGATTATTCAAGATCATCCGTCTTGAACCGTCAGAAGAATATGCATTAGAGAGATTGGGGGTTGCTTGATCTATGAAGAATGAGATGAATCTTCATTTTAGCGCGTTAAGCCAAAATGAATCTTTTGCCCGTGTGACGGTCGCTGCATTCATTGCTCAGCTGGACCCAACGATGGATGAGCTAACCGAAATCAAGACAGTTGTATCTGAAGCAGTCACGAATGCGATCATCCATGGCTATGAAAATGATGCCACTGGAATGGTATTCATTTCTGTGCTGCTGGAGGATGGGACTGTTGAAATGCTGATAAAAGATGAGGGAATTGGAATCCCAGATATTGATGAGGCGATGCAGCCTCTTTACACATCCAAACCTGAACTTGAAAGATCAGGGATGGGATTTACGATCATGGAAAATTTCATGGATGAAGTACAAGTGAGATCAGAGCCCGGCTTTGGGACAGAGATTCGTTTGAAAAAGCACCTGTCAAAGAGCAAAGCGCTGTGCAATTAAGGGAGTTCTGCCTATGGATGTGGAGGTAAAAAAGGATAATAGCCAAACGTATCTTAAGGACCATGAAGTCAAAGAACTGATTTTGAGAAGCCAGCAAGGGGAACAGGCCGCCAGGGATTTGATTGTCCAGAAAAACATGCGGCTTGTATGGTCTGTCGTCCAGCGCTTCCTCAACAGGGGGTATGAACCTGACGACCTGTTCCAGATTGGCAGCATCGGCCTCTTAAAATCAGTTGATAAATTTGACCTGTCTTATGACGTGAAATTTTCAACGTATGCCGTTCCGATGATCATTGGTGAAATCCAGCGGTTCATCAGAGATGATGGCACAGTGAAAGTGAGCAGGTCATTGAAAGAAACCGGCAATAAAATCAGGAAAGCGAAAGACGAGCTTTCCAAGAATTTTGGCAGGGTGCCTACTGTCAATGAACTAGCTGAGTTCCTTGATCTCTCTCCTGAAGAGGTCATCATGGCTCAGGAAGCAAGCCGCACTCCTGCTTCCATCCATGAAACAGTATACGAAAATGATGGAGACCCTATTACTCTGCTCGACCAGATTGATAATGGGGAAGAAGGAAGATGGTTTGATAAAATCGCCCTGAAAGAAGCAATCAACGAATTGGATGAACGTGAAAAGCTGATTGTTTACTTGAGGTATTATAAAGATCAAACGCAGTCTGAAGTGGCATTGCGGCTGGGAATATCCCAAGTGCAGGTGTCACGTCTGGAAAAGAAAATACTCCAGCAAATGAAAGGCCGCATGGATATCTAATCCATGCGGCTTTTCTTTTTTTTTGATTTATTGAATTAATCAAATCTCCGCGAGTGTATTCAATATCATTTAAAAACCTCTGTTCCTGTTGGATTCTTAACCAATTATTGGACTTCATGAAAAAACTGCAGCTATACATACTAAATATACAAGGAAAACAATGTGTTGGAAGTGAATCTGATGGAAAAAACGATTTATATCCGCATGCGTAATCGAGTCCAGGTCAAGCCAGAGGAATCACTTTTGTTGAAGGATATTGCGCAGATCATCGCTGGCGAAGAAATATATGACAAGCTGGCAACGCTGCAGGTCATGAAAATTACACCCAAGGACCATATCCACATTATTGACGTCATGAAGGTCATCAAGTTTATCACAGGGATATTTCCTGAGTATGAAGTTCAGGCTCTCGGACCGCCACAGACAATTATTGAAGTGATCTATAGGAAAAAAGGAATGTCAATCCCTTACTTTTTCCTCGTCTGGTTTTTATTGTTTTTCGGTGCAGCCCTGACCATCATGAATTTCCATGAGGATGTCAGCATGCAGAGTGTCCAGGAAAGGCTTTATACAATGTTGACTGGAAAAGAAGAAGAAAAACCGTTGTTATTTCAGATTCCTTACTCAATCGGAATTGGTCTTGGAATGATTTTATTTTTTAATCATGTATTCAAGAAGAGGATTAATGAAGAGCCTAGCCCGCTCGAAGTTGAAATGTTCAATTATCAGCAATCACTTGATCAATATGTGATCCTGCATGAAAACAAAGAAAGTGTGAAACACATCGATGACCATTAGTGTCCTATTCATCTTGTTAGTAGGATTTGCAAGCGGGCTGGCGGTGGGCTCGGGATTTGTGGCGTTTTTGACCGTGCTTGGAGTGATACCGAGACTTACCCAACTCACTAAGACGATGAAAATGATTTCCTGGTATGAATGGGCAGTGGTTTTAGGCGCATTATTGGGTACAGCCGGAAGCTTAAGGGACCCGATCCTGAACTTCTCCCCGTACGTTACCATTCCGCTGGGACTGGCAGGAGGTGTTTTTGTTGGCATGCTGGCCGCTGCGTTAACGGAAGTACTGAACGTTCTCCCTATCCTGGCAAAAAGAATCCGGGTGGATGACAAGCTTGAGACATTACTGATGGCAATCGTTCTAGGCAAAGTATTTGGTTCTTTGTTTCATTGGATTTACTTTGTTGGACGATAAAAAATGAAGAAGCAGAAAGGACGGCACCGAATGGCCGAGAAAAGGAATGTAATCTTAATTACAGATGGCGATGATTACGCCCGGCGTGCAGTAGAACGTGTAGCTGCAGACGTTGGCGGGCGGTGCATTTCTCTTTCCCACGGCAATCCTTCCGTCCTTTCAGGGCCAAACCTTGTCAAGCTGATCAAGAAAGCAGCCAATGATCCTGTACTGGTAATGTTTGATGACAGCGGCTTCCTTGGTGAGGGAGCCGGTGAGAAGGCGTTGAAATATGTGGCGGAGCATGAAGATATCACGGTTCTTGGTGTGATTGCCGTCGCATCGAAAACCCATATGGCGGAATGGAGCCGAGTGGATTTTTGCATCGACAGAGATGGTGAGCTAACCCCGTACGGCGTGGACAAGCATGGCCTGCCCGAGCTGGAAATGGGGAGGATAAATGGAGATACGGTTTATTGTTTAGACACACTTGATATTCCATTGGTCATTGGGATAGGCGATATTGGCAAAATGGCCCGCCGTGACCATTATGAACGCGGGGCACCGATCACGAAAAAAGCAGTGGAAATCATCCTTGAAAGGAGCGGGTTCTATGCCAAAGAAAAATAACATGCTGCCAATACCAGAATCTTTGCGTGAAGCAGAAAAATATATGAAGGAACGCGTTGGGCTTGAAGCGAGTTTTGACTTAGGTGTCAGAAAGCTTAAGGTACTGAAAAAGGAAGTCCATTTTTATTATGTCAATGGTTTGTGTGATACCTCCTTCATTATCCATATAGTCAAGGAACTGGTACGGATTAATGATCATGAGAAGTTGTCCACTCACCTGCAGATGATTGTGGAGAACAGGATCACCCACCAATCAGTCGAAACGATTAAAACGATGGATGAATTGGTGGACCAGGTACTCTCAGGTTTAATAGTCATCTTAGTAGAGGGTGAAACTACTGGTTTTGTCGTAGATGTCCGGAGCTATCCTGGAAGGCAGCCGCAAGAGCCAGATACCGAAAAGGTCGTACGCGGTTCGCGGGATGGCTTTGTCGAAAACATCATCGTCAATACCGCTCTTACGAGAAGAAGGATCAGGGACGAGAACCTTCGTTTTGAAATGATGAAGGTAGGGGAACGTTCTAAATCTGATGTAGCTATCGCATACATTAAAGATATAGCAAATCCTGATATGATCGAGGTAATAAAGAAAGAACTTAACACAATTAAAATCGATGGAATTACAATGGCGGACAAGACGATTGAAGAATTCCTCGTCAAACAAGGCTACAATCCTTACCCGCTCGTAAGATACACAGAGCGCGCCGATGTTGCCGCAACTCATTTGCTTGAAGGACACGTCCTGATTTATGTCGATACATCACCAAGTGTAATCATTACGCCAACAACTTATTTCCATCATCTCCAGCATGCTGAGGAGTACAGGCAGTCGCCCGGCGTAGGAACAATGGTCAGATGGATCCGGTTCCTGGGTGTTCTGGCATCATTGCTTTTATTGCCATTATGGTATTTATTTGTCCAGAATCCGGATCTTCTGCCGGATAAAATAGCTTTTATCGGGCCTAATGAAGATTCAAATATCCCGATATTCCTGCAAATCATGCTGGCGGATGGAGGGATTGAATTCCTGAGGATGGCTGCAATCCATACTCCTACCCCACTTTCGACAGCGATGGGTTTGATTGCTGCAGTCCTGATTGGCCAGATTGCGATCGACGTTGGAATGTTCGTTCCAGAAGTCATTCTTTATGTGGCAGTGGCGGCGATTGGGACGTATGCGACTCCAAGTTATGAGCTTAGTATCGCAAATAAGATGGGAAGGGTATTCCTCTTGATCGCGACCGCCATTTTCCATGTACCGGGCTTTGTTGCAGGAACGACAATATGGCTCCTGCTGCTAGCAAATATTAAATCGTTGAATACACCGTATCTGTGGCCTTTTATTCCTTTTCACCCTATAGCATTCATGCAAATTGTGATTAGGAGAGCAGTGCCGGGTTCTAAAATACGGCCGAGCATCGTCCATGCCAGAAACCGTCAAAAGCAGCCTTCAAATTCTTGACCAAGTTACAATTGCGCGTTCCCTCAGATTATGGTAAAGTGTTTTTAATTTACTAAAGACTTAAAGTGAAACAAAAATAAATAGACAGTCCGCCAAAGGAACTGTCTATTTATTTATTAGGCTTTTTCAAAATATTGTGGCGATATATGCCGGCTGAAAAAACAGGAGAATGAGATTGGAATTTACCGAATTTCAGCTCATGAAATCCAGCAGCAATTTTAACGGACTGGCCTTATATATTGGCAAGAAATGAGGGGACAGCATGGAATTTCAAGGTACTGCAAAGGTAAATCGTCTAGGACATTTGGAAATTGGCGGTGTCGATACAGTCCAATTGGCTGAAAAATATGGAACCCCGCTGTATGTATATGATGTAGCCTTAATAAGGGAACGGGCGAGGGCATTTAAAAAAACATTTGACAAGGCTGGTATCACAGCTCAGGTCGCATATGCGAGCAAGGCTTTTTCTACAGTCGCCATGGTCCAATTGGCGGAGGAAGAAAATCTGTCATTGGATGTCGTTTCTGGCGGGGAGTTGTATACGGCTCTTGCGGCAGGATTCCCTACAGAAAAAATTCATTTTCACGGAAATAATAAAAGCCAAGATGAGCTGAGAATGGCCATCGAACACAATATCGGCTGTATCGTCGTTGATAATTTTTACGAATTGCAGATGCTCATGGACATTTGCAAGAAAAAAAACACTAACATCAAGGTATTGCTCCGAGTAACACCTGGAATCGAAGCGCATACTCATGATTATATTTTAACCGGACAGGAAGATTCAAAGTTCGGATTTGATTTACAGAACGGACAGGCTGACAAGGCAATGGAGATAGCCCTTGAAGGAAAAAACATTGATGTATTGGGACTTCACTGCCACATCGGTTCGCAAATTTTTGAAACTACTGGTTTCATCCTTGCTGCACAGAAGATCTTCGAGAAATTGAACGAATGGAAAACAAGCCTGGCGTTTGAATCAAAGGTCTTAAATCTTGGAGGCGGTTTTGGCATCCGCTATACAAATGAAGATGATCCGATCCCTGCAGCTCAGTACGTTGAGGAAATTATCGCGGAAGTGAAAAAACAAGCTTTACAATATTCGATGGAAACTCCTGAAATTTGGATTGAGCCGGGTCGTTCACTTGTCGGAGATGCAGGCACAACGCTGTATAGCATCGGCTCAAGGAAGGATGTACCTAATGTCCGCCAGTATGTTGCCGTTGATGGTGGAATGAGCGATAATATCCGTCCGGCATTATATCAGGCTAAATATGAAGCGGTCCTTGCAAACAGAGTGATGGAACAGCCTGAAGAAACGGTATCGATTGCCGGCAAATGCTGTGAATCTGGGGATATGTTAATTTGGGACTTGCCTCTTCCTAAGGCAGGGGACCAGGATATCCTCGCTGTTTTTTGTACAGGTGCCTACGGGTATTCAATGGCGAATAATTATAATCGTCTGCCGAGGCCTGCAGTTGTTTTTATCGAGGATGCGAAGGATACGTTAGTCGTCCGCCGGGAAACTTTTGAAGATATGGTAAAATTGGACCTGCCCTTTAAAGAAAAAATAAAAAATTAAGCTGCACTGCTGCAGCTTTTTTTTATCCTTTCCCGTCAGTAACACAATGTTAAGTTGGCTAAAAGCCGGGTCTTATTGTAGAATTACAGATTGGGAGGGATTCCGATATGAAAAAGAACAATTGGCTATTATTTGTGTTATTATTATTGATGTCTGTCGCCTGGGGTGCTTACTACTGGTTTTTCATTGTCCCTGGCCAATAGAAACTAAGAAATTATTTGAAGAATTGATGCGATTTATGTATGATATTATCGATTCAACTTCCTATGAACCTGTATAGTTTAAAAACATATTATATTAAAAGGCTGTTTTTCCTTTAGTTTTCAAGATCTTCTGTGGAATGGAGCATGAAGGTTTAATTTTAAAGAATTATGGAAAAAATGGTTTTGTTAATCATTCCATTAATACCGTCAAACCACTAATGAGGGATATCTATGTTAATTCGATATAAAAAGGCATTTGAAAAAATCGCAATGGGATTATTATCTTTCATGCCGAATGAGAAAGATTTAAAAAAACTTCAGCAAACGATGAGGAATTATGAAACTGATGAATCGTGGCAGCTGTTTTTATGGAAGGAAGGAGAAGATATCATCGGACTATTGGGTGTTAACTTCTCTGAACAAAAAGTGATGCAGCTTCAGCATATATCAGTGAATCCTTCACATCGGCACCAGGGGATCGGCAAACGTATGGTCAATGCCCTGCAGGAGATGTTTCCTGACTGGACGCCAGCAGCAAATGAAGAAACTGCTGCTTTTTTTGAAAAGTGTAACGAAGGGAATACAGCAGAAGGCAGTGGATGTTAAATCTCACTGCCTTTTTTCTTTTTTTCTATCTTCAAGTGCCAAATGGCGGTCTGAAATGACATCGCTCCGGTCTCTGGAAGAATGTCTGTTGATTAAGTCAAAATCACACAGGTCGCTTTTTGCTCCCCACTTAAATCCGTTTTCTTTGCATTCCTTCTGGCAAAGCTTCAGAAGTTCCGGGTCTGAAATGGGCAGGTTAAAGCTTGTGTAAGCAACCGAGTTGAGGAGGTTTTTTTGGCGTTTTTTTAATAAGTCGGCCAGAGCGTCTGGGGTGATGCCTAATCGAATCAAGCCTGGCTGGTCATGGGAAAAAATATCTTCTGCTTTGGTTAATGTCCTTATTGCTCCCGCAAAGTTGCTGCGGCGGTAATGGTAATTGGAAACGGCAAGCAAGATGAAAGCTACCCAGATTGATTTCTTATTTCCAGTATCTGTTGCTTTCCAATATTCTTCCAGAATTTCATGGCACTCAAAATAATCTCTGTCTCCATGGAAATGGGTGAGATATTGTATATAGGATTTTGGATATTTAGTCATGAAAAAACCCCCAATCGAGTAACACTAGCTTAGCACATTTTAAGTCTTCATAAAATTAGAAGCTGGTTTTAATTTGCAAGCTTACAAAAAGAGAAACGCCCGGCAGAAGCCGGGCCAAGTAGAATTTTTTATAGTTGTTGGTTTTTATTCTTATAACCAGGCTGCACCAACAATGATGAGCAAAATGAATAGCACAACAATCAGAGCAAATCCTGCTCCATGACCGTGGCCGTGGCCTTTTTTATCTGACATGTACATAACCTCCTGATAGTAAAATAGCCTAATCTACAATTTCAGCATATGACAGAAAAGGGATATTGGTTTGGGCGAATGCCTGTATTCATCAGGATTTTCTGGATTATCTGAGTAAATTTGTAATGGATAACACGAAGTTAATCAACTATACTTATATAATGATGCAGTTCAAAATAGGAATTTTGGTGGGAAATGATGCAATATAATGTGAAAATCGAGGCCTTCGAAGGCCCTTTGGATTTACTTCTTCACTTGATCAATCGATTGGAGATTGACATTTACGATATACCAGTAGCGAAAATTACAGAACAATATCTTATGTATATCCATGCAATGAAAGAATTGCAGCTTGATGTGGCGAGTGAATATCTGGTGATGGCGGCGACTCTGTTAGCGATCAAAAGCAAAATGCTCCTTCCAAAACATGAGGAGGAGCTGGATGATGACTTTGAGCTAGAAGAAGATGATCCGCGAAATGAACTAGTGGAGAGATTGATTGAATATAAAAAATTCAAAGAGGCGGCAAGCGACCTGAAATTGCTTGAAGAGGAACGCGGGCTGATGTATACAAAGCCTCCAAGCGATTTAACCGAATATGCCAGGGAAATTAAAAACGAAAATACCGACCTGGATATTTCTTTATACGATATGCTGGGCGCCTTCCAAAAGCTTTTAAGAAGAAAAAAATTACAGCGGCCGATGTCGACGAAAATCGCCCGCCAGGAAATATCGATTGAAAAAAGAATGGACGAGATCGTAAGCTTCTTGAAAAAAAGCGGTACAAGGAAGAGCTTCAATGACTTGTTTCCAGACTCTGACCGAGAGCATATCGTTGTTACTTTCCTTGCGATACTTGAGTTGATTAAAAGGCAAGAAATTGACATAGAACAGGAAAGAAACTTTGCAGAAATATATATGACGGCAAGAAAGGAGTAGGCAATCGTGGAAATAGTTAAATGGAAAGGAATTTTGGAAAGTCTGCTTTTTGCTGCGGGCGATGAAGGTCTGAGTTTAAAGCAGATTTCGTCTGTGCTAGAAGTAGAAGAAATAAAGGCGAGTGAAATTGTCACAGAGCTGCAGCAGGAATATGAAAAGGATGACAATCGCGGGATCACCATCGTTCAGCTGGCAGGTGTATTCCAGCTGGCTACGAAAAAAGAACATGCTGTTTATCTAAAAAAACTCGTCGAATCGCCTAGTTCGGGCCACCTGTCCCAAGCAGCACTTGAAACTCTGGCAATCATAGCGTATAAACAGCCAATTACCAGGGTGGAAATTGAGGAGATACGCGGTGTGAAAACAGAAAGGCCGCTGCACACTCTATCTTCCAGGGCTTTGATAAAAGAAGTTGGCAGAGCAGAAGGAACAGGCAGGGCAATATTATATGGTACAACAAAAGAATTCCTCGATTATTTTGGTTTGAAAAATATCAAGGAACTTCCTCCGCTTCCTGAAAAAATCGATGAGGACGAAACGCAGGACGATGCCGACCTATTCTTCGAGAAATTCCAGGAAACGCTGGACATGGATCAATAGCTTTTGTGCACAAAGTTTGAAAATTATGATAAAATCAAACTAATTATATAATTAGCTTTTGGATTTTTAAGCTGCAGCGCTTTTTTCCAAAAGCAATCGTTATACATAATATAAGAATGAATGTCCAACAGGAGGAATAACATGCTTATTAAGCAATGTGTTGGTTATGAACTTGAAAAAGAAAAGTCGAATACATCGGAAGATTTTTTCAACCGCAGTGAAGTAACTTTTGTGGAAGACGGCAAAGAAAAGACGCTGCACGTTTTATATGTCAGGTATTTTGACGAGTTGATTGGCAGCATCACCCCATTTGCAGCAGATCCAGTATTTAAAGCCGAGTCAAGGGATATCTGTCTAAGAGATCTTGTCGCCGTTGCTGCTTTATTGAAAAATCCCGGATATCGCCATCGTAAGAGGGTATATATTAATGTACAAAGCGAATTCGCAGATATTTTCAAGGGGCTGGAGTTTAACAAGTTTCATGAAATTTTCGAAGGCATCGAGCAAAGAGGAGCTTTTGAAGTGCGATCTCCGTTAGATTATATTGTACAGCCAGTATAATTGATTGAAATTCCTTTGGGGGTGTAATTTTGGGAAATACAATTGTCAAAACACAAATTGAAGAAGTCCGGGAATTCCTGGCGGAAACCGTAGTGAAGCTGGAGAACTTCCTTAATGAAACAACCCTTTCCAAGCTTGGGCAGGAGCAGCAAGCTGACGCAGAGTATTATAAATCAATTCTCTCAAGCCTGCGCAAATTGACCGTATATTGTGAAGAAGGGCTCGATGCCTGTAAGGTTATTCTTAAAGCCGATGTCTTTTCGAAGCCGGCAGCGGAAAAGACATTGTACAGGATTTATTACCAATGTATTGAGGAATTTTTCTCTCCAAAAAGTGATGCGTGGTACGAAGACAGCCGTTCTGCTTATACAGGAAAGAACGCAATCAAATTCAGGCAGCCTGTTTCAACAGAACTTAGTGAGCTGCTGCTAAGCCTTGAAAGCAGCTTTCAAAGAATCAGGGAAGAGCTTGAGTATTACGAAACAGATTACCGCACGAAAATGCTCCAGTCGAAATAAAGCATGTGAGGAACAGCTATTGATGCTGTTCCTTTTTTATATGAGGATTTTGATCGTTCATTAAGGAAGCTGCGTGAGCATAGATTGTTGATTTTTGAACTAAGTTTACATTCTCCGTTCCGCTTAACTTTAGATCTTTTCGAGGAGATTTCTAAACATTTACATTTGTCTCCAAAGCTATATCGTCATCTTTTTTAAGTCATAACCCTCCTTGTTTCGCATAAACTTGTACAAACTGCCAAAGGAGACGAGGGTTTATCGATGAAAAGGATTTGGATAAAATTATCATTAATCACTTTCCTGTTGATATACAGCATACCAGGTACTGCCCAGGCTTCTGTTTCGGTCAGTGCTCGGAGTGCTATTTTGATAGAACAGGGATCAGGCAGGGTGTTATTTGAAAAAGATGCGCATAAAGTCAGCAGGATTGCCAGCATTACCAAAATCATGACGGCAATTCTAGCAATTGAATCAGGTAAACTGGATGGAATGGTCAAGGTGAGCGACAAGGCTGTCCGTGCTGAAGGTTCTTCCATCTATTTAAAACCAGGCGAAAAAATTAAGCTTGAGGATTTGGTTTATGGCTTAATGCTGAGATCTGGTAACGATGCAGCAGTTGCTATCGCTGAATATGTTGGCGGCAGCATGGAAGGGTTTGTATTCCTGATGAATGAAAAAGCCCGGGAAATCGGGATGGAAAATACCCATTTTGCAAACCCGCATGGGCTTGACGACCATGAAAATCATGTATCTACTGCATATGACATGGCTCTGCTGACTCGGTATGCAATGGAGAATGATGTCTATAAGAAGATTTCAGGTACAAAAGTTCACAGAGCGCCTAATCCGACAGAATCCTGGGACAGGGTATGGAAGAATAAAAACAGGCTTCTGACTGAGCTTTACGACCACAGTACCGGAGGGAAGACCGGCTATACAAAAAGAGCCAAAAGGACATTGGTATCTACAGCCGGGAAGGATGACTTTGAATTAATCGCAGTAACACTCAACGCACCAGATGACTGGAACGACCATATTCAAATGTTTGAAACGGCGTTCGCCACTTATGATATTGCTGAAATACTTTCTAAAGGGAAAATCAAAGGGATTAAAAAATCTTACTATAAGAATAAGCTCTATCTCGATCACTCTTTTGAATACCCGCTTACTTCCGAAGAGGAAGAACTGGTAAGGGTTGAATACAAGCTAAAGAAGGCGCCGAAGGACGGAGCGGAAGTCCGCAATGAGGATATCGCCGGCAGGGCCAATGTGTACTTAGATGATAAAAGGATTGCCAGTTTACCCATCTTCTATAAAATGGAAGAAAAAGATGAAAAATCCTTTTTCGATTACTTTAAAAGTATTTTCACCTCGATAACACGGGTCGAGTATCATGGTTAACTATATTTGGGTAGTCATGACACTGATTGGACTCGGTTTTGCCGTGGTGAATGGAACCATGGCCGAGGTAAACGAAGCCATTTTCACTGGTGCTAAGGATGCAGTGGCTCTTTGTATCGGATTGGTCAGCATCCTTGTGTTTTGGCTTGGCATGATGAGGATCGCTGAAGATTCCGGTTTGCTTTCAAAACTCTCCAGACTTTTCAGGCCATTGGTTTCAAAGCTATTCCCGGAAGTTCCTTCAAACCATCCTGCGATGGGTTACATCCTGTCCAATATGATCGCCAATATGTTTGGGCTGGGAAATGCGGCCACACCGCTAGGTATCAAAGCGATGGAAGAGCTGAAGGAGCTTAATGGCGGAAAAAAAGAGACAAGCCGTTCGATGATTACGTTCCTCGCAATCAATACTGCAAGTATTACGCTAATCCCGACGACTGTCATCGCAATCAGGATGAACTATAATTCTGCCAATCCTACTGACATAGTTGGCCCGACTCTTGTGGCAACGGCGGTATCAGCGGTAGCTGCGATTTTTATAGACCGTTATTTTTACTATAGAAGAAGCAAAAAGGGGTAAATGGATATGGAAATCGTTTCAGCTATATCGCTCTGGTTCATCCCTGTTTTAATCGGCTTCATATTGATTTATGGGACCTATAAAAAAGTTCCCACGTATGAAAGTTTTGTAGAAGGCGGAAAAGAAGGAATCAAAATGGCTGTATCTATCATCCCGTTCTTGGTAGGCATGATGGTAGCCATTGCTGTTTTCAGAGCATCAGGCGCACTTGACCTTATGGTAGATTGGCTCAGGCCAGGGCTGAATAAGGTGGGGATACCGGCTGAAATCGTTCCGCTTGCACTCATCAGGCCAATTTCAGGTACAGCTGCACTTGGGATAACGAGTGACCTTATTGGTGTATATGGTCCTGATTCATTTATCGGCACACTCGCCGCCACGCTTCAAGGAAGTACTGACACCACCTTTTACGTGCTAACCGTTTATTTTGGCGCTGTCGGTATCAAGAAAATGGGCGATGCGGTCAAAGTCGGGTTGCTCGCGGATGCAGTTGCGATCGCCACGGCCATTATAGTGGTGACATTAATGTTTGGATAACACAGGAGGATACCTTTAAATAGGTATCTTTTTTGTTTTCAGCTTCTTGGAAGTATCTGAAGAAATCCGCTTTTAATTTCTCTTTTTTAAGAATTGCTGACTTTGAAAACAACGCGAGTTATGTCATAATTCATAAGGATGGATTAGATTTTACTATTAACCATAGTTAATTGATATTATTAGGAGTGGACCTTCATGGAAAGACTGCAAAAAGTTATTGCCCACGCTGGCATTGCATCAAGAAGAAAGGCTGAGGAATTGATCCTCGAAGGAAGGGTCAAGGTTAATGGCAGTGTTGTCAAAGAACTTGGCCGAAAGGTGACCTCATCTGACAGGATTGAAGTTGATGGAGTCCAAATCGAGGGAGAAGAACCAGTTTATTTCTTATTCTATAAGCCGCGCGGAGTCATTTCAAGCGTGCAGGATGATAAAGGACGGAAAGTCGTCACGGACTTTTTTGAAACAATCAAAGAACGAATTTACCCGGTAGGCAGACTTGATTACGATACGTCAGGATTGCTGCTGCTGACAAACGATGGTGAATTCGCCAATTTGCTGATGCACCCAAGCAATGAAATTGACAAGGTTTATGTCGCGAAAACCAAAGGCATTCCCACAAGAGAAAAGCTGACAAGTCTTTCAAGAGGTATTGTACTTGAGGATGGCAAGACAGCGCCTGCAAAGACGAAGTTATTGAGTGTTGATAAAAAGAAAGATAGTGCAATCGTAGAAATAACGATTCATGAGGGACGCAACAGACAAGTCAGAAGGATGTTCGAGGCGATAGGCCATCCAGTGTTAAAGCTTAAAAGAGAAAGATATGGATTCCTTACCCTCAATGGCTTGAGGACAGGAGAAATTAGAGAGCTTACTCATCATGAGGTGAAGCAGCTCCGTGTCCTGGCAATGAAAAAATCTTAGACTTTTCAACATAGATTTAGTTGTAATGATATAATTAGGGAGAAATACGGTAGGAGGTTTAAAATGAAAAAGAAACGTCTTGTCACCAGGACTATAATTCTTGCGGTTTTGGCCTTAGCGGTCGGTTATACGTTGTATGCCAACATGAATAAAGATAAAAATCAGAAGATTGAAGTTGGCAAACCCGCGCCTGATTTTGTCCTTGTTGACATGGAAGGCAATAAGCACAGGCTTTCTGAATATAAGGGCCAGGGGGTTTTCGTGAACTTTTGGGCTACATGGTGCAAACCGTGTGAAAGGGAAATGCCTTATATTGAAAACCAGTACCAGCAATTTAAAGACCAGGGCGTACAGGTTCTGGCAATTGATTCAAGTGAATCAGAATTGGTGGTAAATAAATTCGTTGAACGTAAAGGGCTTAATTTTCCAGTGCTGATCGATAAGGACGGACAAGTCCAGGCAGCTTACGGAATCAATCCGCTGCCAATCACATTTTTAATTGATAAAGAAGGAAATGTCGTAAAAAGTCATACTGGTGAACTGACAGAAGAAACAGTCCGTGAATTCATGGAACAGATTAAACCTTAACAGTAAGGGTAACAGGGAGTTTTTACAATGAATGAAATAAAATGTGAATGCGGCCATGTTAATCCGCATGGAACCATTCTTTGTGAATCATGCGGGAGAGTGCTGGAGGAAAAGGAAAAAGAAAAGCAGCTTGTAGATATGCGGTATGAGGGAAGCGCGCGACGCTCACAAACCTACAATAAGACGATCATCGATAAAATATGGAATTTTTTCTCCTCGGTAAAAGTTGGAGTATGGTTGATTATCATTCTGTTGGTTGCATCTTCGCTTGGAACGATTTTCCCGCAGGAAATGTATATCCCGCCGTTAATGCCTGCAGGGGAATATTATCAAGAACAATACGGATGGCTGGGAAAGCTTTATTATGATTTAGGTTTTCATAATCTTTACAGTTCGTGGTGGTACTTACTTCTGATTGCAGCGCTGGGTATTTCGCTAATTATTGCCAGCCTTGACAGGGTGGTGCCTTTATATAGGTCACTTACAAATCAGAGGGTTTCAAGGCATGAAAGCTTTTTGAAGCGCCAAAGAATGTTCAGTGTATCTAATGCTGACTTGTCAGGGGAAACTGTCGACAAAATCAAGAATCTATTAACTCAAAAGCGATACAAAATCCGTGAGGAAAATGGGAACATACTCGCTGAAAAAAACCGATTCTCAAGATGGGGCCCATATGTCAATCATTTAGGTCTTGTGATCTTTTTGCTCGGCGGCATGCTGCGTTTCGTCCCGGGAATGTATGTGGATGAAATTCTTTGGCTGAGGGAAGGAGAAACGAAAGCCATCCCCGGCACTGAAGGACAATATTATCTGAAAAACAATGCATTTATCTTTGAAGTCTATGATAAAGAAAAAGATGATGAAGTTTTTCAGAATGCGATCGATAAAGTAGGAACGGTTGTAAAAAATTATCAAACAGACGCGACATTATACAAAAAACAGGGTGACACGGTCCCAGGCGAAAAGCCAGAACTTGAAAAAGTCCGTGACCAGTCTATCCAGGTAAACAAGCCGCTGAAAATTGATGGATTTGCATTGTACCAGGTAGATTATAAGCTTGATGAAATGAACAAGATGGCTTTTAAACTCGAAAACAAAAAAACTGGGGATCAATTTGGTGATGTAGCAGTCGATTTATATGATCCAGAAATGAATTACGATCTTGGCAATGGCTATAAAGTCGAAGTCATGAGCTACTTCCCTGACTTTGAATTCAATGAGGATGGTGAACCTGCCACTAAGTCGAGAATTCCTAATAATCCGGCATTCATCTTTAAGATGTTCACTCCGGATAAGCCAGAAGGGGAAATTAGTTTCGTCGCGATCAGACAGACAATCGAGCCGATGGGTGACAATGATTATAAGATGATATTCAACGGTGTCGAGACTAAGAATGTGACTGCCCTTACAGTCAGAAAAGATCTTACACTCTGGCTCATTGGCCTTGGCGGCTTGATCTTCATGATCGGTGTTGTCCAGGGAGCCTATTGGAACCACCGCCGTCTATGGATCAGAAGAGTAGACAGCCAAATTTGGACAGCGGCACACACAAACAAGAACTGGCATGGTTTGAAAAGAGAGCTTGATACAATTTTTGCTGATTCAGGCATTAAGGCTCCAGAAGACCAGCTGTCAGACGACAAGAAGGAATAAGGAGGGAAAATCATGGTTGAATTAAGTTCAAACTTCCTGTTTACGGCGTTTATCCTATATTTAGTCGGCATTTTGTTTTTCGGGGGAGCAATTAAGGATAAAAGGCATGCGGACAAGAAGGATTCCCCTAATAAATGGGCGAAAATAGGTATTGTTGTTACAATAGCTGGCTTCCTGTCCCAGCTTACATTTTTTGTATTAAGATGGATTGCATCCGGCCATGCACCGGTAAGCAACCTGTTTGAATTCACGACGTTTTTTGGAATGGCGTTGGTAGGTGCATTTATCGCTCTATATTTTATGTATAAGACGCCGCTGTTAGGTCTGTTCACGTTGCCTGTAGCTGCATTGATCATTGCTTATGGAAGCATGTTCCCAAGAGACGTGACTCCATTGATTCCTGCGCTTCAGAGCTATTGGCTGCACATCCATGTGACGACAACGGCTATTGGCCAAGCAATTTTAGCTGTAAGTTTTGCAGCTGGCTTGATCTATCTTGTTAAAAGTGTTGACCAGACGAAGAAAAGCAAAAGCACTTTGTGGCTTGAAGTAGTCTTGTTTGGTTTGATCAGCACGCTTGGTTTCGTGTTTGTTTCCAGCTTCTTTGCAGCAACGGATTATCAGGCAAACTTTAACTATGTTAACAAAGAGGGTCAGCCAGCAACAGAGAAATACACGATACCTGCCGTTGTCGGCCCACACCAGTTTGAGCTGACAGACAAGGACCGCTTTGAACCGTTGATTGAAACACCTGCAATTATCAGCGCGAAAAAACTGAATACTGTTATTTGGTCCCTAGCTTCGGGTATAGTATTATATGTTTTATTAAGAGCTATACTGCGTAAGCGTATTGCAGCAGCACTAAAGCCTTGGACGAAAAATATCAATCTTGACCTCGTCGATGAGATCGGCTATCGATCTGTACTAATCGGTTTTCCTGTATTTACACTTGGAGGACTCATTTTTGCGATGATATGGGCGCAAATCGCCTGGACACGATTCTGGGGATGGGATCCGAAAGAAGTATGGGCATTGATTACTTGGCTGTTTTATGCAGCATTCCTCCACTTGCGCCTTTCAAAAGGCTGGCACGGGGAAAAATCCGCATGGCTTGCCGTAATCGGATTTATCATCATCATGTTTAATCTTGTAGCTGTAAACCTAGTCATTGCTGGCTTGCATTCTTATGCAGGTTCGTAAATGTGTCGAAATTTTTAAGCCTTCACTGTATTAGTGAAGGCCTTTTTCAAAAAAGCGTGGCAAGAACGCCCATGTTTATGTAAAATATTCGCAGGGAGGGATATACCTTATGGAAAAAGACGTAAAGATTTTAGTAGTGGATGATGAAGAAAGAATCAGACGTTTATTAAAGATGTATCTTGAAAGAGAGAACTATATTATTGATGAAGCTGAAGACGGAAATGAAGCGCTGGCGAAGTCGCTTGCCAACGATTACGACGTTATCCTTCTTGATTTAATGATGCCCGGGAAAGATGGCATCGAGGTTTGCCGTGACTTGCGGGAGAAGAAATCAACTCCTGTGATCATGCTGACAGCGAAAGGTGAAGAAGTGAACAGGGTACAGGGTTTCGAGGTTGGTACAGATGATTATATCGTTAAGCCATTCAGCCCACGGGAGGTAGTGCTGCGCGTAAAGGCAATGCTGCGACGTTCTTCAAGCACAAGTTATCTTCAGACAGAAACGACTGCTAAAGATGTGATTGTTTTCCCTCATTTAACCATTGACAACGATGCCCATAGGGTTTCGGCTGACGGCAAAGAAGTAAGCTTGACTCCTAAAGAATACGAGCTTCTATATTTCCTTGCAAAATCTCCGGATAAAGTTTTCGATCGTGAGCAATTATTAAAGGAAGTTTGGCACTATGAATTTTTCGGTGACCTGCGAACAGTAGATACACATGTTAAGAGACTCCGCGAGAAGCTGAACAAAGTTTCTGAACAGGCCGCGAAAATGATCGTAACTGTCTGGGGGGTTGGCTACAAGTTTGAGGTAGTCAATGAATGATGTTCTGGCGGAGTGTAGTAGGTAAACTTTGGGTTACCATCCTTCTGCTTGTTTCATTTGTACTTTTTATCCTGACAGTTATGCTGCTGGAGTTTTTTGAAAACTATCATATTAATGAAACACGTAAAGGACTCACCAATACTGCTGAAAAAATTGCTAAAGTTCTTGAGGACCATCCTGGCCAGGAGGAAGAATTAGGACTTGAAATAGCATGGGAAATGATTGATGACGATTCCAGGGTGACCGTGATCAGGGATGAAAATAACTATTTTTATTCGCCAGGCGGGGAGAACGCTGTCCATGTTCCCATTTCTTTCTTTAAGTCAGAAAAAACTTTGGCACATGTTTTTAATGAAGATGAAAAAGTGGATATTATTACTTCATTGCCTGAAGTATCAAGCCAGGTCGATGATACGCAATATTTGATGATCGGTGTACCGCTGAACCAATATGAGAAAGAAAATGGCGCCGTTTTCATTTACCAGTCCCTCGAGGTTATGGAAGAAACGACTAGGCTGACCACAAAATTCATATTGCTAGCTGCGGGAGTAGCGATTGTCCTGACCACAATATTTGCATTTTTCCTATCGACCAGGATCACGTCTCCGCTCCGAAAAATGCGGGAAGCAGCTTTTGAGGTAGCGAGAGGTAAATTTGATACGAAAGTACCGATTCTTACCCACGATGAAATCGGTGAACTTGCGACCGCCTTCAACCAGATGGGCAGACAGCTAAAGTTCAACATGAATGCCCTGAGCCAGGAAAAGGAGCAGCTGACAAGCATATTAAGCAGCATGGCGGATGGTGTGATCACGTTTAATCGAGATGGGACCATCTTGATCACCAATCCGCCCGCTGAATTGTTTTTGAGATACTGGTATTATGAGCAAGGTCTTGCTTCAGAAAATACAGATGCTGTACCTTCTGAGGTCATGGAACTGTTTCAGCTCGCCGTGAATACTGAAAAAGAGCAAACCGGTGAGGTAACAGCCCAGGGAAGAACTTGGGTTATCATCGTCAGCCCGCTCTATAATAAACGGTTTATCCGCGGCGCGGTGGCCGTTGTCAGGGATATGACCGAGGAACGTAAACTTGACAAACTTCGGGAAGATTTCATTGCCAATGTTTCACACGAACTAAGGACCCCAATATCAATGATGCAGGGTTACAGTGAAGCGATTGTCGATGATATCGCTCAAACTGATGAAGAGAAAAAGGAAATGGCTAAAATCATCTATGATGAATCGCTTCGTATGGGTAGACTAGTAAATGAGCTGCTCGACCTGGCGCGAATGGAAGCGGGCCATATTCTTCTGAACTTGGAGTCAATCGAGATCGAGCCTTACTTAAATCGGATTATCCACAAATTCCATGGTTTAGCGAAGGAAAAAGGCATTGAATTATCACTCAAGTTGGACGCCGAGGAGCAATTCTTCAGGTTTGATCCTGATCGGATTGAACAGGTTCTGACCAATCTGATCGATAATGCGATTAGACACGTGCCTGATTCTGCTTCCGTTGTCATTAGCGGAAGAACTGATGAGCGTGGTTTATATTTCGAGGTCAGCGATCAGGGCCCTGGGATTCCTGAGGAAGATTTGCCATTCTTGTTCGAGAGATTTTATAAAGCGGATAAATCGCGAACTCGTGGTGTTTCCGGTACAGGACTTGGGCTTGCGATTGCAAAGAATATCATTGATGCCCACCGCGGAAATATTGCAGTAAAAAGCAAACTTGGACAAGGAACGACATTTTCCTTTTTTATTCCTCGAAATATTGA
Source organism: Mesobacillus subterraneus (assembly GCF_023715485.1). GTDB lineage: Bacteria > Bacillota > Bacilli > Bacillales > Cytobacillaceae > Mesobacillus > Mesobacillus subterraneus_B. The sequence continues at coordinate 20,958 of NZ_JAMBOF010000008.1, read as the reverse complement.
GTAAATTAGGATTACTTGCCGACTATTCTTGATTCACAAGGAACATTTAGCATAACTTGCCGAGGTCCATCCCATATTGGGATGGGCTTTTTTTGTTTTCTTTATGAAATTATAAAATTATTTAGTTGTGGATAACTAGAAGTAGTTTTCTTAATCCAGCTCCAGCGCCTAGCCCCTCGAGTCGCTTGTCTATCTCCGGCTCCTAACTCCTCGAGCCGCTTGTCTAGTGTCGACTCCTAGAACTCCGAAACTTCACCTCCCCCGGCAGAAGCAAAAAGCGCTTCTTTGGTGGAGTCTCCAGTTTCTGCGTTTCTGGACAGTCGGCTATACATTTCGATTTCGGTCCTGCCAATGAAGTCAAAGAACGACTTCACTGTCAGGCCCTCCAGCGCTTGTCGGAGTTGAACAGTCGCCTATACTTTTCGATTTCGGTCCGCTCGGGTGGAGTCAAAGAACGACTTCATCGGTCGGCCCTCCAGCGCTTGTCATGGCTGAACGAGGCGCTTGCGCTTTTTGTTCCCCTTTGACGACCTTTCCTGAACAAATAGCCGAAATGCTTTGCAGTGCCCCTTTTATATGTTTTTTTGACCTATTTTTTTATGTTTGTCTGTTAATTACGTCAGAACATATGAAGAGCGTGATTATTTTGTCCACGAAAAATCCTTTCATTTCCAATCTAAAAATAATATAGTTAATATGAAACTTTTATTGTCTACATAACGACTAATCTTATGAATACGGAGGCGAAAAGACCTATGAACTCCGTTTTTGATGAATTATATGATAAATATCATCATGACGTTTTTCAATTCTTATTCTATATGGTAAAAAACAGGGAAATGGCAGAAGACCTGGTACAGGAAGTGTACATTCGCGTCTTGAAGGCATACGATCGGTTCGAGGGCAAGAGCAGTGAAAAGACCTGGCTTTTTTCAATCGCCAAGAACGTAGCGATCGACCATTTCCGCAAGCAGAAGGGCTGGAAGCAACGCCTGCTGGAATCCTTCGATATGTCCGCGCGTGAGGTAAGGGATGACCAGCCCTTGCCAGAAGATTTGGCTCTGCAAAGTGAAGAAATCCAAATGATGTACAGGTGCCTTGATCAATGCACGGTTGACCAGCGAATGGTCATCATTATGCGCTATATTCATGAATTAACGATCACGGAAACCGCTGAAGCTTTATCCTGGACGGAAAGCAAGGTTAAGACGACACAGCACCGTGCTTTAAAGACGTTGAAAAAGCTGATGGAAGAAATGATCGAAAAGGAAGGGATGACTAGTGAAAAAGTCACAGTTAAGCGATAAGCAGCTAGAAGAAATCCTCGGCCGGATGCCTAAGATAAAAGATCATCGCGACCCTCGTGACATTTATCAAAATATTGCCCATCGTGTTGAAAAAAGAAGGATGCCTGCTTGGGTTATTCCAAGTGCTGCCCTTGCAGCTGTGCTTTTCCTCGCATTCATTCTTTCACCTGGATTAATGGGTGTAAACCATTCTGCAGACAAGAGCATCGACAGCAATTCAGCCTCAGATGCTAAGTCATCCATGGAAATGGATACAGCCACTAGGGACGATGCTGCCAAAGAGAGTGGGGACGAGCAGGAAAACACCTTAATGATGGATGCAACAGATAAAGAACAGAAGGCAAAAGACTTCAGGGCTCTGGATGATACAAATAAGTATTCAGATTTGACCGCTTTATATAACGAAGAGATCGCAGGAGATAATATCCAGGCTCTTACCTATTCCATTCCAGATGACAACATGCAGGTGAATATTCCTGTAACGGTCACTGTGTCGGCGAATGAGAATGAAAATTGGTTCGACCGCTACACACAAACGATGGATCAATTAAAAGAAGAGGAATGGGGCCTAAGTGAATTTTATCCTTTAGATGGAACTATATCTTATGATGAAGAATCCAAGGCAATATTAATGAATCTTGAAGAAGATCATATTTATAGATATGGTAATTCTAGTGTTTTGTTACTTGAAGCGATGGAAGAAAATTATAAAGAATATGGTGCGGACTGGGTTAAATTCAATACAAATAGTAAGTCTGGTGCTGATCTGAGTAATTATGGTGAAACTCATCAATTGAAAATAGCTCCTTATCAAAAAGGAAGCCGGGCGTATTACCTATTTAATCCCACCGGGGAGAGAAAAAGTTACATTGTTCCTGTGAAAGGGAAGTTTAATTCGATTTCCGATGCATTTGCACAAATGAGGAACAATATCGAATCTCACAGATTGAAGGCTTCCATTCCTAAAGATTTAGAATTGGAAGGCGTTGAATCAAAGGATAATCCTAAGTTATTAATAGTCGACATTAAAAACATTCGATTATTAAATGAGAATTTTCTCCCAAATCTCGAAGCTATTCTTTTGACAGCTAAGGATTTTGGATATGATGCCGTAAAAATAGAGAATGCCGGTACCGAGAAGCTAGGACCATTCAATCTGAACGAGCCAATTCAAGTTCCGGTCGCGCCAAACAAGAAAAATATAGAATAAAAAAGAAAGACCAATTCGGTCTTTCTTTTTTTATTGGCTGTTTTAAAGGTCACTGTTGATCTTAAGCCATAATGATTAAGGCGGAAGCGCGGGACTTCTCGGAAAATACCCCATAGGCGCGAACAGCGTTGAGGTGCCTCCCCGTTCCGAAAAAAAGCGAAGAGCCTGAAAAGGAATCTACAGTCTAATTTAAACAAGCCATTTATAAAAAGTAGAATCGCCAATTACAAGTATTGTCAAACTGATAATGGTATAACAATATCCAACTAAATTTTCCTTCTTTTGCATAAAAAAGCAGCATCTCACCAATTATAACGAATGTGCTTTTTTTAGCTATTTCTTTTTCCATTATGAGAGTTCTATTTCTGTACATGCTGTCATAGTGATGGAAAGGGAGTACAAAAGTTAAGGAGGAAGAAAATGCAGGATTACATAAAGCGTTTACTCATTGTTGGGTTAATGGCACTCTGTATCAGCTTGCTATTTCTCGGCGGAAAGCACTCTCAGGCAGAAATGCTCGATATAGCTGATTTAACATCACACTGGGTCTGGCCTGCAGAAGGGGTTATAACAGACCTTTATGGTACAAGGCATGGCCATCATAAGGGGCTCGATATTGCGGGTGAATTTAAAACTCCTGTACATACTGTAGATAAAGGCGTTGTAACTAAATCTTATTATTCTGGCTCTTATGGCCATGTAGTTTTCATCAAGCATGAAAATAATCTTGAAACTGTATATGCCCATCTTAACAAAAGGAATGTTAAGGAAGGACAAGTTGTCAAACAGGGGGATATCATCGGTTTGATGGGGAATACTGGAGATTCTTCAGGGGTTCATCTCCATTTTGAAGTCCATAAGGAAAAGTGGACATATGGAAAAGAGAACGCCCTGGATCCGGTAGCAACTCTCGGGGAAGCAGCAGTGGGCCAGCCAGTCATCTCCCTGGCGAAATCAATAGACCCAGTTTCGATGGAAACAGTGGCTAAGCTAAGAATGGCTGATGATGCTGAGATTGGAGAACACACCCACTCTCAAAAGGACGAACAGATTGAAAAACAGGATAAATCACAAATAGCTAAAAATGTCCCTGCTGCAAACGATGAATCAAGAAAGCATACTGTCCAAAACGGGGAGACACTATGGTCGATAGCAGCCAAATACAAGACTTCTATTGAAGCCATAACGCATATGAATAATCTTAAAAATGACCATATCGCTGCAGGAGATATTCTTGTAATTGAAGCTGCATTAGAAAATAGATATATTGTAGCTGCAGGGGATACATTGCATTCAATTGCTGTAAAGACAAAAACACCTGTTCAGGAATTAAAAGCTCTAAATCATCTTGCGTCTGATGTGATCCAGCCGCAGCAAATACTGATTACCCGGTAAGTAATTTCTTGTCCCTTAAATTATCTGACAGTATAATAGTGAAAACGTCATTAGGGGGATGGAAAGGATATGCTTACGGATTACCATAATCATTTGGAGCGAGGAACGTTAACGCTGGATTATTTGAAAAAGTTTACAGATACTGCAATAAAACAGAATATAGAGCATTTTGGGATATCAGAACATGCATATCATTTTTACCAGACTTCAGACATCCTGCGCAACAGCTGGGTGGATGAACGCAGGTTCTATGATATGGACGATTATGTGCAGCTTTTTAAAGAGGCTTGGAGTAATGATATTGATGTTAAAATGTCGATTGAAATGGATTACACACCTGGCAAGCATAAAGAAATGGAAAGGTTTATCAGGAGCTATGACTTTGACTATGTGATCGGTTCAATCCATTGGATAGGCGACTTCGGGATTGACCTTGCTGAATACCGGAAGGAATGGGATAAAAGAGATATTTTTCAGGTTTATCAAAGTTATTTTGACCAGGTTGTTACCCTCGCCGAATCGAATCTTTTTGATATTATCGGTCATCTTGATCTTGTTAAGATTTTCAAGTACGTTCCTGATGATGAAACGTTTCTGATGGAACAGTATGACCGGGCGACAACGGCGCTTGCACAATCAAAAACATGTGTTGAAATCAGTACTGCGGGTTTGAGGAAGCCGACACAAACTTTATATCCTGACCAAAGACTTCTCCAGATGTGCCATGATAAAAAGATCCCGATTGTCTTATCATCAGACGCCCATGTACCAGAGCATGTAGGTGCCGATTTCGACCAGGCTTTGCTGCTTGCAAGAGATGTGGGCTATAAAGAAATCATGACGTTTTCTAAAGGGGAACGTAAAGCATATCCTTTAGGTTAAAAGAAAACAGGCCTCGCTTTGGAGGCCTGCTGATTTCGTTTAAAGAATAATACTGTTGATCGTCACAATGTCTTGCAGTGACTTGAGCTTTTCTTTCATTTCCTCAGCCAGAGGTTTATCAAAAGAGAGGACCATGATCGCTTCGCCGCCTGCTTCTTTTCTTCCTACCTGCATGGTGGCGATATTCACTCCATGGTCGCCAAGAACCTTTCCTACATGGCCGATTACCCCCGGCCGGTCCATATGCTGAATATAAAGAAGGTTTCCTGATGGGTGAAAGTCAATATTGAATCCATCGAGATTGACAATCCTCGGTCCATAATGGCCGATATAAGTCCCTCTCACTGTAAAAGTTTCTTCGTCGCCTTTTGCCGTTACAGTAAGAGTATTGGCGTAGCCAAACGAATTGCCGGTGACTTTTTCGCCAACCATGATTCCGCGTTCCTTAGCAATGTGGATCGCATTTACTTCATTCACAGTCACATCGATGCGGTTTTGGAAAAAGCCTGATAGAAGTGCTTTTGTCAAAAAAGAGGTCTCCAGCTCCGCGGCAGTTCCTGAATAGGTAACAGACAGTTCACTGATTCCTTTATTGTGGCATTCGGAAACAATTTTCCCCATTTCTTTGGCGAGCTGGTGGAATGGCTGGATTTTTTCGTATATCTCCTTAGACATTGCCGGCAGGTTGATTGAGTTCGCCACAGTCTTATTTTCAAGGAATGTCCGGATTTCTTTGGCCACCTGAGTTGCTACATTCAATTGTGCTTCTTTCGTTGATGCCCCAAGATGGGGAGTGACGATTACCGAATCAAGCTTTAACAAAGGATGGTCCCCAGGAGGTTCAACCTCAAAAACATCAAGGGCAGCACCGGCCACATGTCCTTTTTCTATGAAGTGGGCAAGGGCTATTTCGTCAATGATTCCGCCTCTCGCGCAATTCAACAAATAAACTCCTTGTTTCGTTTGGCTTAATGTTTTTTCATTGAGCAGTCCTTTTGTTTCTTTCGTTAGCGGTGTGTGGACCGATATGATGTCAGCTTCACTCAAAACCTCTTCAAAAGTAGACAGCTGTACTCCCAATACTTCCGCTCGTTCCTTAGTGAGGAAAGGATCGAATACTTTCACAAGCATTCCGAAAACCCTGGCTCTCTTTGCTAACTCAGAACCGATTCTTCCCATGCCGATAATGCCTAATACTTTTCCGTACAATTCAGTTCCGATATATTTATTTCTCTTCCATTCACCATTTTTTACAGTCGAGTGAGCCTGAGGAATATTTCTGAGGAGCGAGGCCATCATTGCGAATGTATGCTCAGCAGTGGATATCGTATTCCCGTCAGGTGCATTTACGACGACGATCCCTCTTTTAGTCGCCTCGGCAATATCGATGTTATCAACACCTACACCGGCACGGCCGACGATTTTCAGCGAAGGCATCCTATCTAGCAGCTCCGCTGTTACTTTTGTGGCGCTTCTCACCAGCAATGCATCAATCCTGGTTAAATCAATGCTGCCAGAGTCTATACTGTCCATATGTACCTGTGCATCTTCCGATTCAAATAAAGGCTGCAAGCCTTCTTCCTTGATTGAATCCGTTGCTAAGACCTGAAACATTCTATTACTCACTCCTCACAATAAAAGTATTAATTTTCTGATTATTTTACAAAACGAATATTTTTTTGTCAAATCCTAAGAATGTTAATGAAAATATGAAAACGCTAACAAAAAAACTCATTCCAGGGATGATTATTTGCGAATTTCCGAATTTTGCTTCTTTGAAGGAGTATTATATATATATCCTATTCTGATATATGTCTGAATAGGATAAGAATGGTGACGGACAAAAAATCGTCACAAGCAAACGCCTTCCCAAATATTCTTTTTTTCAGTATAATAAACTTGTAAAATTAAATATGGTCTATCTTCGGGGCAGGGTGAAATTCCCGATCGGCGGTAATGAGTTGTTTTTCTCTAAGCCCGCGAGCCTTTTGGGGCAGGATTTGGTGCGATTCCAAAGCCGACAGTATAGTCTGGATGGGAGAAGATGGAGGTTCTGCAGACGTTCAAAAAATGCAGGTTTGAACGTTTATTAAGCATGCCTTAGTCAATTCTCCCTCAAGCATAAAACTTGGGGGATTTTATTTGTCTATGGGTATGTGAATGCTGAATCTTTCTTCTTTATGTGAGATGGATCTCTATAAGGAGAGAGGAAAATGAAAAAATTTAGTGTGAAAGCAATGGTTTCAATTGGAATGTTGAGCAGTATATCTTACGTATTGATGCTGCTGAATTTTCCGCTACCGCCGTTTCCAAAATTCTTGATGGTCGATTTCAGCGATATTCCTGCATTGATTGCTGCATTGATTTTTGGGCCGGCAGCAGGTGTTTTAGTAGAATTGATCAAAAACATTCTCGATTATTTCATGACTGGCAGTGAAACAGGTGTGCCTGTAGGCCATGCGGCAAACTTTGTCGCAGGAGTGCTATTCATTCTGCCAACTTACTATATCTACCAGCGACTGAAGACAAGGAAAGGAATGACATTCGCCCTTGTAGCAGGGACCGTCAGTATGGCGATCCTGATGAGTGTCCTAAACTATTATGTATTCCTTCCTGCTTACACGGTATTTCTGAATATGCCAGCCATGTCCGGGCCGGAAGCGCGGGCTATGATTGTTGCAGGGATTTTGCCATTCAATTTTGTTAAAGGTATATTGATGTCTATCGTTTTCATGCTGATGTTCACAAGAATGAAGACATGGATTGAAAGGCAGCAATCTTTTAAAAACGCATAATGAACTCAATTGAGATAAAATACAAAAAAAGTAACGGCCTGCACCGTTACTTTTTTCCTTTCCTTTCAAATATAAAAAAAATTCCCGCTGGTAAGCGGGAATTATGTACTATTTATTCGAACTTAGTTGCATCTCCGTTGAATGGCTCATCTGCAACTTTGATTGAATCAGTTGGGCAGCCTTCAAAAGCATCCATCATATCATCAACTAATACGTCTGGAATTTCAACGATTCCTTCGTTTTCGTCAAGGGTTACGAATGCAATGCCTTCATCATCGTAATCGTAAATATCTGGAGCAGCTGCACCGCAAGCTCCGCATGCAATACATGTTTCTTTGTCAACAATCGTGTACTTAGCCATGATCTTATTCCTCCCAAATGTATAACAATAATATGCTGTCTTCACAAAAAAAACGTGAAAACGTATTCCTCATACCTATTGTAAAACTGTATCGCCAACATTTCAATAAAAAAAGTATTGAGAATGCTTATCACACAAGGCATTGCGTCATTTCAGCGTTGAAAATAAAACATTTTAATGGATATTTTCATGTTAAAATAAATCTATAATATTTTCCTGCTATAAAGTGAGTGCGAGAAATGAATGTAAGATGATCGATTTTTTATTTCAAGGGTGGTTAGATGGCGATCACATTTTTACAGGCGGTTGTCCTGCATATCTTTAAAAAAATTAATGGTGAACGGACAATATATTCCCTCTATCATCTGTTTCAGGGTAAGCGATCTTCGCAAACGATACAGGATGCTCATTTATACCAGCTTACGCCGTATTTTCATACTTATCCATCTGTAACGCGGGAAAAGCTTGAAAAAATGGTCGATCGCCTTATTAAGGACGGTCTCGCGGCGGAAATAGCTGAATCAAAAGTCATATTAACTGATAAGGGGATAGAAACCTTGGACGGGCAGTTAGCTGAACATCCTCTGCCTGTTTTTTTAAATGGCTGGAAATACCATCAGATTACAGATTCATTTTGGGAAAGGCTTACGCTGCTCATTCAGGTAAGTTCTAATTTGATACACCGTGAACGCAGGTTTATACCGGTTCGCAATAAAAGAGAAACGCTTAATTGGGTAAAGCAATTTATCAGGGAGCAAGGGGAAGACAGATATCATCTGGCAGAGAGGCTGTATCTGGAATTAGTGACAGCGCTGGATAACGAAAATACCATGCCAGAGTTAATCGTCGTTAGGCTGAGCGGGTTCAAGAAAATCGGTTTGACAACGATGCAGGCTGCAGAAATAACTGGTCTGGATCCTGCCCGCTACCATTTCGAGTATTTAAACTGTTTGCATGCCTTGTTTGATAGGATACTTGAGGATCCGGCCAGATACCCTTTGCTTAACGGCTTAATAAAGCAGCCGGAAAGGAAAGTTCCTTTAACTCTCTCAACCGAAAAGACGTATAAATTGTTTCAAAAAGGCTATTCCATTGAGGAAATTGCGGCGGCCAGGAACCTTAAGGGCAGTACAATAGAAGACCACATTGTGGAGATCGTCTTATCAATGAAGGGTTTCAAGATAGATTCGTTTGTGCCTCCTGAGAAGGAAGAAAGAATCCTTCAGGCAGCAAAAAAAAATTCGGCGAAAAAATTAAAGCAAATAAAAGAACGAGTTGATGATGCTTCTTATTTTGAAATCAGGCTTGTTCTTGCTAAATATGGTGATGCGGAATGGAATTAAAGGGTTATTTAAAAAAATATTTTAATTTTGACGAATTCCGTCCAGGACAACAAGAAGCAGTGGAATCGATTATTGGAAATCAGCATACAATCGCCATGCTCCCGACTGGAACAGGGAAGTCCCTTTGCTACCAGTTACCAGGTTACATGAGTGAGGGCCCTGTGCTGATTGTTTCACCGCTTTTGTCATTGATGCAGGACCAGGTTGAACAAATGATGGCCATGGGCGAAAAGCGGGTAGTCGCTTTAAATTCCTTTTTGACACCTCCACAAAAGGCTAAAGCTCTTGAAAATCTTCATCACTATAAATTTATTTTCATTTCACCCGAAATGCTGGGGATGGAATCAGTTATAGATCGGATAAAGGGATTGTCCGTTTCCTTGTTTGCAGTGGATGAAGCACATTGCATTTCGCAATGGGGATATGATTTCAGGCCGGATTACCTTAAACTGGGGGAAATTCGCAGGAAGATTGGCGAGCCGCTCACACTTGCACTAACAGCTACAGCTACTAATGAAGTTAGGCGGGATATAGCGGATAAGCTCCTTCTCGAGAAGTGGAATGAAATTGTTTTTTCTGTTGATCGCCCGGCGATTTCACTTGCGCTCGAGAAAGTAAGCCATTTCCAGGAGAAGCAGCAACGGACGATGCAACTAGTAAGATTCTTAAAAGGGCCAGGCATTATTTATTTTTCAAGCAAAAAGGTGGCTGAACAAACTTCAGCCTATTTGAGGGAGCATGGTATCAGTAAAGTGATGGCGTACCACGGGGGATTGGACTCGGAAAGCAGAATTCTGATCCAACAGCAGTTCATCAATGGACAGCTTGACGTTGTGTGTGCCACAAGCGCCTTTGGAATGGGGATTAATAAAGAAAACGTCCGGTATGTCATTCATTTTCATATGCCAATGCAAATCGAATCCTATCTTCAGGAAATTGGGCGGGCGGCAAGAGATGGAGGAGATTCAGTCGCTATTCTAATATATTCACCTGGAGATGAACAGCTAGCCTTTCAGTTGGCTGAAGCAGAACTTCCTGATGAGTTTCAGATTGAACGGCTGTTCACATTCTTAATCGAAAATAACGTAGTCTATCAGGATATAACCCGGTTAGAGGAAGAGCTCGCAATGTTCTGCGGATTCACTGACATCCAATGGAGGATTGTTGAAAATTACCTGTCCAACCTCGAAAGTGTTGATTATAATCAGGACAAGCGAAGCTTATTACATCTGCTTGACAATCGCCTGAAGGTAAAACAATCAAAAATTAAGCAAATGCTGGAATGGATTCATTCTCAGGAGTGTAAAAGGGCTGTCATTCTTAGAACATTCAACGAAAAGCTCGAGGATAGGCCTGAGAATTGCTGCAGCTATTGTGGTATAGAAATGGAAGATTTTAAAGAAACGGATGCTTCATCCGATGAACGACCAATTGGGGTTGATTGGAAACAAGATTTGGCATCAATATTATTATTAAGCGAGCGGATATAATGAAGGATCGATACAAGGAAACTGTAGCCGGACTTACTGAAAAAGAACTGTTTTTCCATTTAGTTGCTACGCAAATTTTACTATTAACGATTTCGGCGATTTTAGGTATGATATTGTTTGATAGTTTAAATGAATTTCAGGATTTGTTGATTTGGGATGATAGCAGAGTCATAACAATCGGAATTGGTGCTGGTGCAGCAGTGGTGGCATTCGACCTTTTGCTTATGAAATACCTGCCTCCTTCTTACTATGACGATGGTGGACTGAACGAAAGAATATTCAGGAATAAGAAAACCTATCAGATCGCTGTGATTGCCGCCATGGTAGCCATCAGCGAAGAAATTTTATTTCGAGGAATCATACAGACCAACACAGGATTGATTATCTCCAGTTTAATTTTTGCGCTTGTCCATTACCGCTATTTGTTCAACTGGTTTTTATTTTCGAATATTGTCCTCTTGAGTTTTTTTATTGGGTATATCTATATGGTGACTAATAACCTGCTTGTAACGATTATGATGCACTTTTTCATTGATTTCTTGCTAGGGTTATTTATTAATTTCAGGGCGAGAGCAGCAAATGGGGGTACATAAAGTGAATAAAGAGAAACCTATCCGGGACCAGGCAGAACGCTTGAGAAAAAGGGTTGAACGAAAAACGGATCATACTGTTGAAAAAAAGACAGCACTTCCACCGAGAAGTGATATACACAGGCAGAAACAGAAAAAGACGAAAGTCAAAGTAAAGTATCCTGTAATCAGGCTGATGGCACTCTTTTTCATTCTCCTTCCAATTTCTTTTTTCAGTATCATCTCCTATCTTGATGGAGCTAAGGGACCACTGAATCGTTCACTCGAACGTGCTGGAGTTGAATTGATTAATGTGCAGAACCATACCAATGAAGATGATAACGGGAAAGAAGATACAGAAGAGGATGAAGCTGCTCCTGCAATCGAAGAAGTTACTGAACCAAAGCGAATTGAAGTTGCGGCTGCCTCACCTGCCCCAGACAGCAGCGGTGATAAAAATTCTCCTGAAAGTCCGGCAGGTGCTGGCGAGCAGGAAAAACCTGCAGAAGCAGAGAATTCTTCAAAGCCCGCAGCTGAATCAACTGGCATGCCAGCGGAAGGTGAAACAGGAAATGGTGAAAAAATCATTTACCATACCGTGAAGCCAAGCGAAACGCTGTTCAGGGTAGCGATGACCTATTACAAATCCCAAGAAGGAATCCCTATCATAAAAAAAGCCAACAACATTCAGGGGAATGAAATTCAAGCAGGTCAAGTTCTAAAAATACCGATGAAAAATTAGCCGAAGCGTAGCTTACGGCTTTTTTCATTCTTAGTGCTTGTCTATTCGATGCAAAACAGGAAGAAATTAATCTGCTATCATGTATGGTATATGGGAGGAAAACCACTTCAGGGTTCCAATTGGTATCCCTGAATCCCCAATAGTTTGAAAATAGTATCCCTCGCATCACTGTTTTTTTCGGTTGAATATCATATCCTGGCGGACAAGCTCATAAATTTAGATAAGGCACTTTTCGTGAACTTTGTTGTTTTCACATCTAAAAAGACAAATCGGCAATTGGGTTTTACGAGTTTTCATGCATTACCTGTTAAGGAATCTGCTTGAAAAGAGTACGAAGTTAAGAGGTATACGGGATGAAAGCTTGTTTCTAAAAACAACAATCTATGCGAAAACAGCATTAAAGAAAGAGGAGGGCTTGCCATGGAAGCAGAAATAGTTAACCTTGATGAAAAAACAGATCCGGCAACGAAGAAGATGCTGCAGAATTTAATAGAGAGAAAAAAGAAGTTCGACCGTTATAAATCAAGGCACCTTATGTCTGTCTGGGTGACAATCGGCCTTATATCTATCTATTTTTATTATCTGTATATAACAGTAATGAAGCCATATTCATACTCTTTCGCGGAAATTTTTTCAGTGTATGTCCAGAACTCCGCCAATCTATATTTTTTGATATTGACGGTTGGGACTTATGGGTTAATGATTCTATTCAAGGAGAAGCGCGAGAAGGCAGAGAAGGAATACCATGCGCTTCGCTGTGAAATCGTCGACCGGAGCAAGGACTTATGGAAAAAGGAAGAGGAATGGAAGAATCGCCATATTGTTTTTGAAATGATGAAAAAATCCTTTGATATTAATCTCTACCATGAAAATAAATAAGAAGCATCCGAAAAAAGATGCTTCTTGATCTTTAAAATATTCTTTTTTTCCCTTGTTCATCCTTCAGGATTTCTACAGCTTCACGGAAGCGCTGGGAATGGATAATTTCGCGTTCACGAAGGTATCTTAGTCCGTCATTAAGGTCAGTGTCATCGCTCATATTGATAATCCACTGGTAGGTTGCTCTCGCTTTTTCCTCTGCAGCGATATCTTCATACAAATCCGCGATTGGGTCGCCTTTCGCGGCAATATATGATGCGGTCCAAGGAACCCCGGCAGCATTATGGTAAAAGAGGGCGCTGTCATGATTAGCGTAATGGGCATCCAGGCCTGCTTGTTTCATTTGATCTGGTGTTGCATCCTTAGTCAGTTTATATATCATCGTAGCGATCATTTCCAGATGGGCAAATTCTTCTGTACCTATGTCCGTCAATAAACCGATTACTTTATCCGGAATTGTGTATCTCTGGTTTAAATATCGCAGCGCTGCTGCAAGTTCCCCATCCGCTCCGCCATACTGTTCCACCAAAAATTTAGCCAGCATGGGGTTGCAGGTACTGACCTTTACTGGGTATTGTAATTTCTTTTCATAAACCCACATTTTCCTTACCCCCTCCTCAATTCAATTAGAGCTGCCATGGCCACGGGGCGTCGTTCCAATTCCATGGATACCCTGAATAGCTGTTTCCATATTGCATCAACGGTCCATAATTGCTTTCAATGATTTTTTTCAGTCGTTTTCGTTCTTTTGCGAATTGATTGAACTGATTGATTGCATCAAAGTCATCTGGATGGGTATCTAAGTACAAAGTAAGTTCCACCAGGACAAAATCAACTGCCTGCAATTGTTCCATGGTGGTGTAAAATTCCTGGGGCATCTGTTTCATGAGTGATCATCCTCCCTTGGAGCTTCATACGGTGAATACCAGGGATCATAAAACACCTTCCACAACGTACCTGTTCTTAAAGCTTGCATTGGAGTGAATTGTTCTAAGTTTGGCGGCTGGAATCCCAGGAACAGATTTGGCGGAGTAGAATACGTTTTGGACTTTATTGGCGGACAGGGGTCGAAGGGACTGACGTACGGATACCAAACTCTTCTATTTGTAGACAAACTAAGCCCTCCTCTAAATAAACTTCAGTTCATTTTATGAGTAAAATTTTATTTCATGTTAATTTTCTCTGCATTAGAAGGGATTTTTGTTTATTCGTAGAAATATATAAGATAAGGCAGTACTTTAAACCAGAGGTGAATTGAATGTTTGTTAAAAGTATCATGATTCCAAAGTATAAGTGTGTTACCGTCCAGCAAGATGAGACATTGCAAAATGTATTAGAGAAGTTAGATGGAAATGAGATTGATGGTGTTCCAGTTTTAGATGGAGATAAATATGCCGGTGTAGTTACCAGACACGGGATTTATCAGAAATATTTTAATACCGTTGTCGAAAAGGACGATTTCCTTCAAAACTCAACAGCTAAGGATGTTCTTACATTGCAGGACCAAATCCTGCACGGCAGTGAAATTTTCGAAAGCACATTAGTAAAGCTTAAGGATATTCCATTGCTTGCAGTAGTAGATGAGAATGGGAAATTCCAGGGTGTTGTCACTCGCTCGGATGCTCTTGATCAATTCCAGAGTGCTTTTGGAGTTCACAGGGAAGGTGTACGGATTGCGTTTACTTCGGTGGAAACTGAAGGCCGTATCGCAAGGCTGGCGGACATTGCTCACCAATTCCATGAGCACATCATTTCTTTAGTAACTTTCGATGAAACTGACAAACTTGTCCGCAGGATTGTAATGAAAATTGAAAAGAAGGACAATATTGATAAATTCATAAAAAAGCTTGAAGATTCAGGGTTCCGTGTTCTTGATATTCACGAAATTTGATTCTGGCAAGCAGAAATAAAGACAAGGGCCTCTCATACATTGTGTATGGGAGGTTTTTAATATGCTTTTGAAGGTTTTAAGGCTGGTTTTCGGATTGATATGCGGGTATCTGGCAGTTAATTGGCTGCCGGTGCTTATACCTTTTCACCCGGATGAATTCCTGGGTGAATTTATTTTAGAACCATTAGAGTTCCTTGCGGGTGCGATTGCGCTCACAATTGGCATGTATGCAAAGGGAGGTCTGATCCGTGATGGTATCATTGCTGCGGTCGAATCATTTAAAGGTAAAAAGGCTGATGTTTCTGATATAATTTTAGCTATTGGAAGTGTCGGCTGCTTTTTCCTGCTCTTACCATTCGGATTTTGGCAGACCAGTGTTTTTTTCAGTTTCTGTTTTCTATATGGTATGATTTCATTTAGCCCATCGGGGACAGAGAAGGAAACTTAGATTATGGATAAGCGGGAGGCATAAATGGAATTTATTTACTTTTTACTAGTGATACTTATTTTTGGCGGAATCCTGCTGTTATATATGTACCGTCAGGCATTCGGGAACACTGTCCTGGAACATGAACTTCGATTTAAGGAATTCCCGGCAAGTTTTGGTTCTGTTACGATTTTTTTTATCTCGGATATCCATAAGCGAATCATTTCCGACTCAATAATAGACGAGGCAAAAGGGAAGTCTGATATCGTCATTATTGGTGGAGACCTCGTTGAAAAAGGTGTTTCGCTGGATCAGGCTGCAGGCAATATAGAAAAATTGAAAAAAATTGCTCCCGTTTTTTTTGTGTGGGGAAATAATGATTACGAATCCAATTCCCATGAACTGGACTCGCTTCTCTACCACTCGGGAGTTAAAGTCCTCGATAATACCGCGATAAAATTCGAATCAACTGCCGGTGACCCATTGTATATTTTGGGGGTTGATGATTATGGAACTGAAAAAAGCAGACTCGACCTTGCCCTGCAGGATGCCGGCGATTCAGGTTTCAAGATACTGGTCAGCCATAATCCGTATATCGTTAAGGAGCTTGAGCCGGGCCATAACATCAGCCTTGTATTAAGCGGGCATACCCATGGCGGCCAGATCAGGATCTTAGGGTTCGGACCTTATGAATTAGGTGGGATTAAGCAGAAAAATGGAACAACACTGCTGACGAGCAATGGATATGGAACAACAGGCGTGCCGTTAAGACTCGAGGCAAAGGCGGAGGCACACTTGATAACCTTGCTTCCGGAACAAAATTCAGCAGATTGAAGTTTTACATCAGAATAGCTGCATGCCTATAATCGTTGTTAGGGTTATTACGGAGGAATGAAGATGGGAAACAGCGATGGAAAATATAATATTAAAGCAGTATCCAATATGCTCGGAATCCAGCCAGGTACTTTAAGAGCCTGGGAACGGCGATATCAAATGATCGCTCCTGTCAGGAATGATTCTGGCCACCGATTGTATACCGAAGACCACCTGAAAATTCTTAAATGGCTGATTTCAAAAGTGAACCAGGGCTTTACAATAAGCCAGGCGATTTCTTTAATGGAAAACTCTGCGCCTTCTTGGGAGCGTGCGGAACCGCCTAAAAAGGATATTTTGGATGATCTGGGGGACAAGCTGTTGACGGCCCTGCTTGATTTTAACAGTTCACGGGCTCATGAATTAATCAACCAGGCGTTTAGTCTTTTCACAATTGATAAGACTGTTATCGATTTATTAGGGCCTATTTTGATTAAGGTAGGCGATTTATGGGAAGAGGGAAATATAACGACTGCACATGAGCATTTTGCTTCTTCATTTTTACGTTCTAGAATTGAGGGTTTATCAAATTCCTTCCCGCATAGTTCCTTTCTTCCTAAAGCCGTTGCTGTATGCGGCCCAGGAGAAAGGCATGAGCTTGGCTTGTTGATCTATACATTGTTCTTGAGGCGCAAAGGCTTTGAAGTGATATTCCTTGGTACAAGTATTGCTGAAGACGATATTGAAGTGGTCCTCGATAAAGTGAAGCCAAAGTTCTTATTTTTATCATGTACCCTTGAAGAAAATATAGAAGCGACACTTGGCCTGGCAGGGGAAATCAGCAGGAATTACCCAGATGTGATGATTGGGATTGGGGGGCTGGCTATTGACTCCTTGCCACTTCAGCAGCGCCAAAAACACAAAAAACATATTGTAGGGATGACAAGGCTGGAATGGGAAAAATGGTTGAAAAAGCGCATTGAGCAATTTAAATAACTCACCAACCTGCAATTATTTCATAAACTAAAACAAGAGCTTTGTCGATGGCAGGGGGCATGATTATGCGCTTGGAACGCTTAACGAACAATAAAATTAAGATTTTCCTGACGGTTGATGATCTTTCTGACCGGGGGCTTACTAAAGAGGACATTTGGAAGGATTCGCTGAAGTGGCACCAGCTTTTTCATGATATGCTTGAGGAAGCGAGCGATGAATTCGATTTGGAGATCATTGGTTCAGTGGCGGTTGAGATTTTTTCATTGCATGCCCAGGGAATGGTCATGATTGTTACGATGATCGAACAAGATGAAGATGAAGAGCAGTTTGATGATGGAATCATAGAAATGCAGGTCACTGTCGACGGAAGCGAAGATATTCTTTTTTCATTCAATAATATCGAAGACGTGATCCAGCTGGCAAACAGGCTTTTGCAGGCTGGCATTACTGGCGGCAGCCTTCATTTCATGAATGACTATTATTATTTGCTTATGAATGGAATATTGCCAGAAGATGCGAATAAAACAGTATCTTTAATGGCCGAATATGGCGTTCCTTCTATTTTAAGCATCCATCGATTGCTTGAATACGGGAACGAAATTATGGAAGAACGCGCAGTCGAAACTCTTGTCCATTATTTTATAAAATAATGGAAAGAGCTTCGGCTTTTTTTATGCCTGGAACCGTCAGAATGTCTTATTATTCAGTCAATTTATTATCAAGCCAATAATGATAAGGGCTCGGATGACAGCGTTTACATTTAATAATCAAAAAATGCGGAAAACTGTTTTTTTCTTCTTGCATAAAATAACCAAAGGTGTATACTATGTCATGAAAGCAGACAACATCCGCAATAGTGATTTAGGAGGTTTATCAATGGTAGCCGCAAACGGTAATGAAAATCCAAATAGAGAAGACAAACATGACGTCTTACGATCTACACAAACTGTTATTCACAAGGCTTTGGAAAAACTCGGATACCCTGAAGAGGTTTATGAGCTTTTAAAGGAGCCGCTCAGGATGATGACAGTGAAAATCCCTGTCAGAATGGATGACGGATCTGTTAAAGTCTTTACTGGCTACCGGGCGCAGCACAATGATGCAGTGGGTCCAACAAAGGGAGGAATACGTTTCCATCCGAACGTAACGGAGAAAGAAGTTAAAGCCTTATCAATCTGGATGAGTTTGAAGTGTGGTATTGTCGACCTTCCTTATGGCGGCGGCAAAGGCGGAATCGTTTGTGATCCGCGCGACATGTCATTCAGGGAATTGGAAAGATTAAGTCGAGGTTATGTTCGTGCAATCAGCCAGATTGTCGGGCCGACAAAGGATATTCCAGCACCTGATGTATTCACTAACTCACAGATCATGGCTTGGATGATGGATGAATACAGCCGTATTGATGAATTTAACTCTCCAGGATTCATTACAGGCAAGCCGCTAGTTCTCGGTGGTTCACATGGTCGTGAATCAGCAACAGCAAAAGGGGTCACAATTTGTATCCGTGAGGCTGCTAAGAAAAAGGATATCGTGCTTGAAGGCGCAAGGGTGGTTGTCCAGGGATTCGGGAATGCCGGAAGCTACTTAGCAAAGTTCATGCATGATGCTGGTGCGAAAATCATCGGTATTTCAGATGCGTACGGTGCGCTCCATGACCCGGACGGACTTGATATCGATTACTTGCTTGACCGTCGTGACAGCTTTGGCACAGTTACTAAACTCTTCAATAATACTATAACAAATAAAGAGTTGTTGGAGCTCGATTGTGATATTCTTGTTCCAGCTGCAATTGAAAACCAGATTACAGAAGAAAATGCCCATAATATCAGGGCAAGCATTGTTGTTGAAGCTGCAAACGGCCCAACAACTTTGGAAGCGACTGAAATCCTTACAGAACGCGGCATCCTGCTCGTACCTGATGTACTCGCTTCTGCAGGCGGCGTAACAGTTTCTTACTTTGAATGGGTCCAAAATAACCAAGGTTATTACTGGACAGAAGAAGAAGTGGAAGAGAAGCTTGAAAAGGTTATGGTGAAATCATTTGACAGCATCTATGATACAGCTCAGACACGCAGAGTAGACATGCGTCTTGCTGCTTACATGGTCGGAGTCAGGAAAATGGCTGAAGCGAGCCGTTTCCGTGGCTGGATTTAATATCCTCAACCGCACTTTAATAAATAAAGGGTTCTTCATTGAATCTTACGTTGAAATCTCCTATCATTTAAAGATAGGAGATTTTTTATTGCGCCATTTAATGTGGTTTCGTATAGATCAATAAGGAGTGTAGGCTTAAATGAAGACAGAAGAAATAATTATCGTCGGCGGCGGTCCCTGTGGACTGGCTGCGGCTATCGCATTAAGGAAAAAAGGGAAAGATCCGCTTATTATAGAAAAAGGGAATATTGTTAACGCAATTTATAATTATCCAACCCATCAGACCTTCTTCAGCAGCAGTGAAAAACTAGCAATCGGCGATGTACCGTTCATAACGGAAAATCATAAGCCGAAACGGAACCAGGCACTTGTGTATTACCGTGAAGTTGTAAAGCGTGAAGCGTTAAGGATCAATAAGTATGAAAAAGTGATCGGAATAGAAAAATCCGGTGAGTTCCACTTTAATGTCAAAACAGATAAACAGGAATACACAGCTGGAAATATAATCATTGCTACAGGTTATTACGATAATCCTAATTTCATGGGAATTCCTGGTGAAGACCTGCCAAAGGTATCCCACTATTTCAAGGAAGCCCATCCGTATTTTGATATGGAAGTTGCTGTTATAGGGGGGAAAAACTCAAGCGTCGATGCTGCGATTGAATTAGTCAAAGCAGGCGCCAGAGTAACGGTTCTTTACCGCGGAGCTGA
This sequence comes from Mesobacillus subterraneus, assembly GCF_023715485.1. Classification (GTDB taxonomy): domain Bacteria; phylum Bacillota; class Bacilli; order Bacillales; family Cytobacillaceae; genus Mesobacillus; species Mesobacillus subterraneus_B. Next base: position 993 of record NZ_JAMBOF010000008.1, on the reverse strand, counting down.
ATACTCCCCAAGCATTAAGCCGTGGGTGCTGCCTGAGTTTGAGGCCCTTGTGAAAACAGGGATGGTTAACATGGTTTTCAATGCGCACGTCAAAGAGGTTACATCAGAGTCCATTATTTATGAGCAGGGCGGCTCAACAATAATACTGAAAAATGACCATGTTTTTGCTATGACTGGCTATCGGCCGGACCATGCGTTTCTGGAAAAAATGGGAGTTAAAATTGAAGAAGAAACAGGTCGGCCCTATTTTGATCCAGAAACAATGGAAACCAATGTTTCGGGAATTTACATTGCAGGGGTAATAGCTGCCGGGAACAATGCGAATGAAATCTTTATCGAGAATGGACGATTCCATGGCGGACAGATTGCTGATGCAATATCCAGTAGAACCAGGAATGGATAATGGGCGGGAGATATCCTGCTTTTATACTTTTCAAAGGTGAAGGTTGTTGCGAAACTAAAGTTGTAGAAGCAATCAGTATTATAAGTGCCCTGTTTTTCCCGAAACTGAGTTTTTAGGTCACCAATCCACGCAATTGGTGCCCTGTTTTTCCCGAAACTGAGTTTTCAGGTCACCAATCCACGCAATTGGTGACCTGTTTATCCCGAAACCGGATTTTCAGGTCACCAATCCAAACTATTGGTGACCTGTTTATCCTCGAAACAGTCAAGCCCACTATTATGTGTAAAATCATTCCTTAGGAAAATCAAGTTATACAGCTGATATGTTTTTGATGTCCTGGAAGGTGGGGCCCCCCTTCCAGGACATCAAAAATTTCGCTTCGCGGGCCCTACTTCTGCTTACCTTTCTTTTCTTCCTTTTCTTTGATGATTCGTTTTCCAACTTCCTCTGCGTAATCCATCAAGACAGCTCCGATCAATCTGAAAGCTGATTGTGTGTTAGGAAAGATCCTAATTACTTGTTCTCTTCTACGGACCTCTCCATTTATTCTCTCTAATGAATTTGTGCTTCGAATATGCTTATGGAACATT
>NZ_JAMBOF010000077.1 GCF_023715485.1 Mesobacillus subterraneus | reverse complement strand
GAGCTGACTGATACTAATCGTTCGAGGACTTAACCAAAATAGATTACTCGTTTCTTCTGAATTCTTCTTACAAACATTATCTAGTTTTGAGGGAATAAAACCTCAAACCAAATAGTCTGGTGGCGATAGCGAGAAGGTCACACCCGTTCCCATACCGAACACGGAAGTTAAGCTTCTCAGCGCCGATGGTAGTTGGGGGT
>NZ_JAMBOF010000076.1 GCF_023715485.1 Mesobacillus subterraneus | reverse complement strand
ATGTGGAGTGAACGCATGATACCTTTTTTCGGAGAGGCAGCTGATATCCTCCAGCTGCTTCCTGGCTCGAAAGTCATGCGAGAAGAGGCTCCATGTCAAGTGTTTAAGCTGAACGATCAAGTTTAAAATGATTAAACCAGGGAGCCATTCCCTTCAGTAAAATCAATATGTTTCATTTAAGACTCTACTATTTGGGGGCTTGACCAAC
>NZ_JAMBOF010000075.1 GCF_023715485.1 Mesobacillus subterraneus | reverse complement strand
ATCGAGTAGGAGGGGGTGATTAACCCCCGACCTCTCACACCACCGTACGTACCGTTCGGTATACGGCGGTTCAATTAAGTGTGACGTAGAAATTCATATCTTTGATATAGACTTTTGAGCCCTCGATGACTCCAATAAGAGTTATCGAGGGTTTTGTGTAGAATTGGACTAGAGGCTATTCTCCAATATTTCCTTCTGGAGTTTCCCCATTCGTGTG
>NZ_JAMBOF010000074.1 GCF_023715485.1 Mesobacillus subterraneus | reverse complement strand
ATAAAAAAGAGCCGGTATCCCGACTCCATTTATATAAAGAGGATGCTGGCTAAAGCATTATTTATATACCCATGAAAAATCATCTATAAAACATGCGTTGTCCTTTTATCATTACTAAACATTTGGTTATGATAATACGACAACGCACTATTCCCTTAACTGAATATCCGTTATCTTCACACTTTCAATCTTTCCATTAGGCCCGATTTTATCCACATCAATCCGTTCGACGATCAAAGCCAGGA
>NZ_JAMBOF010000073.1 GCF_023715485.1 Mesobacillus subterraneus | reverse complement strand
ATCGAGGGCTCAAAAGTCTATATCAAAGATATGAATTTCTACGTCACACTTAATTGAACCGCCGTATACCGAACGGTACGTACGGTGGTGTGAGAGGTCGGGGGTTAATCACCCCCTCCTACTCGATGTGCGCCCGGCATGGGTGCAGTCTATAGGGTGCAAGTCCCGAGCCATGAAGGCAGTAGTAGTGGTTAGCTTAACGCAAGGGTGTCCGTGGTGACGCGGAATCTGAAGGAAGCGAGCGGCAAACCT
>NZ_JAMBOF010000072.1 GCF_023715485.1 Mesobacillus subterraneus | reverse complement strand
CACCTCCTTTCTAAGGATATTGCCTATTGGCAATCGGAATGCGAACCTTTGGGTTCGTAAACGAATTCTCGCGAATTCGTACAGTTGACCGCTTGTTTGTTTAGTTTTGAGGGAGCAATTCCTCAAAACTTTTTTGTTCCTTGAAAACTAGATAATCGTAAGTAAGAAGAACCAAGAAAAACCGAGTGATCGCCATTTTAGTTTTTCTCTCTATTTAATAGAGAATCAACCACGACAATTTATTGTCAAACGGT
>NZ_JAMBOF010000071.1 GCF_023715485.1 Mesobacillus subterraneus | reverse complement strand
CCCCCCCCCCCCCCCCCCCCCCCCCCCCCCCCCCCCCCCCCCCCCCCCCCCCCCCCCCCCCCCCCCCCCCCCCCCCCCCCCCCCCCCCCCCCCCCCCCCCCCCCCCCCCCCCCCCCCCCCCCCCCCCCCCCCCCCCCCCCCCCCCCCCCCCCCCCCCCCCCCCCCCCCCCCCCCCCCCCCCCCCCCCCCCCCCCCCCCCCCCCCCCCCCCCCCCCCCCCCCCCCCCCCCCCCCCCCCCCCCCCCCCCCCCCCCCC
>NZ_JAMBOF010000070.1 GCF_023715485.1 Mesobacillus subterraneus | reverse complement strand
AACCGTTTGACAATAAATTGTCGTGGTTGATTCTCTATTAAATAGAGAGAAAAACTAAAATGGCGATCACTCGGTTTTTCTTGGTTCTTCTTACTTACGATTATCTAGTTTTCAAGGAACAAAAAAGCTTTGAGGAATTGCTCCCTCAAAACTAAACAAACAAGCGGTCAACTGTACGAATTCGCGAGAATTCGTTTACGAACCCAAAGGTTCGCATTCCGATTGCCAATAGGCAATATCCTTAGAAAGGAGGTG
>NZ_JAMBOF010000007.1 GCF_023715485.1 Mesobacillus subterraneus | reverse complement strand
TTAAAAATGTTTGAACAACGATATACAATGGCCAAAAAGGGGTAGTCAGGCAGCCTCGGCTGCCTGACTACCCCTCCAAATATAACTCATGGAGTATGGATGCTTACACATAATTCTTGACGGAACCTATTAAAATTATTTTTTCGCTATTAAAATTATTTTTTCGCTATTAAATTCTCATTTTCGCTATTAAATTCTCATTTTCGCTATTAAATTTTTGTACGCTGCCAATCACCCTCATTTTTTAATGCAGATTCACACTCTAATACGCAAAAAGGTCAAGATTCTCTCAGAATCTTGACCTTTTCATTAATTTTTCACCAATCCCGGGGCGGCTTTGACAAAAACCTTGTTTCCCTGGACAAAAAACACAATACTTCCGAGCACCGCGATGGCAATGACCGTGAATAAAACTGTTGCCCCTGCTTCATTTAATAAGAAGCCCCCGGTTATCGGACCGAAGAAATGGCCGAGCTTCCGGAATTGGGCAGCTCCAAAATAAGTACCCCGCAATTCGTCCGTCGCCAGCTTGTCGACGAGATAGCTGCTCGAAGGAAAAATTAGAATTTCACCTATGGTCACGAAAAAAATCGCCAATATCCCTGTGTACCAGCCAGTAACAAATCCAAATGTAAGCATTCCAATAGAGAGGAAAACTGCACCGGTCATCATCACTTGCATCGTTTTGAACCGCTCGGCGAAATGGCTGATCGGCATTTGCAGCAGGACGACCATGACCGCATTTATCGAAAGCATCACAGAATAGACGAACACTCCGTTTGCAATCGATGATTCGAGATGCTGAGGCACATTGGATTCCATTTGTGAGTAACCGAAGTTAATGATGATCGATCCGAGCACCAAATATCTTAATGCCTTATCTTTACCAATGATTTTCAAGGAATTGGCAATCGTCACTTTTGAAGCACCTTCACTCACCGGATTTCCTAGATTGTATTTTTTCATCATTAATGCCAGGATTATCACATAAACGAAATACATAATCCCTGTGACCATGAATGCTGATTTCGCCGAGACTACCGCAAGATAGGCGCCGAGCAAAGGACCTACGGAGGCACCGATATTGATTGCCGTATACCTGAGTGAGAACGCCCGCATCCGCTTGCTTTTTTCCGTCAAGTCGGCAATCAGCGCCTGGCCTGTTGGTTCAAAGAACGAACCGCTCAATCCATTCAGCGCATTCAAAAGAATGAACCACCCAGGAGTATCAGCAATCATGAAGCCAAAGTATACCAGCGACATCATGAATAACGACCCTATCATTACTGGCTTGCGGCCAAAGCGGTCAGATAGATGGCCTCCTAAAAATCCTCCAATTACCCCGGACAAAGGACTGATTCCAATCGTAAGCCCAATCAAAACTGGGTGCAAATCCAGGTTCCTGGATAGATAGATGGCCAGGAATGGCAGTGTCGCAAACGCTGAACCCCTTGCGAGCACGGTCCCGCTCAGCAGAACCCAGACAATTGGGTGGAATTGCCGATAGTAACCTTTAAGTTTATTCATGTCATTGTACCTCGCAAAGTTAGATTCCTAAATCATAGCAAATATCCAAAATTATGAAAATACCTAAATTATAAAATAATCAAAAAAAAGCGCCGTCCCATTTCCGGACGACGGTTCGTATCTCATTATTCAGGGTTATTGCTTGTGCGAGGCAGAATCAAGATTTCTACCCTTCGATTCCTCGCTTTGCCTTCCGCGGTTTCATTCGCAGCTACCGGCTGGAATTCACCAAAGCCTTTTGCGCTGAACCAGCGCGGGTCCAGTTGATTGTTTTTCAAAATGATTTTCATGAATTCGACGGCACGCATGACGCTCAGTTCCCAGTTGGATTCATATCGCGCAGTCGTGATTGGCACATTGTCTGTATGGCCGCTGATGATGATATTCCGCGGCGGCTCCATGATCAGCAAATCGGCGATTTCATTCGCAATGTTAACATCTGATGTCCTTACCTCAGCCCTTCCCGATTCGAACAGGACGTTATCCCTGATTGTCAGGAGAAGGCCCTCATCTGTCAGTTTGGTATTCAGCTTGTCTGTCAGCTTCTTTTCTTCTATATATGAATTGACCTTTTGCTGCAGCGCCAGAAGTTCCATTTGGTCCTTGGCGATATCATCCTGGTCATTCTTCTCGACATCTTCTTTGCGTTCATCCGGCGATTCCATCTGCCCTTCAGGCATCGGGCTCTGAAACTCAAACACGCCCGTTCCCCCTGCAAAAACATCATTGAAGGCCTTTGAAAGCTGCTGGAATTTCACGGCATCGACCGAACTCATCGCAAAAAGGACGATGAACAGCGCCAGCAAGAGTGTGAGCAAATCCGCATATGGAATCAGCCAGGATTCATCCATATGTTCCTCGTGATGATGCTTCTTTTTCCTCTTACTCATCCTTCGTCACGCCGCTTTCTTCAAGGATCTGTCTACGTTCGCCAGCCGGCAGATAGGAAGCAAGCTTTTGTTCAATCACTCTTGGCGCTTCCCCTTCAAGGATCGATAAAATTCCTTCAATCATCATGTATTTCACTTTTGCCTCTTGCTTTGATTTACGCTTCAACTTATTCGCGAATGGATGCCATAATACATAGCCAGTGAAAATCCCCAGCAATGTCGCGACGAAGGCAGCACTGATCGCTTTACCAAGCTCTTCGGTATTATCCATATGGCTGAGGGCTGCAATCAAACCAACAACTGCTCCTAGTACTCCAAGTGTGGGAGCATAAGTGCCGGCCTGTGTAAAAATTGCTGCGCCAGAAAGATGGCGCTCTTCCATCGCTTCTACTTCTTCGGTTAAAACGTCCCTGATGTAGTCGGCACTCTGGCCGTCGACCGCAAGCGATAAACCATTCTTTAAAAATTCATCATCGACTTCACTCGTTTTTGCTTCAAGTGCAAGCAGTCCTTCTTTACGCGCAAGCTGCGCCCATTCTGAGAATAGACGGATCAAAGCCGGTAAATCAGCACTTTCCTTTTCTTTAAATAAAATCTTGAACAGCTTGGGTACTTTTTTAAGTTCATTTGCAGGGAAGGCTATTGTCACCGCTGCGACCGTTCCCACTACTATTATTAAAATCGCAGCTGGATTCACAAGGGCACTCGGGCTTACACCCTTGAACACCATTCCTACTCCCACCGCAATGATCGCTAAAATGACACCAATGATCGACGACTTATCCATTTACGACTCCCCTGTCTGCTTTACTTCTATTTCTGTCTCTAGCTTCACGACTGCCATAATATCTCTTTTTATTTCGACATATTTTTATAAATTTTAAGTGATTTATCAAAATGACACCCAAAAATATTTTTTCCAAGGGAATAAAGATTAAGATTTTCTATGCCGATATAACATATGTAAAGACACTCATCATCTAAGGAGGATTTAACGTGGAGGCTATCGAAAATCTCCGCAGACAGGATACGAAAAAGAAGAATATACTCATGCTCAGCACATATTCGGTATCCTTGGTTGCGACATCTGTGTACACCATCATCGAAAAGGAACCAATGTTGAAAACTATAGTTTATGTAAGTGAATTATCGTTCTTCTTGTTGTTTTTCCTGATTTTCCACCTTTGGCTTAAGAAGGAATCCTTGTTCCCTTATGCCGCGTTTGCTGCTATTTTCATTCATCATTTTTTCTACATTTTTAATTTTGGGGGCAACGGGGCGTTCTTGCTGGTCCTGCTCTTCCTGGCTGTCTTTTCAGCTATCCATTTTGATACAAAAATCTTCGTCACGGGTTACACACTGGGACTGGCGGCCGTGGTGATGAATGCACTGATGGCATCGACTGATCAGGAATTCCTCAGCAATAACTTCGCGGCAATATTGCTTTGTTACATTTTGCTTGGTGCAGTGCTTTTCGTCCTGATTCGTTTGAACCGCAACACATATAAATCGCTCGAAACATTTCTCGCAGCTTCAGAAAATGAAAAGACGCGCAAAGAGCAGCACAGTGCTTTGCTCCATAGCGAGCTTATTGTCGTAACTGAAAGCCTTGGGAAAATCAATGAGCAAATCCAGACACACCTGACGTCACAAACTGAAATGAAGGTTGCAGTCAATGAAATTTCAGCCGGCAGCCAGGTACAGACTGAACAAATCAATCAAATCTCTGAAAACGCCGAAATGACGAAACAAAGAATGGACGAAATGTCCGAGATGTCTGTGCTGCTGTCAGATAATACTTTGCATGCGGCAAAAGCATCTGAAAGCGGCTCTATAAAAATCAGCGAACTCCAGGGTGATATGAAAGAGCTCGCCGTTTCGATTTCCGGACTCAGCCAAACGTTCTCGATGCTCACGAAAAAAATTGAGGAAACGAACGGCTTCATCGTCAACATCCGCAATATCACTGAACAAACCAACCTTCTTGCGCTGAATGCCTCAATTGAGGCAGCCCGTGCTGGCGAGGCCGGAAAAGGCTTCTCCGTCGTTGCGAATGAAATCCGCAAGCTTGCTGAAAACACGAAAGAAACGGCCTTGCAAATCACTGAAAACCTTGCAGCTGTAAATGAAACAAACTCAGCTGCTCTGGAAAAAATGAATGACAGCAGCGAGAAGCTAGAAGATAGCCGTTCTGCCGTTGACGAGGTCTCTGGCTTTTTCTCTGAAGTCAGCAGTACTCTCCGCGAGCTTACTAACCAATTTGGCCAGTTCGAATTATCCGTCAGCGACGTTAAAAACCAAACTGGCGATGTTGAAGCATCCACACGAGAACTCGCTGCAATCATTGAACAGGCGACTGCAGGACTGGAAGAAATGAACGCAACAATCGAAACGTTGAACGATGATAATGAGACAATCGCAGCATACGTCAGCCAAACAGCTGCCTCCGCTGAAAAAATCAAGACTCTAGGCGCATAAGAATTATTAAAGAAGGGCCAGGCTGGATTTCTCCGCCTGGCCCTTTTCTGTATAGAATTTTTTTCAATACTATCTTAAGTATTTCCGATGTTTTTATAGCAGCTTCTTTTCAATCTTCCGTTCGTAATTCTTGAAAACGGAGGAATTTGTTTTGCTTCCTCTGCTGGACATGATTTTATTGTATTTTAAAAGTTTTTGCCCTAATTGCTGGCTGAGCCGGTCTTTTTCCTCAGGGTTTTCACAGGTGCGAATAAGGTCTTCGATTGACATGACTTCTTGTCTCAATTTGTTCTCCTCTGGGGAAAAGCCACTGTTTTTCAGAAGCTGATAGGCCATTCTCAATTCTTCCGGAACTGAGGACAAATCCTCAAGGTTTAGCGGTTTTCCGTAACCCGGCAGATTTTCAAACTCTCCATCTTTATAAGCACGCTTAATCCGATCCTCAGATACAACCATTGAAAAATCCATCCGAACCACTCCAGTCCATCAATTTTCACCTTTTATACTTTCATTATATTGTTTTTATCCATTTTTTCCTAATTAAAATAATTGGCAATAAATATTTTACCGCGTTAAAGGTTTAGCAAGTTAGCGAGCAGGATAATTAGTATGTAAAATAATTACACAACAAGGGGTGTCAACAAATGGATTTTGGGGGTATTGGATTTACTGTGATTTCAGCCGCGTTTTTCATGGGGCTGGTCGCCTGGTATTCGTATGTTAAGACAAAAGGAGAAGTCAGCGATTCAGCCGGTTATTTCCTTGCCGGGCGCGGCTTGACTGGCGGTTTTATCGCCGGATCTCTCCTTCTTACCAATCTTTCAGCTGAACAATTGGTCGGCCTGAATGGACAAGCCTACCGAACAAATTTATCGAACATGGCATGGGAGGTAACCGCAGCTTTTGCGATTATCATCATGGCCATTTACTTGCTGCCTAAATATCTTGGGGGGAATTTTACTACGCTGCCGGAATTTTTGAGCAAACGGTTCGATGAGGGTGTCAGACAATATACCGTGCTATTGTTCATGCTCGGCTATATCTTCGTTACCGCTCCATCGATGCTTTATTCTGGAGCACTAGCAGTATTGCAGCTTTTCAATTTCCCTGAATTATTCGGTATCTCATATGAAGCATCTGTGTGGATCGTCATTTGGATCATCGGCATAATTGGTGCCATTTACGCAATTTTCGGCGGACTTAAAGCTGTCGCAATTTCTGATACTTTAAATGGCATCGGCTTGATCATCATCGGGCTGCTTGTTCCGATCCTTGGCCTGATCGCCCTCGGCGACGGCAGCATGTCAGACGGCATGAAGCAGATCGCTTCTACCAATCCTGAAAAACTGAACTCGATCGGAACAGAGAAAGACTCTGTACCATTTGGAACAATTTTTACCGGAATGATTTTTGCCAACCTATTCTACTGGGCTTCAAATCAATATGTCATCCAGCGTACATTGGGAGCTAAAAGTCTTGCTGAAGGACAGAAAGGCGTATTGATTTCTGGCTTTTACAAACTACTCGTTCCTTTGACAATGATGATTCCTGGTATTATCGCCTTCCATATGTATGGAGATGGTTTGAAGTCGGTTGACCTTGCCTACCCAACGCTGATTTCCGATGTATTGCCGACCTGGATGTCCGGCTTCTTCCTGGCTGTCCTGCTTGGCGCCGTGTTAAGTTCATTCAACTCTTTGCTGAACAGTGCTGCAACGATGTTCGCACTTGATATTTACAAAGCACGCTTCAATCCTGATGCAGACGATAAAAAATTGATTTCCGTAAGTAAAATCGCCGGTACACTGCTTGCTGTCGTATCATTATGTATCGCACCGTTATTGATGAATGCACCAGAAGGACTATGGGATTTGATCAGAAGATTTACAGGCTTCTTCAATATCCCGATCATTGTAATTTTACTCGTCGGTATTTTCTCAAAACGAATTCCGGCGCTTGCGGCAAAAGTCGTAATCATCTTCCACGTCATAACGTATTATATGCTCGTCTGGGGCACTCAGCACTTGTTCGATTTCGCAGTTCCTATTCATTTCATCCACATTTACGCAATCTTATTTGTGGTTGAAGTCGCCATCATGGTAGCCATTGGTATCTGGAAGCCAAGAGCAACACCATATACCTTCCGCTCCGAGGCAGTCGTTAACATGGTTCCGTGGAAATACTCATTGCCATTATCAGTTGTCCTGCTGGCATTCGTAGCGATCCTTTATGTTGTATTTTCTCCAATTGGACTTGCATACGCAGACAGCTATGTATCTTCCGCCTTCTGGCCGGCTATCCTTGGCATTTTGGCAGTAACAATTCTGCTGTCCTATCTTGCAATTAAGAGTTGGAACCATTCTTATGCTGGATATTTGCAGAGGGAAAATGCCATGGCTGCTGAAAAGATGAACAAAATAACTAGTAAAACAGCAAAGTTAAAACCAAGAACAACTGAACTCTAAATTACCAAATGAGACGCCAAGCTGTACATTACAGCTTGGCGTCTTTTATGGCTCTTTTCGTAAATTTTGTTATTTCACCTGCGCAAGTAAAAAAATGCCAAGGACTGCTTTTTTAAGTATTAATTTATACTGTTTCATATATTCCCGATATTCGATGGGTCTGTACTAATTCCCTGCTGTCCTGGCACCCAGTTTGCAGGTACACCTTTCCCTGTTTGCTTTGCATATTCGAAAGCTTGCAAAATCCTTAGATGTTCAGGGAGATTGCGGCCCACATTCCCAGGATAAATCAGCTTTGCTCTGATGATTTGTTCAGGGTCAATAAACACAGATGCCCTGAAGGCAGCGCCGGTTTTTTCATCGAGCACCCTGTATGCCCGGCTGATAACTTGGGTCCTGTCGCTGACCATCGGATGGGTGACATTTTTCAAGGAAGGTGAAGTTTCTTTAAAGACCTTGTGTGAAAATACACTGTCAGTGCTGATTGACAGCAATTCAGCGTTCAGCGCTTTGATATAAGGGTAAATAGCGGCGACCGCCGCCAGTTCTGTCGGTCAAACAAAGGTAAAGTCGCTTGGATAGAAAAACAAAATGACCCATTTTCCTTTATAATCTTCAAGGTTGATCTTTTCGATGTTCCCGTTGATCAACGCTTCTGCGGTGAAAAGCGGGGCCTGGTCGTCCCGCGTCGCACAGTAAACAGTTGGACATCCTGCCAAATCCTTTGCGTACAATTTTTCATCCATTACAGCCGCCCTCCTCTCTTAAAATTTGTATCTATACAATCATATGCAGCAGCCCATAAACTGATTTTTATAATTCACGTTCTATCAGGAAAAACTACTTGGGACAAGAAAGGAGGGTTTAAGAATGGCCAGAGGTAAAGATTTTAACCATAAGAATAAAAGCCATCCAGGCAATTTCCCTGCAGGTGCCGAAAAGGCGAAGCGCCCTGCGGCAGAAGCACAGGAAGATGAGGAATTCCTTGTCGTCCAGGAAGCTTTTAAGAATCGCGTAGAGGAAGACGAAGTCTAAATGGTGGTGACCTGGCGATTTTTTGCCGGGTCTTTTTCTGGATTTGAAACTTTTTCTTAAGGGTATCGTATATGTAATACACACAGTTTTTTCGCAGCTGGTACATATTATCCAAGGAGGAGTTAAATATGATCGTAACGACAACACCGACATTGCAAGGAAAAGAAGTAGAGCGTTATTTGGGGATTGTTTCCGGAGAAGCGATTATGGGAGCGAACGTCGTGCGCGACTTTTTGGCAAGCGTCACGGATGTGATCGGCGGCAGAAGTTCTGCTTACGAAAACAAGCTCGCAGAAGGACGTGAAATCGCGATTCGTGAAATGGAGGATAAGGCGCGCAGAATGGGTGCCAACGCCGTAATCGGTGTCGACCTCGATTTTGAAACACTCCGTGAAGGCATGATGATGTGTATTGCGACTGGAACAGCTGTTTTTATTAAAGAATAATGGATTGGACCAGGCGCAGCGCCCGGTCCTTTTTTTCATGCAATGGAAGAATACACACCGTTCCGCTCAAAATCCTTGATGATTGCTTCTGGCAGCAGCGGTTTCATTTGATCGGTCTCTGCCCACCTGTACTCTGAATGCTCCTTTTCCTGGACGAGAAAAGTTCCCTGTATGTTATCTGACTAGGTTTTCACTGAACCCTTACTTTTTCAGTTCAACGCCACTTTTTTAAAATTAGCCAGTACCAGTCCATCCCCCACTACTACGTCCCCTTGCCGCTCAAAACCAAGTTTTTCGTAAAGCTTCACTGCAGGCATGTTGGCTGCACCTGTTGAAACGACAATTTCCAAGTGTTCCGGTTCTTGTTGTTCAAGACGTGCCATCAACTTGGCTGCAATTCTTCTGCGGAAAAAATCCGGATGGACCATGACGCGATGAATATCAAGTACTGCATCTTCTTTTTTATAAGAAACCGCTCCAGCGAGCTTGCCCCCGATATAGCAGCCAAGGAAATTCTCGCCGCAGTTCTGCAGTTCTTCGAATGTTTCTTTTAACGGCGGTATTTCTTCGGTGCCGATTAATTCTGCCTCGATTTTGTATGATTTCCTCTGGAGGTCCAGCACTGTGGCCGTGCACAGCATCTCTTGCAGATCGATACCCTTGAATTCAGGCAGAATGCCGTATTCACTTATTTTACTTAATATCAGTTCTGGCCTGCCCTGAAGCGGAGGCAGATTGTCTAATGGGAAGAATCGCAAATCCTTGCTTTCCCCATCAAGCATCTGCAAATTCCCTTCCCAATCCTCACACGCATACAATGCAATTGCGTTGTAAATTTCGTCGCCATTTGGATATTGGAAATAATATTTCTCTCCTGCCAATACGTCCAAAAACGTCAGTGTCTTTAAAAACAAGCCCGTTTCCTCGTACAATTCCCTGCGAGCAGTTTCTTCAAAGCTTTCACCTGGTTCCATCGCCCCGCCTGGAATTCCCCATTTTCCGGTGTCCGCTCGCAGCTGCAGCAGGACCTCATATTGCCGATTGAATACAAGCACAGCAGAACCTGCCAGAATGAACGGCCTGCTGCCAATCAACTCGCGAATTTCTCTGATATAATCGCTCATGCTCTCCCCCATTACAAAAAATCTGTTTTTTACATTATACTAAGAAAAGCATACGTAAAACTGTTGTGTTTTGAAAGGAGCAAACATGAAATCATTAGTTCTTGCAGAAAAACCGAGTGTCGCCCGCGAGCTTGCGCGCGTGCTTGGCTGCAATAAAACAAATAAAAGCTATTTTGAAGGCAATCAATATATCGTCACCTGGGCGCTCGGCCACTTGATTGAATTGAAAATGCCCGAGAATTATGACCCGAAATATAAAGTTTGGAAACTTGAAGAACTCCCAATTATTCCGGATAAAATGGGGCTCAAGGTCATCAAGCAGACGAGCCACCAGTTCAAAGAAATCGAGAGACTGGCGGACCGCAAAGATATAGGCGAGTTTATCATCGCGACCGACGCCGGTCGTGAAGGTGAGCTTGTCGCCAGATGGATCCTCCAGCGCATCAACTGGCGGAAACCAATCAAGCGTCTTTGGATTTCATCCCAGACGGATCGGGCGATCAAGGATGGTTTTAAGAACCTTAAGCCTGGCAAGGACTATGAGAAACTGTATGAATCAGCCGTTTGCCGTGCAGAAGCTGACTGGCTGATTGGCTTGAACGTATCTAGAGCGCTGACTACGAAATTTAAAGACCCGCTATCTGCAGGACGCGTACAAACTCCAACTCTCGCGATGATCCTCGAGCGTGAGGACGAAATCGGCAAATTCGTACCGAAGGATTACTGGACGATTCAGGCGAAGGTTGGCGCACTGACTGCTGAGTGGGAGCATAACGGCGAGAAACGGATTTTTTCAAAAGAAAAGGCTGAACAAATCCAAAAGAAGTTGGCTGATAAAAAAGCCGTCTTGAAATCGATCGACCGCAAGCAAAAAACAGATCCGCAGCCGATGCCATACGACCTGACTGAGCTGCAGCGTGATGCCAATAAACGGTTCGGATTTTCTGCCAAAAAGACTTCCAATGTCCTGCAGGGATTATATGAACAGCACAAGCTTGTTACTTATCCGCGTACCGATTCGCGCTATTTGACCACTGATATGGAAGCAACGATGGCAGACCGCCTGCACGGAATCATGTCAGGCTATAAGGATGAAGCGAAGCCCGCGCTGGCCCAAAAAGGAAAAGTTCTTGCCCGCCGGGTGTTCAATAACGAAAAAGTCACTGACCACCACGCCATCATTCCGACGGAAGAACGCCTTCATCTTGCCGATTTGTCGCCTGATGAAAGAAAACTGTATGATTTGATCGTCCGCCGGTTCCTGGCTTTATTTTACCCGGCTTATCAATATGAAGTGATTCACGCAAGCTTTGAGGTTGAGAGTGAATCATTGTCTGCAAGAGAAACGAATGTCCTTGAACTTGGCTATAAAAAGGTACTCGGAAAAGATGATGACGATTCAGATAAGCAATCGCTCGGCCATCTGGAAAAAGGAAAAAGTTATTCAGTCGGCCAGGTCACTTTGAACAAAAAAATGACTGAGCCGCCATTGCGGCTTTCGGAATCGGACATTCTTGCAAAAATGGAGAAATTCGGCCTTGGGACCCCGGCAACACGGGCGGAAATCATCGAGCGTCTGATCAGCTCCGAAGCGGTTGAACGCCAAAATGGACGCCTGTATTCAACAAAAAAGGGCAAGCAGCTCATTGATCTTGTTAATGATGAACTTACTTCCCCAGAACTGACAGCAAAGTGGGAAAAAGAACTCGAGGAGATTGCACGAGGCAAAGGTGATCCTAAGCAATTCAAGCAGCGGATCCGCGAACAGACTGCCCGCCTCGTATCCGAAATCAAAACGAGCGATAAATCGTATCGCGCCCACAACCTGACAGGCTCAAAGTGCCCTGAGTGCGGCGAGTTTATGAAGGAAAGAAAAACAAAAGAAGGCCGCATTCTTGTATGCTCAAGCCCAGAATGCAGCTTCCGCAAGCACAAGGACCCTAAACTATCACAGCGCAGGTGCCCTCAATGCCACAAGCGGATGGAAATCCACAACGGCAAGGCTGGAGCGTACTTCCAATGTCGTCGATGCAATGTCGTCGAAAAGGCGGAAGACAAGAAAAAAGGCGTATCCAAGCGTGAAGAACGCAAGCTGAAAGAGAAATACTCACCAGCAGAATCCAATTTTGGAACGAGCCTCGGAGACTTGCTGAAAGCGGCCCTCGAGGATAAAGAATAATCAAATCAAAGCGGCCCATGTGCCGCTTTTTTTAGGCTGACGAAAAAAAGCTTTATTGAAGGATTTAACTTGTAAAATATTCCTGCCTAATAGTATGATATTCGTTGGTCTTATTTAGAGATAAGAAAAGCGCAAGCGCCTTGGTCAGCTCCGACAAGCGCTGGAGGGCCTGACAGTGAAGTCGTTCTTTGACTTCATTGGCAGGACCGAAATCGAATTGTGTAGCCGACTGCCCAGAAACGCAGAAACTGGAGACTCCGACAAAGAAGCGCTTTTTGCTTCTGCCGGCGGAGTTGAAGTTTCGTAGTTTCTAGGAGGCGACACTAGACAATTCGAAAAGCTGAGGCGACTGTTCAACTCCGACATGCGCTGGAGCTGGACATTTCTCGAAGTGAAATTTTACACTTCCTTATATATTAAAAAAGGAGAAACACCATGAGATTGAGAGATTGGGATCAAAATTTGAAGGTCCGCCTGTTTGGCGAGGCTTTGATGAATATTACATTTTGGATGTTTTTCCCGTTTTTAACTATTTATTTTGCTGAAAGCTTTGGTAAAGGAAACGCGGGATTCCTGCTCGTCTTATCCCAGGTTTTTTCGGTTTTTGCCAACCTAATGGGCGGCTATACCGCTGACCGGTTCGGACGCAAGCGCATGATGGTCCTGTCTTCCTTTGGCCAAGGTATTGCCTTCCTTATTTTTGCTTATGCGGTTTCACCATGGTACACTTCCCCGCTGCTTGGCTTCATCTGCTTCACGCTTGTCGGTATGTTTGGCTCGATTTACTGGCCAGCCAGCCAGGCAATGGTCGCAGATGTTGTACCCGAAAAGGACCGGAGCAGCGTTTTCGCGATATTTTATACATCGATCAATATTGCCGTAGTAGTTGGTCCGATTCTCGGAGCTATTTTTTACGTCAAGTATCGTTTTGAATTAATGGTTGCTGTGGGAATCATCTCGATCCTTCTTTCACTTGTCCTGGCAAAGTGGACTCGCGAAACATTACCTGCTTCCTCGCAACAGGAAAAAGCAGTTGATGGAAAATGGTATGATTTTTTGCTGAAACAACTTGCCGATTATAAAGTAATTGTTCAGGATAAAGTTTTCTTGCTGTTTATCATCGCAGGAATCCTGGCTGCACAAACCTTCATGCAGCTTGACCTGTTATTCCCTGTTTACACAAAGGATACTGTCACGAATCAAACGGTTCTTGAGCTCGGCAGCAAGGTTTTCACCGTGAATGGCGAGCAGGCCTTCGGTTTGATTCTTTCAGAAAACGGGCTGCTAGTCGCCCTCTTCACTGTTGTGGTGACCAAATGGATGATGCGTTTTCGCGAAAGGAATGTGTTTGTGTTGTCGTCCATCGTTTATGCAGTGGCGATTCTGATGTTCGGAGCAACGAATTGGATCTGGGGATTGATTGCGGCGATGGCCGTTTTCACATTAGCTGAATTGATGACAGCCGGCCTCCAGCAAAGCTTCATTTCCAATCTGGCACCTGAGCATATGCGCGGACAGTACTTCGCCGCAGCTTCATTGAGATACACAATTGGCCGGACAATCGCGCCAATCAGCATCCCGCTCACTGTCTGGATTGGCTATGGCTGGACATTTGCCATTCTTAGCATACTCGCGATTTTAAGCGCAGGACTGTTCTGGATGATGTTTCGGATGTATGACAGCAGGAAGTCAGCTGGAGTTTAGGTGACATTTATATCGTCGACAGTTTGGATTTTGGAATTGGCAGTTTGGATCTAAGCTGAAATTTGAAATCGGTAGCAAGGATTTAAGTTGTAATTATGGAGTTGGTCGATATATTCGTTTTTTCGCTGATATAGTTCAAAAAGTGGTCGATATATTCAATTTCCGCTGATATATTCCAAAATGTGGTCGATATATCTATTTTTTCGCTATTAAAATTTCACGGAGTTAAAAAAATCCATGCAGTACTGGATCTGCATGGATTTCTTCATTTATTTTACCTTTGCGTCGCTATATTTGAATGTCATGAACACAAATAACAGGAAGCTGAGCAATAATGTCGAGCCGCCGACAATGTAGAACACCATCGTGAAGGTTTCGGGCAGCGGGAATGGCTTGACGTTATATAGCCACATGCCAACAGTCAATCCGAAGCTTCCGAGGATCGCTGTCCAGACATGCAATAATGCTAGTTTGGAAGTTTTTGGTACTTCATAAGCACGGTAATAGCTGGAGAACGCAAACAGACTTAGCCAGCCGACAACCAAAATATGTGCATGGACCGGACGGACCGCATAATCGCCTGCACCAGCCATGTGTGAACCCAGGAAGGCCCCGATGAATGCGTAAATCGCTGATAACCTTAACAAGACTACATCGTATTTCATATGAAAAAGTCCTCCTAATACCCCTTTTATATACCGCTATATTTTAACCTACACTGCCCCTGGATGCCAGTATCATAGGCTAGCAAAATTAGACAACCAATCTCTATTAAAATGTTTCGCTTCCCTAATAAGTGTCTGTTAAAATCGAATGTCTTAAGTTTCTTTTTTCCTATAAAATCGTTACAATATAAAAGAACATTCAGAAAAGGGGCGAAATAGATGAGTGATTTCCAAACGAATTTAGAAAAATATGCTGATCTTGCTGTCAAGGTTGGCGTTAACATCCAGAAAGACCAGACGCTTGTTGTCAACACTACGATCGACGCAGCAGAATTTGTGCGTCTGGTTGTTAAAAAAGCGTACGAAGCTGGCGCTAAAAATGTCGTTGTTAACTGGAATGACGATACTGTTAACAGAACGAAATATGACCTTGCACCTGATGAGGCTTTCAACGAATATCCTGAATGGCGCGCGCGTGAGGTTGAAGACCTTGCTGAAAACGGTGCAGCATTCATGTCAATCGTTTCATCAAGCCCGGACCTGTTAAAGGGTGTTAAGCCTGAACGCATCGCGAATTTCCAGAAAGCTGCTGGAACAGCACTTTCAAAATACCGTAAATACATACAATCCGATAAAGTAAGCTGGACTGTAGTCGCCGCTCCATCTGAAGGCTGGGCAAACATGGTCTTCCCTGATGAGCCAGCTGAATCAAGAGTGCAAAAGCTTTGGGATGCTATTTTTAAAGCAGTTCGCGTTAATACTGAAGATCCGGTTGCTGCATGGAAAGAGCATGATGCCTCATTACATGAAAAAGTTGATTACTTGAACAGCAAACGCTATAAAAAGCTTCACTATAAAGCACCAGGCACAGACCTGACAGTCGAACTTCCGGAAAAACACCTCTGGGTTGGCGCTGGCAGTGTGAACGAGCAAGGCAACGAGTTCATGGCAAACATGCCGACTGAAGAAGTCTTCTCAGTTCCATCAAAAACTGGCGTAAATGGCTATGTTTCAAGCACGAAGCCGCTTAGCTACGGCGGCAACATCATCGACAACTTCAAGCTGACATTTGAAAACGGAAAAATCGTCGGCGTTGAGGCTGAGGAAGGCGAAGAAATCCTGAAGCAGCTTGTCGCAACAGATGAAGGCTCACATTACCTTGGTGAAGTGGCTCTTGTGCCATTCAACTCACCAATTTCCCAATCAAATGTATTGTTCTTCAATACATTGTTTGACGAGAATGCGTCTAACCACTTCGCAATTGGCAGCGCTTATGCTTTCTGCGTAGAAGGCGGCAAGCAAATGTCATCCGAAGAACTGGAAGCAAACGGATTGAACGAAAGCATCACACACGTCGACTTCATGGTTGGTTCCGATAAAATGGACATCGACGGCATTACTGCAGATGGTACTGCTGAGCCTGTATTCCGCAATGGAGACTGGGCGTTTTAAAACTTAAACCATATTTAGAACAGCCGTACACACAAAAAAGTGTACGGCTGTTTTTTTACCTTATACGGTTAAAACCAGTGTGCTATAATGAAATTAACAAGAAATCTTTACATATTATATTAGATATATTGTTAACCTAATTGTTTATCTGGGGGCGACGTCTTGATCCAATTACAAATTATTGTGTCAGGAGAAGTTCAGGGTGTGGGGTACCGGTATTATACACAAATGAAAGCCATTCAATTTGGAATTACAGGCTGGGTAAGGAATCTGCAGGAGGGCGGCGTGGAAATCCTTGCTTCAGGCTCAAAGGCTGATCTCGAAAGTTTTGTGGATGAAGTCCGCAGAGGAAACCCATTTTCAACTGTTGACCATATTGAAGTACTTGAAACCGAGAAAACCGAAACCTATAAATCATTCGCAATAAAATACTAAAAGAGGGTGTCCCAAAAGGTATAAACTTTTGGGCACCCTCTTGTTTTTTAGGCTTGCTTGTAAATATGGTCCGTTGATTTCCGTTCCAGGCGCTTCGCTTTCCGCGGGGCTGGCGCTGAGCCTCCTCGCCGCCGTTGGCGTCTGCGGGGTCTTACCTGTCCAGCTTGAGCCCGCAGGACATTGATTGACTTCCCCGAACCTTCCCACGCACGATGGAAATGCGTTAGCATTTTCGGAGGAGTCTTCGCGCCTTCCACTCCAATCAACTAAGGTTTATAGTCTATTCAAATTTAATAACCGATCCGTCAGGCTCTTTCGCAATTGCCTCCCGCATTTTCTTCAGCTGTTCTTCCTCACTTAACTTTATTCCGGCAAGCGACAGCAGGCCGAGTGAATCGAGCAGGTCCTTCGTCCATTTCTCAAGATATTGAGTTAAGGTCGTGTCTGTGGGGCATAGTTCTTCGAGCAGTTTGTTCTGTTCGAGCGCCTTGTCGATCAATTCCAGCGCCAGTTCTTTTGTGATTTTGCCATTTGCGGCCGCCAGTTTTTCGCATGATGTTTTGTCTGCTTGATCCAAGGTTTTCGTTACGGGTTCCACTACAGGCTCTGTCACATTTTTTGCTGTGTCAGCCGTTTTCTTTACGGTTTCTTTTACTGGTTCGGCTGCCTTCCCGACTGTATCTTTCACAGGGCCAGTCACTTTGTCTACCGTATCCTGAATTGGGTCGGTCACTTTGCCAATCGTCCCTTCGAGAGGATCCGTAATTTTGCCTATGGTATCTTCAAGTGGATCGGTTACTTTTCCAATGGTATCTTCCAATTGGTCCGTAACTCCTCCCGCTAGCTCATCAACTGGATCGCTCACTCCTTCAAGTGCATCCTCCACTGGGTCGGTTACTTCTGCAAGCTCCCCCTCTTCTTCAGGAGCTCCCTCGCACGTCAACGGTAATTGTCCAGAGGTGATTTTTTCGATTTCCTTTTTCATCTGCTCAAATGGCATTGAGCCCAGGTCCTGCAATATTTTCAAAGTTCCAGGCTTTTGGACTCCGCCATCGCCATTTACCGTCTGCAGCTGAAGCTGGTCGAGGCTGCTGCTGGCAGCATTCATGG
The DNA here is from genome assembly GCF_023715485.1 of Mesobacillus subterraneus. Lineage (GTDB taxonomy): Bacteria > Bacillota > Bacilli > Bacillales > Cytobacillaceae > Mesobacillus > Mesobacillus subterraneus_B. The sequence goes on along the minus strand of NZ_JAMBOF010000007.1, from coordinate 282,434 downwards.
AATGGGCGACCATTGTTACCCCTTCAAGTGCTGCATTCGGGACAACCTTTGCAGCATGGACACAGGCTCCTTTGAATGAAATTGCGCTTGTATCTACCTGCATTCCTTTCATATGGACCGGCCCGCTTGCTTTCATTGTGATACTGACTGTCCCTCCAGGTGTCTGGAACTGCTTGGTCAGCCTCATGCCATAAATCTGTGCTGAGCCATACGTGATCCTCAGCATCGGCTTGGCATTTGTCCCGGATGTTTCGCCGGCGCCAATCGTCGCCTTCATATTTTCACCAACAACTCTGTCTGCCTGGATGATGAATCCGCCAGAATCATCTGTGGCCGCATCTGCTTTTTGGATAAAAGGGAAAAAAGACAAAGCCGCAAGCTGAATACTCAATCCAAATAGAAATAATTTATGTCTTACCAGCCAGGAAAACTTCATTTTGTCTCTCCTTTACCCCGTTTTGGCAGGCTTTGCAGCCACGTCGCTACTTGGTGCTGCTGCGGGAACAATCCGCCAGGCAGTAAGCAGCGCGCCGCCGATGATTCCAAAGATCGTCCCGAACAGGAATCCGCCGAGCGCTCCAATCACCGATAAAATTGACAGGAAAATGACGATTATACCCAACGCTTTAGAAGCACTAGGCAAAAAGAAAGACATCAGCCCCATCAGCGTGATCAACCCGCCAAACAACAATCCGATCACAGCAACTGAGCCTGGAAGGAATGTGCTCAAATATAGATTGAGCGGCACCCATAAAATCATCAATCCGCTTAAGACAGTTAAGATTGCTCCGAAAACTGGCCTCGTATGCCTCCATTTTTTAAACACCATTACTCGTCACCCCGATTATTTCTTATCGATTTTCTCGACGGTCAATTTCATGCCGTTCATATTGATGGTTTCCTGAAATAAGTAATGCGTTTTCAGTTTTGCATTTTCAAGTGTAATAGTGCTGGAGGTCTGCTGGAATTGCTTTGTCCAGTCCGTGCTGTTGTTTTCTTCAAGAAGGAGGTTCTGGAACTTCGCGTTTGCTTCGATCAATCCGGCATCATGCTGCAGGCCAGAAATCTGCACTGGTTTGGATGCCTGGATTTTCACGCGGATCCATTCCCCGCCTACCTGAAAATCCTTGTACAGCTGCAGATTATCAATTGTAAGCGACTCAATTAAATTAGTGCCTTGAGGAGCAGCATCTGAACTGCTGGTCTCCCCCAGCTTCGGATAAAATTTGTACCCTTGCCCCTCAAGCTTGTCAAACTCTACATAGAAATCACCAACACCTGCAATTGGCACTGCATATGCCACGCCTGATAAACCGAAAGACACAAGCAAAAGCCCAAGCGCAAGGAGCCCGGATGCCAGAGCCCCCCAAAAAACCTTCTTATTTGTCTTGCTTTCCATCACGACAGCTCCGTTCAAGGAAGCCACCTCCGTTTAAATATTTTTAAAATTCAAAATTAACTAACTTACCCATACCCCATCCCCGAAAAGATACACTCACAACCGCGAAAAATATCGTTAACATCGTGTTAACCCCGTAAAATGTCGGGTATAGAAATGATAACGTACAAAAATCTGAATTTTTAAACGAATGATATTTTACGAGGAAACGAGAGAGAGGGCCCCTGATGGAACATAAGATTGAAGATTTAGCAATTAGAGGATTGTTTCTTCTGAAAGATTGCGAGAAACCTTTTCTTAAAGAATGGACCAATTTTAAGAAAGACCTAAAGGCGTGGCAGAACGAGCTCGTCTCGGAATTTGAACAAATGATTATGTTCGGCTTCAATAATATATCTAAAACTACTTTTGAATCTTTAAATGATTTCATCCTTGCGTTAGTACATAAATGGCAAAAGCGCCATCCTGAATTTGCCGATGATTTTGACGCCATCTTTCTGATCAGTGCGATTGAAAACTTATTCCATAAAGTCCTGGAAAAACAGAATGCCAGTTTCTTAGAACACCAGGCGATCCAGATTTTTTTCACAAGAATCCTGGATAAGGTGCTGCGCACACAACAGCTGGAGTACCAGGATGACAAGTGGCTGCGCACGATTCTAAATTTGCGGGCTGTTCCAAGCGATTGGCTCGCAATCATCCGGAATGAAAAGTCACAATATAAGGTAAGCAAAGTGGTATGCACTGATGCGCTTTCGGCGAATGAACAGTTGATTGCCATGTGTGAAGGGCTGCAGGCCGACAATCCCGGCGACCTATCGGTGGCCCTGTCACGGCTGCTGACTCCCGGACAGCAGTCCCCTCAAATCATTACCGTTCCTTGCATCACGGAAACACTATTGATTTGCGTGAAGGAACAGGCTGATACGATTACAGAGGAACAAAAAGAGACGCTGCGCAAGATGTATTTGAAACAGATGAAGCTCAACCACCTTGAGAGTGAGCTCGAATGGAAGGACGCCTCCCTGCTATTCCAGCAGCGCTTAATCCATTCACAAAGTGCCACAGATGCCGTCAAAATGATCACCCAGGGACTGGTTGATTACCTTCCATTTTCGCGGTGCGCTTTATTCATCTATTCGCCGGGCGAGCATAGCGGTGTCGGGGTCCATGCTCATAATGTCAACACGGGGTCTGTCCAGCATATTAAGGAGAGCATCGCTGATTTTCCGCTGCTTACCAAATACTTAAAGCTCTTCAGCCATTCTAAACCAATTTTTATCGAAGATGCGGCAGAGATATTGCCAGAGAAATATATCCGGGATTATAGCTTGAAGTCACTAGTTGTCCTGCCAATCTATGTACCTGCAGAAAATAAATTGATCGGCCTCGCCCTGCTCGACCGAGGCGAAAATACAGCATTCACCGTTAACAATCAAACACTCACCGCTCTGATCAAGTTCGGCCAATACGGCGGTGAGCTGTTAAATCAGTACTATGAGGATGCTGTCCATCTTTTTGGTGTGCAGCGCGCGGTCCTGACAATTCGCGAACGTGAGGTCCTTAAGCTGGTTGCTGAAGGTGCCTCCATCAACGAAGCAGCAGATGCCCTCCACCTTAGCAGCTATACCGTCCGGGATTACATCTCGGCAATCATTCAAAAACTCGATGCCAAAAACCGCACAGACGCTGCGGTCAAAGCCTTAAAAATGCGGCTAATTCAATAAAATCATGCTGGGCCTGAATCCTGTTTGCAGGGAGCAGGCCCTATTGCATTTAATTCGAGTTTCTCGCAAAATAGTAGAGATAAAAAAATTTTTAGGGGGTACCATTCCATGTGGGGAGAATTTAAGAAATTCGCCTTTAAAGGCAATGTTTTAGACCTGGCTGTCGGGGTCATCATCGGCGCCGCTTTCGGAAAAATTGTTTCTTCGTTAGTGGATGACATCATCATGCCGATTGTGGGACTTTTTGCAATAGGCGAGGATTTTTCATTACTTACATACAAGACTGTAAAATACGGAGCATTTATGCAATCCATCGTTGACTTTTTCATCACAGCATTTGCAATTTTTCTCTTCATTAAGCTCATTACACGTTATCGGAAAAAGGAAGAGGCAAAACCTGCTGATCCTAAACCTGATTTAAAGGAAGAGCTATTGATCGAAATCCGTGATCTTTTGAAAGAAAAAAATCGCATTTAATTGAAGATTTTGGATGAAACCTATAGTGCCTGTCATCCGTATATATAAACAAATAAAATTATGAGGTGACATTTTCATGTACGCTTATTCCGAAAAGAAATTGATGCCATCTGTTATGCGCACTTTTGCGCTTTCACTGGCAATTGCCTTCATTGGCACGATGGCAGGGGTTTTTGTACCGCCAGCGCTGTTCTTGCCATTAGTTATCATCGAAATTGCGATGCTGATCGGTGTGTTCTTTTTACGTAAAAAGAAAGCAATTTCCTACACTTTCTTGTATGTATTTACATTCATTTCAGGGATGACATTGTACCCGGTCATTGCCCATTATGTAGCTACGACTGGCGCTAACGTGGTAATCAACGCTCTCGGAACAACAACTGTCGTGTTCGCTGGTTTGGCGATTTATGCTACAAAAACAAAGCGTGATCTCAGCTTCCTCGGCGGCATGCTGATGGCAGCCTTGCTGGCGCTGATCGCCATCAGCATCTTTAGTTATTTCTGGCCGCTAAGCTCCACGGGAATGCTAGCCTATTCCTTCATTGGAATTTTAGTATTCAGCGGATATGTGTTATTCGATTTCAATAGAATGAAGCATTACGGTGTGAGCGAAGAAGAAGTGCCGTTGATGGCCCTTAACCTGTATCTCGATTTCATCAACTTGTTCCTATACATCCTTCGCTTTTTCGGAGTTCTATCAAGCAGGGATTAAAAGCTTATTTTACAAGGCAGCTCAATGGCTGCCTTTTTTACGTCTACCATTTTTTAGATGAAATACCAACTTTTAATCAAGTTTATTAAGTTTTCAGTTTTTTCTGCCGGGTATATAAAGAGTGCAAGGCCAATACAAAACAAAGAAGGGACTGGTTAAAGTGGAGAACTTTACGGCGACTTCAGAATATGTCATTGGCTTAGCAAATGGAGGAAGATTCGCGTTGCTGTCTCAAGGCACGCTGGTCTTAAATCGATGGACTTAATGTCGATTCACCCCAGTTAGGTTTTTGAGTAAGCGATAAACGAATACTCCTTCATAGTCGGTCCATTGGATCGACCAAGGCCAATTACTAAAACGGAAGGGACTGGTTAAAGTGGAGAACTTTACGGCGACTTCGGAATACGTCATTGGCTTAGCAAAAGGAGGAAGATTTGCGTTGCTGTCTCAAGGTACGCTGGTCTTAAATCGATATATTTAAGATCGATTTGTCCCAGTGAGTTATTTTGAAAAGCAATAACAGATACTCCTCCAAATTGTCCGCAGGATTAGTAATGCCAAGATCAACATAGAAGGGACTGGTTAAAGTGGAGAACTTTACGGCGACTTCGGAATACGTCATTGGCTATGCAAGCGGAGGAAGATTCGCGTTGCTGTCTCAAGGCACGCTGGTCTTAAATCGATATATTTAACATCGATTTACCCCAGTGAGCATATTGAATAGCAAAAACTGAATACTCCTCCCATTGTCCGTTTGTCGGACTTAAAAAAGGTGCTGGCCTAGTGGCCTGCACCTTTTTTAATGAAGCTCTTATCATCTTACTATTGAATCACAAACAAGGAAAAAATCGGCTTTTTGCAGTATGACTTCTATTTAAGTTCAGAAAGACCATGATCATCCACTCAAACCATACCTGGTAATGTGCTTCGCAAGGTTTATAAAATTTCAACAATGGATATTTAATTACTATCTTTCTCAAGGAGGTTTTACGATGGAAAAAGATCATATGATTCATAAAGACGGCGAGGTTGATACAAGCAAGGTGGATGACACTCTTGACCGCATGGATAGCGAGCAAGCTGATGAGATCCTTGGGGATTTCAACGAATTCAGGTCATATCTGAGCAAGCGTATCCAGCTTGGCAAAACGGCAGGACTGAATGAAGAACAGCTTGCTAATACGGCACAGAAGGTTGCTGACTACCTGGCGGATAAGGTAACACCTCGCAACAAAGAAGAGCAGCTGCTGAAAGAGCTATGGCTAGTCGGCACTGAAGAACAACAGCATGCACTTGCGCATATGCTTGTAAAACTAGCTGAATAACAACAAAATCGCCCTAATGGGCGATTTTTGTTGTCTAAGGACTTTTTTTATTCCTAGGTGATTGCCTCATTCTCTTTTCAGAAACCGCTTATACTTTTGCACCGATGTCTAAGAAAATACACTATTTAAAAAACCTGTTCTTCCCTTTTACTTTCAATATATCACCCATCCAGCCTTTCATTTTCAGATAAATGTAAAGACCCACAGTAGAAATCACAATCAAGGCTCCAGCAATCGCATATCCATACTTCCATTCCAGTTCTGGCATGACTTTAAAGTTCATGCCCCACAGAGCGCCCCATGACATCACAGGGGTAAATAGGATCGTCATTACAGTCAAGGTCTTCATGATTTCATTCCCGCGATGTGTAGATACCACTTCTTCTAGATTGATCATTGTATCGATCTCCTGCTGATATTCACTCAATAGTGTCCGTGCTCGATCAACTCGTGTAACAACCCGGCTGAATTCCGCCATTTCATGAATTTCCTTGCCAAACGCTTCTTCCGCAATGAATTTCAATTCAGTGACAGGCACCAATAGATTTTTCCAAATCAATAATTCATGCCTGTTTTCATAAATTTTCTCTAAAATCTCAAGGTTATTATGCTCTTTCATTTTCCACAAAAGTTCATGCAAGCGTTCTTCATATTCATCTATTCTAAGTAGGTAGCTTGATAAAATTTCACCGAGCAATATAAAAAAGCCTTCCACTCCATTTTCCGCCTGCTCCATTTGCTTGTTGACACCCATTGGATTAGCTTCCAGGACGGTGAAATCGAAGTCTATCGTGATAAAGAACTCTTTGCAAATATAAAAATGGAAGATATTTTTTTCGCGTTTCTCTTCTATATCCTGTCGATAAATCAATGAGCCCCAAATATATTCCTCTCCCCTAGTTTGTGTATTCAATTGGAGAAAGTTGGCCTTATTCTGTTTGATTTCAGTATACCAACTGTTACATGTTGGGTATTTGGAGGTAATCTCCTTAATTTCGTCTGTTCGTGCTTTCTCAAAATCATACCAAATCCATTTTTCCCCGTTAAATGTATGCTGCATAGGTTTCAGACCTTTCCGCTACTAAGATTCTTAAATAATAATTTTCCCTTATTTAAAATTTTAAAACGGCTTATCGTTAATACTTGGCAACACTTCCATTTTTAAAATGTTTCTTTATTTGTAAGACCGGGTAAACAAAAGACATACGAGGCAGACAAAAATCGCTTCAAGCCTCTAAGACACTTTTTAAAAAAGTGTTATTCATAGGAGGGACTTTACGATGCAAACAAAATCAGCAGTCATGTTAGGTGTAGGTGCTGCAGCATTATGGATGGCTATGAAACCTGAAAATAAAAACAAACTTACGAATATGGCAACTCAGATGAAAGACAAGATCATGCCATCAAAAACAGACGTAATACCTGTACAGAAAGCAGGAAACCCAGACCCGATGGATCTCGAAGACAACAAGATGGTCAGCGAAGGCTCCATGTACGGGGTTAACTACTACAACGAGAACTTACAGCATCAATAATCAATCCGGGGAATTCCTTCCCCGGACTATTTTTGTTTATTTTGACCCTCGACAACTAATACTATGAAGTATCGAGGGAGGTGGAGGTAATCGGTATTTTATTTATCTTTATATACCTTTTCATTGTGTTTACTGTAATTGAAATTAATACTTCCATTTTCGTCGCCACTGGACTTGATAAAAAAATCGCCAAATTCCAGGTGATTTCCATGCTTACTGGCACCGGTTTTACTACCGGCGAATCGGAGTTGATCATCGACCACCCCGTCAGGAGAAGATTGGGAGCTTTTTTGATTTTGTTCGGCGCTTTCTCGCTGGCTGTTATCATTTCCGCGATCAGCCAGCTTTTATCTGACAATTTTTTCGCGCTGGAAATTGCCTATATTGCAGGTGGTCTAGTCGTTCTGCTATTCCTTTTAAGGGCACCATTTACCCAGAACTTCATGTCTAAAAAGATGAAGAGTGAAATGGAGGAGAATTATGAGTTGGCCGACTTGCCAATCAGGGATGTCCTCTTGATGGATGATGAAGACGAGGTTCGGGAAGTTTCGATTGTGGAGGATTCTCCCTTCTCGGGCAAGACATTCGATGAAATCATCGCCAGGGAAGATGACCTCATGCTCCTATTCATTAAAAGAGGAGATATAAATATCCGCAACAAATCTTACGATACAAAATTAGAACCGGGCGACCGGCTCGTTTTATATGGCAATAATCCGTTAATCGATAAGAAATTTAAAGATGCCTGACCCCGTTAACTACCGTGGGACAGGCATCTTTTATTTTCACGCAGCTCGGCGATTCCTTCCTTGCACACTCCGTATGGCAGCCATGAACAGTTCTTGCAAAGATAATCGAGATCATCCGGTTCGACCTTTTCTGCCGTGAGTTTTACAAGCTGGGACTTCAAATAGCTTTTACCCGGTACGAGACCTAAATGGCGAATGATTTTTCCGTCCATCGACAGCACATGCTCATTCGATCCTTCGCTCGCTTCACAGATTTCAAGACCCCGGTGCGGACAAGACATGCAGGCATCATCGAACGCTGCCACAACCTTTATGAAAAAATCCTGCTCGGGATCGCGGATATCTTTCACGATGCTTTCCATTTTCTTAACGAACTCCGGACTGTAGCCCATCCCCCTGAAACCGTGAACGCAGAGGAGATGGTGACCGCGCAACACCTTTTCCACTCCATCACTCCTGAAAAAATATTATATGATTAAATTCTATGAATATCTTGAATCTCCTTCTTTAATACCGAGAGTCACTAATACTGCTCTTTGCCAGCCAGGTGATGCCGATTTTTTTGCAAATCGTCAAGTAATGCAAAAATAAAATCACCAGGCTGCCAGTATTCATTCCTACAATAACACCCTCCATCCCCCACTCAGGCCTCGACCCAACCAGATAGATCAGTGAAAAAGTAACTACCGTCGCGTAAACAGAATGTATGAAGGCGTCCTTGACCAAGCCAAGGCCAATTAAATAGGCCTGCATCGGTATCGTGAAATAATGGAACAGGAAGTACGGAGCCAGCAGCTGCAAATAAATCGCCGCATCTTTCGAGTGAAAAAACATATTGGTCATGGGCTCGGCTAAAAAGTAGAAGGCCGTGACAGCTGGCAGACCGTATAAGAATGTCAGCAGCATCACCTGCTGCAGCAATTTTTGCAGCTTATGGAACTCCTTTTCCGCATATGCCTTGGACACGGTAGGAATCAGGATAATCAAGAACGAATGGGCAATGAAGGCCGGAAAGAATCCAACTGTCATCGCGATTCCGGCTAGCATCCCAAACTGCTCTGTTGCCATTTCCGGAGATATCCCCGCACTTATGACCGCTGCTTTGATTAAAAATGGCTGGACGGCATGTGTCAGTGAATGGAAGATTCGCAGACCTGTCGTCGGAACAGAAACAGCAATAAGGTCTTTTCTGACTTCCCTCCCACTAACCGGCTTACCGGGAACCCGCTTGATCCTCTGGTAAGACATGATAAAAAGGTGCAATAAATAAAGAAAAACGACGAGCTCACTTCCTGCAAGCGTGCAAAACGCGACCAGCAGTGCCGTTTCACTGCCAAACGCAAAATACTGAAACACAACCGTCAGCAAGACAAGCTGCACTGACCTTCTGAGAAAATGGGAGATTGCAATCTTGCCCATTTCTTGTTTTCCCATAAAAAATCCCCTGGCAATGGCGGAAATCGTCATCACCGGAATGAGCGAAAGGACGACCCACTTCAACAAAGGATGATAATCGTTGAACACAGGAATAACTGGCAGCACGAATGCGGCTGCAATTAATAAAACGGCAGTAAACGTCACTGCCAGCCTGACTGCATGGCCGATCATGCTCCGGTGGTACAACTCGTCCTTCTCAGCGACCATCTTCGAGATCGAAACCGGCAATTCAAAGGTCGCCAGCATCATGATCAGAAAAATAGTCGGCAAAATCGTCATGTAATGCCCCATCCCGCTTTCCCCAAGCTCCCTTGCGAGAATCATATTAACGAGGAACTCCACCACTTCAGCCAAAAAGGTAGCAATAACAAGAACAGACATCCCTTTTAAAAAAGTACTCATCGCTTCTCTCCCAATCCTGTCTCATTTACTTTTATAAACATATGAGACAAGTCCGGATAATATTAAGGAAAGTGTGAGATGGGGTTCAATACGTTAAAAAAAGCTCATTTCGCAAGATGTATGCTTCGCAATAGCGTTATTTTTCATTGTTGTGGGCGCATTTTTTTTTGCTGAATTAAAAATTTTTTATAGCGGAACCATCTCTTTTTATCATTGAACCATCTCTTTTTATAGCTGAGCTTGCTGTTTTTATAGCTGAATCTTGTTTTTATAGCGAAAAAATCTTTTTAATAGCGAAAATGAAAATTTAATAGCGAAATCTTACTTTTTATAGCGAATTCCTACTTTTTATAGCGAAAATCAATTTATTATAGCGAACTGGAAATTCTTCGCGATTTTTCCCAGTAAATAAAAGGAAGAACTGCTATCCTCAGCAGTTCTTCGTCCGTCTCTATGATATCTCCTCAAACTTTGTATAAAGCTGATTACATTTTCTCTCTAACTCTTCTTTTTCAGCGTGCAACTCCTGAAGGATTGCCAGGTCGGTGATGGCAGCCATTTTATTTTCGAGTGCACCAATCGCTTTTTCCTGTGCTTCGATTTGTTCTAGCAACAGACTCTCATCCATCGCAGCAGCCGTTTTTTTCACAGCTGGCTGCCTGGCAGGCGTAACAACAGTAATAGGTGCTGCCTCCCACTGCTTCCGCTTTTCCGCCATTTTCACTCTTGCCCGGTTGTAATCGCCCTCGATTTCCGTCAGCTCTCCGCTCTCTAACCAGTAAATTTTATCGAAAAGCTTATTGAGGAAAAAGCGGTCATGCGATACAGCGAGCAGCGTGCCTTCAAAACCGTCCAGCGCTTCCTCGAGCACTTCGCGTGAATCGATATCAAGGTGGTTGGTCGGCTCATCAAGGATCAGGAAGTTAAGATCCTGGTGCATCAACTGCGCAAGGCGCAGTCTCATCCGCTCACCGCCGCTTAATTGCGACACCTTCTTAAACACAGCAGGGCCATAGAACAGGAAGCCGGCGAGAACATTCCGTGACTCTCCCTCATTCATCACGACTTCGCTTCGGAATGCATCTAGTACAGTTCCAGCCTTGCTGGATAGCTCCATATGCTGCGACAAGTAGCCAATTTTCACGTTGCTGCCCAGCCTTGCTTCACCTTCGTCAGGTGCAAGCTCACCCTGGATGAATTTCAGCAATGTCGTTTTTCCGGAGCCATTTTCACCGACAATCGCCGCCCGGTCTTGATACTGCAGCTGGATATTTACCCTCTCAAAAAGTTCCCTGCCGCCGAACGACTTCTTAACCTCCTTGATCACAAGCACATCTTTCCCGCTGCGCGCGCCAGTTTCCAGTTCGAAGTTCATTTTCTTCCTGTTTAAAATTGGGCGGTCGAGCTTTTCCATCCTGGCTAAAGCTCTCTCCATATTCGTGGCCCGCTTATGCATCGCGGAGCTTGGCGGATTCGAACGGTTAGCCCAATCACGCAGCCTTTTTATCGCTTCCTTCATCTTCTTGATTTTTTTCTGCTGCTCTTCATAAGCCTGGAATTCACGTAAAAGCTTCTCTTCTTTTTCTTTAAGGAATCCTGAGTAATTGGCATGATACAGCTCGATTTCACCATCCTCCATATCAAGAATCTTGGTTGCCGTTTCATCAAGGAAATAACGGTCATGCGAAATGATCACGACGGTGCCCTCGTATGAATTCAGGAACTCCGCAAGCCATTCCGCTGCCATGATATCGAGATGGTTCGTCGGCTCATCAAGCAGCAGCAAGTCTGGCGTTCTCAGCAGGCTAAGCGCGAGCCCGACCTTCGTTTTCTCACCGCCGCTCAAGCTGTTAAAATGAGAATCCAGCAACCCGCCAATCTTCAAGCCATTGGCAATCCGATCAATATTGGCATCCATTTCATAGCCGCCCTCAAGAGAAAACTTCTCCTGGAGCACCCCATACTTAGTCAGCAGTCTTTCCAGCTTAAGCGCATCCTCAGAGGCTGCTGTCATCTCATCTTCAAGCTTCTGCATTTCCTCATGAACATTCCTCAACTCTTCATAAGCGGTTGCTAAAACATCCCTGACCTTCATCGTCGCCTCGTAACCAGGAATCTGTGCCAGGTAACCAATCTTCAAACCCTTCTTCCAATGGATTTGGCCGCTGTCCTGCTCTTCCATACCAGCAATCAGCCGCAATAGCGTCGTTTTGCCGCAGCCATTCCTGCCTACCAGGCCAACCCGGTCTTTCTCACTTATTTCAAAGCTCAAGTCCTGAAAGATTACATTACCGCCGTACATTTTGCTTATATGGTTAACACTGCATGCTATCATTATTTTTTCCTCCTATATTACCTCCTCCACTTAAAAGCGTCCGAGCCACTAAATCTCTGTGCTGGAGAACGCAAAAAAGCCAGGGGCAGACTGCTCTGCCCCTGGCTTCAATAACTCAATGAATACAAAAGGAGGGCAAAGAGCCCTCCCCATTCACCGTAGCTTATTAAGCGGGAAAAGAGATGATCTCACCGTTTGTTTTCGATATTGAACTGCTCAAAAAGGGCATACGTATCCCGTTGGCAGCTGCAACAGCAAATTTTGCACGGCAAAAATAAAGGAATTCATTCCAGAATCCGTGCACTAAAACAGTCTTGATCATCTCTCTTCACCTCCGTTCAATAATAGTTTGTTTTATTTTACAATCACCGTATTATTTTAGCAAGTTTTTCCTGAAGTGTTCCTGATATGTTAGATTTCTTTTCTATTGAGGAAACCGGGCATTATAAAAAACGGATATGTGGCCGGTCTCGTGTTAAAACGGAATAACCGGGTACATAAACTACGGATATGTGACCGGTATCGTGATGAAACGGAATAACCGGGCACATAAACTACTAATATGTTCCCGGTCTCATGATGAATCGGAATAACTGGGCACATAAACTACGGATATGTGACCGGTCCCGTGATGAATTGGAATAACCGGGCACATAAACTACGGATATGTGACCGGTCCCGTGATAAAACGGAATAACCGGGCACATAAACTACGGATATGTGACCGGTCTCGTGATGAATTGGAATAACCGGGCACATAAATAACGGACAGGTGACCGGTCTCGTGATGAATCGGAATAACCGGGTACATAATTAAATAACGGACAAATTTTCGGCTTCAACAACAATTTCTGTCCGTTCAAAATCATCCAGCTTCAGCCACTGTTTCTGCCCGTTACTGTCTGATTCAATAGCATTTTCATTGTTAATCAAACGTTTGATTAAATTCTATTTAGCTCCGCTATCATAGGCATTTCTCAATTTTTCCCAAACAGCATAATCTTGTGGAATAAGCGTTTAAGCAAGCTCGTCCCGCGGGTATTGTTAACTAACGAAGGAGTGGGTGGCAATGCTTAGACACTTGGAACTTTCAGATTACCAGCTCTGGATGTGCAAAAAAATAAAGGAAAAGTTAGCTGAAAAGCATGACTATATAAATAGCGCTTCCCATTACCCAAATGAATTTGAAGAACGGGAAGTCATATCCATAGCCTTAAGCGAAATGCTTATGAAATTAGACGTAATCGACAAAAAAGCGAATTAGATTCCCAGGGGCCCATGGCCTCTTTTTTTTTTACCCTAAACTGTTGAATTTGCTTTAATCAACATAGCCTTTGGTTATTGGTTCAGGTAATCGTTATCCGTATTCTTCCTTCTCAGCTCTGCAAGGATATCCTTCATCAAGGCTTCTTGTCTCTTTGTGCTGGTTACGAGCATGATAAACAAGACAATCATGGCAATTGGCAATACTAGTGAGATCAATATCCCCATTAGGCCAAACACACCAATAAATGGTTCCATGCGTAACCCTCCCTTCTGTTATTTTACAATTGAATGCCTGAACGCATAGATGACCGCCTGTGTGCGGTCCTGCACCTGGAGCTTGCTCAATATATTGCTCACATGAGTTTTAACCGTCTTCAGGGCAATGAACAGTTCGTCGGCGATTTCCTGGTTCGTCTTTCCTTCGGCAATCAGCATCAAAACTTCCATCTCGCGTTCAGTTAACTCCTCATGTGGTTCAACGTTGTTTTTCTGGCGCATTTTCATCATCATTTTCCCGGTAACCTCCGGCTCCAGCACAGGCTGCCCGGAATAGGTAACCCTCACCGCATTTGCGATCTCGCTCGCCTTTGAAGTTTTCAGCATATAGCTTGTTGCCCCGGCTTCAAGCGCCGGATACACTTTTTCATCATCAAGGAAGCTCGTTACAATGATGATCTTCGCTTCTGGCCATTTTTCAATGATCTGCTTTGTCGCTTCAATTCCGTCCATTTCTTTCATGACAAGGTCCATGAGGATGATATCCGGGCGCAGCTCAAGCGCCATCTCGACACCTGTTTTGCCGTTATCCGCTTCGCCAATCACCTCGATATCTGGTTGAGCTGATAAATAGGAGGAAACACCGATCCTAACCATTTCATGATCATCCACAAACACAACTTTAATCATTTTTCTCACCTGCCACCACTAATATTGGAACCTTGACCTCAAGCCTGGTTCCTTTCTTTTCAACACTGACAATCTTCAATGTTCCGCCGATTTCCCCGGCGCGTTCGTGCATATTCTGGAGGCCATATGATCCTGCTTTCGTTTCTTCCACGTTAAAACCGAGCCCATCATCGACAACTCTCAAAATCGCCTTGTCGTCACGCTTGATCAGCAGCACTTCCAGCTGCTCCGCTTTTGAATGGCGAAGGGTGTTCGAGACCGATTCCTGTAGGATTCGGAATAAGTGGTCCTCTACTCCCTTATCAAGAGGGAACGGCTCCACCTTCCACTTTATATTCATGGTGACTTTTTGTCTTAATTCGATTAACAGCTCTTCAATTCCTTCCTGCAGGCTTTTTCCTTTCAACGCAGCAGGTCTAAGGTGCAGGAGCAATGCTCTCATTTCAAGCTGGGATTGATGGATCATATCCTCGACCATTTTCAGCTGCTTCGCTTCACGTTCCTCGGAAGGTCCCTTTGTTTCATTGATCGCCGACATCATCATGGATGCTGCGAACAGCTGCTGACTGACCGAATCATGCAGTTCCCGTGCCAGCCGGTTTCGTTCCTGTGACACGATCTCCTGGATGCGCGACTCCAGCTCCTCTGCTTTTTCAGTCGCAAGCCTTTGTGACAGCATCGCTTTTTCAGAAATCTGCTTGTGCAGCTTCCCGACCCTTTTCGAGATCGATGAAATTTCCGCATATGACTGAGTGTGTTCAATTTCGGGCTGCTGCCCTTCCTCGAGCTGGAACAGCCAGCTGTCCACTGTTTTGAACTGCTTCCGCCAGTATATTCCTGACGCCATTCCAAAGGCGACGCCAAGCACGATACTGATGCTGAATGTAAAAATGATAAAAGGAATATCCATCAATTCGCGGTTCCATAAATCGGACAGCCTTGTTACCGGAAAAACAAGCACAAAAGACAGCGTCAGCGCGATAAACAAGATTACTCCGAGGGTCAGCCCCCATAAAATCTGGCGCATGGCTGTTGTCATATCCGTTTCACCTCGACATTCCCCACCATCATCGACGTGAAAATTTTCACCTTTTGCTCGGCCAAGTCATATCCAGGCGTTTGCAGGAACAGGCTCTGGTTCAGAACCCTGCCTTCTTCATGCTCAAACACCTCTGCAGATCCGACTATCGCAGAGTGGCGGAGCGTCACTTCTAAATCATATGGCACAAATACTTTAACATTGCCAATGATATTCCTGATGAAGACCACCGTTTCCCCCTTCGGCAGCACAGTCAGGCTTAAATCAATCACACTGTCACCAACCCCGGTCTGGATATTGACGTCATTCCACTCATACACATGCGGCGGCGTTTCCTGATGTCCAAACAGGCGATTCTTAAATAGTGGCGGCTTTTCAATCACCGGCTCCTTCCGAAATTCCTTTTCAGGTTCCTGTAAAACTGGCGTTATGACTTCCGGCTTCTTTTTCGACTGGGCAAATTGATAGGCAAGATAAATTAGCACAGCCAATAGGAAAAACCTGAAGGTCATCATGCTGAAAACACTGCTCAGGAAAAAGAACAACCCTGCCCAGAACAAAAGCTTTCCAGATTTCCTCGGCGTTAAAGATCGGCCAAAATAGATCATCGCTCCACTTGCAAGAAGGGAGAAAACAAGACCTTCGTTAAAAAACGAAACCTCAAGCAAAAGCAGTATTAGTCCAGTAATCACAATCCAGCTGATATAATCATTTTTCAAGTTGTTCAACATGCTGTTTTCCTCCCTTCCTCTAACTTTACAAACTTGGATAATATTTTTATGAGGAGATGATATGAAGAAAGTTTGAGGTGGTATACCCAAAAGGCGCAGCTGCCTGCGCCTTTTAAGAATACCATGTTTTGCCTATTAAATAGAATGCGTTTCTTTACTTTTAAATTCTTTTTCAAGCTGTGCGATCCGGCCATCAATCGTGTTTCGGTAGTAAGAGCTGTTCACTTTCTGCTCAAGGTTATCAAGATATGTCTCCATTTCCGTGAATCTTGAATAGGCTTTGTCTGAATATGCATTGTTATCAAGGACCTGATCCATCCGGTGGTGTGCGCGGCTAACGTTCTCACGGCCCATCAATTCCATGCGGCGGATATGCATATCTTTTAACTTATGTTTCATCTCTTCATATTTCCGCTCCAGCTCCAGCTGCTGCTTGCCAGCGTTTTCCATTGCTTCCTTCAGCCTTGCAGCCCGTTCTTCATATTGAGCCTGTTCCTGGCTGGCAAAGGCCTGGAGTTCATTTTCTCCTGCTCTCATCGCGATCTCTGCCTGGTATTTACGCTTTTCCGCCATTTCCAGAGCTTCATGATGTTCGCGTGTGAACTGGTCCTTTAATTGTCCCTGGCGCTCAAGCAGCTTTCGGACTTTTTCTGTTTCGCCTTCACATTCGCGAAGATATTGATTCAGCAGCGTAATCGGGTTCTTTTTTTCCTTTTGGTCAAGTGCCTCATGCAGGTCCGCCATTACCGTGTTCTTGATTCTAGTTAATAGATTTGCCATTTTATTTCTCTCCTTTTAAATGTTTAGTAGTACGTTATTTCCAGAAACTCCAGATGATGCCCTGCGAAAATCTTAGTTGTTTTTCAATTGTGCCCATTGCTTTTCGAAGTTGACGAATGGATCGCTTTCTTCATGCACTGATTCCTCTTTTTTGTCCCAGTTTTTATACACCAGGTACAGGACATATGCAGCAGCGATGCCTAGGATAGCTGGTACGTTAGAGGCTGTTGCCATCAGGATGAAGAAACCTGCTGCCCCCCAGCCGATTTTCGCGGCAGTGGTATCCGTCTTTAAGAATTGCTTCACCACAAAATACAGCACCAGCAAGCTGACTCCAAGGCCGACTAATGGACCAAGGTTGGAAATCAGCACCATGGCAGCAACGAAACCAGCGACAAGCAAACCAAATTTTTTCATATTCAATTCCTCCTTATCTCTTATGGTTTAATCTTACCTTTATCTTAAAAAGTCTATAACGTGCCTGAGCTTGATTTTGAAGTAGGACCTGAGTCTGAGAGAGCGGCAGGACCGCTGTTTTTGTTTTGATGGGTATGGAGGAATAAATTAGCTGTTACAGCTTGATTTAAAAGGGTATCAGGTATAAGGCAGCATGAGGAGGTAAAAACATGTTTGGATTTCAAGATATCATTAAGTTTCTTTGGGCCTTTTTCTTAATTTTCCCTGTGGTCATTATCATTCATTTGCTAGGCCACATCACATTCGCCGCCATCTTTGGCGCGAAAGGAATAAGGGTGACACTAGGCAGCGGCAAGAGTCTGTTTTCCTTCTGGAAAATAGATGTTCATCAATTCTATTTCTGGTCAGGAGACTGCCAATTTGAATATGTAGCCTTCAATAACCGATTTTCTAAATCAGTCATTTTATTAGGCGGTTCTATTTTTAATTTATTAAGTATGCTTTTGGTCAATCTTTTGATTTGGTTTGATCTGTTCGAGCCATCGATCTTTTCATATCAATTCATTTATTTCTCTTTTTACTACGTATTCTTTGCACTGCTTCCAATGGATTACCCCGGCGGAGGGCACAGCGACGGCAAAGCTCTTTACCGCTTGTGGAGAAAAGGAGAACGCGGGGTTTCATCGGTTGACTGCCAGTACAAGTACTAGTTTTACAGGATTCTTTTTGTAAGCTTTGTTGCTTTAGGATTGGATCTTCGAAAAGAGCGTTGTGAAAGGATTCTATTCTCGAGCATAAAATCAAAATCGCAAAAGAAAAGACCCTGATGGATTTCCTCAGGGTCTTTTTGATGTCCTTTACTTTGAAATAAACAACTGTGTCCAGTAATGCCCGTATGCACCGCCTGATGCATAACCGGATCCCATATGGGTGTAAGAAGCATTCAATATGTTTTGTCTGTGGCCCGGGCTGTTCATCCAAGCCTGAACGACTTCATTTGCAGTCCTTTGTCCTGCGGCAATGTTTTCTGCCGCGCTTCGGTAATTAACCCCGAAGCTCCGTATCATATTGAAAGGGCTGCCGTATGTAGGGCTTGTATGGGAGAAGTAATTCTTATCCCTCATGTCAAAAGATTTGTATCTGGCTGCCCTTGACAGCTCCCAGTCAGCGGTAAGCGGTGTGAGTCCATGTTTGGCACGTTCAGCGTTTGTCAGCCTAATGACTTCATTATCAATACTTTTCGCTGCGCCTAAGCTGGGAATATCGATTTTTTGGCCAGGATAGATCAGATTTGGATTTTTTATCTGAGGATTAGCGGCGATGATCTCAGACAGCCCTATCTGGTAACGCACCGAAATTTTCCACATTGTATCACCTGCTTGAACAGTATACACCTGCTGCGCAAATGACATGGCCGGGACCAGCCAGAACAGCAGTAATATTGCCAGTATTACTTTCTTTCCCATCATTCATTCCTCCTCGAATGTTAGGATGAGAATATTCTTGGAAAATATACTCTTATTTCTATTCTGAATGAAAACATCGTAAAGGTGATGCATATAGTTTTATAAGGGAGGAATGCAAATTATGGGATATCTTTGGGTGATGACCATCGGTTTTGTCATTTGTCTCGGCTTAGTTGGCAGCGCATTTATGTACTTTATTTTATCTTCTTTTAATTTAGAAGACGCAAGTCGGATTGATTTGCATGATACGCGAAAAGAAGAATAATATTAAGCTGGCTTCCCTCTTTGCGGTAGCCAGCTTTATTATTTGGCTCTGTTAGATTAGACTGTTGATTTACGTTCCAGGCGCTTCGCTTTCCGCGGGTGGCCTGGGGAGCCTCCTCGGCGCTATAAGCGCCTGCGGGGTTTGCCCTGACCCATGCTCCCGGAGGAGTCTTCGCGCCTTCCACTTCAATCAACAGGGTTAAATAACAACATTGAGCTTAACACCTACTTTTTTAATCATACTGGAGTGGCAATCCAGAGCCTCTTTACTTAACTAAACTAACGCTCTCATTCATCCTAAAATGCCAAAAGGCCGCCAAATAATTGGCAGCCTTTTTTTATGACAGTGATTTAAAAGTCTTTAGTGTTGTCAAAACGAGTGTTGGCAGGGTTGTCCGAAGTCAGGGGTGCATCGACTGTGTCTACCACATTCGTTCTTGTTGTATCATTCAAGCCAACTAGATTTTCGTCGCGCTCAACAACAACAAGAATTTTCCCTTCTTTTACATAGCCTTCGTAACGGTCTGCTTCATCTTCAGGAATTCCCATTCCGATAAGTGCTCCAGCTAAACCGCCTGCCCCAGCTCCGACAGCTGCACCTGTAAGTGTAGCTGCGATTGGTCCCGCAGCCACGATCGGCCCGATTCCAGGAATCGCAAGCGCACCGATGCCCGCCAATAATCCAGTAAGGCCGCCTAATACGCCGCCAGTTGCTGCACCTGCAGCAAGACCTTCCTCAGTCTTCGTACCGGTTGCTTCATTAATGTGATCAACTTCATCATCGTTTTTGCCAATAACAGAGATATCCTCAGTTGAATATCCTTGCCTTTTCAAATCCTCAACTGCCTGGATTGCATCACGCTCGTTATCGTATACTCCAACTAGATGTTTTTCATGTTCATTATACATATTAATAGCCTCCTTTAGACGAGTAGTCCTTATTAAAGATACCCGCATACAGGAGGCGTAAACATAATGTCGAATGGTTTATTTTACGGCTGCATCCAAGGCCGCTTCGAATTGTTCGATTATATCAGCTGCATGCTCAATGCCAACTGAAATGCGGACTACTTCATACGTGATGCCGAGTTCAGCCTGGGCCTCAGGAGGAAGTGCGCGATGCGAGGTTTTCAACGGATGCGACACAGTCGTCTCAACACCAGCCAGCGTGGGAACAATCTTTACCCAGCCGAGCGATTTGAAAAATCGGTTTGTATCCACGTGTTTCGCAAGCTCAATCGTAACGATGGCACCATACCCTTTTTCCCCTTTTTCAAATGGATAATAGACCTTAGCGACCTTCTCGTTTCCACGTAATCTTTCAGCAAGCATTCTCGCGTTTTCCGATTGCGTCCTCATCCTTAAGGCAAGGGTTTTTAACCCTCTGCATGTTAGCCAGGCTTCAAACGGACTGAGGTTCGCACCGAGGTTCACGATCCTGGCACGCGCTTCGGCAATCAAATCTTTTCTGCCGACAACGACACCAGCAGTAACGTCGCTGTGACCGCCAATGTATTTAGTCGCACTGTGGACAACCAGATCCGCTCCTAACAAATAAGGACGGACATGAAGCGGTGTGGCAAATGTATTATCGATTAATACAGTGAGGCTGCGTCTCTTTGCCAGCGCGATAACATCCTCCAAGTTTTCAACACGGAGCAGAGGGTTTGTGATTGATTCAGTATATAACAGCTTTGTATGATCCTTGATTGCCCCTTCAACTTTTTTTAAATCGGAAAAAGGCACAAATGTCGTCTCGATTCCAAAGCGATCAAGCTCTGATTTTAGCAAATGGAAGCTGCCGCCATATAAATCATCCGCTGCAACGATATGTTCACCGTTTTTCACCACAGCAAGGACACCAGCAAGAATCGCTGAAAGTCCAGAGGAAGCTGCCACTCCATCTTCAGCATGCTCCAGCGCGGCCACAGATTGTCCCAGTTCATCCGTATTCGGGTTTCCGACTCTTGAGTACAAATAGCTGCCCTCACCCTGGTAAAAGCCCTCCAGCTCATCCAGATCATTGAATGTAAATGCTGAAGTCTGATAAATAGGCGTTGCCTTGCTTTTAATCCCCTCTGCTTTCTTATGTATTGAATGAAGAACTTCCGTCTCAAAATTCCCTGTCATCTCTTCCACCCGCTTTTCTAAAATGTAAAAAACCTCTTCAATAAGAAGAGGTTCCGCACGCAGCATCCTCTCTTATCTTCAGACGTAAATCTTCAGGAATTAGCACCTTTCATATTAAAATGAAGGTTGCCGGGCTTCACAGGGCCTGTCCCTCTGCCGCTCTGGATAAGAGTTATTGTGCTCTTTTTTTAAAAGAGCCTTTTTATATTAGCTGCAGTATATCAGCAAGGCTGGCGCCTCGTCAATGGACTATGTTCTTTTCGTAAACCAGGAGCCTTCGCACTCAAAAGTTTACGGGTTATTTAGCATTCTGGTTTTGGAACATCTTGAAATGAACATCTAATCGATTATGTTGATCAATCTTCCGCCGGGTCACTGTCGAGCAAGTCCCATGGAGTAATGACGCCAATCGGCTTCCCATGACGATCCCCGGTTTCTGTGATGATGACAGCCTGAAGCTTCTTGCCCCTTGTATGATAGCGTTCAAACAATTCTTCAATTTCGTATAGCGAAGCTTGTTCCGTTACGAACGTGACAAAATAATTTTTCCCCTTTTTCAGCAGCTCTTTGACGCGAACATCTTCAATAGTCACGACATTATCTGAAAAATGCTTGGCCATCCACTGGATGATTTCAGTCGAAGTAAGCAAAGCGACATATTTGTCGTCCTTGTCGTAGACCGGGAATCTTGTAAAATCGAACTTATTGATTACCTTTAGAACATCTTTGAGATACGCATCCTCGTAATAGTAGAACACCGGACTTGTTGCGATCGACAATGCCGTCTGCGGCTTCTCAAACTCCTTGCATATCTCCTCAATTCGTTCAACAACCTCAATGTGAGGCTCGGCGATATAATAATCCGCATTCACCCGCTCATGGACAATCGCATTCCGGAGCTTGGCGAACTGGTGCAGTTCACTCTTATATTTCCTGATCAATGAATGATTTTTATAGCCCGAGTACAGCAGCTCCACAAACGCATCGCTATCCGTCCCCTTGACCATTTCCTTCAACGATTTATGAATCCTGTTAAAAGCAGTCTCAAATTTCCCGGACTGCTCCTTATGCTTCACATCATGGTCAATGTTGGAATCTGCTTGGTTTTTATTTCTCTGCTCTGATTGTTTATTAACTTGGTTTCCATTCTCCTTTTGGTTTGCAGGCTTCTTCCCGTGATTGTTACGAGTTGACGATTTCTTGCTATCTTCTATTTGGTTATTGGTTCGGTTTGAAGTATTCTTTTTTTGATTAGGAGATGTTTTACGCATATCGCCTTGGTTCTCGTTGTTTTTAATGGCAGAATTGTCACTTTGACTTGAAGACTTCTTTCCATTTTGATTTGATGACTTCGTGTACTCAGATGTCCTGTCTTTAGATTCGGCTGCCTTGATCGTTCTATTGTCTTGTTTTTCAGCTGTTTCAAGCTTTATTTCAGCCCGTTTGGTTTTGTTTTGGTCTGCTTCTTTAGACTTTGGACTTGCTTTTAAATATTGCTTATCATTCAGTTTTTTATTTGTTTTTTCATCATGCTGGTTCTTTCGATTTGTTGAACCTTCTTGCTGTTTTTTCGATCTATATTTAACTTGAGTTTCATTAGCCAAAAATGGTCCCTCCAAAAATTCAAATATCCTACTCTCATCATTACCCAAAAATGCCGAATTTCTAATCCTGGTTATATAATCTAAAAATACCAGAACTAAGACTGAATAACCTTTTATTTTTTACCTATTTAAAAGTTTGCTACAATTAATACAAGCTTTAACACAATACATATAAATGAAAAGGGTTTGATATTCAGTGGCAGCAACGAAGAAAAAACGGGTTTTAAAAGAAGTTACAAAGTTTGTGACGATTACGATTGGGGCAATCATCGCCGCGTTTGGACTAGATCTGTTTTTAGTGCCAAATGCTATCCTGGACGGCGGTGTAATCGGCCTATCCATCATCGCAGCCGAATTGACCAACGTCTCGATGAGTATATTTTTAATCATTTTGAATCTCCCATTCCTTTATATTGGATACCGAAGAATGGGCTGGAAGTTCACGCTTCGCACTCTATATGGAGTCATCATTTTATCCAGCGCAACAGCCTTCTTTCACCATTTTGATCCAGTAACTGACGATCTGTTTTTAGCGACGGTCATCGGTGCAGTTATCCTTGGCACAGGTGTTGGCCTAGTCATCCGTGCAGGCGGCGCGTTGGATGGTACGGAAATCATCGCGATCCTTGTCAGCAAAAAGCGTACGATATCAGTGGGCCAGATTGTCATGATCATGAACTTGTTCATTTTTATTTTGGCCGCATTGCTAGTATTCAGCTGGGAAACCGCGATGTACTCAATCATCACCTATTTCATTGCCTTTAAAATGATTGATGTTGTCGTCGAAGGTATGGAAGAGCTAAAATCGGTCACCATCATATCGGATGTCCCAGAGGAAATAGCCGAAGCTTTACTGAAGCAACTTGGACGAGGCATGACCTATATCCAGGGCCAGGGTGTTTTTTCAAATGAACCGAAAAAAATCATCTATACGATTGTGAGCCGTATCGAATTATCCACCTTGCGCTCGGTCGTGGAGGATATCGATCCAAATGCCTTAGTGGCAATCGAGAACGTGGCTGACGTTTCTGGAAGTAATTTTGATAAGAGCTCGGGGCATTGATTTTGGGCTGAGGTTTTTTGAAATTTTAATCATTAACAATACAGTTTTCTAAAATTCGTTGCGAAATTTATGTTAATCGCTACGGTATCTACAATATCATTATGAAATCTCAGTTAATGGCTACGGGTTTCTTTAAAATCGCTGCGAAATGTATGTTAATGACTACCGGTTTCCTCAAACTTACGGCGAAATGTCTGTCAATCACTACGGAATCTGCAATTTCGTTATGGAATCTCTGTTAATGACTACCAGTTTCTGCAAACTTACTGTGAAATGTCTTTTAATCACTACGGAAACCAACGTAATCACTACGATATCTCTCATAATCACTACGAAATTCAGCACAATCACTACGAAATTCAGCACAATCACTACGAAATTTCCATTAATCACTACGAAATCAAGCAAAATCACTACTTTTTCCATTTATCTAGAAAAAAAGTGCCCTGGCATCCCGCCGGGGCACTTTGCTGTTAATCGATTGGGTTGTTCTGCTTCTTTTCCTTTTGTCCGGTAGTAAATTCGACCAGCTCTTCCGGTGTGTTGTTCCCTTTTTTCTTGTTGTTGTTTCGTTGCGCGTTAGCGTTGCCAAGCTTTGTTTTACCCATGCTCTCTCGCTCCTTTTGGATGGATTCAAGAAGTAGTATGGATTTTTTCTTCAGTGTTTATTCTGAGTTCAGGCGCTTTGCGTACCATCGTTGCCTGCTCGTACGCGTAAGCAAGTTTAATCAGTAACGGTTCGCTGAAGGCTGTCCCTGTGAATGTTATGCCAACTGGCTCACCTTCTGCAGTGAAAGCGGCAGGTACCGTCACAGATGGATATCCCGCTCTTGATCCGATTGTCGACCCATCCATCGGAAAAAGAATCGCGTCCACTCCGTATTCCTTCAATACATAGTCGACACCCTGCTCCCTGGACATATAGAGATTATATTCAAGCTCTTGCAAGTATTCAGCCTCCGTTAACGTCCCACTCGTCGCTTCTGATTCAAGCAAGACTTCCTGGCCGTACTTCAACATTTTTTCCCCATGCTGGTAATTGAACGCGATTACATCAGCAAGTGTCCTGACTGGAATATGCGACACCAAACCATTCAGGTAGGCGTTCAAATCCGCCTTGAATTCATAACTTAACACCTTATAGCCCCATGTCGCTTTTGAAGCAGGAATCGCAACATCGACAACATCTGCACCGAGTTCAACAAGTTTATCAACCGCTTGTTGAAAAATCTGCTCCTGTTCCTCGGTTAATTTTCCTATGTACTCTTCCCTTGCCACACCAATTTTGGCTCCTTTTAGTGCTTGTTCATTTAACAGCGTGTTAAGATCGAATTCAGGCAGCTCCACCATGGTTGCAGCATCACCCGGATCCTTTCCAGCTATTGCTTCTAAAAGATAAACAGCATCTTTAACCGTTCTTGCCATCGGGCCTGCAGTATCCTGAGTATGGGCAATCGGGATGATTCCGCTGCGGCTGACCAGGCCGACTGTCGGTTTGATGCCAACCAGTGAGTTTTGTGAAGCGGGATTAAGAATCGAACCGTCTGTTTCTGTCCCCACGGCAACTGCAGCAAGATTCGCCGCAATTGAAGCTCCTGACCCGGCACTAGAACCGCCTACATCAAATTGACCAGGACCATATGGATTCAGAACCTGGCCCCCTCGGGAACTATAGCCGCTCTTCATTTCATTAGCCATGAAGTTGGCCCACTCTGTCATATTCGTTTTTCCAAGTATGACCGCTCCCGCATCCCTTAGTTTGCTGGCAACAAACGAATCCTTTGGAGCAATCGAATCTTTCAATGCTAGCGAACCAGCACTCGTGTGCATTTTATCATGTGTATCAATATTGTCTTTTACTAGCACCGGAATTCCGTGCAGCGGCCCCCTCGAACCTCTGACTTTTCGTTCCGCGTCGAGCGCGGCTGCAATATGCAGCGCATCAGGATTTATCTCCAGCACAGATTTGATTGTTTTATCAAAAGCAGCAATCCGAGCCTGATACATTAACACCAAATCATGCGATGTCAGCTCACCGCTCTCCATTTTTGCCTGCATATCATCAATCGTCGCTTCCGGAAGCCAGTCTTCCATCAACGCTTTTAACCGTGGATTTTTCACCTTCAACAATTCCTTTCAAGCTAAACTACAGTATATATTCTTAATTTTTGCGGAAAATCCTTTTTATCAATACTCATTCCTTCTTCGAAACCATAGATAAATCAAAAGCCCAACGGGACCTGTAAGCATAGTCGCTAACCAGAATACATGCCTGGTTAATCCGTCGAAATATCGCTCAGAATTATAATAAACCCATATGGCCAAGACGATGAATATGCTGAAAAGGAAGGCAATTTCAATCTGGTAACCGCTAAAATCCGTGCTGTTTGCAACAGACCAACCCATATTTTTATCCCCTTCTTTCCCAGGAACTGATTTCCTTTGTTACGGTAAAAAGTGGAAAAGGTTTCACTTGAATGTTAATTTCTTCTCCTGGCACTCGCTTTCCGTTCCAATCAAGAAACAAATCCAATATAAAAAAGCTATAGGACATAAGCCTATAGCTTTGGAATGTTATTTATTCACATCAACAATTTTACCATGGTAAAACTCTTTCAGAACTGGATCGGCGTTGAGCGCCTTGCAGAACTTTTTCAAATCGCGTTCTTCTCTTTCGTTGACGATTGAGATGACCGTTCCTTCTGCTCCGAAACGCCCTGTCCGTCCAGAACGATGGATGTATTGGTCCTGCTCCCTCGGGAAGTCGAAATGAACGACATGGGTGACACCTTTAATATCGAGTCCGCGTGCTGCGATATCTGTGACAAGCAGCATTTCATTGTCGCCTTCACGGAACTTTTTCAAATATCTCTGGCGATCCTGCTTTGTGAGATCACTGTGAAGCTGTCCGACATGGATATCCTTGAACTTCAGCTTTTCTGCGGATATCGTCAGGTTGGCAATATCCTTGATAAAAACAAGTGTCTTCAACCCTTTAAGCCGCGCAATCTTCTCAAGGATTTTAATTTTTTCACGCTGCTCGCTGATAAAATAGATGTGCTCGACGTTTGCAGCATCGATTGTCTCATCCTTTTTCACCTTGATGACTTCAGGATCCTTCGCAAGATTTCTAACGGATTTTTCAACGGCAGGAGGAAGCGTTGCTGAAAATAGAAGCAATTGCCTTTGGTCAGCCAGCGTAGATTTTACGATATTTTTTACCGTTTCACTGTGCTCCGGTGTCAGCAGCTGGTCCCCTTCATCAAGGACAACCGTCTGGACTTTGTGCATCTTTAACTTTTTCTGCTTGATCAGTTCATACGTCCTTCCTGGTGTCCCGACGATGATATGCGGGCTCTTTTTCAGCTTATCGAGCTGCCTCTTTAAGTTGGCCCCACCGATCAGGGTTGCCACTTTAATATCAGTGCCCTCTGCCCATTTCTGGATTTCGGATAGGATTTGCATGACAAGTTCCTGGGAAGAAGCGAGGATGACGGCCTGCGTATTCTGCATCTTAGGGTCAATCTTATTTAAAACTGGCAGCAAGTATGCAAGTGTCTTGCCAGTACCAGTCGGCGATTCCGCAATGACATCTCTTCCTTCTATTAATAAAGGAATCGTTGTGGATTGGACAGAAGTTAGCGTCTGGAAGCCCGCCTTTTCCCAGGCCTCCTGCAGGAATGGTTTCAATTGCGCAATAATCGGTTGAGTCTCTGACATAATTTTCTCCTTCAAGTAAAGCATTGATAGTAATGATACTAGCTAAAATGGAGTGATAAGTCCAGTATTCCCCCGCTGTTTTGCATTTTTGCAGGTTGCCTTGCTGAAAATTTGATTTGCAAAGATCATTTCTTTGATTCGGATTAGATATAGTGTCGGTTTTATCCTGGATTATAGCGTTTATATTGAGAAATAATTATCTTTATAGCGAATTTTATTTTTTTATAGCAAAAAAAATTTTTTTATAGCGAATTTCATTTTTTTATAGCGAAAAACTATTTTTTATAGCGAAAATATCGATATTATAACGAACTGGAAATTTTGCTCGATTTTTTCCAGTTAAAAAGACATCAGGCGCAAGATGCCTGATGTCTTTAAACTAATTCTTATTTATGGATCCAGACTGCACCAGCAGAGTTATCTTTCGCTTCGCCGATTACCTGGAACTTCAATCCGTATTCAGGAAGTTTCTTTCCTGCATCTGGGATTAGTTCGTTGATGTACTTATTAGAATCATCGAACGTTGCAACGCCAGGTAGTCCTTCGTAATCATAGATTCCACGTGATGGTGAGTTGATGTACCATTCAGGAGCCTTATCTAGTGAGAATGCTGCATCAGCGATTTGGTAACGTGTGCTGCCTGTTACAGAATCCTTGCCATTCAGACTGCCGACAATTGCTTCTGGATGTGAGTCAACAACTCCAAGGAATCCTTCACCCGGGTGAACACCAACCCAGTTATCTGTGAAGCTGTCATCGCCGTACCAAACTACTAAACCTGTGTTGTACTTAACGCCGCGTCCTTCGATTAAGCCTTTATCAGCGCCAGCGTAGTTTCTCCATTCAAGGTAGTAGTAGTGGTCTTTGTCAAATAAACCATTTGTAGAGATAAAACCATCAAGAGTAACTTTTTCAGGGCCTTCAGCATCGTCAGCGAAAACCTCTGCGCCATCGACAGTCAGACTCAGATTATCCATCGCGAAGCCTTCAGGAGCAAGTCCGCCGTCTGTAACATAATCAAAAACTAATTTCACCTTCTGGCCTGCAAACTGGCTTAAGTCATAAGACTTATCTACCCATTGGCCTTGAGTCGTTTCCATGCCCCCAGCAGTGTTTTCGTCGCCGATGACATCTAACTCAACCTCTGTTCCATCTTCAGTCACACCATTTACGAATACATAGTCATAGTCATATTCGACTTCATATAATGTCTTGTAGTTGAAAGTTGCTTCAGTTGCGCTTGTAAGATCGAAAACTGGTGTTTCAAGAGCTGTATGAAGGTCATCGCCTTTTGTACTGTAGTAGTACTTCTCACCGAAAGCTGGCTCGATGCCTTTAACTTTCTTTTTAGGCAAGTTAACCTTTACAATTCCGTTATTCTTTGACTTCGTAACACTCTGGTCAAGAACTGCTGTTACACCATTCTTATTGATATCTTCATAATTCACTTCCGTAATGTTCGCCCAGTTGCCGCCCATCACTTTCTGGAAGTATTCCTTGTTCTGTGGAGAGAAGCTTGTAGGTTCTGTACCTGCTACTGCTCCATTCCAGCTGCCGCCGCTCATGATGGACCATGATGCAACTGGCTCACCTTGTCCGGTGTACTGAGTGTCGTACTCATCTGGAAGACCTAAGTCATGGCCAAATTCGTGTGCGAATACGCCAACTGCTCCGTCTTCAGGTTCGATTGTATAGTCATAAGCTGCCATTGATCCGCCCCAGTAAGGTACTTGAGCTGTTCCTTCAGTTCCAGGGACTCTATGAACCCCATTCAGCACCCAGCGGTGTGACCAGATTGCATCATCACCTAACGCTCCGCCGCCAGCTTCCTGCCCGACACCAGCGTGAAGGACCATCAAGTGGTCAACAAGGCCGTCCGGCTCATTCTGATCGCCGTCGCCATCAAGGTCATATAAATCAAATTGGTCAAACTCAGAAAGATCTGTGCCATCAGCTACTGCTGCTGCTAATGCATCTTTAACGAAGTCACGCGGTCCTTTTGGATTCAAGTTGTCATGACCGCCCTCAGGATTGTCATCACCATAATCAGCAGCATTTCCAGGTACAGTTACCCAATCAGTAACGTGCCCGTCAACAGTGTAGCTGCCGCCAGACTGTTCTTCATAGTATTGCTTGAAAGTTTGAACCTTTTCACCATTGAATAGAGTGAACTCTTCGTTTCCGAAAAGCATTTTTTCATAATGCTCGCGACTGAAGTCATCAGAATACATATAACCTTCTTCTTGCTCAATGCTATTGTGCTTGAAGTCTGCGAATTCAGCTAAAAGAACAAGAACCTTGTCTTCCCTGACTTCCCCATTATATTGCGCCTGTTTTGCAGAATCTACTTTCGCGTAGCCTGTAGGCTTTCCTGACTTGAAGTTGTCATGGCCTTTTTCAAGTTGTTTTGTCAGCTTGTCCTTTTGTTTTGTCAAAAAGTCCTTTGACTTCTTCGTCATTTCATCTTCAGCAGTGTGCTTGTCTGTCTTGCCCGCTTTTGTACCCTGCTTCTTTTTAATATATTCTGTTACTGCTTTGTTGACTTCCTCTGGTGAAGCACCTTTAGCAATCAAACCTCGTTCTTGCATTGCCTTTGCCAAACGATCCTGGTCTACTATGTTTAAATCTATCGGCGCGGATTCTGGCGCAGTTGCCGCAGCTACATTCTTAGGAGCTGCAGTCGACCCAGCAAACGAACCAGCAAATAAGGTAGAAGCGAATACCGCGCTTGCAGCTACGCTTGAAAGAACCTTTAACGTACTTTTCTTCTTCAAATGAATACCCCCTGCTATTTTCCAAGTTTCGATTTTTCATATTTTCTGAAGAATCTGTTTGAATTGTAGCAAGATTTTATAATATTGTAAATTTTTGAAATATAATAATATTTACCTATAAATTAACATTTTTTCTAGTAAAAATCGGTATTCCAAAAATCAAATCAGTCTTTTTACCTAAAAACCAATTTAAAATAAATGTAAAATTAACTATTTTAATAAAGTAATATATTGGGAAAATTTCTTCGAGTCTCTAAATTTGATTCTATTGGACTATCAGGTATATAATGGGATTTTTTATTGACAAGGGATAAAGCAAACCTGAAAATAAGTTTATCTGATTCAAACAACTGCCAACTATTTTGATGATTGAAACCGCATCTGAGTGGTATTGTAGTGTTAGAACCCTTTACGAGGAGTGTTTGTACAATGAAGGAACTATTAAAAGAACTGCTTTTGATTGACAGCTCCACGAAAGAGGGTGCCAATCAGGCGGTGGAGTTTTGCAAACAGTGGCTAATTGAGCATGAGTTACAACCTAATTTAATCGAGAATAACGGATATAAAATGCTAGTCTGTGAGATAGGCGAAGGAGAAACAACCTTTGTCTTCAATGGGCATGTCGATGTTGTCAGCGGAAAAAAGGAGCAGTTCGTTCCTGTTGAAAAAGAGGGCCGGATTTACGCACGAGGTGCAGCCGACATGAAGGCTGGGGTTGCGGCTATGATGTTCGCCATGAAAGAGCTGAGTAACCAAAGACTCGGCGTTAAAATCCAGCTGCAGATTGTATCCGACGAAGAAATTGGCGGTTATAATTGCTCGGGCTACCTTGTTGAAAATGGCTATCGCGGAGATTTCGTCATTTGTTCCGAACCTACTCAATTGGGGATCGCCTTGCAGGCAAAGGGCGTTTTACGGCTAGAGGTAGAAGTAAGCGGAAAATCCGCGCATGGCAGCCGGCCGTGGGAAGGTGACAATGCCATCGTAAAAGCTTATAAGGTCTATGAAAAGGTCCTTGAATTGCCTTTTACACAAGATAGCTCTGAGTTTTACCAGTCCCCATCAATCAATCTTGCCATCATTTCTGGCGGCGAGGTATTTAATAAGGTACCAAACCAATGCATTATGTCTCTCGATATAAGGTATCTTCCCGGGCAAAATCCGGATGTGATCGTGGAGCAAATAAAAAACATCTCTGGCGGTGAAGTGAGGATCGGCTTGAACGGAATCCCAGTTGCCACCGAGAGAGATAACCTGTTCATCACTCGGCTAAAACCTGTTTTGGAAAAGCACATTGGTGGAGAGGCGGTAATATTTGGCCAGCATGGAGCTGCGGATACCCAGTATTTCTCAGCACACGGAATACCCGCAATCGAATTTGGACCAAGCGGCGGGAACTGGCATGGGGATGATGAATTTGTGGAGTATGAGTCGATTGAAAAATATAAAGACGTCTTAGTGGATTTTATTAAGACTTACTGAAAAAGACAGCCTCACCGGCTGTCTTTTTAGCTGCTGTAACGATATTTCTTTGTCCAGGAATAAAGCAACAATCCCATTACCAATACAATTTGCAGCAAAAAGACAACCGAATCCCAAAAACGTATGCTAGAGATAGATTCTGTGAATCCAGGCAACATAATCTGATCCACGGCGAAAAAAAGTTGAGGAATGTAGTAATAGGCGGTGATGGCCATTGTAATAGCAACACCTGTAATATAAAAGCCCGCATATCGGCGGACGATTTTTTCCTCACCAGTAAATGTTTCTGTTTGTGAAACCTTAAGGAATGGCAGCCACTTTGCTAAAAAATTTTGCCCGTTTTCCATAAGATTATAGCAGCCGGTCTTGTTTTCAATCACATAGTATAAATCTGTTTTCATGAATACAGCAGCCTGATAAGTCAATCGAATGAATGTATCCAGCACAACTATCTTAAGCAGACCATTGAATACAGTACCTTCCATTTGGAAAAACTGAACAGTTAACGCCAGAAATAGAACTGCCATATCAAAATACATACCAGCGAGATAAAGTTTATTTCGCTTTTCAGCAGGCAATTTCCACACCTGCGACATATCCGTTTCCAATACGACGAAAAAAAGACGGTGGCCAAGTTCAATCTTTGCCGGCAGGCCCTCTGACCTCATCGCGAGTACATGGCCTAATTCGTGAAGCAGGACCAGCAAGAAGGAAATAAACAGCCATGCGGCCACGTTTTTGAGCATAAGATCGAAGACAAAAAGATCCGTATATCGCGGGAATAAGCCAGGATTTATTAACAACATGCCAATACTCGCAGCCAATAACCCTATATAGAGCTTTGCACTGATAGAATGAAAGAAAAAGCAGCCAATACTCGAAGGAATCCATGTAAAACCTGTGTTATCTTTCGGCTCTACAATCCTAGTTATCTCCTCACCATTAAGCTTACTCACCAGTTCAAGTTCTAGGAGCTGATGGATGAAGTCAATTATGTATACTACTTCCTCTGGATATCTTTCCTTAAGTTCATTTTCAATCACATCCAAAGGTTTACTTTGATCGATTAGCTCAATTGCATCAATACAGACTTTAGGCATTTCATAAAATTCGCCTGTCATTGTATCTTCTACAATGTAATGCTTTTTATCTTTTCGAATCACTAACGGACTGAGAGTAACTTCAGTGTCGTAGGTCAGCTCCATATGATCACCTTATTTAAATAATTAAGGGATGCAACAACACGCTAACATCCCCTCCCTATTATCAATTTGGTATAAATGCACACCACCAGCAAGTTGTTTTGATTTTGTTTAATTTGCGAATTTTCATGATGTCACCACCTCTCAACTAATATAATTTTGAACAGGAAGATCTTCATGCCATTTATATTTCACATGGAATGTGACCCATTCTGGAAAAACCTCTTTAAACTTTTCAACTAAGTCCGGATCAAACTGTGTACCTTGTCCTTCTACTATCCTTTTATAAGCATCTTCCACAGGCATTGCAGAACGATATGAACGCGATGATGTCATAGCATCGAAAGCATCTGCTATTGAAACTATCCTTGCTAAATAAGGAATATCATTACCTTTTAACTGCTCGGGATATCCCTTACCATCCCATCTCTCGTGATGAGATTTAATAATATCAATACTGTCACCGAGGCCCTTCACCTTAATAATAGCCTCTGCTCCAACTTCTGGATGCGTTTTAATAATTTCGTATTCTTCTTTTGACAATTTTCCGGGCTTCATGAGTATTGAGTCTGGTATATTTACTTTTCCTATATCATGTAATAAACACGCATATGTAAATGAACGCAATTCATCTTTTGTATATCTGCCAGTGGCTTCAGCAAGTGAGTTTGCATAGTACGCCACTCTTTCACTGTGGCCCTTAGTATATGGATCCTTTAGTTCAATAGTTGCAATAACACCTTTAACAATCCCCGATAGCTGATTATCATATGATGTCTTTATTGCTTCAACGTATCCTTGGTATCTCTTTAAAATTATGAAGCCTAATAAAGAAAGGATTATGATTACGGCAATTGGAAACAAAACCGCAGTTGTTTGAAGTAACAGTCCTAAAAATGTGTATTTAAAAATAGTTCCTAAAGAAACTGTCCAAAAGAATGCGGAATTCACAAAAATTGGAGCAAACAGTATTAAGAACACTTCCACAATATTTCCATTACTATACTCTACATTACTACCAAAATAAGTTACTGAATCGAACAGTATTGTTAAAAATGTAGAGCCTAGATAAAAAACATATTTTACCGAATAGAGTTTTCCCTTTCTTATCAAAGTCATTGCAATCGGAATTAATAATACGATTAAAAGGTGATAGTAATAGCGAGAATTGTCAAAAATCAATACTTCCTGCGACAAAACATATTTAGGATGTATATAGTAATAAAATATCTCAAATGAAATAAACAAAATATAAAACAATATCAAAAACCACTTAATTGCTCTTCTTTCCTCGTGGTGTAAGGATGGATCTTTTAATTTGTTTTGCATTTTATGTACCCCGCGTTTTCTGTCAAATGCCTAATTTACCTTCATATCGCCAGTATTCTTTTTAGTTTTATAGTTTTAGTGGAATAAGAAAAAAATGAATATAATTACCTAGTTTGACATACGCCAAATATCGACAATTTTCTTCATTATAAACCAAAAGGACTATCTGAAAAATAGTCCTTTTGGTTTATTTATTGGGTAATATTTCATTATTCTATTATAATTCTTCTTTTACTTTGCCAGAGGAAGACTTAATGTGACAGAAGATCCTTTTCCAAGCTTACTCTGTATTTGAAACAAACCACCATGTTCTTCAATAATTTTTTTCGTAACCATTAATCCTAGTCCGTTCCCATTTTGCTTAGTTGTATAAAAAGGTTCCCCAAGCTTAGCAAGCTTTTCAGGCTCGATTCCACATCCCTCATCGATTACAATGACCTCAGCAAAGTCTCCTTTTATTTCGGAATGAATAGTTACTGTGCCCCCGTCGACCATTGCTTCCATAGCATTTTTTATCAAGTTTATAAAAACCTGCTTTAATTGATTTTCATCACATAACAGCACTGGCGAATCGGTTAATTCTAGTTCGATGTTTATTTCTTTTCTTTGGGCATGTGGATCTATTACATTAACGACATACTGAAGAATATCCACCAAATTTTTAGGACTCTTAATTGCTGTACTAGGCTTTCCTAGAATCAGCAGATCCGTTACGATTGAGTTAATCCTGTCTATTTCATTAAGCATAATAGGATAGTATTGATCGTCCCCTTTATCCTTTTCCTGCTGAAGCTGAGTAAATCCTTTTAATGAAGATAAAGGATTTTTAATTTCGTGGGCAATAGCAGTTGCCATTTGGCCAATTACAGCTAGTTTTTCTTTTTGCCTAAGATCGTTATGAATCGAGGTAATGGCACTAACGTATGATTGAAAACGTGTAAGTAATATCCACGAGATTATAGCGATAAAAATAATCAATCCCAAAGCAACTATAACTTTAGGGGATTGGAACACTAACCCGGAAATCAGATATTTAATAAAAAATCCTAGAGTCATAGTCCAGAAAAATCGTTTATCTACAAAAATTGGAGAGAACAATATAAAGTATATTTCTAATACATGTCCACTGCTTAATTCTTGGTCGGATCCCCAGTAAATCATAAAGATATTAATAAAGTCCACCAGTATAAAAGAAAGAAAATATAAATATTTTATCCTTTCAGGCATACCTTTCCTTACCAAGTAAATCGCTAAAGGCAGCAACGCGAATAGAAGAATATGAAAGAAAAACCCTAAACCACCTGATGGTAAACCCACCTCTGCTTTGTTAAAATAAGGGACTACATAATAATAGATTAGATCATAAGGTAAAAGAATTAAATAAAAAGTCCATAAAAAAAACTTAACTGCTTTTACTTCCTCATATAATAACGCGGTATTTTTCTTAAATTGTTCCATAAGGAATCTCCTTAATTCTCATAAATAGTTAGCCTTATTATAACAGGATGTGTCACATCTTGTTACTTTTTGTCAGATTATAGTGCTGATTTTTAATAAATATTTTTTATGGATTGAAAAGAGTTTTTTATGGAATAAAAAATGGACCAGGCATTTTTGTGCCTGATCCTTTGTCATTATGCAGTTTCATTAAGGTTATATTCGTTTAAAATTCCTTCCAGCTTAAGGGCTAGCCCCATGCTACCCTGTACTTTCAGCTTGCCAGTCATGAAAGCTGCTGTTCCGTTCAGTTTGCCCATGATCATCTTCTTGAAGTTTTTGTCTGAAAGCTTTAGAGTGCAATCCGGATTAGCCTCTGGCCCCTCGATAACACGAGCCGTTCCGTAAGAGATCAGCAATTGGAATGTTCCGCTGTCATCTCCTGTTATGTCATACTGATATACAACATTCATTTCCAGGATTGGCTCTGGTTTTTCATTCATGACCCTCTCGATTTCCTGCCACACTTCCCTGATTGATTTGCTTTCCAACAATCTCGCCACCCCTAACAATCTATTTGTTTCATCATATTCGACCGAACTCCCATAGGGCAATCCGATAATGGCAGGGGTTATAGAAAATCCCCTACATTTATCGGGTTGATTTCAGCTTAACTGCCAGTACTTGCGAAGGCTTTCAGTCCTCTGTTCCAGAATGCATAGGCAATCACGCAGCAAACAATCGCTGCAACCGGGGTCCAAAGGGCGAATTCTTTGTAACCTGACTTATCAATAAAATAAGCCGCTGGATAAAATGCTGTGAATCCGTATGGAACAACCCAAGTGAGGAACATGCGGATGCCCTTGTGATAGATTGTCAGCGGGTAGCGCGCAAAGTCGCTCATGTTAAAAACGGCCCATACAATTGGCAGGCTGTCGATCATCCAGAAACTGAACGTCGCGAAAAATAAGTTTATCGCCACAAAGATCAAGCCCGAAGAAATAATCATTATAACCAGCATCCCGATTTCTGCTGCTCCCCATACTAAATCAAGCTGTGGAATAGCTGTGCCGAGTATAATCAATCCAATAATCAACTGGCCGAACCCGTCTTGATGGAGGCGGTCCGCCACGACATGGAACAACGGATTCACTGGCCTGATCAATAGACGGTCGAGTTTCCCCGGCCTGATGTACTGCCAGCCAAGCGTCCATAAATTATCAAAGAAAATCTGGTGAATCGACCTGCCCGTTGCTGCGATGCCGTAAATGAACAATATCTCGTAAAACGACCATCCATTGATCTGCTCAATGTGGTCGAAAACCACTTTTACAAAAAAGATGGATGCGAACTGCTCGAGCATGACGGAGAATACCCCGATCAAAAAGTCGATACGGTACTCCATCATCACCTTCATATGGCTCTTGGCAAACTCCCAATATAATCTCGTATAACGGCGCATATAATCGCCTCCTAACCTCCAAAAATCGTAATCTGTTTAATCGCCTGGGTCCAGATTACCCTTACCAATACATATAATGACACCAACCAGAAAAGCTGGATTCCAAGCGCCATATAAGCTTCAGTTCCGGTGATCAGCCCGGAATAAATCGAAACCGGCAGATAAACCATCGCCTGGAACGGCAGAAACTCTGTGATGATTCTGAGCCAATCAGGGAAAAGCGTGATTGGCACCAATGCCCCTGAGAAAAATGTAATCAAGGATTCCTTCAGCACCCTGACTCCCCAGACATTAACGGTCCAGAACGCAAGCACTCCGACCAGGAAATCAAAGAACGTGCCGATCCAAATACCTATAAGCGCACTAAGTGCAAAAAGTATGATCGTCTCAGGCGATTTTGGAAAACTTAAATCCATAAAAAAGTAAGCAATCAACACCATAGGGATTGTTCCCTGGATTAGGTACATGATTTTGCTGCCGACATCGACTGCAAATAATTTAAAAATCATATCGTAAGGACGCATCAGCTGGATTGCGACCTGGCCATCCTTGATATTCTCGGCGAGCTCATTGCCGACGCCGCCGACAAACCCCTGCAGCAGCATCGCAATCACGATATACGTCAGCATCGTTTCGAGATTAATATTTTGGATTGTTGTCTGGTTTGCATAAACCGCCTGCCAGAAGAAATAAATAATCAACAGCCGCATCACCGCAGACACGGTCCCTGCCCAGTACCAGGCAGAATAGGCAGTGTTCTCCTGCATCCGCCCTTTAGCTATTTGCCAATATTTCCTCATGCTTCCCCCCCTGTTCCTGCTTGTTGTAGAGCTCCTCTACGATTGTCTCAATCTTCGGATCCGCAATATTCAAATCACCAATTTCATACATGCTCATCATTTCTGATATGACGAACGAGCTCTTTACCGTCTCATGGTCAAAAGACAAGCTGACCTTCGTTTCTTCTTCGTTCGGTAAAAGTTCCACCTGTCCATCGAGTGACGCTGGCAGTACAAATTTTTCTTTATCGGCCAGTTCAAAATGGATGACACGCTTTTGGCCGAACTGCTTTTTAATTTCATCAAGGCCACCGTCATACAAAATCGTGCCGCCATCAATGATGATGATCCTGTCACAGATTTCTTCAATATCCTGCATATCATGTGTAGTCAGCAGCACTGTTGTGCCCCAGCGCTGGTTCATTTCTTTTATAAACTTGCGAATCTTTACTTTTACCGCAATGTCGAGACCGATTGTCGGTTCATCCAGGTAGACAACGGATGGCCTGTGAAGGAAGGCTGCAGCCAGCTCACAGCGCATTTTTTGCCCAAGCGAAAGCTGTCTGACCGGGATGCCGAGCAACGGCTCAAGATTCAAGACCTCCGTGAACATCCCGATCGTTTCCTCATACTCGTGCTCAGGAATCTCATAAATGTGTTTTAGCAGATTATAAGATTCACGCACTGGAATATCCCAGAACAGCTGCGTCCTCTGTCCAAAGACTACCCCGATGTTCACCGCGTTTTTCTGGCGGTTCTCATACGGCACAAGCCCATTCACCGTTACCTTGCCAGATGTCGGCGTCAGGATCCCAGTCAGCATCTTGATAGTCGTTGACTTGCCGGCACCATTCGCACCGATGTAGCCAACCGTTTCCCCTTGCTCGATGGAAAAATCAATCCCCTTCACCGCATGCTTAGTCTCATACTTCCTGTTAAATAGCGACTTAATCGCTCCTTTTAGACCTGGATCACGCTTAACTAATTTATATTCCTTTTTCAAATTTTCAACTGTAATCATCTATATCACCCTTCCATTAAAGAACGTACATTCGTTTTTAGACACAAAAAAACCACAGACATGCAGTCTGTGGTTGACGCAGTAATTTTACATAAAAAAATAAACGCTACTACACACAATACAGGCAGGCCGAAGGTAAAACATATGAAATTGATTTAGTTGCTTGATTAAGATCAATCATTTCGACTGCCTCCTTTAGAAATTTGAATACTTTCATATTGTACCTTTATATGAAAAATATGGCAATAACTTTATGAATAATAACAAGAGGCTGATTAGCCCCTTGTTATTATGATGGAATTAACACTTCTCCATTATTGTTGTGCAGATAAAGTAATAATTCCTCCATTGTATTAAAATGCCCGGTGGCACCAAACTTCTGGAATATATTCATCTTTCGCAGAATACCACCAAGGTCTAAGTCATTGCCGACAATATAAAGGTTCTGGCCTCGTTCCTTCAGCTGATCCTTGAGCTGCAGCAGGAGCAATGCACCAGAAGCATCAACTATTGTAACTTTTTCTAAGTCAATCACTATGTCATGGCTGTTATCCGAACTTATTGTCTTTGTTATGAGCTCTGTTGCTCCAAAATATAGCGGCCCTTCCAAGGTGTATACATTTAAACTATTTTTCGTTTTACTATTAATCTTAAATCCTTCATCACTCATCCGTTTCATGAAAATCAGCGCACTCATGACAATGCCGACACCAACTGCTACCATCAAATCGATAGCTACTGTCAAAATCATCGTCACCAGCATGACCGCTGCGTCCGTACGAGGCTCATCCTTGAGGATTTTCAAACTGTCATAATCGAACATCGTGATTCCAGTCATAATCAAAATTCCTGCCAGGACTGCGAGTGGAATTTCCTCTGCTAACGGACCGAACACAAGCATGAATAACAGCAAGGCAACACTGTGGACCATTGCCGAAATCGCTGTCTGCCCACCACTGCGCAGGTTTACTACGGAGCGAACAGTTGCGCCGGCACCAGGCATAGCGCCGAATAATCCAGCAAGTGTGTTACCGATCCCCTGGCCAATTAATTCCTTATTGCTCTTGTGTTTTGTACCTGTCATATTATCCATGACAACCGAAGTCAGCAGTGAATCGATCGATCCTAGCACAGCAATACTTAAAGCAGCTGGCATTAGCTGAATTAATGTACTTAAATCAGCTACAGGCAGATGGAATTGAGGCAGTCCTTTTGGGATTTCCCCAATTCTTGCAACGCTGTCAAAGAAGATAAAATCATTGATAAACGGCAGAGTGAAATGGACAGCCGGTACTACTTTTTCCAAAAGAATAACAACCACTGTTCCTAAAATCAGCGCCATCAAGCTTGGCGGAATGAACTTTATCCATTTTATCGAAACGAGCATAAATATAATGGTCAGTAGCACGACTAAAAAGCTGCCCGTCACATATTGCAGCTGCCCCATAATGATGATAATGGCAATCCCGTTCATAAATCCACTTACCACTGGCAATGGAATGAATTTTATATAATTGCCCGCCTTCAAAATGCCGAAAAGAATTTGAAAAAGCCCGCCAAGAAATGCCGCAATAAAGGCATACTCAAGGCCCTGTGTTGCAACAATACCAGTAAAGATAATCGTAATCGGTCCAGTCGGACCTGTAACCTGGCTCTTCGTCCCGCCAAATAAAGCAGCAAAGAACCCCGTGATAATGGCACCATACAAACCAATGATGGCCCCATCAGAATTACCCGTCGCCTGCATCCCAAAAGCCAATGCCAGCGGCAGCGCAACAACCGAAACTGTAATCCCGGCCAATAACTCACGCTTCATGGTTTGAAACATCAACCATACGCCTTCTTTCTTATACATGATAAGAAAATTATACTCCTGGAAAAATGGATATTGAATATGAAAATAGTAAAAAGAAGTGAACTTTTTCGAGGGTTAGTTAGAAGAGAGTAACATAGCTCTGACTGATCAGATGAGCTGGATCAGCCAGAATCCATGCAAGCATATCACTGAGGTATAACAAACAGCAGCAAACAAAGTCAGAGCTTTTATCAGATTTGATTTTGGAACTCTTTTATAGAAGATAAACAACCACAACGTCACAGAGAGAAGA
This sequence comes from Mesobacillus subterraneus, assembly GCF_023715485.1. Lineage (GTDB taxonomy): Bacteria > Bacillota > Bacilli > Bacillales > Cytobacillaceae > Mesobacillus > Mesobacillus subterraneus_B. Next base: position 241,356 of record NZ_JAMBOF010000007.1, on the reverse strand, counting down.
ATTTTTACCATGATGAAAACTCCCTGGTCCAGAGAATACAAACTCTCCATCAGCGGATTCACCTCTGTTATAAGCGAGTTTTCGAGTCCAGCCACTGTCAGGATTGCGTCGGCTAGGTTGAGAAGGGAAAGATAATAGAATAACAGGACCAAGTACAACACCTACCTTTTTCATATTATTATTCCCACCCCTCCACTCTCATAACACTATTTCTTACCGGGAAAAATCGTTTCAATCACTTCATTTAAAATATGGCTCGGAGTATCATAGCTGAAATATTGATAATCAATATAATCTGCATATTTCTTATAAAACCTGCTTCCATCCTTTTTAACACTTAAATTTAAGTAGTGCTTACCAGATTTATACGGGAAAGGCTTGATTTTATCTAGAAAAGGAAACTCTTGATATACAGTGGTAAGTGTCCGTACAATCCTTCTTCTTGTTTTGTGAGTTTCAGCAATTGCGACTAATTGTTCAAAATCTATTTCCTCTTTTAAACAATGAATTAGCTGAATAATATCCATAAAGTATTTCAGAGAATCCAAGTTGTGCCGCCATCCATGCAAGGTAATCATGTAAAATTCATGGGATGCGGATAATTCTTTAATAAAATCAGAATGTCCATGTTGTGTGGCTGCTCGCCAGAAATCATGTATAGAGAAATTCGCAGTTGACTCCTTCAGCAAATCCCAATGCAATTCAACAACCAACGGAATTTCCGAACCTGGCAGTTGCTTGCTGTAACTGCAATGGAAATGACCAGGAATCCTTTCCTCTTCAGTTGTGAAGCCGAGATTTTTAACCATTTTTACTGCTTCCTCAAGATTCTGTTCCTTGATTAACAAATCTATATCAGAAGTCCTCCGTGCACCCAAGTTTCCAAAATAAGTTTCTGCAAAAAAGACTCCTTTTAGCGGAACAACTTCTATTTTGTTGTCTTCAAATTGATTGAGAAGTAAATTAGTTTGATGTTTTACAAATAAATTGAGCTGCAAAGTTTGAAGGTATTGCTTCTTCAAGTACTGATAAAAAAAGCCAGGGATTTCACCGAGCTTATCTCGCTCTTTTAACAAATGATAGACCTGCGGCGCAATGGAATCGAAATCCTGATTACGTAAGAGCTGTTTATAATAGGAATCATCATTTGGCAACGCCATTCCCGGCATATACAATGCTTCCAGCAATTGAGTTGTCATGATTCGAACCTCCACTCATTTAGATACCAAGTATAAATGTTCCGCCTTCTTAGGCTTTAGTACAGTTGCATTCAGTTTTTGGTAGAGGCCCTCCTGTGCAATCAACTCTACATGTGTGCCAATCTGTACTACTTCCCCTTCGTCCAAAACAACGATTTGGTCCGCATTCTGGATTGTTGAAAGCCTGTGGGCAATCACAATTGTTGTTTTATCTTTCATTAAATGCTCGAGCGCTTGTTTTACCATGGATTCAGTATTGCTATCCAAAGCAGATGTCGCTTCATCCAGCAGCAAAATGGGCGCATCCTTTAAAATAGCCCTCGCAATCGCGATTCGCTGCTTCTGTCCGCCAGATAATTTAATTCCTCTTTCACCAATCTCGGAATCATATCCTTCAGGAAGCCCTATGATAAATTCATGGATACAAGCCTGTTTTGCCGCCTCAATCATTTCAAACTCAGTTATTCCCGGTCGCGCCATTAATAGGTTATCTCGGATACTTCCAGCAAATAAGAACGTTTCCTGAGGAACATGGGCAATTGCGCTTCTTAATTCTGACAGCGTCATTTCGTCTGTCGAAATCCCATCTATCAAAATCTGTCCCAATTGCGGCTGGTAAAAACCTTGAAGGAGATTGAACAATGTCGTTTTCCCTGCCCCGCTCGGCCCAACAAGAGCGACCATTTTTCCCGGTTCAATTTGCAGATTCAAGTTAGAGAAAATCGTTTTATTTTCATCATAACTGAATGTGACACTCTTAAATTCAATGGATTTTATGTTAGATTTTACAGGCGAGTATGCCGGGAGTTCTGATGAAGCAACAGGCTTTTCGACCAAATCAATGATTCTCTCGATCGCAGTAATCGACCTCTGAAATCCTGCCCACTGTCCTGCAATCCCTGTTAAAGGATAAACAAGATAGCCTACGAGATTCGTAAAGGTCAATAAAGAACCGATGGTCATTTCTTTTTGATAGACAAAATAAGCCCCCAGCGAGAGACAGGTAAGAAAGACAACAGAACTGATCAAGTAACCCCCGGAATAATACCAGCCCTGCAGCTTGGCGTTCTCTAGCTCCAATTTAAAGTAATCATCGTTTTCGCGTGTGAATTTTTCAAATATCTTCTTTTCCAATGTAAAAGAACGTATGACCTGGAATCCCTGGAATGTTTCATTCAAGGTGTTGTTGATCTCAGCAATCAAACTATGAAGCTTGCGGCCATTTCGTTTCAGCAGCAAACCAAAACCGGCACCTGCTACAATGGCAATAGGGGCAATCAAGACACTTATCAAGCACAAAACCCAGTTTATTTGGAATAGATAAATGAGGACGGCAATATAGGTGATCGGCAGTCGAATCAAATTAATCAAACTACTCCCCGTAACACCATCAATGCTGTGTATATCATTGGTAAAATACGAAAGAAGATCGCCGGAACGAAGGTTGGAGGCAATTCCTGCAGGCAGGCTGAGAATATGCTTGAATAAATGTTCTTTTAAATCCTTTTTCAAGCCATTTGAGGCAATCGTTTCAAAATAAATATCACAGAAGTTTGAAATGATATTCAGAACAGTAAGCCCAATCCCAATCGGAATCAGTCTTTTCAAATCTTCAAAATCACTTCGGATCGCTGCATCGGTAATATTTCCAAAGAACCATGCGAAAGCAAGGGTAAAAAAGATATCAAACCCTAATAAAAAAAGGAGTGCCGAATAAGCCTTCCAATGTTTATGAAAAAATGGCTTCAACATCGAAAAGGTCTTACGGATATCCTTCATTGAAAAGTATTGATTCGCAATCGTTACAAGCTGTTCAATTTTCGCCATAGCGTACTCCACAAATATGTATAGTGAGATTTCCAAATAAGATATTTTCGTAGTGCCCCTGAAAGGATGGGCAAGGCCAGAAGAAGTTTTCCCCACAGTTGAGGAGTGGAATCATCGGTGGATATCTCTTGTTGGTTCTTTTTGATAAATGTAAGCCTTCCAATCAGCTGATCTGCTGTAACTGGCTGATCATACCCCAGGTTCGTGTCCCCTTTGAACAGATAATGACGGACATCGTTATTCGCTTCCACCTCGATAAACCGGTGGGCAATCAGCTGTCCATGATCGTTGTGGAATAAAATGATGTCTCCCTTCATCAAGGAGCCAGGGCTGCATGGCACAAATCTGCATACATCCCCTCTCTTGATTAACGGAAACATGCTATTCCCATGAGCAGGCAGATCAAGAAATCCATCCTTCTCAATCGCAACCTTCAAAAAAAGAATCGTTTCCTGATCAAATAGCATGACTAATCAACCCACATTTCATTAAATCGGATAAGAAATTATCAATAGAAGTTTTTTCACACACCGCACCAAATTCCTGATCAATTGCCTCGCGGAGAGTATCCACCGACTGAGCCTCTTGAAGCTTCAGCCAGCAGAATCCCCCAAGCTCATTCAGCCTCGTGACCGTAAATTGTTCAGTATCCAGAATGATCCACTCATCCTCAATATGGGTCGCATCAAAGCTATTCTTTTGAATAAATTGGACCATTATGAAATCAGCTCCCAAAATGTAGGATCTTTACGGAAATACAGCTCATAAACCGGGACCTTCTCTACCAAAGTACGCAATAATCCCATAATCCGTTGCGTCTCCACCGGATCATGGCTCCAATAAAACACCTTATCCATCAGCGATAAAAGCGCATCTGGTTTGCGCGTCTTTTCCAGTCTATTCGTATCTGCCTGATGCAGAAGCTGGATGCCTCCTAATGGGCTTGGCTGTTGATAACCTGTGGATTGCAATTCACTGCGGAAAGGAGAATCGAATACAGTGATCTCATCTTCCGTGATTTTAACGATCGTTGCTTCGTCCGATAGTAGATCCCGAGGTTCGGAAAGCCTTGCAGCCGTCGACTTCCCTGCTCCCGAATGACCGGCAAAGATATGCGCCTTGCCATTCTGGACTGCGCATGACGAATGAATTATCAAGCCCCAGTTGTGGTAGACGATGTAGGAGCTATAGAGGTTCATAAGGGCGTGCTTCAACGCTAGTTCGTCGTGGACGTGGATGGTAGCTGATGTGTAGTCTGGGGTGGATTCTATTAGGTAATCGGATCTTTGAAAGGTGATTTTGTCTACTTGTTTTTTTATTGAAACTTCGTAGTCGGTGAATGAGCTACCGTAACTAGTTAAAATATTTACTTTCAAGTCTGGTACTTGAAATGTGTTTTCTATCTTTCCAAAAAACTTCTCACAATGGATAGATGGTGAAGTCGCGACGGAAATCTCGACAGTATGTTCTCCCATTTTACTCAGATATTTAAACATGACAACTCCAATATAATTAGTGTTTTTAATTCTATTTTCTAAGGCTTTTTTGGATGGTCCTTTTTTGGTTCATATGGATCGTGTGGATATTTGTCACCATCGCTCTTTCCAGGATCGCCCGAAACAGGACCGTGTCCTTTATTCCAGCTTTGTGAAGTTTCGAATTGAATTGGTTGGTGGCTTAAAACTAACGGCTGACCATTTAATTTTTCCACTTTCATAACCCCCTAACGTTCATTATATAGAACATTGAAATAAAAAATAATAGCGCGAATAACGCACTTATCTACCAATACAGTAAATTATAAAACAAGAGGTGTTCTTTTTAAAGAAAATCATTTCGACAAATAATTTATAAAAAAGTTATGCTATTTTAAGTTACACTTCTTAACCATCGGCCTATTTTTGAACTCTTTTTATAGAAATAACTTCGGTGCACCACCCACCAAAACACGACAATTCCAATTGTATCCTTCAATAGGTCTGCTATTGAAAAAGATCGAAACGGAACATACAACTGATGTATTTCGTCGACTATTCCGTAAGCAAGAGCGATTACTGCAGCAGTAACCTCTTGCCAGGTTCTCAACCTACCAAAACTGAGGAAGATTATCACTATACACAAGTACAACAAGCCAAATTGAAAGAGATGGGCGAACTCCAAACTTGCGCCGATAAGCAAATATACAGTTCTGTTTAACGTACTTGAAAAACCAACTAGACTCTCAGGGTCAAACTTACTTGATTGGATCCAAATGAAAGACATATAGCTAATGGTCAGAAATATAAAAAACAATCTTTTAAAAATCAACAGCATGAGTACCTTCCTTGGAATTAGGCATATAAATAGAATCCTATGGCTATCTTTATATCATTCTTTTCAAATTTTCTTTCTGTAATCAGTATACTGAATCAATTCCCCTTCACATGACAATTTGTTCACTTTCTAATTACACTTCACTATTCCTCGCTTTTGTTCTCCAGGCATTTTGATAATCTATATTAATATTGATTAGTAATTTACCAAGTTTAATAGCAGGCTTCTCTACCCAATAATACATAAAAGAAGACACGATTAAAGTGATTACAATGACGAGTAATAAAATCACCCACATTGGAAGAACCCCATATAATAAATGAATACTTGCGAATAGAACAATAAGATGTGTAAGGTAAAGACTGTATGAAATATTGCCTAAAAAGATAATAAGATTGTTCTTTAATATCTTTGAAAAAAGAGAAGAAGAAATTGCTAACATAATCAAAATCCCTGCTCCAAATGAAGTAAACCAAGAGTCTATTACAGTTCTGTAAAAAGGGGGGAAATCATTATATATGATACTTAAGATAAATGATGGATGAGCGTATAAATATAAACAGATTCCTGTAAAGAATAATACTAATTTCGATGTAATCTTAAAGGAAGAGATCTTATGACTTATATTGTCTTTGTACCTTGCCAATAGTGCACCGACTATAAAGATTGCTGAGTAATGAATTGATACATACGATTCTGTACCTGTAAAGTTTGGGCTTGTTTGCCAAAAGTAAATCATACTTAGTACTGATAACAAAAATGCAAATAATAATCCTTTCACAAAATTCATCCTCATTAAAATATACATAATAATTGGGAAGAAAAGTGAAATTCTCATTTCATGTACCAATGACCAAATAACATTATTTAGGTTACTCATAAAAGTTTTTACTAAAACAATATGAACCAATATAGTATTAAAATTTATAGATTGTGACCAATTTACATTAAACCAATTGCTTAGTCCCACAATTTCTTTAGTATAAAATAACCTCCAACTTATAATGGCTAGTAAAAAGGCAGCTAAGTAAGGAAGGTAAATTCTACACAGTCTTTTGATAAAATAGCCAAAATAATTAAAGGGTTTGTTAGTAATAAAAGGGAAAGACAAAACAAATCCACTCAAAACAAAAAATAATGTGACAGCCTCACTGCCTGCAGTAAATACACGTAATGGTCCGTATTCAAAAAGAATTTTCATTAGTAAAGTCTCATTAAATACTAAATAGATATGGCTACAGAACACAGTTAACGCTGCTATTCCTCGGAGTGAATCTAATTCTACTAAACGATTATTCATATATACCTCCCATATAAATAAAAACACCCCACTAATCAAGTGAGGAGTGAGCACCATAAAATATCTTTATATTTTTGCCTTTTGCAAGAGGTTTATCATGAAATCCTTGTTAGGATAATCTGATTCTCGAAATTGATTAATAACCTTATTGACATCATACTCAACTCTAATTATCGAGGTATGAAAGTTGCCACTATTAACTTCTACAACAGCATATGATGCTTTATTCAACCCATCAAAAGGAAGTCCCACACTGCCTGTATTAATAATACACTTCCCCTTTAAATACCTTATATAGGGCTTATGAATATGAGCATATACATAAAGATCTGCATCTTGAACTATCTGAGTTTTCATCAGTTTTTCCTCAGATTCATCAGAAGATACAACATCAAACAAGCTATTCGGGGTAGCATGATAAGCATGTATTTTGATGCCTTCGATCTCGATCTTCAATTCTGATGGTAGGTTGTATAGATAATCAACACTCTCCCTATCCATACGAGATAAAGTGTAGCCTCGTTCCTTATTCATTATTTCAAGAGCGGGATCCGGTACCTCGCCCTTTTGGATGCCTCGAACGATCCACTCATCTGCATTCCCTTTAATGACTGCTGTATTAAGCTTTCTCACCAACTCGACTGAACGTCGGGGTTCTGTCCCTCTATAACATATATCTCCTAATACATACACATTGTCGACATTCCGTTCTTTTATATCTTCCAGCACCGCTTCTAGAGCTGTGGCATTTCCATGGATATCTGATATAAATGCAATTTTCATATATTCTCCTTCTAAAGAATTCACTAAATTCTTGATCATTTAAGTAAAGTTTAAATAACTAAATAAAAGGAAAGAGAGTATTTTTTCCTTATCCCATAACTTTTGTTTTATTAAGCTTTACTTTATTTTTAATTTTTAGTTTTACTTTTAGTACATTCATTAAATACATAAATTCATCCGTTTTGTGAAATATAATAAAATAAATAATATTAATTATTAGTAGGCAAACTATCCCCTTGGAAGCTAAAGATACAAAGTTATTCTGAAATGGAATCCAAGTACAAAAGAATGTTGTTACACTACCTGCAATAATAGTTAATACAGCATAAAAAACATATTTCTTATAATAAATATTGACTGGTCTATTGAAGATTTGCTGAAAAACCAAATTAGGTGCTTTCCAAAATACAAATAAAATACTTATAGTTGTACCAAGAAAAATCCCGGTTATTCCTAATATCTTCACTAATAATATTGAAGTCACTAAATTAATCCCAGCACCTATCAATGGCATATATTTATCTTCAACAAAAATCCCACCTTTTACCTTAAATGTAAAAACCGAGGACCTTAGCCCACTAATGTATATATTTATAAGTAATATCACTACAGCTGATTTTTCTATTAAGTATTCCTTTCCGAGCCACCAGCTAATAAAGGGATCTAATAGATTATATAAAAAAATAACACTTACGGAGTAAACCCAAAAATTTAAAAAATATACCACATTAAAGACTTTGTATCTATTCGTATTGCTTTCTATCGCAATTAAATTTCCAACACTAGCACCTATACCATTAAATAAAGGTGCTAAAAAAGCAGTTAGCTGCCCTGTAATCATTGAATAATTTGAATATAATCCGACTGTAGTAAGTCCTAAAAAAGCTGAAATCAATATATTATCGCTACCATTTAGTGCAAAGCCTCCAATATTATGTATAAATAAGGCTTTTACTTTAGTAATGATACTGGCTTTTTCTTCATTTTTTATTAAGAATTTTTCCTTTGTATTGATAAATGGATACCTTTTTGAAACGATTAAACTACTTATAATGTTTTGCAACATAAATATAAAAAGTTCGATTAATAGATATATAATATAATTTCCAGTAATTATTAACACCAAGATTTTTGCAATAGTAATAGTTATTTGGAAGACTAAATTCAATGAAGTTAACACATACCCTTTTTGATCAGAAATTATTAGAGATATTTTATGTGCATTTAAATATGTAATTATATTTTTTGCAACAAATATAAAATATGCTACTGTAATATATGAAATTGACACTTCACCTTTCATAAAATAACCAAGGAAAGGATATAAAAAGATACTAAAAATAAGAATAATCAAAGCAATTATTTTATAAACTTTCTTATATAATTGAACTAAAGCAATAACTGTATAATTATCCTTAATAGCTAAAGGTTTATATAATGAAAATACAATAGCCGTGCCAATTCCACTTTCAACCAATGCTAGCATCGACAAAACATTAGTTAATAGGCCATTGATTCCAAGATACTCCGCACCTAGACTATCTAAAAATACCTTACGAGAAATAAATCCTAATAAGACTATTACAAGTTGGGCAAGTATACTAATAAAAATATTTTTAATTGAGTTATTAGTTCTCATATCATGCTAACCTATCTATATAACTTTGTAATTTATACTTCGCATTTACAATATTCATAAACAAATTTTTATTATTAATAATACATACTATTTTTAATACCTTGTAAAAACTTGAGGGACATTTATAGGCAATAATATCTTCTTTAAACTCTTTATCATTAAGAATTTTTGATAATATTTTATCTTTACTTTTTTTTGGGAGACTTTGTCTAACTACATCTTGCATATGCATTAAAGTGACCTCCATATAATGGTTCCGTACAATTTTTATATACTGGTTGTAATTATAGTTGTTACAAAGATCAAGTAATAATTTTTTATTCCCTAATACATATTGATACAAATCCGCTCTAAATATCTTAGTTAACGATTCCCTTTGGTGAATATAATAGTTATATAAGGGTTTATCAATAAAAACCATCTTTTTAACTACCGTAAGTAAAATTATGTTTAACTTAAAATCCTCACTATGATTTTTATTTTCATCAAATAAAATATTATATTCTTGGAATACTGATTTCTTATAAAGTTTATTGACACTGGAGACTAAACTAAAGGTACTTCCTTTTAATATTGATGGAAGTATATCATTAATAATAGTAGGTTGATGTATTGGAGAATTGATCACAGGCCATATCCTTGATAAGGAAATCGAATTATCAGATACATTTATAGACTTTATTGGACATATTACAATATCCGGATCATATTTATAAGCTGCCTTCATAAACTCTTTATACATATTAGGCTCAATAGCGTCGTCTGGATCTACAAACGCTAAATAATCACCAACAGCGTTTCGAATCCCCATATTTCTCGCTGAGGAAACTCCACCATTTTCTTTATGGAAGACACGCACTCTTTTATCTTTCATACCATAGTAATTACATATCTCTCCACTCTTATCAGATGATCCATCATTCACTAAAATCAACTCAAAATTAGTATATGTTTGTGCCAAAATCGAATCTATACATTGATGTAAATAAATTTCCACATTAAAAATTGGCACGATAATACTTATTGTGCTCATTTTATTCTCCTTTGAAATAGACGTAATTTAAACCTTTACTTATTTATTCATTAATGTAAGCAACTTATCTATTTGTCTTGTATTCTCTACTTCAACATCATGCAAATTTTCACTTAGCATTTTACGTAAACTTGGAGATTCCACCAATAGTTCAATCGCATCATACAACTGGTTTTCATCAATATCGACAATAATCCCGGTCCTACCATTTATTATTTGTTCATTTACACCATTTACTTTTGTAGATACTATTGGTTTCTCTAGACACCTAGCTTCAATAACAGTAATACAATAACCTTCGTATCTAGAAGGCTGCACATAAATATCACATTGTTCCATATAGGGATATGGATTGGTATTTGCGCCAAGGAGTATAAAGTGATTTTTCACCTTGTATTTTTCTATTAACCTTTCATAATCTTTTCGTTGGTGTCCCTCCCCTACACAGTACCATCTCACCCCATGTCCTTTTTTTATTAATTTTGCTAACACTCGTATTGCCATATCCTGTCCTTTTTCGCTTGATAGCCTTCCGACAGTTAATATTCTTATACCTGTAAAATCATCTTCAAATCCCGAACCATTCTTTGATTTTGAACGAATTTCATATGGTGATACAACATTATAAAATTCTGTTGTTAGGTCTTTTAACTCTGGAAGAGTGGTAACTAACTTGTTTTTTGCTTCTTTTGAAACAACAAATAACCTATCAAATTTTTTATATAATCTCTTCGCGAATTTTTTATTAAAACCTACCTTAGTAATATCAAAATGTATCCACTGTATTTTCTTTTTAGCGTTTATTTTATGAATAACAAAAAAGCTTATGAAGTCCATCGGACCTGCATAAGCTATAGCAGCATCATATTTGTTTTCCATGACTGAATGACCTCGAAGAATATATTTCAGCAGAATACTTCTTTCCCCCGAAATAAAGGAGATAAAAAATAGTACCAAGTATATAAACGCTTTTATAAACTTCATTTGCTTTAATAACTTTACAAGTGAAGTTTTAGGTGGATCATTAAGTAGTTCTTTAAAATTTTTATAACTATCCACAAATTCAACCTTAACTTCTTTCGGAATAAAATCCATCAATCCGCCATATTTCTCTAACATGAGTATTGTAATTTCATACTTCTCTTCTGGTAACTCGGAAATCATATTAAGTAACGCTTTCTCAGTACCACCAATATTCATATTTATTACCATAAATAATATCTTTTTTTTCACCTAAAAAACTCACTTTCTGTTAACAAATGAATTCATCTAATTTCTCAAATTGACTACTTGCGTTTAAAATCAGGTTATTTGAGCTAAGCCTATTTACTAAAGATGCAGAAGTTACTTCACTTACCTTAACTTTACTTATGTCCTTGATATAGCAACCATGCTTTTCCATTTTTAAATCTTCTAATATATTGTAAGTCTTATCGCTATATATTAACGGAAAAAAACTTTGCCCCAACACCAGGGCTAAAATAATTGAATGAAATCTAGTTCCAACGATAGTCTCACATGTGTTAAATTGATTTAAAAAATAATCTATATCCTTATCGTATTCAATTATTTTTATATCATTTTTATATTTTTCATTCATGAGATTTCTGATATGTTTAATGATCTTTAAATCTCCCTCTTTTTCACAAAAAGAAAACAATTTAATTTTATAACCAAGGTTAATATACTCTTCCATTAATTGAATAATCTTTTGATTATAGGAATTAAAATGTCGATTTAAACCTTTCCTTTTCTCAAGATCAATTATGGAAAACCCAACACATTTCTCTCTTACTTGATATTGCTTAATATCTAAATTAAAAACTATATCAGGAGCAAACCTTACATTTGGGAGTTCCTTGAATAAATTATGTGAGAGAGAATCTCTAAAACATATATCATCAAATTTTCTAAAAAACTGTTTATGTCTCTCAATAAAAAAGTCATCCTTGAAAGGTCCAAAGTTCGCTCCAAGAATAAATATTTTCTTATTATTTTTTTTAAATATATTAGGCATTAAATCTCTGTCGACTAAACCTCTTTTCCAATTTGGACTTTCCATAAAAATAGATCCACCTATGTTTAAAAATGCATCAAATTTTTTAAATTTTAAAAAGTTCATATTTATTTTAGAAAATATATCTACTGACCTATTCCCAAGCATCAAATTCATTGTTTTAATGATATTTACATTTTTATATTTTTGGAAAATCTTTAGGTAATCTTTATCTGCTGTAAGTAGATAAAATTCAGCTTGTGGATAGCGGTCAAAAAGGATTTTTAAAAATAAATCGTCCCCTAAATTTTTTGCATAGTAAGCATTTACTAATATTTTCTTCTTAGTCATATCTTCTCCTACCCTATTAATTGATAAAACTTTTCTAGTTCCTCAGTATTTCCCTTCTTCTCTGTCTTCAGGTACTGGACAATATTCTCTTTAAGTTCATTATTTGTTATTATCCTAAGAATACCTTCATAAACAGCTACCGGATTCATATCAACTACCAATCCGTTTTTTTGATCAATCATCTGATTAAAGACAGCATCAAATTTCGTAGTAACAACCGGGACATTCAGCATTCTGGCTTCTGCAATCGCTAATCCAAACCCTTCAAATCTAGAAGTTTGCACATAAATATCTGCATTTTTTATAAAGGGATAAGGGTTTGATTTAACTCCCAATAATTTAAATTCTTCCGTTAAACCTTTTTGCAGGATTAACTCTTTTATTTCTGATTCTAATGGCCCTTTACCTAATGCATACCATCGGAAATTAACACCTTTTTCCTTTAGCTTCTTGCATGCTTCAATTGCAATATCATATCCTTTTTGATGAGCAAACCTTCCAATGGTTAGAATTCTAATTCCTTTAAATCCATCCTGATAAATATTCTTATCCAGATTGGCCATTTCAGTTATAAGATATGGATTATTTATGTCGTATATCACGTCGATTTTATGGGCGAAGATTGGAAAGGTTTCTAAGAGGATTTCTTTGGTAGATTCTGAGACAGCAACAATGCGATCATATTGCTGATAAAATTCTTTTTGAAATTCCTGGTCTTCTTCATTTAATCTATAACTTACGTTAACCCAGGCAAACTTTTTAGCTGCTTTTACTTTTTCTGCAACATAAAACGTTGGAATACCTTGTGCATAACTGATCGCAATATCATAAGCTTTAGGATTTTCCTCAATTACTTGTGACGCACTTTGCCAATATACTCTAGCTTTCTGAGCATTGCTATATTTCTTTCTCCTGATTTCGACCGTGTATCTTAGCCTTGAAGATAACATGTCATATTGAAATTTTTTTGCAGAATACCATACGGCACTTTTAAGTGGCATATTAGTAAATTCTGTATAATGCAAAGGTTCCAGTATATTTACATATGAAGGAACTAACTTTTGTAGAGCTCCTCCATGCCCAAATAACATTAGATCCACATTATATTTAGTATGATCAATTAATGATAATAAAGTTACGAGGCTCTTTTCCGCACCTGCACAATCCAGTGAGTCAATAACAAAAAGTAGTTCTTTTTTCATCTTTTATCACTTCACTTTGTATATTTCTATTGGATTACTTTTTCTTTAGCTTGAATTATATGCTTAAGTTCTGTAGACGAAACCCCTTTTGTATAAGGAAAATAAACAATCTCCACTCCAACTTGTTTAAATTTTTTCTCTACTTCACTGAATAATGGACTGCCCTTCCAGTCATCGCCAACAAACATGGCATCAAATTTGAGGTTTTCCCATGCCGAAAATTTATCGCGATTCACTTGGGGGACCACCATGTCTACATATTTAATTCCTTCTATAATTTCTGCCCGATCTACATATGGAATTACTGGTTTCTTATTCTTGTATTCCATTACCAGCTCATCAGTACTGACACCAACTATTAAAAATTCACATTCCTCTTTCGCTTTCCTTAAAATGTTTAAATGACCTACATGAAACAGGTCGAAAACACCTGTTGTATAACCGATTTTATACTGCTTCATTCATTACTCTCCTTTCTTTGCCAAAACAGATTTCTTCTAGGCGGGTAGCCAGGTTCTTTGCTGCATAACCATCTTCATAGGATCCTATTTTTGATAAGAAGCTCTCTAACTCTTTTCTATAAACTGTCTCATCATAACTTTGAATTTTCCGCATAAGTTCTTCGTTGTTTAAAACACTAGTAAACGGCAATTCCCTCAAATCAAAATATAAACCTCGTTCGTTTTGTGTGTAATCTTCCAAGTCAGGGACATATAAGAAGCAAGGTTTTTTAGTGACTGAGTAATCGAATACCAAAGACGAGTAATCTGAGATAAGGAAATCGGTGATACTTAATAGTTCCTGGATGTCATCATATTGGGTAACATCCATAACTAAATCATTAGCTGTTATTTGATTTGACACTGACATAAGGTGAGGATGCAGCTTCACTAAGATTATCCACTCTCCTCCAAACCTCTTAGCCAGTGTTTCCTTTACTTTTGAAAAATCGAGGTTATAGACATCAAGGTTTTTATCTTTTCTGAAGGTTGGTGCATAGAAGGCAACTTTGCAGGATGACGGAATATTAAGTTTAAAAAGTATTGATGACCTCATGTCGTTATTTGCATGGACAAGGATATCGTTTCTTGGGGTACCATACTTAAAAATCTCTCCACCATACCAAAAGGCCCGCTTAAAGATTTCGGTACTATAATCACAGCCGGATAGCAATAAGTCACACTTTTTCGAATCTTTTTTTGCTATTTGTACATAGCTGGCAGGAAGATTTCCCTCAGCATCTTTTTCGATCTGTTTTAAACGCAGTGAACTATGCCAGGTCTGTATGTAGTATTGCTCTTTCCTTTTTATAAACAAGTCAGTAGTTCTGAAGTTTGTTATTAACACCTTGGATGTACAAAGCTCATAAAAATAGCGAAGCGACATAGTTTTCACTTTTCTTATCCCTTCAATATCCACCTTGGAATCTGGGTCATTGAACGCCCAAACCAAGTCGAAGTAATCTTTTGGATAAGTTTTTAGAATATATTCAGTAATATACTTCGGACTGCAGCCATATTGGCTTCCGTAGTAACTGAACAGGAAAACTTTATTCTTCTTAATAGGTAAACAGTTAAAAAGATAGATAATTACCAGTGAGATATACTTTTTAAGGAATTCCATAAAAATCTCCTAATTATGCATAGTAAAAAAACTTCTTCAATTTTGGAGAAGTTTTTTAGGTTGAATATTCCTTTTGGGTTATTGGTACTGTCTGTAGTCCTGACGGTTCAGAAATTAGTTGCCTCAGGACTTTCTTTCCTGCAGAAAATACAATATTCAATATGGGGTGCAGCAGAAACATTGATAACTGAGTTTTAAGGAATTTATCATGATCTACAGCCTTTTTAAATTTTGCTGAATTCTTTCTAATATTGTCTCTTATCTCTTTCCGATACGACCCTCTTTTATCTTTTCTCCAATTCAGAATCAACAAGTTATAGTGAATCAAACTGGTTCTTAATATGACCTTAATAGATTCATCTACCAAGTCTTGATACTTTTCTTCTATAAATTTGTGTCTTTCTTTTAAACCTGCCAGGATATCCAGGTTCCTCGGTGTATATGAAGCAACAATACTATCGCTTCTTTGCATATAGAAATACAATGGCTGATTTATAAGGACAAATTTTTTGACACGGTCCATCACATGATGCGCCCAAAACACATCTTCAAACAAAACGCCCTTTCTAAAAGGAATGCCATGGAGAATACTAGTTTTATAAAGCTTTCCCCAGGCAAAATTCTTAACTCGTTCATTTTTAACTAGTTCCAACATCAATGACTCCCTATTAAGTATCATAGGTTTTCCCTTCGGACTATATTGCTTGTGGTCAAAAAGCAGATGGTCTTCATAGGCATAATAAAAAGCAGATTGTACTACATCCGCTTTATAGCTCTTACAGGTGGTTATTAACATGTCAATTGCACTGGGTGCTAACCAATCATCACTATCTACAAACATAGTATAATTGCCTGTAACCTGCTCCATTCCTGCATTCCTTGCATCTGATAAACCGCCATTTTCTTTATGGATTACTTTGATTCGTGGGTCAGCAGCGGCATATTCCTCAGCGATACTACCGCAGCGATCTGGGGAACCATCATTAACTAGAATAACTTCAATATTTTTATAGGTTTGCTTCAATATACTATCAATACATCTATTCAGATATTTTTCTACTTTATAAATAGGAACAACTACACTTACTTTATCAGGCATTCTCTTTCCGCCTACCTTCGCATTTTTTTTTAGGAGTTGGACGAAAGTCGGCTGATTGACCACTCCTTATTTATTTGGATACTTTCTCATTCTGCCACTTGATAAATTCTATAAGCTGTTTATATTCTTGGATATTATCCTTTTTAATGCCTGTTTTTTTCAGCTCTTCTGCAAATTCGTAAAGTTCTTTATCATGGCGAACTCTTTCTGTACTATTACCGTTTATCAACAATGCTTTAAGGTCTACATCTAAAACATCCGATATCTTCTCCAAAATCTGAATGGAGGGATTTTTATGTACATCCCGTTCTATGTTGCTTAAATATGACTTGGAGATGCCGGATCGATCAGATAGTTCAGAAAGGCTCAATCCCTTTCTTCTTCTCAGTTCAGATAAATTTTTACCAATCATGTAAGCTACCTCATTATCCTTGGATATTAAACGATCTTTCTTTCATCCTCTTTTACCGAAATTAAGTTTCTTATACAATTGATGACTCTTGTTTGGTCCAGTTCCTCCATATTTGAACCGGATGGCAAGCATATTCCATTGGAGAATAATCGCTCTGATACACTTTCTTTTTCGTTATGTGCGAAATACATATTATCCTTGAACAATGGCTGCATATGCAGCGGTTTCCATACAGGTCTTGCTTCTATATTTTCTGCCGCTAACATCTCTATTAGTTGGGTTACAGAAATACCTGCTTCTTTTTCGTCAACCGTCATGGCTGTCAACCAGCGATTAGAATAAGTCTCGTTTATTTCCGGCATAAATTGAATACCCGGTATCTCGGATAGTTCTAGCTGATACCTCTCAAAAATAGCTCTTCGTGCTTGGACTCTTTTCTCTAAAACCTCCAACTGTGCTCTTCCAATTCCCGCTAATACATTGCTCATTCGGTAGTTATAGCCGACTTCGCTATGCTGATAATGAGGTGCAGGGTCTCTCGCCTGTGTCGCAAGGAATCTGGCTTTATGGATTGCAGCTGCATCGTTTGACACAAGCATTCCACCACCTGAAGTGGTAATGATTTTATTACCGTTAAAAGAAAAAATCCCAAATCGTCCGAACGATCCGCTTGGTTTCCCTTTATAAGAAGAACCAAGGGATTCTGCAGCATCTTCTATCATTGGTACTCCATACTGATCGCATAATGAGGTCAACGCATCCATCTTTGCGCTTTGTCCATACAAATTGACCACAATAACGGCTTTAGGAAGCTTTCCATTTGAAGCGGCCTCCCTAAATGCTCTTTCAAGCGCATGCGGCGACATATTCCAGGTTTCTGGTTCAGAGTCGATGAAAACCGGCTCAGCACCTAAATATAAAATGGGATTAGCGCTTGCGATAAAGGTTAGCGTCGAACAAAATACTGTATCACCTTTGTCTACTCCTAATAAAGAAAGAGCCAGATGAATCGCTGCCGTTCCAGAACTGACGGCTGCAGCTTCATTGACTCCTGTATAAGCGGCTATTTCCTTTTCAAATGCATCCACATTTGGACCAAGAGGGGCAATCCAATTTGTTTCAAATGCTTCATTAATATATTTCTGTTCATTTCCACTCATATGTGGTGAGGAGAGGAAGATTCTTTTTTGAACAGTTGTATTAACCATTTATACACCCCCAGTTACTTCTTTCATTTTCACAACCGCAGGAACCCCAACAGCCGTACTGTTTGCAGGAATATTATGAATCACTGTCGCACCTGCTCCAACCATCGCCCAATCGCCAATTTCTAAACCCGGGATGACGGTCGCACTTGCCCCTACCTGCGCACCTTCTCTCACAGTGACATTTCCAGTTAGAGTCGCATTTGGAGAGACATGAGCGAAATTTCCAACAATGCTATCATGCTCGACAACTGCACATGTATTTATTATTGTGTGGGATCCGATTTGTACGTCTGTATTTATCACAGCACATGGCATCACGACACTTCCTGGACCTATCGAAGGCTCTGAGCTTATTTGAGCTGTCGGGTGAATTAAGGTTGCATAGAACTCATCGGAAATCCCTAATCGCTCTACAATCTGCTTTCTAACTCGGTTACTTCCAACCGCAACGAAAAATCTAACCTCAGGAAAATCTTCATTGATCATTCGTGCAGATTC
The DNA here is from genome assembly GCF_023715485.1 of Mesobacillus subterraneus. Classification (GTDB taxonomy): domain Bacteria; phylum Bacillota; class Bacilli; order Bacillales; family Cytobacillaceae; genus Mesobacillus; species Mesobacillus subterraneus_B. The sequence goes on along the minus strand of NZ_JAMBOF010000007.1, from coordinate 222,873 downwards.
CACCGGCCCATAAAATACCTGTTCGTGATAAAACTCAGTAGTGTATTTGTCATCCAGACAGCCGACAATTTCTGCCTCTCCCATCGCTTTAATGATGTCTCGAACGACTTTGCTATGCCCTCCCTGACCAATAATGGCAATCTTCATCCGTGTCCCTCTTTTACGATAGTTTTTAAGCCTTTGAACGGTTCCATCGTCACATTGCCCGGCTGTGTGACACCCTCTGTCTGGATGACCTTATATACTGTTCGCCATAATATTTTCAAATCTAAAAGGAATGTTTGATTCTGGACATACCAAACATCTAACTTGAACTTCTCTTCCCAGGATAAAGTATTTCGCCCGCTGATTTGGGATAGCCCGGTAATACCCGGCTTGACAAGATGGCGTTTTGCCTGTTCCTTTGTGTAAAGTGGAAGATATTCCATTAACAGTGGTCTAGGACCAACTAGACTAAGCTCACCTTTTAACACGTTGATCAGCTGTGGCAGTTCATCAAGGCTGTATTTCCTTAAAAATTGTCCAGCTGGTGTTAGACGAAGCTTATCTGATAGTAGATTTCCGTTCCGATCTCGACCATCTGTCATAGTCCTGAATTTATAAAGGTAAAAGGGCTTCCCATATAATCCAGGTCTTTTCTGCTTAAACAGCACCGGTGCACCTAGCTTCACTTTTACAAACATTGCGGTAAACAAGATGATTGGTGACAACAAAATAAGAAGTAAAATAGAACTAATTAAATCTAAGAGCCTTTTCATTTTTGCAACCCCTAGCAACAAATATTATTAATGATTCTTTTCTAGAACTGCTGAAAGCTTCTTTTTAATTTCTAAGATCAATTCATTCGTTTCAATATGTTCAGCTTCTTGCCCAATTACATAAATGTCCTGCAATAATTCCTTAAATCTTTGTTGTGTCGTTTCCTGTGCATCCATTTTCTAATCCTCTTTCAATCAATTTTGACATGAAAAAAATCCCCACTTTTCGAGTGCGGATTGCCTGTTCCAGTTTGTATTAAATTTTCATCGTATCCATTCGGATTTTTTGACTGCCATCTCCAAGAATCCTCGCACATTTCACGGAGACTTTTTTCCGCTGCCCATTCCATTTCTTTTCTCGCTTTCGATGCATCGGCAAAGCAGATCGCGGCATCACCAGGTCTTGGGGTGACAATTTTATATGGGACTGAGACTCCTGTAGCTACTTCAAATGCTTCAACCATTTCTAGTACACTGTATCCCTTCCCAGTGCCAAGATTATACGACTCAATTCCATTGCTTGTTGATACTTTTTCAAGAGCCTTTAAATGCCCTTTGGCCAGATCCACCACGTGGATGTAATCCCTTATTCCGGTTCCATCAGCTGTTGGATAATCATTGCCGAAAACACTGAGTTCTGGCAGTTTACCCACTGCAACTTGTGTGATATATGGCATTAAATTATTAGGAATCCCATTTGGATCCTCGCCAATCATGCCACTTTTATGGGCTCCGATTGGATTGAAGTACCGCAATAAGGCAATGCTCCATTTATGGTCAGATTTATAAAGATCCGTTAATATTTCCTCAATCATTAATTTCGTTCGGCCATATGGGTTAAGGGCACTTAAAGGGAAGTCTTCTGATATCGGAACCCTCTCCGGCATGCCATATACAGTTGCTGAGGAACTGAAAACCATTCTATTAACATCGTATTTTTTCATGATGTTTAATAGATTGATTGTACCGGTGATATTATTATGGTAATACCTGAGCGGCAATCGAACAGACTCTCCAACAGCTTTAAGACCAGCGAAGTGTATGACAGCATCAATCTCATTTTCAATAAAAACCTTTTCAAGTTCTTGCTCATTCAATAAATCAACCTGGTAGAACGGAAAACTCTTTCCGGCAATTTCACTGATTCTGCTTAATGATTCTTGTTTGCTATTCATCAGGTTATCCACAACTATTATTTCATAGCCTGCATTGAGCAATTCAACACAAGTATGACTGCCTATGTAGCCTGCACCGCCTGTTACAAGGATTGGCATAGATCCACCTCCGTTTATACATTTATTAAGCTGTAAATCTTCTCGACCTCATTTTCATTTCCATAATCCATTGAGTTTGTATTTTTAATTAGCTCATCTCTTAAACTAGGATTATCAAGTAACTTTTGCAGCCCTTCAACTATCCCTTCAACTCCCATGGGCGTTATAAGACCATCTAACCCATCCTTCACCTGGCTTTTTGCCGTTGGAAAATTGGTAATGACGACTGGTTTTCCCAGTATTTGTGCTTCACGTATCGTTACTGCCTTCCCCTCATACCTTGAAGGTTGAACATAAATATCGCATGCTTTTATGTAAGGATACGGATTCATTTTTTTACCGAGAAGAAAAAAATGATTATCTAGTTCTAACTCGGATATAAGCTTAAGCAACTCAGATTCCAGCGGACCATATCCTACAACATACCAGGCAATATCATATCCTTTGTCGACTAATTGCCTGCATGCCCTGATTGCTTTATCAAAACCCTTCGCGTGAGAAAGCCGGCCAACAGACACAAGGATTGTTTTACCGCGTTCTTTTTTGATCTCCTGTGCACTCTGTATTTCAGCTTGCTTTCTTACAAAATCCTGCGAGAGGATATTTTCTATAACCAGTGTCTTTTCCTTAAAATGAGGGAAAAGTCTTATGAAGGTGTTTGAACATTCCTCTGAAACTGCGACAATTTGGTCTAGATTTTCCCACATTTTACTTTCCGTCTTTTTATCGACAAGAATATTGGAATAGTCCGTATGAACCCAGCCGACCTTCCTTTTCGCCTTTACTTTTTCCCCGATGAAATGATGCGGCCATAGGAATCCAATCGCGAGATCATACTCTTTTGTTATTTCAGGTAAAAATGGTCGTGACAGCTCCCAACCATATTGGATTATTAAATATCCTGGTTCCTCCGCCTTCATCAGTTTTCCTTTAATGCCGCCTATATACTTGGCCAATAATCTTGAAACGGCAATAGGATATCGCCCATCCCGGATTATCTGGGAAATCGATTTTCTGAATGTACTGTATGCAGGATTTTCCGGAAGCAGATTGGGACCTTCAGGCAAAAGTGAAAAGAATTCACCTTCATGCTTAAAGAGCATCAGATCAACATCATATTGTTGATAGTCAATGCTATTCAGCAACCCGATCAGACTTCGTTCCACCCCGCCTATCGCTAAATCAAATGAAGCAATCAATACCTTCTTCTTCATTCATCACTCCGCCTAATATTGTAGAATTCTATCCAACTCTATAAAGCTTCATCCATTCCTCAATATTCTGTTGAATACTGAAGCCTTTTTCAGATAGCGCTTTAACTAAAGCATCTTTTTCTGGCTTCTGTATATTGATTGCTTTTTCTACTTCTACTCCCCATTTCTCAGGTTTCTCTTCCAGACTTAAATACCTTACTAAGTCGAGCCCCATATCTGTGCTAATTGGAACCGAGTCTGACATGATACAGGGAGTTCCACTTATCTGTGCCTCAACTGTAACAATCCCGAAGCCCTCAAATATAGAAGGGAAAAGAAAAACATCAAAAGCCTTCATCATTCTGGGAATATCAGACCGTACTCCTAAGAAACGAACATGATTGGAAAGGCCCATAGTTTCTGCTTCTTGTTCAATCGTCTCTTTTAACGGGCCATCTCCAACCAGCAGAGCCACATACCTTTTATCTTTCTTAATCAGATCTTTGAGTATCTTAAGAATAAAAGCCTGGTTTTTAGACTTTGAAAACTTTCCAACATGACCGATGATCTTAGCATCCTGATCGAGACCTAGTTCTCTAATCACACTTGTTTTAGTAATTGTTTCATCAAGATACTGGCCTAAATCAATGCCATTTTTAAGGAGGGTTACTTGATTGTTATCAACTGCCTTTTGACCAAATAAAAAAGCTCCAGCCTCTTGACTGCAGCTGCAATATTGAGTTGCTGAGATTTTAATGATTGACTGCAAACCCTTTAGTAGAAGTTTGTGTTTAAAGCTGTCAACCATTGGCCAGTTGTTGCTGTGAGAGTGACAGATACGATGCGGAATTCCTGCAATTTTTGCTGTAAGGGCAGGAAATCCACTTTGGTAATCCGTATGTGAATGAACTGCAATATAGGAATTTGACGACATAATCTCACGTAGTTTCTTAACATAAGATATCGGACCAGCAATTCCTAAGCTGGGAACGTTATAAATTTTTCCACCTAGTTTGCGAATTTCATTATCGTAATCTCCTTGGTCAGCCCGATGGACAATAAAATCAAATTGAAGCTTACTTCTATCCAGGTTTCGATAAACATTCATAAGTAATGTTTCCGCCCCGCCTCGATCCATCGCGCTGACGATATGCAAGACCCTATCGATATGTTTTTCTTCCACTTTTTATCCCCCTATCAATACGCACTTAAAAGGTGATATAGTCGCTCTTATAGTGAATATTTAAGCTAATTACACTCTCGTAGTAGTAATAAAGGAAATAACAAACGATTATTCCTAAGTAAACTAATCGCTGTTCTTTTTCATGAAAAAGCTTTACGATCCACCCTATTAAAATTAGCTGATACAATTCAAAATAAATATTAAATCTAGCAAAAATCCAGTTTTGAGTAGATACAATCATAAAAACAAATCCAATTAGCGCCATATTCACGATGTAATCACTTTCTGGAAAGATATCTCTTAACTTTTCTCTTCCGAAGAAGGCAATGATAAGAGGTGTCCCGAAAACTGCAACACGAATTATATTCGCTCCACCTTCCTGGAAATTTTTATAATGACCATACTGTGTATCTTCTAAGCTTGAGAAAAGTATCGACGAAAACTGATCAAAACCTATCACAATAACAACTGCAATGACCAATAACATTAACGTTGCTCTTGACCAGGCTTTATATCTAACCAAGAAATAAATGGGGAGAAGAATGAGCGCACTCTCATGAAAAGTAGAAGCAAATAAGACTATTAACGCATAGGCTAAGAAATTTCCGCTTATGATAAACCTGGTGGCCATAAAAATAATAGCAGCTGTAAGGCTTTGCCGAATTCCGTTCATTGTCACTAAATACAGTCCGCCAGTGATATATACAAACACGCTTAACTCAAAGTGCCTTGAATACTTCGAAAATACAAAAATAATGAGTATATTCGTTATAATTGCAGCAGTAAATATCAAAATCTGTGGATCCTCAGAGAATCTCTTCAAAAACATTTGAAATATCCAGAAGCCAATATTCTCTTGATTCTTCACCTGTTCCCATGTAAAATCATTTACTTCAAATGCATGCTTATAAAAGTAAGTATCTCCTATATTAGAGCGAAGACCTGAGACAAGTGCTAGTATCAGAACGGATCCGAAAACGTATATTTTGTGCAATGAAATAGTAGGAATCGAAGCATTATTAGCAGGTGTAGCAAAATACCTTGCAAAGAATGAAAAGAAAAAGACAATAATTAGATTTAACCAAAGAACTTCCATTTTCTATTCCTTTCAATTAAATCGTTCTTGTTTTTGTCTTAATAAATAGAAATAGCATTATTCCTAAGGGCACGGCTAATGTGGTTAAGACCTTGTTTGGGGCTTCTTTAATAAATTGAAAATTTTTATCTAGTAGACAACTGGAAACATAATGGATAGCCTGTCGAAACTTAAACTTGCTATTTGCGAAAGGTAATTTCATAAGTTCTTTCCTGTAGAATGCAAACCCTTTTGGATTTTTACGGTATTGTCCCAACATATTAAGTGATGAACCGTCTTGAAGATATTCTACACAACATAAAACCTCATTCATCAGGAGCATCTCATAGTCTCGATCCAACATATGATATTTGTAAGCTAGCCCAACATATTTTTCATTTTCAAAGATTGGATAAGGAAATCTCTTTGTAAGTTCGGTTCTATAAACTAACTTTTTATCTCCAGTAACTCCATACTTGTGATACAAGTCAAAAAGCGTAGATGTCATTGGGACACTGGGAAGGTTCGTTCCTATCACTTTCCCATCTGTATATGAATCTAAGCCAATGATCCCACTGACATTTTCACTGCCAAAAATCTTCCACATGGTTATAATCTTGTGAACTGCATCATCAGGCATGTAATCATCAGAATCAATACATACATTCAACTCTGTTTTAATAGAATCATAAGCAGTATTATGTGCTCCATGCATTCCTTGATTCTCTTGCCAGATATACTCAATTTCTATTAGGTTTGTCTTTTTCCATTTATCAACTAATTCTTTGGTATTATCTGTAGAGCCATCATCAATAATCAGCCACACGAAATCTTTGCAGGTTTGGCGTACCAGACTCTCATAACATTGATGTAAACAATAAGCCCTGTTAAAAGTAGGAGTAAATACCGTTAGTACCTTCACCTAGCTTCACCCCTATACCGATAAATAAAATTTTTCAAGTTGAGAAGCAGAATCTTTTATGTTGTACCCCTTTTGTTTTAGGGGTTCAAAATTAAACTCTCTGCTATCTGAGATTGAGAGCCTTTTTTTAATTCTCTCAATCCATAAACTCTTATTATTTAAGGGAAGAAATTGAACAAGATTCATACCCATATCCACTTCTTTAGAGATTTGGTCAGATATGAAACAGGGCAATCCCGCACCCTGTGCTTCAATTAATGACACTGGCAGCCCTTCATGTAGAGATGGAAATAAAAATAAGTCAAGAGCTTGTAAAATTCGAGGGATATCAGATCGTACTCCTAAAAACTTGACTTTATTATGAATTTTTAAGTCAAAGGCTTTCTTTTCAATTTCTTCCCTTAATGGTCCATCCCCAACTAGTAATAAAATCGAATCCTTCTCACATTTGCTAAACTCGGCAAAAATATCAATCAGGAATTGGTGGTTTTTTTGATGAGCAAACCTTCCAACATGCCCAAAGACTATATCATGTTCCGATAGTTGTAATTCCTCTCTTATTTCTCTTCTGGTTTGTGGTGAATACTTGAAATGGTCAATATCTATTCCATTCTTTAATATCGAAGCTGATGTTGATCTTCCTTTAAAGAGCCATTCTCCCGCTACCTGAGAACAAGCAAAATAGTTTGTAGCGTGAGAATTAATCAGTTGTCCTATATACCATTTATAAAGTTTGACGGCCATACTTCCTTCGCTGCTTGTATTATGGCTATGGGATATCCTTACAGCTATTCCTGATTTCTTGGCAGCTTTCAATACCAAACCGCTCATTTTATCAAGGTGAGAATGAACGATTTTATATCCAGAATGGTAATTAAAAAATTCCTCAAGAGTTTTTCTATACTTGAAGTGTCCCACATCAGTAATATAAGGAATCCTGTATACTTTTCCTCCCAGTTCCAATATTTCTCCATCAAAAACACCTTCTTTACAGGTTAGGAAGTCGAACTGGATTTTTGTCCGATCAATGTTTCGATAAAGATTCATCAGTAGTGTTTCTGCTCCACCGCGATTCATGTTGACGACTACATGTAAAACTCTTATAGGACTGCCCACTGTGCATCCTCCGCTTCTGCCATATACGTTTTGTAAATCTCACTTTTTTCTTGGAGTATTTTATTCGTGCTGAATTGATTCATAATCATCCCGCGTCCAGTCGAGCCCATTAGCGCTCTTTGACCTGGATCCTTTGCTAGTAACTTTATCTTCTTCCCAAATAGTTGTGGACTATTATCCTGAATTAACCACCCATTCTGTTGGTCTGAAACAAGTTCCCTATGTCCCCTGTTTTCTGTAGCTATAACCGGAAGTCCACAAGCCATGGCTTCCATAATATTTACAGGGAGCCCTTCTCTGAAACTTGACGCTACTGCTATATCAGATATTTGTAACAATTGTTCAATGTCCTTTCTAAATCCCAGAAATTGAACTCGATTCTCTACACCTAGTGAATGTGCCAGTTTACGACACTCAGGCAATAATGGTCCTTCTCCAGCGAATAAGAGTTTTGCTTTCGGAACCTCATCTTTGACGTGGGCAAGAGCCCGAATTAGAAGCTGTTGGTTTTTGTTTTTGTTAAATTCAGCAGCATAAAACATCAAAAAATCGCCAACGTTGTAACCGTAGGCGATTCTTAATTCCTTTTTATATTCTTTCTCTGCGGGTTTGAATTTTTCTGGGTTAACGCCCACTCCATGGATATGTTCAATACGGTCCGCCTTGAACTGATGCTGATTAGCTCGATTGAAATCTTCTTCATTAATGGTAATCAGGCAGTCTGTATATCTTGCCAGCCATTTTTCGATAGGATAATAGATTAGCCAGTTTAATGCAGGCGATCCTTTGCAAAAGTGAAAACCATGTGCTGTGTACATCACTTTTGTTCCATTTTCTCGGACAGTCCTGGACGCCAGTCTGGCAAGCACACCACCCACCGGTGTATGGCTATGGATGATTTTATACTCATTTTGATGGATGATTGTTTTTAATTCACGGTATGCCTGAACATTTTGCAGACTAAATGGTGACCTTTGAATCGGTAAATTGTATTTTTTATCAACAAAAGGAAGGTCCATATCACCTTTAGCGGCGACATGGACCTCCCACCCTTGTTCTTTAAACCATTTCATATAGGGCAAATGGAAAGCATTAAAATGATAATCAACCGTTGCACAGAGTAAGATCCGCTTTTTCGCACCCATACAATTAGCTCTGCCTTGCTTTTTCAAGATTTAAAATCGATGAAAAGTAATCTAGCAGATCAGTTCGTAAATCATCTCGCTGTAGAGCGAAATCGATTGTCGTTTTGATAAAGCCCATTTTTTCACCTACATCGTACCTGGTGCCTTCAAAATCGTAGGCATATACAGCTTCATATTCATTCAATCCTGCGATTGCATCGGTCAATTGAATTTCTCCACCAGCACCAGGCTTTTGTTGATCCAAGACATCAAAAATTCTAGGATTCAGGATATATCGTCCCATGATCGCAAGGTTTGATGGCGCTTCTCCAATCGCTGGTTTTTCTATTAAACTGCTAACATTGTAAAATCTGTCGCCGATACAATTACCATCCACGATCCCATACCTTGAGACTTCGTTTGGATTTACTTGCTGTACTCCGAGAATGGATGCGTTATACCTCTCATATTGCTCAATCATTTGCTGCAGGCACGGCTTTTCTGCCTGGACAATATCATCACCCAGTAAAACAGCGAACGGTTCATTGCCAATAAATTTCCGGGCACACCAAATCGCATGGCCAAGACCTTTTGGTTCCTTTTGTCGAATGTAATGGATATCAACAAGCTTTGAAGATTTTTGTACTTCGTTTAATAATTCGAACTTCCCTTTTTCAAATAGGTTTTGTTCCAACTCAAAGGAATGATCAAAGTGATCTTCAATCGCTCTTTTTCCTTTTCCAGTAACAATGATGATATCCTCGATTCCTGACTCGATCGCTTCTTCCACTATATATTGAATCGTTGGTTTATCTACAATTGGCAGCATTTCCTTCGGCATTGCCTTCGTTGCTGGCAAGAACCTAGTTCCCAGACCAGCAGCTGGGATAATTGCTTTTTTTACTTTCATTTTACTTCCACCCCTAAACTGAAATTGACATTAATGGAGAGTTCGCAACACGATTATTCGCCAAAGCTAGCAATCGATCTCTTAATTCTTCTTTATCCATACTAGAGAAATTACCAATAATCTCCTCAATCTCGGATATATACAATTCTGACGTCTTGCCTACATAAATTTTCGGATGAACTTGATGCTCTCCTACTTCTTCATCCTTTAAAAGCTCTTCATACAGCTTTTCGCCCGGTCTTGTTCCTGTATATTCTATTCCGATTTCTTCAACAGAATAACCGGACAGCTTAATCAAGTTTATGGCCAAGTCTACTATTTTTACAGGTTCCCCCATATCCAATACGAAAATTTCTCCTCCCTGTGCCAAAACCCCGGCCTGAATCACCAGTCTTGATGCCTCAGGAATCGTCATAAAGTAACGTATCATATCTGGATGCGTTACTGTCACAGGACCACCTTTTTCAATTTGTCTCTTGAATAATGGGATAACACTTCCACGGCTTCCAAGGACATTCCCAAATCTTACAGCAACAAACTTTGTATTACTGCTTTCATCCATATGCTGTACAATCATCTCTGAAAGCCTCTTTGTAGCACCCATCACGCTGGTCGGGTTTACAGCCTTGTCAGATGAAATCATAACGAATGCTTTCACTCCATGCCAGCTGGCAGCATTTGCGACATTCAATGTTCCAATCATATTGTTTTTCACAGCTTCTTCAGGATTTCGTTCCATCAATGGTACATGTTTGTGGGCCGCTGCATGATAAACAACATCCGGCTGGAATGTCTCCATCACGGACATCATTTTTTTGGCATCCTGAATTTCCGCTATAACAGGAATAAATTCAATCTTTGAATCTTGGAAACTTTCCTTTAGTTCCATCTCGATTGAATAAATACTATTTTCACCATGTCCTAGTAATATTAATTTTTTAGGATTAAACCGGGCTATTTGCCGGCAGATTTCAGATCCAATTGATCCCCCAGCGCCAGTAACTAGCACTACTTTATTTGTGATATCTCCTGAGATTCTGTCATCATTCAAAACCACAGGATCTCTTCCCAATAAATCCTCCACTTGCACATCTCTGAATTGGTTTACTGACACCTTTCCGGTCATTAGATCCTCTAACATCGGGATTATTTGTGTTTTTGCATCAGTTTTTATACATTCTTGAAAAATGATATTAAGCTCCTTTTTACTTAGTGAAGGAATCGCAATGACGATATTTTCAATTTGCAATTCCCTAACAACACTTTCAATTTTGTTGACTCCGCCAAGGACTGATATGCCCAGAATATCAAGATGATGTTTTTTCACATCATCGTCGATAAAACCAACAGGCTGAAGATCTGTTTCATTGTTCTTGAGCAATTGCCTTGCAACCATAATCCCTGCAGAACCAGCACCAATGATTAGGGTTCTTTTGTTATATGCCAACCTAGTTAAATACAAATCCCTATAGATCCGCCAGCAAAACCGTGACCCTCCAATGAACAATACCAATAGTAGTCCTGTTACTGACAGTCGTCTAATAAAGATTTCATTCAGTAAAACTCCCTGGAAAATAGAAGCTGTTAGAATCGAAGCTGATGCAGTTTTTAAAATGATGATTAATTCCCCGACACTTGCATATTCCCATGCCTTTTTATAAAGTTTGAATTTAAAAGAAAATATATGATGGCTGACCAAAATAGTCATTGCACTAACAACATAAAACCATGGAGAAGTATTGATTGTACCGCGGACAAGTAAATGACTAATGAAGATCGCGGTTAAAACAATCGCTGAATCAATGAGAATGAATAATGAAAGCCTCTGCCTATAGGTCATGCTTTTCCTCCTCTCTTGTCTTAATCTATTCTCACGCTTCGCAGCTTAATGGCATAGTCAATCAGCTTCCTGATTTCTTCCAACTGCTCTTTGCTGGCATCTTGTTTTATGTACCGTACTGCTTTTTTAATTGATTTTGGGAATTTATCTATTTCCTTCATATGAACACTCCTTAAAAATAAAGTTCTTATTTATTTGTTCTGATTGAAAAACAAATAAGTAAAAACTTTATTAATAAATGGGGCATTTAACCCCTCCTCACATCACACTCTCGACGACCAGAGCGTCTAAGGTTTTTTAACCCACAGCATGACCGAGTGCCTCCTTTGATAACGGCTAGGAGACATCACCATAACACAGCGAACATTTATTTCTTAATAACGAACAAAAATATTAAAAAAATATGTGTTTCTACATCTCATTCAGAATAACCCCATAAATCTTGGCTTTTGCGAACTCAAGAGCCTTTTTAGCTTCTGTCGCTTTTTCAATAGCTGTTTTTCCTTCACCTATAACCAGGAGTACTCCATCGCTTTTATTTGCTAGTAATTTTGTATCCGTCACATCCAGAACAGGCGGTGAATCGATTAAAATCATATCGTATTCTTGTAGTGCTTGTTGAAATAATTTTTGCATGGATTCTGACCCAAGTAATTCCGCTGGGTTGGATTCGAGCTGGCCACTTGTTAAAATCGCTAAGTTCCCTATTTCAGTGTGGTATACAGCATCAGCTAATTCTTCCTGACCAGAAAGTACATCCGCTAATCCCTTCCCGTTTGATATCTTAAATATAAAATGAATATTTGGATCTCTTAAATTCGCATCAATCAAAAGGACTTTTTCTTTTTGCTGCGCCATAGATAATGCAAGGTTCGCTGCAGCTGTGGATTTCCCTTCACTCGAACACGGGGATGTTAAAAGCAAAATACTCTTTTTCCCGCCAGTTAAGAAGTGAACATTGGTACGAAGTGTTCTAAATTGTTCAGAGATGATTGAATCTGGATTGGAATAAACAATCAAATTTCTCTTTTGACTTGCACTTGTTGACCTTCGTTTACTTCGGAACACCGGTATCACCTCCCAGGAAGTCTATAGGATGAATACTTTGCTTTTTAATATTCTTTTTGGTCATTTTCGAAATCCTGCCTACTACTGGAAGACCTAGATAATCCTCAACATCCTTTTGGGATCTGACAGTGTCATCTAATGAATCCAAGAAGAAAACGAATCCAATCCCTGCAATTACTCCAAAAACCACCCCAATAATGCCTGATTTACTTTTTTCCTCATTTATTGGATTTGAATTGATTTTTGCAGGCGAAAAGATCTCCATATCATTAAAATCAAGCAATCTAGTTATCTCAGTTTTAAACTCTTCAGCTGTGGTATTGGCTATATCTGCTGCTCTATTTGGATTGGTATCAATCACACTAATATTTACAACCTTCGAACTATCCAGGATTCCTACACTAATTTGATTTGCCAGCGATTCTGGACTTCGATTTAAATCCAGCCTTTCAACAACCTTCTCTAATACAACTGGATCTTTCAATATTACTTGCAGTGTATTCATATCCGCTTCTTTACCAATAATGATTCGAGCTGAGGATTGGTAAAGGAGAGTGATGTCCTTTTCACCATATAAATATCCAGCAATTGAAGACAAGGCAGTTATTATAGCAATGATCCAAAGACGCTTTTTAATGACAGAGAAGATTTCTTTTAGATTGATTTCTTTAGCAATCCCTTTTTTTCCATTACTCATTGCTCATTTAACCCACCTTATAACTTAATGCGTTCTAGATAAAGAACGTTTGGTGTAAAAAAATATACGTTCTCAATTACTAATGATATATACCTATTTTAGTTCTGTATAAAGAACAAGTCAAGAGCATTTTATTATTTTCTGACAACTCACGAAGAATGTTAGACTGCTTCCATTTGTTTTTTTAGGAGATTATTAAAGATACTCTGTTGCTCAGATGCTAATTCCTTAAATCCACCCTGTTGAATGATTTCTCCTTTATCTAAAACAATCACTTGATCAGCATTTTTTATTGTAGATAATCGATGAGCTATAACAATGATCGTCATTTTTCCTTTAAGTTTCTCCAGAGCACACTGAATCTTAGATTCGTTTTCACTATCAAGAGCACTAGTTGCTTCATCAAGTATTAGAATCGATGGATTTTTTAAAATTGCACGAGCAAGAACAAGTCGTTGGCGTTCTCCACCAGAAAGCTTAATACCTCTATCCCCAATTTCTGTATCAAGTCCATTAGGCAACTTTCTAACAAAATCAGCTGCCGCTGAGAATTCTAATGACTCCCATATCTGTTGGGGTGTTACGTCTGGGCTAATCATTTTAAAGTTCTCTTTTATACTAGTATTAAACAAAAAGGGCTCCTGTGGAACATAACTAATTGCTTTTCTTAATGAAATTAACGATTCATCTGTAAGAGTCTTATTATCAATTATTACTTTCCCCTGTTCAGGCATATGAAGGCCCATTAATATATCAACCAATGTGCTTTTCCCAGCACCTGACCGACCCACAATCGCAGTCATTTGGTTTGCCGGTATTCTTATATTAATATTTTGCAAAGCATAGGTTGATATGGAATGATCGTATCTAAAATAGACACCCTTGCATTGGATCTCATTATTCAATACGATTGGCAGTACTTTCTCGTTTTTCAAATCAGATAACACTTCTCTTGCCGCATTACATTCTGCCTCAAGGGCATTTAATGACCTAAAGGCTGGGATTGTCGATGCTAATTGCTCTAAATTAGATTGAATCCCTATAACCCTTGGCCACAAACGAGAAAATATCACAATAATTAATAAGAACTGTGATGGCTGTGAATTGAACATTTTTACTGAGAAAAAAATAAAAGTTGCTATAAGAATAGCTGAGGAGATTTTATAAAATAGCTGAGATGAAATTTTATTTCTTATATACTCAACTTGCTCTGTATACATTCCTTGAACGACTGATTGTAGCCAGCTCATCTGTGTCTCTTCTAACGTATTGCTTTTAATATCCTTAATACCATTTAATTGATCTGTTATCCCTGCTAGGTATTCCTGGGATAGTAATGAAGTTTTTTCACCTAGCTTTTTCGCTTGTTTAATAAATTTTCGAGAGAATAATGATAATATAAGACCACTGAATAGAACGAATAATGTCATTTTTGCGGAAAGCCAAAGGGCAAAGCCAATTTGGATTATACTAAATATAATGGAGGTTAATAGTTGAATAAATTGGTAAATTCCTCCTGAAACTCTTGCCAATTCAATAGTCATAATATTGATCAGATCGGACTTTCTTTTCTTTGTATAAAAACCCCAATTAGCACCTAATAATACCTCATATGTGTCTATTCTTAATTTCCCTATAAACCCATGCGCAATTTTGACATTTCTTATATTTAAGTTTCTATCAACAAAGTTTTGTCCAATGATTAATAATACGAAGGCAAGAAGGATGAAGGGGAACCTTAATGCTTCAGGCATCAAATTCCATAATCCGAGATAATTCGCTAGTGTATCGCCTCTGGAATCCAAATTCATTATCCCGCTTAAGCTAAGTAAGGGGACTAGTAACAGTATACTAAGACCTTCTATAAAACTGATCAAAGCCATTCCAACGATATTCCAATAGAGAATGTTACCTGAGTAATTAAATAATCGTTTTATATAATACAAAAAGGGTTTCATGTGACATCCTCCTGCAACATTGCCTGCTTCCTTTTTCTTCTTATCGCCCAAAGAATCGGCCTCAAAGGAAAATATAAAAAATGAAGCACCCTTGGCAATGGGAAAGCTAGAGCATCTTCAGGATATGGAAATAAGAAACTAAGAATAAATAATACTTTTTGCTTAAACGACATTAATGAAAATAAATGACTCTTATGGTAGTTTGCGATTTCTTCTGGCAAAGGTTCGATATGGAGGTTAACCAATTGCTTAATGTAAAATAAGGCTCCTTTAGCCAGTCTTTTTGATTTTTTCGAATTAGATATTTCCTTTAGTTCGTGTGGACTATAAGAACTCAACAATTCTGAAGAAAGGAAAAGAGCTTGCCCTCCTACTTGAGTAAGTTGATATTTTTTCAGAAGCCTTTTTATACAGTTCCAGTTCAAATCCCGACTTACCAACCTGTCGATATCTACCAACCAGCGAAGACGAGACCAACCATGACGTGCTCCATGTGACACCAAAAATAAAAATAAATCTTCCTCACCTAACATATACAAAGGAAAATCGGTGATGGAACTTTCCTTCTTTCTTTCCCATAAGTCCTCAAATGACTGATTCCATGATGGACCTGGGTTTAATCTCCAATGTATTTCCAACTTTATTTTCTTTTGCGGGTGCATAAAAGTGATATGGTGATGTCTCCATTTCCAATCATTCAAGACAGTCAGTATATAATCATCTTTTATATAACCAAGGTTTAAGAGCGTCGATTCAGCTCGCTCTAAATCTTCAATTGGTATTAGTACATCAATATCCGAAGATGTTCTTAAAGAAAGATCCCCATACAAATGCGCGCCAAGAATAGAACCTTTTAAAAATAATGTTCGAATTTTTTGGTCAATAAAAATTCTGGATATGCTTTCAGATTCTCCTGTTAGCTTCAGCATTTGAAAAATGTTTGTTTGATAATATTGCTGCAGCTTTCCTATTACCTTTGCTGGGATAAGATCACCATTTAATTCCTTGATCCTTATATAAAGAATAGGATAAACACGGTGATGTAGTGTTAGCTGTAAAAAATGATTCCAATCAATATCTTTAAATCTCTCTTTCTCTTTTGAGAGATTCTTATCTTCAAATTTAGAATCCAAGAAAAAAAGCAGGAGCTGTAATTCTTTTGAAAAGTGCTTTTTTTCAACCATAATTTCCATGGTAATTTCCTCTTATTCTATAACTTTTTTATTTGCAAACTTGCTTACTACGGTAAAACGTTTCATTTCTTCAGCTCCGCTAACGAAATATGATCCACTTCGCAGCCATGCATGGGCAATCATCTTCCCATTTTCATCTTTTGCAGTTCCTAGATACAGTGTACTTTCAATACCTCGCCTTTGAAGCATTTTCATACCTGCGATTGCTTTAACTAAACATTCACTTTCCCAGAATGTATATCTGCTCATGATATGAATTGCACTAGAGATTGATTTGATAGTGCCGTATGCAGAAGGATTTTCTTGAAAAGAGGATTCACACATATGCTTACCTAAGGTACGTGTCAACCTTTTAAAAGGCATTACTTTATGGAAACGCGCCAATGCCAAGAATAGTATGGCCTCTAAAAAAAGAAATTTTTCCATCCTACTCAGATTAAATAGCGTTACCAGTTTCTGAGGATATAACATTTTACCTCACCTGTTTACAACGGAAATTAAATCTTCGGAATTTAACTTGTTTATAAATAAAATTACTTGATTCTCACAATCCATTTTATCAACATCATATTCTAGAAGAAGGTAATTAATTAACTCATCAACAGAAATAGGTTCTTTTATCATCTCCCAAATAACCCCGCCCATTTTACCAAGGTTATAGTAATTTCCATTATCAATATTAAGCATTACTTTCTCTCCATCCATGTCACTAACGATACATCCTGGCTTCTGTACGATTTTACTTTCCAATATTAATTTTTCCTTTATCAGCATTTAGTTCATCTCCTCATTTATCATTTTTAATATTTTCTCTAATAGTTCAGGTGCTGTAAAAACATTTGATGGGCGATGTACTTGATACATCTTTATTTTATTTATAATCCCTGCCGATTCGGTAAAATGCCACTCCATTAACCCTAGACGCGGGATTAAAGATTGCCTAAAAGTATGGTTATATAGTGTGTGAAACCTTTCCAAATTTTGAATTGATTTTATTTTCGCATGATTTTCCTCTGTTTTTGTAATCTCAAATACTCCCCCAAGTGGTAATGGATCATTACAGTAACTGGAGTGGACTGGAATAGCGAACTTTGTTTCTCTTTCGAATAACGGACTAAAAGCGGAGGAATTAAATCCAAATTTCTGAAGGCTTTCCTGCCATAATTTTTGCTGAGGGTAGGTAGGGATTACGTTAGGACACCCTTCTTTATCTATTATTACAGGAATAATATCATCACTTAACAGTTGATAACCTTGATTAATAAATGTAGAAGCCAGGGTAGACTTACCTGCTCCAGAATGTCCAATAAATGCATATGCCTTTCCATCAATTGCAATAGCACTTCCATGCAGTGCTAGGACTTTCCTTTGCATTAGTAAGGCACCCATACATGTTCCAAGAATAAAAAGGCGAATCTTATTATCATCAGAATCCTTTATAGGGGATACAATTATTTTTTTACCATCTTTTATTAAAAATGTGGCTGTTTCAGGGATTTGAAACATTACCATCTGATGATCAACAATGAATTTCCCTTGTTCACCTTTTTTCAGCCACAATTCATTTAATTCATCAATTTCAATCTCCACTTCTGCCATATCTAATGATTCATTTGAAGCAACTAATTCTGGCAACGGAATAGTGCTTTTGATTTTGAGCCCAAAGGCATGGTAAATCATGTTTTCTTTTGCTACAATCATTTGACTCACTCCATTAATCCTTTAATCCATTAATCCATTAATCCGTTAATGGGTATTTTAAAAAGCCCTCATACTGAACTAAATGTATAAGGGCGATTTGCGATAAGAATCCATAAATAAGGTTTTGGATTAGCTATAGTGAATCGATTCATCAGGATCAGGTTGAACACCGTCGGGGGTTTTAAACCCAGGTCCAGCCATTGTCATACTAATTTTAAGTACTTCTAGTTCTGGTTTTTGCCATTGTTTTTTCATTCTTTCACCTCCTTTCAAGAAAAATTATTTAAAAAGCGATAGAATATTAAACTGCGCATTAATATCCTAAAGTCAAAGTCAAAGGCATATTCGGGATTAGTACTATCTTTAATTTTTATAATCGCTGCTTTAATTACTTCGGGATTCAGGTAATTGCCAATAGTAGCATCATTACTCATTTGTTCAAGTTCACCAATAAATGTGTTCCAATAACTAGACATTCGATGAACTCCATCTGCTCCTTGTACACCTCTTGAGCGCATGTTCAGTCTAACTTTGTCTGGCAAATATGAGTTTGTTGCCCTTCTTACAAGCGAACGATCTAAACCCTGCCGTACAAATTGATCCTCTGGTACTGATAAACAAAATTTAATTAACCGCAAATCATTAGTTGGATCTCTGTCCCATACTGAATACCGCAAAGAAAATTTAGCCCCGTAAGTCCCTGTTATACTCCAATAATATAGTTGCCTAAACTGTCTATCCCTTACTTCATAGGCAGTGGGAAGTTTAGAAAGTGAAACATCGACACCCTGATTATGAAGTTTATTGAAAACGTCTGTTTGTTTTGCAAATTCACGATTGATAATTATTGGGAAATGAAAGGGCTCTTCAGGATTTAACAAATCATATATATAAGGAAATGCTTTTTTTCGAGCAGCAGCCATTATCTTTGATTTATGAACCCCAATGTTATTGCTGTACTGATTTAATTCTTGATAAAGTTTAATCCATTTTATTTTCTTTATGAGGTTAGCGTAATAATCTAAAACTGGCCCCCATGATATAGTCCAATTACCTCTCTGACCATTTAACAGCACGCCAATATTTTTCTGTTGAGCTTGTTCATACATCCCCCTTAACCAGAAAGTATTCTCAAAGAACTTATATGGCATTTCCATCGTTTCCAGCCAATCGTCAATCTCAGTATATGGACTTCTATCTGCAAAGCTTAAATATTGATCATTAATATTACCAATATGATTTACTGTAGCTTTAATATACGGGCTTTCATCGGCTATTCTGCTTTTATTAGTCCAATCTTCAAATCCATCAACAGGAACGTAACTAAAAGTATTTAGCATTTTATTTTCTTGTTTCAATGCTTTTGATGCAAAGCTTACAACTGAACCAGAATCCAATCCTCCACTTAAGTGTGCACCTACATTATGATGTGTTCTAATTCTTGCTTTGACAGCCTTTTGGAAAACATAGCGAAAAGCTTCTTCGTATTCTCCGTCTGATTTAAGCTTTAATTTCTTATTCTCTTCCATTAAGTAACAATATCTTGATAACCTAACTCTACCTTCACGAATTGTTATAGAATGAGAAGGAGCTAATTGTTCTATGTGTTTATATGTAGTTGAGGAAGGATCAACAGATTCGAAGTTTACAGGTATCGCCAAAAACTCCGCCATCCACTGCTCATTCAATTCCTTCTTAACCCCTGGCAATGTAAACAAAGGCATGATTGTCGTACAAAACGCAAACCTTTCATGATCCTTGTAATAATACAAGGTTCGGGAACCAGAGAAATCCCTCGCACCAAAAAGCTTCTGATGCCGTTCGTCCCAAATCATATAGGCGAAATCGCCGACTAGATGCTTAGGTGATTCTTCTCCCCATTTATAGTAAGCTAGCAAAATGAGCTGGCTGTCTGGCATTATTTTTTGCTTTGAACGCTCGACTTGCAGCTTCTCGAACAGTTCTTCTCTATTATCAATTATGGCATCTGCGGTAATGACGCATTGTCTCTCGGAATCATAGAACGGCTGTTGTTCACCGACTGATTCTGGTGTGATCCATTGTGCATGGTTTCCAATGAAGGCGTTGTGTTTATGCCAGACTTGTATATCGTCTGCAGGAAACTTTTCAAGACCTTTCATAATGTTCCTTCCATGCTCAAATGGAACCGGCTCTTTTGTTAAATGAATGATTCCTGCAATTGCGCTCATTTTTTCCTCCTGCCGTGCTATTAGGCTCATGCATCAAAATATCTTAATAAAGAATTTTATTGTTCTTTATATAGAACATATGATTAAAATACCATCTCTAATAAACAGTGTCAATAACATCAGAAGAATTTATTTTTCTAAAAATTTTAAATGGCAAAAACCCCTAAATCTCGACAAAAAAACAAGCCTTGAATGGAATAAGGCTTGTTTTTTCTACTATTAAAGAACAGCTTCTTTTTCGGTTCTCTCCAATACAATCTCTTCAAAGTAATCCACAGATTTCAGCTGGTCCGCAAACTCATTCTTGGAGGCCCAAGTCTCTTTAACAAAAACCTTCATCACCTTCTGTGCCCTCTCATCCCCACCAACACCATACTCCAAAGCATTCACACTCTCAAAAACCTTAACCATCAATTCCGCTACCCGTTTCGAGTGAAAAGTTTTATGGTCGTGAGATGCACTATGCAAAGCCATCAGCAGTTTCTCCAACTGCTCTATTCCATCACCAACCTTGCCAGCAAACTCTCCCTCCATCGCAGAAATTCTCTCCCTCATTTCCTGCAAAAACAACTCCCCAGCATTAAACTTCTCCATCAATCTTAATACCTCAAGCCCAAGAATGTTAGCCGTCCCTTCCCACACGGTCAGCACTTGTGCATCCCTCAATAACCGTGGAGTGACAAAGTCTTCTATATATCCGTTGCCTCCGTGCATTTCAATCGCTTCGTGTGCAAAATGGACGGCTTGTTCTGCGGTTTCTTTTTTCAATAGGGCGATGTAAAGCCTGTTTAGTACGATTTCTTTTTCTGTTACTCCTGGTTCGTTCCTCATGACTTTTTCAAACAACGGCAGGTACTTGAAGACTGTTCGGGTTTCGACTTCAAGTTTGACGGCCATTTTAGCTAAGGTGTCTTTGATCATCGGAAAATCCGCTAGCTTCTTGCCGAAGGCGTCCCGCTTCAGTGCGTACTGTCTCGCTTCACTGTATGCTCGGCGCATGATTCCGAGTGAGGCGACGGTGTTGCAGACACGGGAGAGATTGAGGGCTTCCATCATGTAGTAGAAGCCTTTTGCCGGGTCGCCGACGACGAATGCTTCTGCTCCTTCGAATTCGACTTCGGCGGATGGCACCGCCCTTACGCCTAGTTTATCCTTTAGCCGGCGGATTTTGATGCCGTTAAGCTTTCCGTCTTCTTTACGCCAAGGAACTGCAAACAGTGTCAAACCTTTTGTTCCGGAAGGAGCTCCTTCCTTTCTTGCTAAAACCATGGCGACGCCGCACATTCCTGCGTTTGAGGCGAAGTATTTTTCACCGTAGAGCTTGTAGCCGTCTTTCGTCTGGACTGCCTTTGTTTCGTTGGCGCCGACGTCTGATCCGCCCTGGCGTTCGGTCAGGAAGGTTGCGCCTTCGTATAGGGTTGTTTCTCCGGTGGATAAGACGTGGGGCAGGAATTTTTCTTTGATTTCTGATGAAGCATATTGGTCGAGCAGGTAGGCTGTTGCCATCGTCAGTGTGACCGGGCAGTAAAAACCTGGCTCTGTCTGGGATAACAGATAGCCCTGAGCATAAGAGTAGATATAATTCCCGCGCCGCCCAAGCTCGGGGATTTCCTTATGGACATAGCCGACAATGCCGGTGTTATATGAGTCTTCAACTGTTTTGCGATAGCCATCATTAACCCATACTTCCGAGATGTCTTCGCCGTAGGCATCGAATTTAATCAGCTTAGGCTGCCCTTCGCGGTCGGTGAACCTGGCGCGCTGGTCGATTTCATTGGCGCTTTTTTCGCCGAACTCAAGTAATTCCTTGTCAGCGTACGCAAAAAATTCTTCATCCAATAATTCCATCAATAACGCACGAAACTGCGGTTCTTCCTCGTAAAAATTCATTTACTTAGCCTCCCTTTAAAGTCCATTAACAATCTTTCGATTTCTTCCCTGATTTCAACCAATTCACATATTCTTTCGTTCACTGCTGCCAGCTTCTCTTGTCCATACTCAATGGTTCGCTCCAGCTGTTTTTCACCCGTCCTGTCCTCGTCGAATAACAGTACCATTTCCTTTATTTCCTCGAGCGAAAATCCAAATCGTTTACCTCGGATGACAAGCTTCAACCGTGCCAAATCCCTGCTCGAATAAATACGCCTTCCACCTTCGGAACGTGCTGGTTTCAACAAGCCCAGCTCTTCATAATAGCGAATGGTCCTTGTCGTAATCCCAAATTCCTCAGCCAAATCGGAAATTGAATACATATTTAAAACCTCTTTATATCAGTATAATCAGTAAATTAATTATACCATTGACGTTAACGTAAAGAACAAGCAGAAATAAAGCCAGACTTCCCGAGAAATCTGGCTTCATTATGGTACTACTGCAGCGGATTTACTTATTTTTAAAAATGCAGCAGTAAATCTAGTTTTTATTTTTCCAAATACTTTAGCGGATCGACGCTATTTGATTTTTCATAGTTCCACTGGCCTTCATGTATCTCGAAGTGGAGGTGCTTGCCTCTGCTGTCACCGGTATTGCCCATAAATCCGAGCATCTCGCCTTTGCTGATTGATTGCCCGGTGGTGACAGTGCTTTTTTCCAAATGGGCGTACAGGGTGGTGAACGTCATGCCGTCAATTTTATGTGTGATAAGGACGCAGTTGCCGTAGGTTGCGGAATAATAGGAGCGGATGACCGTACCTGATGCGGCGGCTACAACAATGGCGTCCGGGGATTCGTCGGCGATGTCAATCCCCGCATGGAGTCTTCCCCATCTAGGACCATACTCTGAAGTCAGCTCGCCAGCTGCTGGCATGATAAAAACATCCTCGGGATTGGCGGTCAAATACTCCACTCTTTGCTCTTGATTCTCTTTTAAAATCGCAATCTCCTGAGATGCCAGATTGACATAGACTTCATACATGTCCATAAGCTCGGATTCGCTTTCCTTCCTTTCTTTCTGGACGGAATCAAGCAAGCGCTGCTTTTCATCGGCTTTCTCTTGCAGCTCAGCTTTTAACGACTGCATTTCCTTCTGGTCATTTTCGAGCGAAACAATCCTTTTCTGCAAGTCCTTTTCCTTTTCCTTCATTATTAAAAGATCAGCTTGATGTTTTGCGATTAAGTCCTTGTCTGCTTTCATGATCGTACTAATTGCCTTCGCGGCATCGAACAGCTGGGACAGGTTTTTAGAGTCGAAGATGATATCCACATACAGTCCTAATCCATCTTGAATCTGCATTGTGCGTAAGCGTTCTTTAATCAGCTTTTCACGATTCACGATTCTTGCGTTAAGCTCTTCGATTTCTTTTTTCATCATTTCAGCGGTCTGATCTGACAACTCTACGACAGTATGAAGGTTACGGATCTTTTCGTTCACAAGAGCTGCTTCATCGTCCAGCGCTTTCAATTCAGTCAGATATTTCTGTTCCGCCTCACCCATTGCCTCGATGTCTGCTTCTTTCTTCATTACATCTTGTTTAAGATCCAGTCGCTGATCCCGTATCTCTGGCAATGTTTCCGATGCCTCAACTAGGATCGGCCCGGAACAAACTATTCCTATGATCATCGTGAGAAGCAATTCACGTTTTTTCATCTAACTCCCTCCGTTCTTAATAGGAGATTTGAACACTTATGTATTCTTTCAACCAGTATATAATGACTATTTTGCTAATTCTGTCGAGTGCTGTAGCAGGCTTGGAGAAAAAATGATTAATTTCACTAAAATTCCATAATTGGATAGGTATTTTCTCGGTCGATGCTATTAATCTCTCTCCCTTACAAGGAATATAATCTCTCGCAAAAGTGGTATTTCTCCCTAGGAAAAAACACAAAAAAGCCACGCTCCATTTAAGAGAGTGGCTGCAAATATTATTTCGTAATCAAATAATCTACTAACTTAGTCTTTGGCTTTCCAAAGATTTCTTCTTCCAGTCGACGGCCTGTTGGTGTGGCAGCGAGTCCGCCTTCTGCTGTTTCCCTTAGTGCGGATGGCATCGTCTGTCCGATCGCGTACATCGCGCCGATGACTTCGTCGCATGGGATTCTGCTTGTTACGCCTGCCAGTGCCATGTCGGCAGCAGTAATCGCGTTGGATGCGCCCATCGCATTTCTTTTTACACATGGAACTTCAACCAATCCGGCAACTGGGTCACAGACTAGTCCAAGCATGTTTTTTAAAGTAATCGCAAAGGCTTCTGAAGACTGCTGAGGTGTTCCGCCGGCCATCTCAACAATGGCGGCCGCGGCCATTCCGCTTGCTGATCCTACTTCTGCCTGACATCCACCTGCAGCACCGGAAATGGAGGCGTTGTTTGCAACGACAAATCCAAAGGCGGCAGTCGTGAACAAGAACTCAATCATTTCCATGCGCGTTGGGTTCAGCTTTTCCTTCACGGCAAAAAGAGTGCCTGGGACAACCCCTGCAGATCCTGCAGTCGGCGTTGCGCAGATGATTCCCATCGCTGCATTCACTTCATTCGTAGCGACAGCCTTACTGACGGCATCCAATAATAGATTGCCAGAAAGCGACTTACCGGTGTTAATATAGTTTTGCAGCAATACCGCATCTCCGCCGGTAAGGCCTGAGTGAGATTTTACTCCATTCAATCCACGTTCAACAGCACGTTCCATGACGGAAAGGTTATTGTCCATCTGGGCGATGATATCTTCCCTCGAACGGCCTGAAACTTCTATTTCCTGCCGAATCATGATTTCGGCGATTTTAACCTGGTTTTGTTCAGCTAATTCAACAAGCTCGGCAACATTACGAAACATGGCCAGCCCTCCTGATGTTTTCTTTTAGTCGACCAATCGGATGACCTGATCGACGCCTTCGAGCGAACTTAATTCGGCAAACACTCCCTCTTCAAGTTTGTGGTCCATTTCTATCACCATAACGGCCACGTCACCCTTTTCTTTCCGTGAGACTTCCATGTGGCCAATATTAATTTGATATTTTGATAAAACGCTAGTTACAGCTGAAATCAAGCCGAACCGGTCATGATGCACGACCAGAATCGCAGGATGAGCTCCTGACAACTTCAATTTAAAGGAATTGATTTCGATGATCTCAATTGTTCCGCCGCCGATGGAGATCCCGACGATTTCAAGCTCTTTACCTGCATCATCAAATAAATTTATTTTTACCGTATTCGGATGCTCCGTGACAGCATCTTCCGTGATAAATTCAACTTCCAAACCGGATTGTTCAGCAATTTCCAACGCTTCAGGAATCCGTTCATCAAATGTATCAAAGTCCATGATTCCTGCAACAAGTGCCAAATCTGTCCCATGCCCTTTGTATGTTTTCGCAAAAGAACCGTACAAGGAAATGACCGCTTTCGTCGGCTGTTTTTCGAATAATGTACGAGCGACTCTGCCTATCCTTGCAGCGCCAGCTGTATGTGAACTGGACGGCCCGATCATCACCGGACCAATAATATCAAATGCAGATCGATATTTCATGGTGCACTGCTCCTTTTATCAATCTATTAAAATGCTATTGAAAGCGATTTCATATAAAACCATTGTTAAAGAGTTTTAACCATAGTTATCTTACCACAATATCTATAGAGTTTAATCAAAAATTTTATAGAAAGAAAAACCATTCCCGTAATCGGAAATGGTTAATTCATGCTCACTTTATTCCTGCCGCTGTTTTTCGATGTATATAAACCTTTGTCTGCTCGATTTAATAATGAATCAATATTGTCTCCAGGCTGGTAATCCGTGACCCCGAAGCTTGCGGTCAAACTGCCAGCACCCTTGAAGGTCTTGTTCTCGACCAGCTTGCGGAGTTGCTCCGCTTTTTCATAGGCTTGACCACCTGTACAATTGTTAATAAGGATGAATTCCTCTCCGCCCCAGCGGCCGAACAGGTCTCCTTCTGACAGATTGCCAGAAATGGTGGCAGACAGCTCCTTCAGGACACAATCGCCGATTTTATGGCCGTACTGGTCGTTAACTTTCTTGAAGTGATCAATATCAAAGAAGATGATAGAAAACGGGATCTCATCCTCATCAGCATCCTCAAGCTTTTCTTCGAGCCAGACATCAATCTGGTGACGGTTGGCAACCCTCGTCAGAGAGTCAATATAGGCATGCTTTTTAAAGAAATCCCGTTCCGTGAATGCCTTGAATATATTCTGGGCGTAAAAGAGGACCAGAATATAAACAATGTTTGCAGCATGGAATTGCGTAAGTGAATCAATGGATTCTGGAGGCATTTTCCCACTATACATCAATCCGATCCCAAGAGTAATGGAGAAGATGATGATCGAGAAGTAAAGTCCCCTTTTTGTCCCCAGAACTAAAAAGAAAAACATGATAATCAATGGAATCCAAACGATGAAATCCCCTAGAGATCCACCCGTTTTTGCAAGGTCATTATGTACGACATCGAACAAAGTTGTAACGTGGTATAGACTCACTAATAATAAGTTGGAATATTCACCAAACCGTATGGCAAGATTCAGATACACTAAAAACCAGCTGACAGAGAACCAAAAGATCAGAGTTGTGTTGACGATTGTATCAAAAAGGCTCTCATTATTCAGGAAGCTATTGATGACTAAAGCTATAGTAATGATCGGCAGCAGCCACATGTAGACAATTCTTTTCAGCTCATCAATCGTGTCAAATTTCTTGAACATTTTACTCATCTCCCAAACTAACCTCAATGGATTAGCAGTCCACAAATATGGCAGCAGCGCAGCCCGCTTTGATAAGCAGTCCTGTTGGCTTGAGCCATTGTTTATCTCTATTGCTTTGAAACCAATCATCTTGAATTAGAGGGAAAACCTCTTTAAGAAAGTCGAATTCAGCTCTATCCTCTACTAAAAAACAAATGTTCTTTCTATACTTCCATTGTACTAGAAAACTTTATTTTAGTATATTTCAAAACGCAAAAGAAGAAGCAAAAGTCCCAGATAGGACCCTGTTTCTCCTTATTTTTTAGTATTTAAGGCAGAACAGCAAAAAACACCGTTCACGAATGAACGGTGCCATCTAATTGGGCAAGCATATCGTCTAATTCAAAATTTGTAAGCTCCCGCCATTTCCCTTCAGCGAGGCCATCCATTGATATGTTCATGATCCGGATCCGTTCCAGTCTTGTGACCCTGTACCCACACTCTTTTGCCATCCTGCGAATCTGGCGGTTGAGCCCTTGAGTGAGTATAATCCGAAACTCGTAATCACTATTTTTTGAAACCTGGCACGGATTTGTCTTCGTGCCAAGTATCTCAATACCGCCTGACATTTTTCTAATAAATTCTTCAGTAATCAGGCGATCAACAGTGACTACATACTCTTTCTCATGCCCAAACTCCGAACGCATCATTTTATTAACAATTTCTCCGTCATTCGTCATTAAGATCAGCCCTTCGGAATCTTTATCCAGCCGGCCAATCGGAAAAACCCTGATAGGGTAATCGATGAAATCGATAATATTTCCTTCTACCGCTTTTGCAGCTGTACACGTTATACCAACCGGTTTATGGAGCGCGATATAGACAGCTTCTTCCTTCTCAGGAATAACAAGACCATCAATCAGAACCACATCTTCTGGACTAATCATTGTCCCTGGTTCACAAACTTCTCCATTCACCGTTATTCTTCTTTCTGCAATCAGGCGATTGGTCGCCCGCCGAGAGCAAAAACCCGTTTCGCTTATATATTTATTGATTCTCATAGCTGCTCCAATCATGCCGATTTATTATATATTTATGACGAGGGATTTTTTCCAGGGGTGGTCAGTCTTCAACTTTACCCTTTTAAAAATCCGAAGAGTTCTCCTGCTTATCAATCACTGTTTTAATACATTTTTGAGATACCGTTTAACGATACAACAAATCACACACATATAAAAGGCAATCATTCATAATATAGCTTCCATTTATTTAGCCCCACCCTTGGATTTCCTTTTTCAAAATATGGTACATTATATAGGAACAAAAGGAAGGGAGTTTTTTCAATGACAAATCATGAAGAACAAAAAAACGCTTTACCGCCAAAAACATGTGAGATCGAGCGTCTGGTAACTATGGAAGACGACATCAATAAAGTATTGGAAGGCAAAAAAACTGCGACTCGCCGTAACGGAAGATATGCTGACGTGGGCGAGATCATGGAATTAAAAGGCCAGAAATTCGTAGTGGACAAGGTGTATTCCCAATCACTTGGAGAATTGACTGACGAAGACGCCCGCCGCGAAGGCTTTGAAACAGTTGAAGAATACAAGCAATCCATTTTAGCCTACCACCCAGGAATGCCTTGGCTTCCACAAATGAGAGTCTGGGTCCATGAGTTCAGCCCTGTTAACGAATAATAGGCGTTGAAATGGATTTACTTTATCGAATCATCATTTATTTGCACGTAGCAAGCGTGATTGCTTCAATTGGCCCATTCTTCATTCTCATGCCAATTGTTAAAAAATTGCCTTCTGCTGAGGGAAAACTGCTGGAAGCATATTTGGCAACGTTAAAGTCAGTTGTCCGGCTCTCGAAGCATGCAGGCCATGTGCTAATTGGAACTGGTGTGCTGCTCGTCATTCTAGGCCCATGGACATGGAAAACGCCTTGGATCGTCGGAACACTGGCGCTGCTGTTCGCTTCCCTGTTCTTCCTCGCGAGGGCATTCTCGCCAACGCTTCGGAAATTCACCGAAGAAGGCGCCGACAAGCTGGAATTAGCCGCAAAGCTGAAGCGGACGATTTGGACATACATAATCTTATTGATGTCGATGCTTTGGTTCATGGTCGTGAAACCGAATTTGTGGTGAATAAGATGAAGCCCGGGCGGCGTTGCCCGGGCTTTTGAAATTGGCGGAATGAACGCCTTGGTCGATATAATCCGGAATGTGGTCGATATTTTTGGAAATGTGGTCGATATAATTCAAAATCCGCCGATAAAATGAAAAATATGGTCGATATATTTAATTTTTCGCTGATAAAATCACAAACATGTGCGATATTAACGAATTTCCGCTAAATCACTTCTACTTCAGTACGAAGACCTTCTTCATTTTACTTGAATACACTCGTTTAATAGAGATTCAGTATCCATAATTACCGCAAACTCCCCGTTCAGGTTCGCCATAGTCATCGCATGAATCAATTCTGCTTCGTAGACTTCTCCATTAATCCCTTTCCGGTCAAAGGTTGCCGTTGCATCGGAAACGAGGATTGGGTTAAACCCGTAATTTCCAGCCATGCGAGTGGTCGTTTCAACACAGTGGTTCGTCGTCAATCCCGTAACGACAATATGCTCACTCTTCAGATCAACGAGGATTTGATGCAAATCAGTCCCGATAAAAGCACTGTTCACAGATTTTGTGATGACCATTTCCTCCTCCAGCGGCTGTATAAAGTCCATGAACTCAATGTCTTCTTTCTTTTTATAAAAAAAGTAGGAACTCTTATTTTCAGAGACATGCTGCACGAAGATAATCGGCCGCCCCATTTCCCGCCAATGCCGGATCAGTTTATCAATGTTTTCTTCCGCATTCGGATTGTTCCTGTTCCCCCAGGCCGGGTTAAAAAAGGCCTTCTGTACATCAATAACAATCAGCGGATCATTTTTCGTAAATCTCATATCCATCATCCCCTTATCATTTATAAGGTAATTTTAATAATAAAAGGATATAATTTACATGAAGTTTCTACGTTATTTAAAATCATCTCCTTTAAAATTTACTGCATTTAAGCCATTTTTCCTTAAAAACAAAAATCAGGTTTCTAACCAGAAAGTTCTTGCTTAAAAAAATATAAACGGGGTGTCATTATGGACCAGGTTGATAAAAATATTCTTCACCATCTTCAGGAAGACGGCAGGATTTCGATGACTGAACTAGGCAGGCGAGTGGGGTTATCCGTCCCTGCGGTAAAGGAGCGAGTAAAACGACTCGAGGAAAATGGTACGATTCTTGGATATCGTGCGATTCTCAATCCCAAAAAAGTGAATAAGCATGTGCTGGCTTTTATCCTGTTCGATTCAAAGCGCTGCAAGGAGTTTCGCGAGTTCTGCATCGAGCATCCAATGGTCGTCGAATGCCACAGACTAGCTGGACAATATAGCTATCTAGTGAAGGTTCTCGCAGATTCTGTGGAAAACCTCGAAGATTTTATTGATGATTCAATGATTTACGGTCATCCTTCAACATTGATTAACCTGTCTTCACCTGTTGAATTTAAACATATTACATAAAATAAGGCTGCTTTCTTATAAAAGGCATAGGAATCCGTTGTTATAATAGCGGTACTTATTATTCGGGTTGATGAATACAGGCTCGAGCAGCTTGATCTCCGCATAATACCTGAGCGTCTCCTTGCTTAGCCCCGTCATTTTGGAAAATTCGCTTACCTTGTACATTTCGGCCCCCTTATAGAAACATCTTAAACTATGTAGTGCACTACAGGGTCAAATATTTTATGTAAAAAAAGCCGGTGCATGAGTTCATACACCGGCTCTGTCTTCTAACAACAATCTCTTTCATTCCCAGATAACACGAACCCGTCTGCATTCGCGTCAAAATCGAGCGTTGATTCCTTTGCTTCGATTTCGATCGATGGATCGATTGCTACTCTGATTCCATTTGATTCAATTACTTCATCATCTGATTCCGGCTCATCCAGAGCCAGGCCTAATTTTGGGCTTCCTCAACTGATGCCGGCAAAAAACACACGGATGCCAGTTGCATTCTGCTCTTGCAGCAGCTGCTTTAGGCTGTCACGAGCTTGATCGGTGATTTT
Organism: Mesobacillus subterraneus; assembly: GCF_023715485.1. Lineage (GTDB taxonomy): Bacteria > Bacillota > Bacilli > Bacillales > Cytobacillaceae > Mesobacillus > Mesobacillus subterraneus_B. The sequence goes on along the minus strand of NZ_JAMBOF010000007.1, from coordinate 191,910 downwards.
CAAAAAAACTTCCTCCTATCCTAAGCGCCAGGGAATAATCTTCCGAGCGCCGCTTTCATTTCAGGGTTCACTTTGATGACGTCACGGATTCCCTTTGCCTTTGCTTCTGCTTCCTCGATGCTGTTAGCTTCTCCAAGCTTCAGCAATGTCCCGATGGCCACGGTACCTGTCCTGTTTCTTCCGCCAGAGCAGTGGAAGTACACATTCTTACCAGATTCGTATGCGTTGATCACCTCGTCAATGGCCTGCTTCACAGACTCATCCTGGTGCTCGGCATTGTCGACGATTGGCTGGTGCTTCCGATTATAATCATAATAGCCTTCCGTGTTTTCTGCACGCAAATCATATACTACATCGATTTTTTCCTTCTTCAGTAATTCTGGAATGGCATCAGCACCGCCAATGTAAATCCGTTTCGGAATTAATTGTTGGTATTCACTCATTTATATATCCACCTTTCAATGATTGATTAAGTCCTTCATTTTATCGTACCCCAGTTTTTCTTCTGGCTGCCAGGGAACAATGCTCGTCCTCTCAGCAATTTCTTCGCTGACTCGCTTGATCCAGGCTTTTTCAGCATCAGCCCGACTCTGTAAAATCGGATCCGTCGTTTGCTGCGCATACAGGCTTTGATTGATCACCCACCACTCTGGCTCGATCGATGCCCGTTTTAAATCATCGCGCAGCCGCGTCGCTTCAAGAACCGGCGTGGCTTCTGGCAGGGTAACGATCACCACGCTTGTTTCCTCGGGATTACGCAATTTCGGCAATAAATACTTAACACTCTCCGAGACTGTACCCGTCGAGCGGGAAATTTCTTTATGATACGATTCCGCAGAGTTCAACAACAATAATGTGTGCCCAGTAGGAGCTGTATCAATCACGACAATCTCCTCCTTCGACTTCTCCACAATATCGGCAAATGCCTGGAACACAGCTATCTCTTCGGTACAAGGGGAATTCAGGTCTTCCTCAAGATAAGCAAGGGCATCCTCGTCTAACTGGCCCTTATTTTGTGACAATACCGCTTCCTTATAAGCCTCCACTTCCTTCTTCGGATCGAGGCGGCTGATCGTCAGGTTTCCGCAGGCATCCTTCTGCTGGAAGGTGTAATCGAGGTGAGCGGCTGGGTCGGTTGTCGTCAAATGGACCTTCAGCCCTTTTTCAGCAAGTCCTACAGCGATAGCTGAAGCCATCGTCGTCTTGCCGACGCCGCCCTTCCCCATTGTAAAAATGATCCGCATATCGTTTTCGGCAAAATCATCAACAAGTTCCTGTAATGAATGCAGACGTGCTTCAGACAGTTCCACTTCGCTTCTCTCAGCTGAATCCGTCGCAGGCTTGAACATCTTGCGAAGATTGTCCACACCGGTCAATGAAAAAGGCACAAATGGAATCGAAAACATCCCGACCTGCTTCAGATTTTTCGGCAGATCCGTGAGCGCTTTCCGCTGTCGGTCATAGAATGCTTTTGAAATCGGATCTTCTTTTACGTGATTCTGTAGTAGCCCATTGATGATGACAACCTGATTTTCCATTCCGATTCCCTTCAGCTCAGCTGAAGCCCTTTCTGCTTCTAGCATTGAGGATGGTTCCGGCCGTGTAACAAGAATCAGTGTCGTCATCTTCGGATCAGACAGCGCTTTTACCGTAGAAGTATACAGTTGCTTCTTCTCCCCAAGGCCGGATAACGGACCGAGGCAGGAAGCTCCATGAGTGCTTTCCTCCAAAAAGCTGCTCCACGCGGTCGGGAGTTGAAGGAGCCTGAGCGTATGGCCTGTCGGAGCCGTGTCAAACAAGATATGGTCATACTGGCTTATCAAATCCTGGTCGGTGAGCAAATTGGAGAACTCATCAAAAGCGGCGATTTCCACCGTGCAAGCACCGGAAAGCTGTTCTTCCATCGTCGCGACCACACTTTCTGGCAGGGCATTGCGATAAGGAGAAATCACTTTTTCCCGGTATTGCCGTGCCGATTCCTCCGGATCTATATTGCAGGCTGATAGATTCTGAACGGAAGGGACTTCGACTGGCTGATTGCCGATCTCGATATCAAATACATCCTGCAGATTCGATGCCGGGTCTGTGCTAACAATTAATACCTTTTTACCTGTATCCGCAAGTGCAACCGCTGTGGCACAGGCGGTAGAGGTCTTGCCCACTCCGCCTTTCCCGGTAAAAAAGAGATAAGGGGTGTTGACTACATATTTCGGATGGAAAGTTTGGAACATGGCTATTCTCCTTCCTTAAAGCAGCGTATTACGCGGTTTCTCAGGGGTCAGATCTTTGACATCCACTCCAAGCCAGCTTGCAAATTCTTCATTGGCAGGGTAGCTGCCTACTTTCTCTACCTTTCCATCCACGATAACAAGCGGCAGTGCCTCCGGTCCTTTTTCATGCAATAGCTGATTAACTTCTTTATGTTCAACGAATGCGGCTGGGTCATTGGCAAGATTATAGCGGCTGATTGGAAAGCCTTTTTTCTCCAGGATAAAAATTGCAGAGGCTACCCTCGTTAGTTCCGGGTCAACACTAGGCCCGCACACTCCTGTCGGGCAGCACAACGCCGGGTCAAAGATTTTGATTGTCTTCATCGCATTTTCTCCTCTCGGTAAATATGTATTTAAAACAACAGCCAAGAGCGATTCCCCTTGGCTGTTTGTTTCGGTTTATTTTCCAGTCTCAGCAAATGTTTTGATGCGGTCGCTGATTTCGTCGCGCACTCGCTGGAATACGGCCCACTTTTCTTCTTCTGTTCCCTCAGCTTTTGCAGGATCATCAAATCCCCAATGTTCACGTTTCACATGTGGAGGTGTTACCGGGCAATGCTCATCCGCATGGCCGCAAAGTGTGACGACTAGCTCAGCATTGTTCAGGATTTCAGGATCAATGACATCAGAAGTATGGCTCGTAATATCGATGCCTACCTCATTCATCGCTTTGACAGCGTTCGGGTTCAATCCATGGGCTTCAAGACCCGCGCTTTTCACTTCCCACTCATCACCTAAATATTTCTTAGCCCATCCTTCAGCCATTTGGCTTCTGCAAGAGTTTCCAGTACATAAGAAGTAGATCGTTTTTTTAGCCATAGTAGATTCGCTCCCTTGTTTAAATTATGAGTAACCAAATATATAGACCTACCAAAGTGATGAACAAAGTAGGAATGGTTAAAATGATTCCAGTTTTAAAATAAGTGCCCCATGAAATCTTGACGGCTTTCAATGAAAGAACGTGGAGCCATAAAAGTGTTGCCAGTGAACCGATTGGCGTAATTTTCGGGCCTAAATCGGATCCAATGACGTTCGCATAAATCAGCGCTTCGCGTACAACACCGGTTGTGTTAGTATCCGCAATTGCCAGCGCATCAATCATGACGGTTGGCATATTGTTCATGATCGAAGAAAGAATCGCCGCGATGAAGCCCATGCCAATCGTTGCGACAAACAAGCCCTGGTCGGCCGCAGCCTGGATGACATCGGCAAGGATGTTCGTCAATCCAGCGTTACGCAAGCCGTAAACAACGACATACATGCCTATTGAGAAGAACACGATCGCCCATGGCGCGCCTTTTACGACGGTTGACGTATGGACAGCCGGACTCCTCCTTGCCATCATCAAGAAGAAAATGGCTACGATACCGGCTATGAAAGATACCGGTATGTTCAGGAATTCACTAGCGAAGTACCCGACAAGCAGGACCCCCAGAACAATCCATGATAAGCGGAACATCTTCATATCCTTGATCGCTTCTACCGGCTTTTTCAAATCGGACATGTCGTAATTCTTCGGAATGCTCTTACGGAAGAATAGATATAAAACCAAAATACTTGCACCTAGTGAAAAGAAGTTCGGCACAATCATGCGAGATGCATATTCGACGAATCCAATATTGAAGTAGTCGGCAGATACGATATTCACCAGGTTGCTGACAACCAGCGGCAGCGAAGTCGTATCGGCAATGAACCCGCTCGCCATGATAAAAGGGAAAACCATTTTTTCTTCAAATTTCAAATTTCGCACCATTGCCAAAACGATTGGCGTCAAAATCAATGCGGCGCCATCATTGGCGAACAGCGCGGCAACAGCCGCACCCAGCAGAGTCACGTACACGAACATCTTGACTCCGTTTCCCTTGGCAGCCCTCGCCATATGCAGGGCGGACCATTCGAAGAAACCAATTTCGTCTAAAATCAATGAAATAATTATGATTGCGATAAACGCGAGTGTCGCATTCCAGACAATCCCGGTAACATCGATCACGTCCTGGAAATCGACGACACCAAAGGTCAATGCTAAAATCGCTCCACCTACTGCTGACCAGCCGATCCCCAGACCCTTAGGCTGCCAGATGACCAATGTCAGCGTCACGAGGAAAATCAATGAAGCTATAATTGCTAAAGACAAATCCACACACCTCCGTTATTCACAAGAAATCCGTTTCCCTTGCTTTTCTAGTTCTGATAATTTCTCTTCCTGGCTCGGAAGTGCATTCATAAGCAATTGAACAAAATCAAAATGCTCGTACTGCTGGTTCAGTGAATAGAATACCCACTGCCCTCTCCTGCTTTCCTTTACCAGACCTGCGTCCTTCAGCTTCCGAATATGCTGGCTGATCGCTGGCTGGCTTGTATCGAACATTGCTACAAATTCACAGACACAGCAATCGTGGTCTGCGAGAATCCTCATCATCGTCAAACGAGTCTTGTCGCCAAGCAGCTTTAAAATCGCAGCAGCCTGATCCATTTCAATACTTTGTTTAATCAATTACTCTCCACCTCCAATAACGTCATTATCATATAATAATATGCTTATATGTACAATAGTTTTTCTTGTTAAGTTTCTGTAAAGATTGAATCCTCTATTCTGCAAGCCATAATTTAGTCAAAAGCTAACGTAAGAAAGTAATGGAAAAATAAATCAAAAATTTTTGATTTAACAGTTGCAAACTGGATTCACAGGAAATATAATACAATATATCAAGAGATTTTGATTAAGGAGAGCTGAAAGTGGAGAAATTCATTCCTTTAACCGACCTGACCAATCCCAACAAAGCCACAGAGGAACCGCCGCTTCAAAGCACCTTTGAAAAGTATGAAAGCAAGTTCAAAGCCCTGGCCGACCAAAAACGCCTGCACATACTGAATCTGCTATGCCAGCAAGACTCCAGCTGTGTTTGTGATTTAAGTGAACTGATTGATATGCCGCAATCCAAGCTGAGCTACCATTTAAAAATTTTGCTTGATGCCAATCTGATCACCAAGGAAACAAAAGGTACCTGGAGCTACTACAAAGTAAACACCACAGAAATCAACCACCTATTATCTCCAGAGCTTTGCTGCCTTTTCAGACCTAGTGATTGTTGTTAGGTTTTCTTTTTAAAGTATTAATCAATTTTTTTTGATAAATAAATCAACATATTTTGATGAAGGAGAGGATATATATGTTTTATCATGATTATCAAGCATTGGCACAGTTAAGAAAGCAGGAAGTTGAAAGTAAAGCAAAACACGCCTGGAAGTTCTTCGAGCAGCCTGAAATGAAACGAATTTCTTGGCCGACTATCTCTAAACAGCAGCCAAACTGCTGTGCAACACCAGCTAACGCTTAAACTAATTGGAAGAAGGTAGAGGAAGATGATTGAATTTCTAAAAAGCTTTTTATGGATTGCCCTAGAGTTAACAGTGCTTTTTGTCGGGATCTCTTTTTTGATTAGCCTGCTGCAGGGATATATTCCATACGAAAAAATTGAAAAAAAATTAACAGGCAGCAATAAATTGTTCGCAAGCTTCGCGGCTATCCTGTTCGCTTTTATCACACCATTCTGTTCCTGCTCTACGATTCCGGTAGTGGTCAACATGCTGAAAAAGAAAATCCCGTTTTCAATAGTCATGGTTTTCCTCTTCGCTTCTCCAGTTCTTGACCCGACAATTTTAACCATCATGGGCGTGGTGATGGGCTGGAAGGTCACGATACTTTATACCGTTATCACAAGTATATTTTCAATCGTCATCGGCTTCACGCTCGATAAGCTTGGATTCCAGCGTTACGTCAAAAATGTCATGATGTCAGGTTATGAAGAAACGAACCAGAAATTCAATTGGCGCTTCGCCCTGAATGAAACGTGGTCTTTAATGAAAAGTGTCTACCCTTACCTGATTATTGGCGCAGCAATCGGTGCTGTGATTCACGGACTTGTTCCAACTGAATTCATCACGAATTGGTTCGGCCACGACGCATGGTGGCTGATCCCTATCGCAGCCGTTGTCGGAATACCGTTATACATTCGCCTTTCAAGCATGATCCCGATTTCACAGATGTTAATTTTAAAAGGTATGGCACTTGGCCCTGTCATGGCCATGATGATCAGTTCAGCCGGCGCAAGTCTTCCCGAAGTCATCCTGTTGAAATCGATTTTTCGAAAACAGCTCGTCTTCGCATTCATTGCATCCGTCATCACAATGTCTACTGTATCCGGATTCATCTTTTATCTTGTATAATTAATCAATTTTTTTTGATGAAGGGAGGTGAGATTTATGGCTAATTTCATTCAAATTCTTATGGGCAGCAACAAATCAAAATCAGACTGCTGCAACATCGAAATAAAAGAAGTCCAGGAAAATGAAGAAAAGAACGAAGCATGCTGCAACGGCGATACTTCTTGCTGCTAATACATCCCCTATTTTAATGATAGAATGATTTCAAAGGAAAAAAGGTGGAGCCAGGCCGTAAAAAGCCCAACTCCACCTTCTTTTTATTCCTCAATTTCAATAACTGGCATTATTTCAACTTTAATTTTACGTATTCGGTGACTTTCAACTTCCTGGACGATGATCCGCAGGTTTTCATAATCAAACGTATCACCGTTTTCAGGGATGCTCTCCAATGTCTCGAAGATCCAACCACCCAAGTTGTGATAGTTCGTTTCCGGCATTGGAACCTTGAACAATTCCGCAAAGTCATCGAGGTCGAACTGGGCATCGAATTCGTATGTGGCCTCATCGACCTTCGTCATGATATTAACCTTCTCATCATGCTCATCCCAAATCTCGCCTACCAACTCTTCAAGGATGTCTTCTAGTGTAATCAAACCGGACGTTCCGCCAAATTCGTCGACAACAATGGCCATGTGGCTCTTCGTCCTTTGCAGTTCAGGCAGCAGTGTCGCGATTTTCATCGACTTCACTACGAACATTGGCTGTCGCAGTAGCTCGCGGACATTTACATCATTATGCTGGATTAGTTCAGCAAAAAATTCACGTTCGGATAAGAATCCGATGATATTATCTATATTTTCTTCATAAACCGGAATCCGCGAAAATCTTTCTTCAAGGAAAATCTGTTTGATTTCCTCAAGCGGCTGGTTTACGTCGATTGTAATCATATCCATTCGATGCGTTAAAATTTCGCCAACAAGGATTTCATTAAATTCCAGGGATCGGTGAACAAGCTCTCTTTCATTCTTGTTAATGACGCCCTCTTCCTCACTGATGTCGACCATCACCTTGATTTCTTCTTCAGTGACAGATGGCTGCGCTTCTCCATCCTTAGAGAATACCCTCGAAACAAATGCCTTCAATTTACTGAACAGGAAATTGATTGGCGTTAGGATTTTAATCAGCAGAAGCAGAATTCCAGATATTTTTAAAGAATAAGTTTCTGCATTTTCCTTGGCGATTGACTTCGGTAAAATCTCACCGAAAATCAGGATCAGTATGGTCATCCCGAAGGTACTGATAATCAGACCAGTGCTCGGCCCGAAAATATCGGTAGCGACCTTCGCAGAAATACTCGCCGCGGCGATATTCACAATATTGTTACCTACTAGAATCGTAGACAGTGCATCATCAAAATTCTCTGCAATGTACAGCGCATTCTTACTGCCGGAACGGCCTTCTGACGCATAGTTCCGCAGCCTGATTTTATTCACACTGGAAAAAGCGGTCTCTGCCGAAGAGAAAAAGGCAGATAAAAGAATTAAAACAGATAATAAAATGATTAAACCTATGGGAACTTCCAAAAAAATTCACTCTCCGAAAAAAATTTTGTCATTAATAATTTTACTGTTCTGACGGATATAAATCAAATACTCTAGCTCAGCCTCAGTTATATACGATTTACACGTTGTGAAGGTTTCATAATCAAAGACTTTTCATTTCCTTCCCTGGGATGGAAATAACTTCTTCACTTCTTGATAATCTACTAATAAAACTTACATTCGGGATCAGGCGATAAACGAGACTCTCCCTGACAGTTAATTCAATTATACAACAATGGAAATATTTTCTCTTGATAAAAAAATACGCCAGATACCCTATTGGTACCTGACGCATTTTTTATACTGGCAAAAATTTATTGCTTCTATTAAATGTGGTCGCAAATTCCCTGATTGCTTCTACATCTAAGGTTGACTTATCATCTGTTGAACCGCTTATGCTTCTTGCGATGATTTTTTCAAAGAAATTCATTCTGGAAAATGCAAATTCGCCGCCAAACAACCCTTTCACTACTGCCGCTTCTCTTAAACGGTGAGGGAAAACATTGTCAAACTGCTTGAACGCTTCCTCCCCTTCTCTCATACAGCAGAGAAATAACCCAAGGTTCTTCCTTTGAAGCACGTGATCATTCTCTTTCATGAATTTCCTGATTTTCCCCTGGATGCTGCCGGCATGGATGGAACCACCGATAATCACCGAATCAAAAAGCTCAAGATCCGAATGAAGCTTCGTCTTCTCCAAATTTATGACAATGACGTCCCCTTCAATCTGCTTCCGCAAGAGATGCGCAGCTTTTGCAGTCGTACCATGTGTTGAGCAAAAAACAATCAAACTCTTCATTAGATCGCCTCCATTATGCTCTCTGGTATCTTAGTGAACTCACCCGTGCAATTGTCCATTTGGGTTAATTATATCTTTGTGTTAAATAAAAAGCGTGAAGGAAGTTTGGCAATCTTCCAACAATTTTATCTGATTACTCACTTGGATTTCCTCTATGCTCTCTTTCAAGATCCAACAGATACTGCTTCATTTCTGTTCCACCCCTGTAGCCTGTGATGGCACCATTTTTGCCAATTACCCTGTGACAGGGGACTGTGATCAATACCGGGTTTGCACCGATTGCAGTTCCCACAGCTCGAACCGCCGCAGGTCTGTCAATTTTCTTCGCAATGTCTGAATAAGAGAAAGTCTCTCCATAAGGGATTTCCCTTAACGCTCCCCAGATCGCCTCCTGGAAAGGAGTGCCTTTTACATCAACGGGCTTTGATAAAATTTGACGCTTCCCTTCAAGGTACTCTCTCAATTCCTCTAAATAGGGCTTTAATGCTTCCTCGTTTTCCACTAGTTCAGCATAGGGAAAGCGTTTATATAGAATTTTTGCAAACTCACCGAAAGATTGTCCTGGTGAGCCTACATAGCATAATCCTTTTTCTGTAGTCGCAATATATAGTCTGAGCTGGTCGTATTTAAGAATCGCCCACTCTATTTTATTTTTCAAGATCGTTCCCCACCTTTCTTCGATAAGCTGCGGGTGTGCAGCCATGTTTTCTTTTGAACAAAGTAATAAAATAAGGCGCACCCCGAAAACCAACTTCTTCCGCAATTTGCGCTATCGGCTTCTCATCTGTCACCAACAGAATCATTGCCTTTTCCAGCCGCAGTTTCTGGATATACTCCGTTGGTGTCATTCCATTTACTCGCTTAAACAGTCGCTGCAAATGAAACGGACTACCATGGAAAAGCGCAGCTAATTCGGCCAAAGTAATGTGCTCATTATAATTTTGGTCAATCCAGTCCGTGATTTGCTTGATCCATTCCTCTCCCGGCATAATCTTTCCATCAGGCTTGCATCTTTTGCATGGCCGAAAATTTTCATTTAAGGCCTGATAGGAATTATTGAAAATACGTACATTTTCCCGATTCGGCAATCTCGACTTACATGATGGCCTGCAATAAATTCCTGTTGTTTTTACAGCATAAATAAAAGTCTCATCATATGAAGAATCGCATTCAATAATCGCCTTCCAATAATCATCAGGAATACGTAGCACTTGATTCACCTCTAGCTTCAGTATAAACCAATACACTGTATATAAGCGGTTTGTTGAATAAAAAAGCAAGATAACGAAATATAGTAGTCATTGCGCTTTCTAAAAAACACTTCACACTTTTTACCGTTTGTAATGATGGTTAGTTTTTAAAAAATAATGTATTCTAAATTTTCTTTACACTTAACTTATTACCCTTTACGATGGAAGTGGAGTGGAAAAACATTCCTATTAAATAAAAGGAGGCTAAGTAGCATGGACAATTCAAAAAAGAAGCTAATTTTATCTAAAAAGGAAGATGGCCCATAGTTAGGGGAGGAGAATGATCGTGAAGCATTTGAACAAGGTAATTGAAATAAAGAAGTACCATGAAGGACTGGCAGAACAAGTCGCAAAGATGTGGAATTTGAGTCGGGATGGCTGGGGCGGAGATACGCGTGTCATGACCGAAGATGAAGTAAAAAAGAAAGAGGCCAACTCTGATAACATTGAGCTTTACCTGGCGCTGGACGGTGATGAAGTCGTCGGCTACTGCGGCTTGTCAGAGTATAAGGAAGATACAGGAGCGCTGTACATTCCCCTGCTGAATGTCAGGCCAGATTATCAAGGGCACAAAATCGGAAAGAAGCTCGTGCTTCAAGCTCTTGAAAAAACGGTAGAGCTTGGATGGCCGAGGCTCGACCTGTACACCTGGGCAGGGAACACAAAGGCCGTGCCGCTTTATAAAAAATGCGGTTTTTTCTGGGAGGACCGGGACGACTCTACCCATTTGATGAATTTCATCCCCCAGGTGCTGAATACACCTTTGTTGAAACCCATTTTTGAAAGACTGGATTGGTATGATGCGAGCACTAGACTAATAGAAGTAAAACCGGATGGAATCAAGGGAAATGGTTTTACCTTCTATGAATATAGCTGGCAGAACGGCAACACTTATGCACGGATCCAGTTCGAACGCACCAGCCGCGGCATCAGCTTGATTGAAACGGATGATTTCATCCTGCAAATGAAACTGGCGGACCATGAAGTGATCCATGAAGAGGAGCGGGAATTCGAAATCAAGATCGTGAATAAGGGCACGGAGCCCCTATCCTTGAAGGCGAGCGGTACGGGAAACGACCGGATCCACTATGATTTCACCACTGACATCATAGTAGATCATGAATCTACTATATCTGCCGCATTCACCGTGCAGAAGGGTGAAGAACCGAGTGTTTGGCGGACACATCCAAGCATCGACGCCAAAGTTTGGATTAATGGACTTGAATGCGAATTGAAGCTGGGGGTTTTCCCGATTAACCCTGCTAAAATAGAAGCTAGCTATTCTGGAAATCTATGTTTTTTGAACAAGGCCACCTCTATTGATGTGGAAATTACAAATAACTTGAAGGAAGAAGCTGTGTTTCATTTATGCTTTCCTGTAGATCAGCTAGTAGTTTTACAGAATCAGAACATCGAAGTATCTGTCCCTGCACGTGGCCGAAAAACCGTTGCTATGCCTTTAACCGTAAAGCAGCATGGTTTTTATAAGCCAGTCCTTATGATCACGGCAAAAAAGGAAGATGGCCAGGAGCTGACATTTGAACAGGAAATAACTGTTGCCTTCAAAGGACCTGGCGAAAGGTTCGGCGGTGAATCGAAGGATTTCTGGCATATTTTCAACGGCCAGGGACAGATCAATGTCCGGAAACGCGACCTGCTGACGACGGCGGCTAAAAATACTAAAAAGCAGCAGCCTTTTGCCTTTTTGACTCCGAAACTCGGAAAACCGTATTCGCTCGAGTTTACTAAGAAAAAACCTACCAGCGTCAGATGGGAGACGAATGATTCTTCAATTGACCTGATCATCACCCTGGAATCCACCGAAATGGATGGGCTCTTTTTAACCCAGACATACCGATTGTTCGGCGATGGAATGCTCCAGACCTGGGCTGAGGCAGAAAATACAGGATCGGTGGTTCACCCGGACGTAGCATTCAGCCAGCCTGTCTACCATGAAATGGAGGAGGTGTATTTCCCGCTCGACGACCAGGTTGTTCATTTTTCAGGAAACCGGATCATGGAGTTTGGGGATTTAGATGCAAAAAGCATCACCGGAAATTGGTATTTTTCCGAAGGTCCTTCAGGGCCGATCGGGTTGGCCTGGGCAGAGACCAGCAACGCCGCGCCAGAGGGCTGGCAGTTCATGATTGAGGACCAATTCGGCAAGATGGAGCCAGGTGCGAAAGCCTTATCGGGAAAGATCACGCTATCACTCGGAGCAATCCAGCATGTCGACGAGTTCATCGCTTTTGCCCAACAAACTCCTTTTAAGAAAAAACTGGAGACCAGCAGTGAATTGAATTTCCACGCTGACCAACTGGTGATTCAGCCTGATAAGGAAGTATCTTTTACCTTGAAAACATTCCGCAACAGCTACCTGGATGGATCCCTGACTGTCGAAAACGAAACTCAAGTGATTTCTTCCGACCTCGAGAAAACGTCGTTTTCCTTGACGTTGGAGTCTGAAGGACTAGAAGCGGTATCGATTATTGAAGCCGATTTTAACGGAAATGGCACTGAAACGGCATTCAGAGAGATGCTCCTCTCGCCTTCCGGATTGGTTTCTTCTGATACATTTGATGGATCTTTCATTGTTGATAATGGCATCATCCGTTTGAAGGCAGATCCGGACTTCTATCCTGGGGTCTACTCGATGAACGTGAATGGGCAGGAATGGTTCGACCATTCCTATCCGGAACTGACGGCCAAAAGCTGGTGGAACCCATGGGCCGGCGGCATGAAGACCGCACCATACGGAATAAATACCTTCTCGATGTTAAAAGAAAGCAGTACTGCGTCAGTGGTGGAATTGTCGGATCGCGAAGGCAACAAATGGACTGGTCTGGCCATCAACACGGAGTTTAAAGAGCATAAGCAATGGAAAGGCGTCCGTTACGTCCAATATTATGTGATGCTTCCAGGTATCCCGGTTGTCGCTTCTTTCGCCGAAGTGAAGGACAATGGCAGGAAGAATTTAGCCCATGAATTGTGGATCACCGACCTGTTCCTTGGCGGGGATGAGCTTACGGATCTGAGCATTTCAGTCCATGACAGGCAGCCTGGCCATACGTATCATGCCGGAAGCCAGGAGATCCCGTTAAGGCTGGATGGAGATTCCTTTATCGGTATGGACCGTACGCGGGATAAGCTTTATTTTATTCCGAATAACGATTCCGTACTGGCAGAGGCGTATACCAATAAAGAAGTTTTGCAGCTCGTCTCCAAGCATCAAGGGGATTTTGCGAAGAGCGCTCCCCTGTTCTTGTTATTCGACGAGCGGAAGCTAACAGGAGATTTATTGAAAAAACTGAGAAGAGTTCAATTTTAAAAGGAGAAACTATGAAAATCATCGATGCCCATATGCACCTATCAAACATTAAATCCTTTTATGAAACGGCCGAGAAGCTGTCGTTCGTCGATTACTCCGCAGCCGGCATCCTGAAGGAATACAAGGATGCCAATGTGGTCCTTGGCATCGGCATGGGCCTGACCGAGACAGATAAAATGGGGTTCCCAGATTATGAAGCCCGAACACCGATGGGGCTGGACCTAGAGGATGATGTGCCTGCCAATATTGTTTGCTGCGCCGGGGTCAATCCTTATGACCTCGACGCAGCAGCCCTTGTCCGCCTTGAGGAAGAGCTGCAAAAATTGCAGACGGTCGGTATCAAGATTTATCTGGGCTACTACCCTTTTTATGCCTATGACGAAGTGTACGAACCGGTCTACAAGCTGGCGGCGAAATACCAGCTTCCCGTCGTCTTCCATACGGGCGATACTTATTCGGAACGAGGTTACTTGAAGTATTCCCATCCTCTGGCGATTGACGAGGTCGCGGTCAACCACCGTGATGTGAATTTCATGATGGCCCATTTCGGCGATCCGTGGACACTGACAGAAGCGGAAATCATCTATAAAAACCCGAATGTTTTTGCCGATTTGTCAGGATTGATTGTCGGCACAAAGGCAGAACTGGATAAGCGCAGCCAGGGCCGCTTCCTTGACCACCTGCGCCATGCCCTTGAATTTGCCGACTCCTACGACAAATTACTGTTCGGCACGGACTGGCCGCTGATTCCAATCGGCCCATATATCGATTTTATCAAGGACCTGATCCCGCCGGAGCACCATGAGGATGTATTTTATAATACGGCTCTTAGGGTGTTCCCTAAGATCAAGCCATTTGTTGAATAAAGACAGAAGAGGGTGTCCCATGATAACTTTTGGGACACCCTCTTCTTGAAGTTACAAATACCTTACCTGCCAGTCTGATAGTACCTTAATAGCCTCTACCCTCATGGGATGAAGTTATAGAAATAGGCCGCCATATGCTAACGAAACAGTGATTACGTAAGCAGGATGTACTTTCCATTTTTCGAGAAGCAAATAACTGGCAGCAATCAAAAATATTGTCTGCCATACACCTGCATCGAGATAAGACGTAAAGAAAAAGTTAAAAGTCATCACACCAAGCAAGACTGCAATGATTGGACGGATATAATTCGTCATCCTTTTAACCTTTGGTGAGTCTTTGTGCCGGTATAATAGACCAAGCAGGACAATCATCAAGATCAGCGAAGGAGCAACGGTTGCAAAGATCCCAACAACTGCACCAAGTATTCCTCCTTGATCATATCCGATATAGCCTGCCATTTTAGTAGCAATCGGTCCTGGCAGTGCATTTCCTATTGCAAGTACTTCACTGAACTCCTTTACCGTCAGCCAGCCGTATCGGTCCACAACTTCGTTTTCGACTAAAGGAATAGAAGCAGGTCCCCCTCCATATCCGACAATACCCGGTATGAAAAAGGCAAGGAATATATGCCAATAGATCATCACCCTACCTCTCTTTCAGCTTTCTTTTTACTTACATGAACTTTATCCTTTTTTACCAGGGCAAGGACTAATAAAACGACGATCAGAATCGCTGGATGAACATGCAAAACTTCCATTAATATAAGACTGCCTATGACAATGAGGCCAGAATTGAAAGTACCTAATGTTTCATTGGACTTCTTATAATAATCCCATGTCATCGTTGCCAGCATTACGCCCACAACCGGAACTACAGCCTTTGTCATCCCAGAAACCCATGTGAGGTTTTTAAAGGATGACAAGGATGTCAATAAAACAATCATTAATACAATGGTAGGAACGATTGTAGCCAGAACTGCGTTAATCATCCCAGTCAAGCCGCCCACTCTATATCCAATATATCCTGCCATTTTAGTTGCAATTGGTCCTGGCAGGGTATTCGCTAAAGCCAGTACATCAGCAAACTCATCATCATTCATCCACTTAAAATTGCCAACAACCTCTTTATGGACAAGTGGAATAGAAGATGGCCCTCCTCCGTACCCTAACATTCCAGACCGGAAAAATGCTATGAACAAATCAAGCTGTTTCATATCTCATTCAACACCTTTTTTGAAATTACCAAGCTGCAATCGCACCATCAGTCCTTGACTCTGTTCCACCAGAAAGGACTCCTGTTTCAGGGTCTCTCCAGATAATCTGGCCTCTGCCAAATCCACCGCCATCTAATGCGAATTGAATATCGTGGCCTTTTCTCGCAAGTGCCTGGGCTATATGGGCCGGGAAGGTATTTTCAACAAGAACCTTATTGCCCTCCATCCATTGCCACCTTGGTGAATCCAATGCTGCCTGTGGATTCAGGTTGAAATCGATTGTGTTCATGATGACTTGGGCATGACCCTGCGGCTGCATATAACCGCCCATGACTCCAAATGGACCAACCGCTTCATTATCCTTGGTCAAAAATCCAGGAATGATTGTATGATATGTCTTCTTTCCAGGCTCAAGGCAATTATCATGGGATGGGTCTAATGAAAAATCGGCTCCCCGGTTTTGCAGCCCAATTCCTGTTCCCGGGATGACGATACCTGATCCAAAGCCCATATAATTACTTTGAATGAAAGAAATCATATTCCCTTCTCCATCCGCTGCAGCCAAATAAACAGTTCCTCCTTTAGGAGGTGTTCCAGGCTCCGGCATCAGAGCGGAATCGCCAATTAAGCTTCTCCTTGCTTCCGCATATTCTTCAGATAATAGCTGTTCAGCTGTTACCGTCATTTTCTCTGGATCAGTAACGTATTTCATGGCATCTGCAAATGCAAGCTTCATGGCTTCAATCTGTTTATGGTATGTATCAACAGATTCTTTTTCTTTTAATTCATATCCCTTAAGCATGTTAAGCGCCATTAAAGCAACGATGCCCTGGCCATTCGGCGGAATCTCCCAGACATCATAGCCTTTGTAATTAACCTTGATCGGCTGGACCCACTCCGGCTTGTATGCTGCCAAATCCTCTTTAGAAATGAAGCCACCATGCACTTTAGAAAATTCATCTATTTTATCCGCCAGCTCCCCGCGATAAAAGCTTTCCGCGTTTGTTTCCGCAATCTTGCGCAATGTACTGGCATGGCCCTCAGATTTCCAGACCTCCCCTATTTGCGGTGCCTTTCCGTTAGGAGCGAACGTCTCAAACCAGCCTTTATACTCGTCGCCTGAAAAGATGTCTTTAAATTTCTCAAACGCAACATTCCAATATTTCCCCAGGACTGGCGACAGTGGATAGCCTTTTTCTGCATAATCAATCGCAGGCTGAAGCACCTCTGTTAAAGGCAGCTTTCCAAATCGTCTTGATAGTTCAGCCCATGCTGCAGGAACACCAGGAACAGTAACAGGGACCAAGCCGAATGTCGGCATTTTTTCATGTCCCTTTACCTTTACTGCATCAATGGAAATGGTTTTCGGTGCTGGCCCGCTGGCATTCAGGCCGTGCAGTTCACCTTTTACCCATACTAATGCAAAGGCATCACCGCCAATTCCATTTGAAGTTGGCTCGACTACGGTTAAGCAGGCAGCCGTAGCGATTGCTGCATCAATTGCATTTCCTCCCTTTTTTAAAATATCAAGTCCTGCTTGTGCCGCTAAAGGCTGAGAAGTCGCCACCATGCCATTCTTGGCGAAGGTTACGGTTCTTTGTGATTGGTATGGGTAATTTAAATAATCTAAGTTCACGAATGATAATCCCCCTTACGAGTTTCGTTTGTAAGTCAATTTAACTTATTTGCTTTACAAATGAAATATTCCCTTTTTTATAAAACATAGATAAATAAACATATCGAAACAAAATGTCCTTACCAACCTGGTAAGGACCTCTCCAAGTTATGCATAATGGCAAGCAGCGAAATGATTCACGCTAACCTCTCTGAATGCCGGCTCTTCTGCCTTGCATCGATCCGTAGCAATCGGACACCTTGTATGGAAACGGCAGCCACTAGGAACATTGATCGGACTTGGCACATCGCCCTTCAATATGACTCGTTCTCTCTTCTTTTCATCCTTTGTAGAAGGAATCGCTGATAGCAATGCCTTTGTATAGGGGTGAAGCGGATTGTCATAAAGATCCTTTTTATCAGCAAGTTCAACCATTTTCCCTAAATACATGACGGCAACCCGGTCGCTTACATGCTTAACAACGCTAAGGTCATGGGAAATAAACAAGTATGTCAGCTGGTGCTCCTTTTTTAAGCGCTGCAATAGGTTCAGGATTTGTGATTGCACAGAAACGTCTAATGCAGAGACGGCTTCATCACATACAATCAGCTTTGGGTTCGTGCAAAGCGCACGGGCGATACTAACGCGTTGGCGCTGTCCCCCGGAAAACTCATGTGGGAAGCGATAATAATGCTGTTCTGATAGTCCTACTTCAACTAGCAGTTTACAAACATAATCATACAATTCTTTTTTCGGAACAATCTTATGAGTTTCAACAATCTCGGAAAGCATTGCTCCTACAGTCATCCTCGGATTAAGGGAACCATACGGATCCTGGAAAATGATCTGCATATCCTTGCGATTGTCGCGCATCTGTTTCTTGGAAACATTGGTTATATCTTTTCCGTCGTAAATGATTGTTCCCGAGCTTGGTTCGTGAAGTCTGAGGATGGCCCGGCCCATTGTTGATTTACCGCATCCCGATTCACCTACAATCCCTAATGTTTCCCCTCTTTTTAAAGAAAAGGTGATCCCGTCCAGGGCCTTTACAACCTGTTTTTCGCCAAAGAAACCTTGGTCACCAACAGGAAAGTGTTTTGTCAGGTCCTGTACATCAAGAAGATTTGCTGACGGCGATTTCTCTAATAGTTGGCTCATTTGCCTCACCTTCCTTCCATTGATCAGTGTATTTCCAGCAGCTGACTGTGTGTTGAGGATCCACTTGCTCGAGATCCGGAGAATGTGTCCTGCATATCTCCTGAGCAAACGGGCAGCGATCCGCAAATCTGCAGCCTGCAGGCATTGCGTCAGGAGATGGAACAGAACCTTTTATGACAAAAAGCTCCTCGACATCTTCATCGGCATCTACATCTGGAATGCACTTCATCAAGCCTTGTGTATATGGATGGAGCGGATTTTCAAATATTGAATCCCTGCTGCCATATTCAACCGCTTTTCCTGCGTACATGACCAGTACCGTATCTGCCATTTCAGAAACAACCGCCAGATCATGGGTAATCATAATGATTCCCATATCCAGATCCTTTTGCAGGTTCTTCATTAAATCGAGGATTTGCGCCTGGATGGTGACATCGAGCGCAGTTGTTGGCTCATCAGCGATCAGCAGTTCAGGGTTGCAGCTAAGGGCAATCGCAATCATGACGCGCTGTCTCATTCCGCCGCTCAATTCATGAGGATATGCATCAATACGTCTTTCCGGCGAAGGAATCCCCACAAGCTGAAGCATTTCAATCGCTTTTTGGCGTGCTTCTTTTTTACCTGCATTTTGGTGGAGAATGATCGTTTCGGCAATCTGTTTCCCCACCGTCTGTACAGGATTCAGAGATGTCATCGGTTCCTGGAAGATCATTGAAATTTGGTTGCCTCGAATCTTGCTCATCTGCTTCATCGACTTTTCCGTTAAATTTTCTCCCTTTAACAGAATTTCCCCTTCCGTTTGTCCCGTTTTTGGGAGCAGGCCCATAACTGAAAGGGAGGTCATACTTTTTCCACAGCCTGATTCACCGACAATACAAAGTGTTTTTCCCTTTTCTACTTTAAAAGATAATCCGGCAACGATATTGGTCGTTTTCTTTTTCCCGGCAAAGCTTACCTTTAGGTTCTTTACCTCCAATAAAGGTTGTGTCATCTGGTTGCCCCCTCCTTTCTTTTTACTAGATTAACAGTGTAAGGAAAGAGATCTTCCTGGCACTTCTTATAGATTCTGATTAATTCTTGAACGGGTTCATGATGTTCATCAACGCGGACATCAACAAGCGGATACTCTTCCTTGGCAACAACATAAAGAGCGGCAGACTGCCTTCCGCGTTTGTCGCCCCCTGCTTCTTGTCCGCTGGCAAGAGCTGCTAAAAGCCTTTCTGGCAAGCTTTCATTCTTCAATGCTTGAAACGTTTCAAACATCGCATCAATTGTTTCCTGCCCAGTAAGCATGTTGCCTGCGACCACGAATTGCGGACCAATTTTATGCCCTTGCCATGGAACAGTATCTTTCCCTGTAAAACCTGCGGCCTTGCCGTCCTTGTCTACGACTGCGCATTGCCTTCTCTCCCGGTCCGGATCTGAAGCCAGTAATTGTGCCAGCACATCAGCAGGCGCTTTCCCCTCATCTAAAAGTTTAATTCCGTCAATGCCGTAAAAAGGATTAACAAGAGCCTGAGTCGCAATGGCTCCAACCCCGGATTGTACATAAGGGACCAGTGAACCGACTGCTGGCCTTGCAGTTGACACTGCAACGCCCAACATGCCCGTTTTCTCACATCTAGCAGTTATCGAAAATGTCATTCTAATAACCTCACTTCAGCTTCGGATCTAATGCATCTCGCAGCCCATCACCAAATAAGTTGATTGATAGAACAGTCATAAAGATAAATAGACCCGGGAATAGTGAAATCCATGGTGCGTCTCCAAGATACCCCTGTCCCATTGATAGCATCGCACCCCAGCTTGGTGTTGGCGGCTGAGTACCCAATCCTAAGTAACTTAATGAAGCTTCAGAAATGATGGCCGCCGCGATGGACAAGGTTGCTTGAACAAGAATTGGCGGGAGACAGTTCGGCAGGATATGCCTGAATATGATTTTGAAATCACTAATACCGGAGGCTTTAGCTGCCGTCACATATTCCCGCTCCCTCTGGCTCAATACCTCTCCTCTGACCAGACGGATAAAGTTAGGTGTAAAGATGATACCGATTGCGATCATCGCATTCTGCAATCCGGCCCCTAGCACTGCAGCAAGAGAAAGTGCCAGTACTAATGGCGGGAATGATAACAATGCATCCGTAAAGCGCATGACTACAAATTCGTCTAGTACGCCACGGTAATATCCTGAAAAAAGACCGATTGGAATACCGATCAACAATGCAATTCCTACCGATATGATCCCTGCCTGGATCGATACCCTGGCCCCATAAATAATCCGGCTGAAAATGTCCCGTCCCAGCTCATCTGTGCCAAGAAGATTCTCTCCATTTGGACTTTGGAGAAATTTTGCATAATCCTGTTCCGACGGATTATAAGGTGCAACTACCGGCGCAAAAACAGCCATAAGGATAAGCAGCAATGTAAAGATTCCGCCAACAACAGCTAATTTATTTTGGAAGAAACGAGAGCTCATTTCTTTCATCCGGCGTTTTCTTGGGCTCTCAACGACTGCGATTTTTTGTTCTAACTGTGCTTCCATGGTCACTGGCCCCCTGTCAGCTTAATTCTTGGATCGAGAATGGAATAAAGGACATCAATAAAGAAGTTAACGACAACAACAGCGATTGCCATGAATAAGACAGCCCCTTGCACTACCGGGAAATCCCTTGTCAAGATCGCATCAATGACAAGACGCCCAATCCCCGGGATAGCAAAAATCGTTTCAGTGATGACCGCACCGCCAAGGAAAGTGGCCAATTGCAATCCGCTGACTGTAACAACAGGAATCAGAGCATTCTTCAAAGCATGGCCAATAACGACGCCTCTTTCTAAAACACCTTTGGCATATGCAGTCCGGATATAATCTGCCTCTAATACTTCAAGCATGCTTGAACGCAGCATTCGTGTAATTTCAGCACTTAATCGGACACCTACAGCAAGGGCAGGCAATATCATTAACAGCATGCTCTTCTTGAAATCCTTCCAGGGCTCTACATACCCTGAAGGTGCCAGCCAGCCAAACGAAATCGAAAAAATGAAAATGAGCAATATTCCCAAGAAAAATGGAGGTACTGAAACCCCTGACAACGCAAAGGTTGTTCCAAAATAGTCCCAGAACGTTCCCTTTCTTGTCGCTGAAACAATACCAGCCGGGATCGCGATTACCATTGCAATGAAAAATGACATGATCGACAGCTGGATCGTGACCGGCAGCTTCTGCAGCAGCACGGTAAGAACCGGTGTATTATCCTTCAAGGAGTTTCCAAGGTCCCCCTGGAGGACATTTGTAACCCAAGAAAAATATTGCACGTATAAAGGGTCATTCAATCCCATTTGTTCACGCAATGCCTGCAGCGACTCCTCTGTAGCTTCTTGTCCTAAAATCATCCTTGCAGGGTCGCCTGGAGTAAGATGAACTAAAGAAAAAACGATGATACTTACTAAAAATAAGATAACGACCATAAGTCCCAATCTGCGAATTAAAAATTTTACCACGCTGCTCCCTCCCTTTCTCCAGCTTTTAAAATACATCGGCTTGGAGAGTAATCTCCAAGCCGAATCAAGTAGAATGCTTATTTAAATGAAACGTCGTGGAAGCGCATCATTTGATCCGAGATGTGTTTATAGCCCTGTAAGTTGTTTTTAAATGCCTTGTAATCCTTCTCGTGGTAGATGAAAATGAACGGTACTTCTTCCTGTCCTAGTTCAGTTGCTTTACTGTAAATTTCCTTACGCTCTTTTTGATCCGTTTCTACACGAGCCTGTTCTAACAGCTCGTCCATTTTCGGATTAGAATAACCATAGTTGATTGAGCCATCAGTGTGGAATAGCGCATAGATGTTTCCATCTGGATCCGTCCTTCCGCTCCATCCTAAACGGACAGCATCAAACTTGAAGTTATCCATGTTATCAAGCATTGTTCCAAATTCAACGATTTCAAGCTTTACCTTGATTCCTGCTTCTGCAGCCATCGATTGGATCATTTGCGAAATTTGTTCTTCTACTGGTTTTGGAGAAAGCTGTAATGTAAATTCGAATCCATCAGGATAACCTGCTTCAGCCATGATTTTCTTGGCTTTTTCAACATTCTTCTTTGTCGGTTTGATATTTTCGTCATAGGCCCAAGTTCCAGGAGGAATTGCTCCTGCAGCTTGTACCCCAGTATCACGAAGGGCAACTTTTATAATTGCTTCACGGTCAATAACTAAATCCAATGCCTGACGAAGCGCTTTGTTATTGAATGGTTCACTCTTGTGGTTCAAGTATAGACCCTGGAACCCAAGAGCCCCTGTTTCAGATAGTGTAAGGTTTGAATCGTTCTTTAGCTTCTCGACGTCTTTTGGCGGAACCTTGCTGATGATGTCAACATCACCTGACGTAAGGTTTGTCAGCCTGACGTTTTCATCAGAATATGGACGATAAACGATTTTTTCAAACTTTGGAGCACCGCCCCAATACTCGGCATTTTTCTCTACTTCAATTTTGTCTTGCTTAACTCGGGATACAAACTTGAAAGGGCCTGTACCTACAGGAGAGTTGGCAAAATCCTTGCCTTTTTCTTGTACAGCTTTAGGAGAAACCATCATTCCAGCGCGGTCAGACAACGCTGCAAGGAACGGGCTGTACGGCTCGGAAAGAACAACTTTTATTGTTGTCTCATCAACAACCTCAATCTTCTCGATTGATGACAATTCAGATGCGCGCGGTGATCCTGCACTTGGATCCATCATGCGTTCAAAGTTGAATTTGACTGCTTCTGCATTAAACGGAGTTCCGTCATGAAACTTAACACCCTTTTGTAAAGTGAAGGTATATGTTTTGCCGTCTTCTGAGATGTCCCACTTTTCTGCAAGCATAGGAACAAAGTTAAGCTTTTCATCTACATCAACCAGCTTGTCATAGATGCTGTGGAAAACTTGTCGATCAACTGCAGCTGTAGAGAAATGTGGATCTAATTGTGGCGGATCATCGTCTAGTCCTACTACCAATTCTGTTTTGTCCGTTTTTGCCGGAGCGCTTGCAGTTTTTGTTTTTTCCTCTTCTGAACTGGAAGAATTACTATTGTTACACCCAGCTAGAAGCAGCAGAACACTCATAAATAGTGCTGCTAATACTTTCACTTTTTTACTCATTTCTATTTATCCCCCTTTTCGTAAAACAACTCTCCTTAACATAAGTAGTCTAAAAGTAACAATCGACTGCTTTTTGAAAGCGTTTCACTTGTTTTAATTACATTTCGAATTTCGTATTATTATAATACAACGATTTTTAAAAATCTATATAATATTCAGAAAATATTAAAGTTTTTTTCTAGTATAACTTTTTGCACTCTTTTTCCAATTTCTGTTGATAAAGATAGAGGATGTAAGCTAAGATAAATTTACTAATGCTTTTTGAAAAGTGGTGGTTAAATGAATATCGATGAAACGGATCGTATGATTCTGCAGCTCTTATCAGAAAATGGCAGGATGTCATATGTGGATATTGGAAAACAGTTGAATTTATCAAGAGTTTCAATCCGGGAAAGAGTCAATCAATTAATGGAACAGGGCGTTATTGAAAAGTTTTCAGTTGTCATCAATTCTGAAAAAGTAGGAAAGTCTGTTTCTGCGTTCTTCGAGGTAGATTGTGAACCTTCCTCACTTGTGAGAGTTGCCGAAACATTAGCGAATAACCCAAGTGTGGCAAGCTGCTACCAAATGACCGGACCAAGCACCTTGCACATGCATGTTCTCGTTGAGGATTTTATACGATTGGAAAATTTCATAAATGAAGAATTGTATAGCCTGGAAGGGATTACAAGAGTGGAAAGCCATATTTTGCTGCGGAGATTCAAGAGCCGGACAGGTTTGAAATTGTAAATTCAGCAAAAAAGACACGGACAATTTGTCTGTGTCTTTTCATGTTTTTTTAAAATTTGTTTTAAAGCAACATATTCCTTTCTTTATAAAAAGAATATAAGCACTTGCGATGCAATCGCAACAGAGATCAGCGCAAATGGATAGGCTGCCGCATAGGCAATCGATGCATCCTCAGTCTCCATCAGCTGGTTGGTTGCACCTAATCCAGGTGTGCTCGTCATCCCCCCGCATAAAGCGCCGAGGGAATGGATGATGCTTAGTTTGAAGATCTTTCGGGCGATGAAAAAGCCAGCTATAACTGGCACGATGGTAATGATTGCTCCGCCGACCACGAGATTGAAGCCTTCCTGCTGGATGACCTGGACGATGCCTTTTCCGGCAGTGGTACCTGCACCGGCCAGGAATAATACAAGTCCAATATCACGGATGACCTGGTTTGACGGCTGGTAATACCGCGCATGGATTGGGCCAAGCTTCCCGAAGTGTCCGATGATCAAGGCTATGAACAACGGACCGCCTGCGACGCCAAATGTAATCGTTCCGAGTTTTGGAAAATGGATTGGGATCATACCCGACAGTACACCAAGCAGAAGCACCAGACTCAGCGACAGAATATGAATATTCGTAACCGTCAGCTTTTTTCTGCTGAATAGCTTTTCGACGTCATCCAAACGGTCCTTGCTGCTGACAAGCGTCAGTACATCACCCCGCTCCAGACGCCATTTCGGGTTCTGGTTAAATTCGAAACCGCCGCGTTCAATCCTCGTGACCGTCACGCCGTACGTCCGCCTTAATTCAAGCTCCTTGATGGTTTTCCCGATCAGTTCCAGTGCATCCACAGTTACCTTGCGAAGCTCCACATTGTCATGGTTTTCAGTATTCGACTCCACTTCCCTGCCAATATCTTCGCAGAGCCTTTTCAAGTCATTACGTAGGCCGACTGCCATAAGACGGTCACCAACAAGGATTACTGTATCATTTAAGGCAATGATATTCCGGTCGCCGCGGATGACACGGCTGATGACGACGGAATTATATTGGTTGAACTGCAACTCTTTCAGGGTTCTCTTATTGATCGACGGATCGGTTACTTCAATCGTGATGACCTCAGGCGACTCATCGCTACGAACTGGACCTGATTTCTTTTTTAAATCCTCAGCTAAATCAACTTTCAGCACCCGCGGTAAAAGCTGCACGAACAGCACAACCGCCAGGACGCCGAAGGGATAAGCAATTCCGTATCCGACAGAGGCGAGCGGATCGCCCGTTGCCTGGAGTGCAGCTGCCAGACCTGGCGTACTTGTCAGTGCACCGGTCATGATCCCGATGCTTAATGCAGGTGACAGATGGAACAGCTTGGACACTGCGATGGTCGTGAGGGATGCAACTAGTACGATCAACAAGCTGATGATTCCAAACACGATCCCGCTTGTTTTCATCATTCGGAAAAAGCGCGGCCCGGCCGATAAACCAACCGCCACGATGAATAAACCAAGCCCAAGCTGCTGGATGACCGGCGACACCTGATAGCCAAAATGGCCGAACACCATCGCCGCCAGCAATACACCGGACGTACCAAGGCTAAGCCCGCGGATTCTGATTTCTCCAAGGGCAGAGCCGACAAACAATATGACAAATAATAAAATTAACGGTTCCTCAAGCAAACCCATAATGCCGTCCACTGATGATTCCTCCAAAATAAGGGCGTTTGTAATTGTGAAAATCCACACAACTTAGAATATCACGCTGAATGCCCATTTCATAATGCAGACAGTGACGAATTTTTTACAAAAACAACACATTGTTGGTGGAAATAGAGTTTCACTAGTTAAATTGGATGTTTTCTATGCGTTTTCCTCACAGAAATCTGTTGCAAAAAATTTTTATAGCGAAAACAGAGATTTTATAGCGAGATTTTCATTTTTATAGCGAAAATCCCTTTTTTATAGCGAACTGGAAAATATCAATCCTTTTTTCCATTTCGATTCGAAAAGGAATCAGTCCAGAAAATTCCATTATCAGAATGCGTTTTATTTTCCTGTCCGGTAGCTTCCATTTTTTCTACAAAAAAACGCCCAGCATAATAACCTGAGCGTTTCACCTTCCTATTTAAGAATTTCATCAATCAATGCCAATTCGTCCTGACTGAATTTCAGATTATTCATGGCCGCAACGTTTTCTTCAAGCTGGCTTACCTTGCTGGCCCCAATAAGCGCAGAAGTGATTTTTTGCTCCCTGAGAACCCATGCAAGCGCCATCTGGGCAAGTGACTGGCCACGTTCATGGGCGATATCATTTAACTTTCTTACCTTTATCAGGACCTCTTCAGATACATCTCCCTCATTCAGGAAGCTGTTTGGCTTCAGAGCTCTGGAGTCTTTTGGGATTCCATTGATATACCTGTTTGTCAATAACCCCTGAGCCAATGGAACAAATGCGATCGAGCCGACTCCTTCTTCTTGAAGCAAATCAGTCAAGCCGTCTTCTACCCACCTGTTAAACATCGAATAGGCAGGCTGGTGAATCAGCAATGGAGTACCCAGGTCTTTTAAGATTCCGATGGCCTGCTTCGTTTCCTCTACTCCATAATTGGACAGTCCTACATACAAAGCTTTCCCCTGCCTGACGACATGATCAAGTGCCATCATTGTTTCCTCTAATGGAGTTTCCGGGTCCGGTCTGTGGTGATAGAAAATATCCACATAATCCAGTCCCATCCTTTTCAGGCTCTGATCCAGGCTGGATACAAGGTATTTTCTTGAACCCCAATCACCATAAGGACCCGGCCACATGCCATATCCTGCTTTTGTTGAGATCACCATCTCATCACGATAGCCTGAAAAATCCTTCCTTAGAATTGCGCCAAAGTTCTCCTCTGCAGAACCTGGTGGCGGACCATAATTATTTGCAAGATCAAAATGCGTGATGCCAAGATCAAAAGCTCTCCTAATTAATGAACGGCCATTCTCAAAGGTATCCTGACCCCCGAAATTGTGCCATAGTCCTAAGGAAATAGCCGGCAATTTAAGGCCTGATTTGCCGCACCGGTTATATGTCATTGTTTCATAGCGATTGTTGTCTGGTTGATAAGGCATTTTTTAAAACCCTCCAAAAACTCTATTTTGTTTTTCTACCATCCTAACGGATCGGCTTGAAGCTTTTCTTCCCAAAGCTCTTCTAACTTCTTTGCTTTCTCCACTGAGATCCTTTTACCTGAAGCAGATATATTCTCCATCAGCTGCTCGAGATTCTTGTTTCCAGGAATGACGGTAGAGACTTCCTGATAATAAAGAATATACCTTAAAGCCATCTGGACCAGCGACTCTCCGGGTTCGAGCATTTCCTTAAGAACAGGCAGGAGCTCTGCTCTTTTTGTAAGCTGATCCTGGTCCCAGCGGCTTCGGATGTCGGTAAACACACTGCTTTCATCATACTTGCCTGATAGCCATCCAGAATCAAGCGGAACTTTTACAATCAGTCCTACGTTTTTTTCTGCTGCCATCTTGAATGCTTTTCTTGGCTCCTGATGAAAAATATTGAACATTACCTCAATAACCTGGCTTCCGGTATTCAAAATCAGCTCTTCCATTTCTCTCGCAGAGTCCACTGAAGCTCCGTAAGCCCGAATCTTGCCTTCCTGCTTGAGTGACTCCAATACCTCAAAATGATCTGTGCTTCCAGTCAGGATTTCAAACGGAGGGTTATGCAATAAAACCGAATCCAGGTAATCCATTTTGAGCCGACGTAAGCTATCCTCGACCGAACTGCGGATTTTCTGTGGATCAAAATTGAGGGTATTATCTGGATGATGCCCAAACTTGCTATTGATTACCGCCTCGCTCCTTTTGCTGGTAAGAGCTCTCCCAAGCAATGACTCACTCTTTCCCCCTCCATAATTCGGAGCTGTATCAAAGAAATTGCACTCATGATCAAGCGCTTCATGCACCAGCCTGATTGCCTGATTGTCCTCCATGCCTTCCCAGTCCCTGGCGTTCCCGAGCTGCCAGGCACCAAAACCAACTTCCGAAACCTTTATTCCTGTGCTTCCAAGCTGTCTGTAATTCATCTGCTGCCTCCTTTTAGAAAAACGAAAGCGTCTTGGTCTGCCACGACAAGCGCTCGAGCTAGACACTACTCGTATTTCAAAAAATTCATACTTTCCTTTATAGCTAAAATTCAACAATCACGCTGTTTGCACCCTGTCATCAACCAGCACCTTCTTCTCCCAGACACGGCTTCTCCATCTGATATACATGACGATTCCTCTGAACCATTCATCAACGATAAAGGCCATCCAAATGCCAGAAAGACCAAAATCCAATGTAATCCCCAGAATATAGGCCAGTGGAACGCTGATTCCCCACATCGAGACAAAAGCCATCTTCACTGGGAATACCGCATCTCCAGCTGCCCGAAGAGAACTGATTACGACTATGTTGAAGGTTCTCCCAGGTTCAAGGAGTAAACAAAGGAGCAATACCTTGCTGCCTTCCCTGATGATCTCCTTATTATCAGTAAAAATCCCCAGGATTGGTTCCCTGATGGATACGATTACCACGGTGATCGCCATCGTGATGATGATACTTAATTTCAGGCTTTTTAATAGCTGATGATAGGCTTTATCAAATTCTCTGGCTCCTACTTTGTAACCGATCAGGATTTGCGTACCCTGGCCAATCGCTATTCCGAAAAGCATCATGAAGGACATGATGTTAAAGGTGTATACCCTTGTTGTCAGTGCCATAGCCCCCAGCAAACCAATAATGACTGTAATCGCCATCTGGCTGGTGTTGTAAAGTACATTTTCCCCGGCTGAAGGAATGCCTATTTTCAGGATCTTTTTGATAAAAGATTTATTGAAGTTCAGGTAGTCTTCTAAAGCAATCCTCATAGGCAGCCTGCGGTATAGTAATCGGAATATTAGAATCACTGCGATTGCACGGGATATGGCTGTCGATATCGCTACACCTTGAACACCCATTTCCGGAACGCCGAATAGACCATATATAAAAAGACTGTTCCCGGCAAGGTGAATGACATTCATGATGATTGAAATGAACATTGCCTCTTTTGTTAACCCATTTGCCCGCAGTATGGCGGACGCAGTCACAAGGAGCGCCTGGGTAAAAAGTGTTCCGCCAACAATCGTTAAATACTGTTGAGCAAGACGGTGTATTTCGGGCGTCAGATTGAACATTTGTAAAAATAAATCGTTGAAACCAACAACAATGATACTGACCAGCACTCCAAAGATGAGATTCAGAGAGAGTGAGAGGCCTGAAATCTTTCTAGCATTAACCTGAAGTCCTGCTCCAAGGTTTTGTGATACCAAAACTGCAGTTCCTGTGGCAACAAACCCAAATACGAGAATCATAAAAAATACGAGCTGATTGGCTACCCCTACAGCCGCAACGGCATCATCCGAAATATGGGACAGCATGAAAGTATCCGTGCTGCCCATTAACATGTGCAAGAACATTTCTATAAAAATAGGCCAGGTAAGTGCTAATAAACCAATCTGTTTAGGCAGACTGTTGTTCTTCTGTAAATTCATACTGCATTTCCACCTTTAAGAGTTCACTATGATGGTCAGGATTACGCTGGCCATATTATATTCAACTGCAATTTGCTAAAGTATTTTTTGAAATTCAAAGAAAAGAGGCAGAATTAAATTCTTGTTCTGCCCCTTGAGAACTTAATTTTTTGTGATGCTTACGTTGTCCAGGTAGACATTTGTTGCCGCATTTCCATCTAAAATATTGCCAAGCTCGAAAACGATCTTTCCATCAGCATACGTTGCTTCATTCATTACAAAGGTATAACTGTACGTTTGCATCTCTGAAGTTAAATCTACTATTTTCGTTGGCATATAGTAAATAAACCATGGATCAAAACTTAACTCTTTCCCAATATTGACATTCATTTTCCTTGGCACGTCTGCTCTTGCCTCAAACGTGACAGTATAGCTTGCACCATTATCAAAAAGCAAACCCTTCTGAAAAACCTGAGGGGCATACGATTGACCGCCAACCTGTGAAATCGCAACCTTTAGTTCTCCGTTTTCAGCCGTCATTGTACCTGCACCATATCCGCTCCACTGGTCGCCCCACCATGCGGTCCAACCATTTGTTCCATCTGAAAATGTTCCATTATCGATGCCAGGTGTGGAAACAGGCTCAGGCTCAGGCTCGGACGGAGCGTCCTTAACTTTCAAGACCACATTATCAATGAAAACATCATGTTCCCCGATTGGTGACAAAGCAGTCTTGCCGAGCAGCATCTTGAAGGCAGTAATGTCATCGATAGGCATCTCGAATTCATATGTGTATTGCTGCATTTGGTCACTAAGTGTTATGGACTCACTTAAGAATCTTGTGTAAGCAGCGTTTTCTACCGTAACCTCAGCCTTCCTCTCCTTTGTAGAACGAGCGGCAAAGCTAAGCTCATAGACTACTCCTTTAGCAAGGCTTAGATTACCTTGTTCCAAAAGGACACTCCATGTTTCATTTCCTTCACTGCCAATAGCCACTTTTGCCTCGCCACTTTCTGGCGCGATTTGGGCATTGGCATCAAAGTGAACATAACTTCCCCATGATGATAAACCGTCTGAAAAATCACCATTTTTCAATGGGTACAAGTCAATGTTTCCATAATCCGGGATGTTTGAAGTCTTAAGCAAGACTACATCATCCATGTATACATCACCAGCTTCGTCCCCAAAACTAAAGACAAGTTGAGCCTCTGGATCAGAAACATCCTCTGGCATTGTAAATTCAACTATTTTCTCTTCCATATTGGAAGTGAGCTCAATCGTGTTAATTCCAGAGTAATCAGATGTACCTGCCTTATTCAAAAGTACAGCTTGAATCGTTCTAGGTTCGTCTGCCCTTGCTTTAAAGGAAAGCTTATAATCATTTCCCTTAACTAAATTAACCCCTTGTTGGTCAAGCTTGATGGCTTCAGGATGGCTGCCTTCATCTTCAATCGACACATGGAGCTCTCGAGCGTCTTCAGAAACAGATGCTGCTGCAGCTGCATCTCCGACTGAGAAGTTCCAGAACATGAGACGATCCATGCCGCCCTGGTCAAACGTGCCATTATAGATATGATTTCCACCTGGAAGCGGCTGTTTTGGACCATCCTCGTCTACAGGAGCCCCAGTGATATCCTCGACTTTTACATTACCGATCCAGACTGGGTTCGTTCCGTTCCCGCCGAGATTGAATTCAAGTCTTGATTCAATATCCGTTTCATTGAGCATATCAAAGGTAAATTCATATCTTTGCACGTCACTCGTCAGCTTGAATGATTCTTCATTCGAATATTTCACCCAGCCTCGAGAAGGTCCAGCCCCAGCTTTGACCATTATATTCCTTGGTGATGTTGATTTAGCGTCAAAGTTGACTTTATATTTCCCACCATTGCCAAGTGAGATGTTTTGAATCATTTGCAAAGAGTACAGTTGGGATCCAGGATATGAAATATCTGTTCTCGCATAATTCTTGCCATCAATCTCTTCCACTTCTAAGGTACCAGCGCCTCCGAACTCTGGTAATTTCACAAAGTTCCAATACTTTGAATTCAGTGTTTCACTGGGCTCATCCACAACAGTGATCGGTTCTTCATAATTCTGGTCATAAATCAGGTTGCCATCTACAGGGTGCTTCGCATTTTCAGGCAAAACAACAGGTCCTGACACTGGCTCAACTGGCTCACGGTAAACACGTTTTTTCAAATCATAGACCCTGACATAATCTACTTCCATTTGACTAGGGAATTTTGTCGTCTCATCTGGATCCCCGTCAAACCATCCGCCAACTGCAAGGTTCATAACTAAATAGAATTCCTGGTCGAAAGGTGCAGGATAAGAGAAGTTTGCTGCGTTATCCTTTCCTTTTGAATACCATTTATTCTGAGTTTGATAGAGTTGTCCGTCCACATACCAGCGCAGTTCTCCCGGTTCCCACTCAAGTGCATATGTATGCCACTTGTCGATTCCTCTATTTTCAGGAAGTTCGAATTCCTTGCCGGTATACTTGTTATTCGGCCAACCTTCACCATAGTGAATCGTTCCCGAGACAGTATTAGGTCTGCTGCCCCACGCTTCCATGATATCAATTTCACCTGAAGCCGCCCACGTCCCGTATTTGTCTTCTTCAGGCAGCATCCAGATCGCTGGCCATAATCCTTTGCCTACAGGAAGCTTGGCTTTAATTTCATAGCGACCGTACTTTTTGCTGAACAGGCCTTTTGTTTTCAGCTTAGCTGAAGTATAGTCGTACGTTCCGAACTGATCGGTTACCTTCTCTTCTTTTGCTTTTATCACAAGCTTGCCATCATCAATAAAAGCGTTTTCATTTGAATCCGTGTAATATTCCTTCTCATTGTTGCCCCAACCAGAAGTAATACCGTTACCATTTTCGTCTACGATCCAGTTGCCGATATCAAACGTCCACTTGCTGCGGTCAATTTCCTTGCCGTTAAACTCATCGTTCCAGACAAGCGACCATTCTGATTTATTTTGTTTACCGTCCAGCTTCTTACCATCGTTGCCATTTGGAGCAGCAGAACTTATGCCAGGCAGAATCATCATTGCACTCAACAACACGGCCAGTGTTTTTTTCAATTCTTTTTCCTCCTTCTTGTTTTTAACATTCAAAAGCAAAGGCTGATTTCGTAACCATTGATGCTATTGTTCTTGAGGCTTCTCCTGACCAATCGCGTAAAAAAAGCTGATAGATTGGTTCGCAGAGCGCTCTCCTAACCTTCTTTTTTTCCAATTATCGTTCTTTAGCACCAAGAGTGCTTATTGGTGCCCTCTTTCTCCACTTTTTGTTCTTTTAGGTAACCAAGAGGATTTATTGGTGACCTCTTTTTCCACTTTTCGTTCTTTTAGATAACCAAGAGGGCTTATTGGTGACCTCTTTTTCCACTTTTCGTTCTTTTAGGTAACCAAGAGGGCTTATTGGTGACCTCTTTTTCCACTTTTTGTTCTTTTAGGTAACCAAGAGGATTTATTGGTGACCTCTTTTTCCACTTTGCGTTCTTTTAGGTAACCAAGAGGGCTTATTGGTGACCTCTTTTTCCACTTTGCGTTCTTTTAGGTAACCAAGAGGGCTTATTGGTGACCTCTTTTTCCACTTTTCGTTCTTTTAGGTAACCCAAGAGGGCTTATTGGTGACCTCTTTTTCCACTTTGCGTTCTTTTAGGTAACCAAGAGGGCTTATTGGTGAACCAATTTAACGTGTTCTTATTTTAGTTCACATTCATTCGAGTGTAATCTCGGAGGATTACTTTGAGAAAAGTCAAAGCGAAAGAATGAATAGGTAAAAAAACACCACCTCCCTTAATTTCAGCAATTCATCTTACAGGATAAAACGAGTTTGAAATCACAAGGAGGCGGTGCGGTTTACATGTCAATTGCGTGTTTTAATTCTTAATGATGAAGGTAGTAATGGAATGTTCAGGTAATACCGCTTTGGAAGTTTCACCATTGAGCGAAATTGTGATTGTTTCGGCTTGTTCTTCGTCATTCATCACGACTGCTACGATTGTGCCATCTTCATTTTGGAAGGTAACGGACTTCAATGTTTCATGGTTTAGCTCATGGCCAATTCTTACTGCATTTGGCTTGATGTATTTGCTGAAATGGCCAATATAGTAAAAGGAGCTGTTATAGTGAACCTCGCCTGTCTTCGTATCAACGATGACAGGGGCATCGCAATAATTGCCGACATGGTTCGGTCCACCCTGTTCGTTCAGGACAATGTTCCAGTCGATCCAGCCTTCGAGCCAATTGTTGATATCGCCCATGATGTTGCGCGCATAACGTTCGCCAGTATGCCACGCTCCTAATTGCACTCCGCCTTCAATGCATCCTTCGGTAAAAATTAGGTGCTTATCCGGGAACGCATCATGGATTTTGCTCAAGTTCTCGAATTCCTCCGACACGTACCAGTGGATGCCAGTTCCCCAAATGTATTTAGAAGCTTCAGGATCAGATAAAATCGTCTCTGCCCGCTCATACGCGATATCGCGGTTATGGTCCCAGATGATGATTTCCTTGTCCCCAAGGCCTTCTTTTTCCATGATTGGACCTAAGTGATTTTTGACAAAATCGCGTTCCTCTTCTGCTGTGTATCTGCAGGAGTCCCACACCTGTGTGGCTTCAGGTTCATTCTGGACCGTAATTCCCCAGATCGGGATCCCTTCTGACTCCATCGCCTTGATGTACTTTGTATAGTACAAGGCCCATGTATCATAGAATTCAGGCTTTAGCTTCCCGCCATGATTCATTTCATTATTTGTTTTCATCCATGCAGGAGGACTCCATGGAGAGGAGAGGATCGTTAATTCTTCTCCCCTTGCTTTCACGGCATCCTTTATTAGTGGCAGAACGTATTTCTTTTCCCGTTCGATTGAAAAAGTTTTCAATTCTGTATCGTTTTCTTCCACGTATGTGTAGTTCTCCAGCGCAAAGTCACAGCTATGGATATGGGTTCTGCCAAGGCTGTAGCCTAGTCCAGTTTCGGGATTAAAATAGCTTTCTATTACTCTCGCGCGATCTTCTTCCGGAATTTGGGCAAGGGTATAAGCAGCTGCCTCTGTGAAGGCCCCCCCAAAACCAATAAAGCTTTGATACTTCTGTTCTGGCTCGAGCTTCAGCTCAACTTCAGGGTTGGCTGAAGCTGGAGAATTCTCTTTTTCTGCAAATCGTTCACCTGTATTTTTGGCGGTTTGAATGATTTTCATTTCCATAGACCGACACCTCTTATTCTCTTAATCTAAATAAACTTCGATTCTTTCAACGTGACCTGAGCGCACTTGTTTCGCATATGATTCTTGGATTCTATCTCCAAGAACCTCAACCTGGCTGCCATCGGTATGCAGGACATATTTCACAGTCTTTGCACCGTCGTTACCATATGTGTTCTTTCGAGCTGGGTTATGGTAGATGACTTCTGTCTTGCCCAATAATGTGAACTGGACTTTGCCTTCTTCGTCGAAAAGCCATGATGGCAAAATTGGCTGAAGCTTTAATGTCAATTCACCTTCGTTGACAGAAAAAGCTTCTTTGCCGATCATCATCAATTGCAGGATACTTAAAAACTCGGCAGTTGTTCCGCTCAGCCTGGCCACAAATCCCTGGCCGTGTACGGATTCATCCGGATTTACACTGCTGGCAATGAAGGAGGAGTTTTCAAGGATACTCCGTCCATACACGCCCGGATTCATGAATGGTGGAAGTGCATGCTTCAAATCCTCAAAGAACTCTTCATATAGGCCTGACTTAAGGACACTTAGCAGATACTTAAATTCCATATGCATGAAAATCGATTCCCGCTCAAGCCAGCCTGGGGTAAATGCCCTCGCGCGCCCGATTTCAAAGGTTTGCTCTTCGAGAGATCCAGAGGTTTTATACATTTTTAATTTCGGATCGAAAATCTCAGAGTTCCTGACATGCTGATAGATGGACTGTGCACTTTCTTGGTCCGCAGTTTTTAGCTCTCGTGCTGGCCCTTCCAGGAAGTGCGGAAGCATCGAGACTTCAAATGATTGAACCTTTACTAGCGGAAGTCCCTTTTTATTTGTTCTCTCTTTCCCGCTTTCATCGATGAGCTTTTCCCACTTCACAGCTTCAAAGGCAAAATAAGTTGGAATAAGTCCCTTGCCGATTTGGGTGGCACGATCAATACCAGCTTTCGTCTTTTCGAGCATTTTAGCCGCATCATCAGCAAGCTCGTGAAGAGAAACCTTCACTTCTTCGCCGCCAAAGCCATTTTTAACATTCTCGCGATACTGTTCCCGGGCAGTCGCAACCTGGTTCCAGTAGCTGATATCATCTAATTCACCTGTTTCATATTGCTTGAGATTCTCTTTTACAGAATCAAGCAAGGAATAGACCTCAGCCGGAAGGAAAACCTCCAACTCAGACTCCTGACCAGAAGCTGTCACAAACTCAAGTAGACGCTTCAGTTCAAGCGTTTCACTCATGGCCGAACCAAACAATCCTGGCAGTCCGTTCATCGAATCATTCCAACCCGGCTTGTTCGCTTCCATCTCCACACCCATGCCATATGGGTCAAGGGTAGAAAATTTAATCATTGCCAGCATGAAAAGCTTACTGTACAAGCTTGAAGTATAAAGCTCGCCATCTGGCTTCTTCACCCATTCAGAACCACTTTGATGTCCAAGTTCTGTTATGGCCTCGTACTGACGGACCTTCCCGTCAACAAGGACGTATTTCTCTGAACGCGGATTCACCACGACCGGACTGTAAAAGTATTTGTAACCCTGATCCTCGAACAGCAGCTGCTGCTTGTTTTCCGGAAAGACCTTCAGATAGTTTTCAATCAAGTCAAGATTGTACGTCCAATGGTCCATCCAGTAGCCTTCACCGAATTCTGCTTCGATATTTTGGCTGCTTCGTGACAGAACTTTTTTTAGGAATTCAGGAAGGGTGATACTCAACTGGATACCCTTGTCTGAAATCGACTGAAGCAAATCTCCTGGTGTATAGGTTCCTGCAAGCTTTTTCTGGATGTAATCAGCTTCAGTGGAATCCGCAACCAATTCATCCAGCCAGCCCCACTCTGACATGTCTTTCAGTTCAAAGCTTGCCCCTTTGACAACGAGAGGGTTGTAACCATCCGCCTGAATCAGGCTCATGAATAGCTTGATGTTATAGTCTCCTGTCTCCGGATGGAAAAAGACATCATTGCGGCGATTCTGGTTCACATCGCGGAAGTTCCCGTTCCCTTGGGAGAAGAACTCAGGAGCAAGCGAAAAGAAGTTGTAGTCTCTTTCCAGATCTCCGTGTTTACGGGAAAAGACATAATAGATGAACGGTTCATCATCCGTCTCCAATGAAATTGGATAGCCCCCGCGCAGCACATTATCCAGATAACTCTGCTTCACGTAAGCGTCAAAGAGCGGAGAACCCGTTTTTGTCAGAGCATCGTAAGTAATGGCAGATACAAGACTTTGGCTTTCCTGATACTTGCGTTCGATATAGCCACTTGCAGTAATTTCTGCTGCTTTCTTATTCATGATCTCGATGTCTTTTACGTGTCCAATCAAGGAATGAAGAGTGATCTTCTCACCTGGTCCGATTTCCTTTCCTAAGGCAGAGAAACCGCATGGCACCTTATTGGAAGTTACCGGCTCAGCAGATGTAAGCTCTTGAATCGTCTTCCTATCAAACTCGTTCGGATAAGAAAGCGAGCTGTTGAATCCAAAAATCAAATCAGCGTCGACAATTGGGGAGAGCAATTCGCCATCCTCGGAAAAGCTCATGTAAAAATGGCCTTTAGACACCTCTTCCACTTCAGCTGAATCATTTGTTGAAGAACGGACTCTGTAGTATGGGATTTTATTTTCAAGGTTGAAGACATCCATCCAGCTTTTCAGGGTATTCCCCACTGCTTTGTAGGCAGCATCATCAATGCCAAAAGGAATGATTGCCGGAAGCCCGTCCAGGATTTCCAGTTCCAGTGCATTGCCTGAAATATTCTCGATTTCAACCTTCCTGACCAAGGCACCAAGATTCTCATTTGGCAGCGTAAAATAAGTAACCGTTGTTTTCAATCCGTATTGCTGGTTGATCTCTTCAATCTTCAATTCATTTTCTTTTATATACATGTTCCTCGAGCGGTTCTTCGTGCCGCCATAAGCAGAAAACGGTTCAAAAACAGTGCTGCCATTCGCACCAGTCAGCTTAATAAAGGTACGGAAGCCATTCGTGGACACTCTCTGGTAAGCCTGGTTTGCAGGGAAAAACTCGGTTATGGCATGGTTTTTATCCTGGACCCCAAAGCTCACCATCGCCTGGCCGCGGTTAACGTAAAAGGACCAGACCGGAATGCCGTATAATCCTGCAAGGCCCGGCAGGAAACTCGAGAAGGTTTTAGCCTGATCAAATTGTTCGATGACAAAATATTGGTTTTCGTCGATTCGGTATTTTTCCATCATTCTCACTCCGAAGGTATTGGATTTAAATTGAACGGTTCTTGATGATTTCGGCGTATCGAAGCCCGCTGTCCTTAAGGATTCTTTCCTGCGTTTCAAAGTTCACATATGTGATGCCAAAGCGCTTTTCGTACCCGAATGCCCATTCAAAATTATCAAGAAGCGACCATAAGTAGTAGCCGGCGATGTTCATTCCCTCGTCATTCAGCTCGGCAACAGCTCGGATATGCTTCTCAACGTAATCCTGGCGTTCCGCATCATGAACTCTGTGGTCATCCGAAACCTGATCGTCAAAAGCAGCACCATTTTCAGTTATATAGATTGGCAGTTTTGTATACTCCTCTCTAAGACGGCGAATCAAATCTTTAAATTCAGCAGGGGAAATATCCCATCCCATTCCAGTCTTCGGGTAGTCCGAATACGCGTTTCTGAATAGGAAATCAGATGCTGCATGGAATTCGATTAAACTGCGGTTGTAAAAGTTAATCCCAAAGAAATCACAGTGTATCGAAATCTTCTCCAAGTCCCCTTCATGGATAAAATCATAGGAGTGTACATATTTGGAGAACAAATTCATCATGTCGACAGGATAAGAACCTTTTAAGACAGGGTCCAGGAACCACCGATTCGTATATCCATCGGCATTATTGGCAGCCAATTGATCGTTGGCAGAGCTTGAGGCAGGATACATTGGTGATAAATTCAACGTAATGCCGATTGGTGTGGATGAGTTGAATTTCCCTTTTAAAAGCTCTACTGCTTCACCATGGGACAGCAGAATATGATGGACTGCCTTTAGGGCTTCTTCCATATTGGTATGTCCTGGTGCATGAATACCGAGGTGATAGCCGAGAAAACCCGCGCACCATGGTTCGTTGTGGGTAATCCACATTTCCACATGTTCATCCAATTCCTCGTAGCATTTTTCCGCATATTCGAGGAACCAGTTAACAGATTCCCGATTTGTCCAGCCGCCCTGTTTATGTGCCCACATCGGCAAATCCCAATGATAAAGCGTAACCGCAGGCTTGATTCCATTTTCAATCAAACGTTTGATTAAATTTTTATAAAAGTCCATTCCGGCCTGATTATACTTGCCTTGCTCTGGAAAAATCCTTGGCCACGCGATGGAGAATCGGTAAGAATCCACTCCAAGCGTTTTCAGCACCTCGATATCTTTTTCATATAGATGGTAGTGGTCACAGGCGACATCGCCGTTATCCATATTGAAGACCTTGCCTGGCGTACGCGAAAACTCATCCCAGATGGACATCGTCCTGCCATCTTCCTGGTAAGCGCCTTCAATTTGATACGACGAAGTAGCTGTTCCAAAAATAAAATCCTTAGAAAATTTGTTCATGTATGCTCACCTCAAAATGTCTATTTATCTCTTTTTTTATAAACTCTTATATAATCAATGATCATCTTCTGCGGGAATTGGGTCGTTTCATCAGGATAACCTGGCCACTTCCCTCCGACAGCAAGATTGAATTGCATGAAGAATTCCCGGTCAAATGGAGCATAACCTGTCTGTTGCACTTCGGTGCCAATCGACTTGCTGAACCATTCATTTTGAACGGCATAGACGACTCCATCGACATACCATCTGAACTCCCCCGGCTCCCAATCTAACGTAAAAACATGAAAATCATCTGAGAATTTTCCGTTTCCAGGGAGCTGATAACTTTTCCCGGTATAGGTGTGCGGGACGCCATAATGCAGTGTTCCATAGACAGTATCAGGCTGATGACCAATCTGCTCCATAATGTCAATTTCGCCGCAGGCTGGCCAACCAGTATACCGCTCCATATCTTCAGGCATCATCCAGATCGCGGGCCAGATTCCTTGCCCCTCTGGCAATTTTGCCCGAATGGAGAAGCGTCCATATTTCCAGGCCGCTTTACCCTTTGTCGTCAACTTAGCGGAAGTGTAAGCCATATCCTTAAACTCTTCTTGTCTAGCTTCCAGCACGAGCATGCCATCCTCGATTCTTGCGTTTTCCTGGCGTGCCGTGTAATACTGGGATTCTTCATTCCCGAACCCCCAGCCGCCCTCAACAAAATTCCACTTGCTAGAATCAATCTCAGGAACGGAAAAGGAGTCTTCCCAAATTAATTCCCATTCTTTTGGGTTTTCATATTTTGAAAGCGTAATCATTTCATTGTTTAAAGAATCCATATTTTTGTCTGCCTTATTGATTGGCTTCACAAGCACCGCTCCTTTCTTAAAGCAGAATGGTTAGAACAGAAATATACTATTAACTCTTATTTTACCTTTGCCGTCCTCACTTCTTGAGATAGCGAATTTTGAATAGGGTGCGGATATTTTAGGACTTGCGAAATAAAATTGCAATTTCACCTAGGAAAATAAAAAATAGGCTGGGCTTCTATGCCCATCCTATTTTGACCCGACAATGATACAGTTCACAAATCAGTTATTGAAACCCTGTTGATTGAAGTGGAAGGCGCGAAGACTCCTGTGGGCTCAGCTGGACAGGTGAGACCCCGCAGGAGCGAAGCGACGAGGAGGCTCAGCGCCAGCCCCACGGAAAGCGAAGCGCCTGGAACGGAAATCAACAGACTAGTATTATAGATCACTAAATAAAAAAAGCTGTAGACAAACTTGATTTTCTGAGTTTGTCTACAGCCTGGGATGGGTTTCAACCCATCCATTAAGTATTAATTCATTTCCCTATACTCTTTAGGTGAAATTCCTTCGATTTCCCTGAACACTCGAGCGAATTGCTTAGGATTCTTATAGCCAACCATTTCACTGATTTCAAATACCTTATAGTCCGTTTCCTTCAGTAAGCGTCTTGCTCCTTCAATCCTGACCATTTTCAGGTAATCGACAAAGTTCTGGCCTGTGAATTCCTTGAACATATGGCTGAAATAGGAGTAATTCAGCGAGATATAATTCGATACAACAGCGAGGTTTAAGTCCTTATGATAATTTTCCCGGATATAGGCAATGGCACGGTCCATATATTTCTGCTCGGAGTATAGGGACTTCATCTGTTTGTTGTATTCGTGAATCCGCATCAGCAGGTCTTCAAGGGCGTGAAAATAATCCTGGAAGCTGTCAAAATTATAAATATTGCCGATCTTATTCAGCAAGTTGAACGTTTCCAGAGACTCTTCTCCTAATCTTGCAAAAAAACCTTTAAAGATAACTTCATTGATTTCTCGATTAAGATCTTCAAGGTAGCTTATTTTGCTGCTGGAAATGAGATCAAAGTCCATTACCTGCAGCAAATTCGATTTTATTTCCTTTTCTCGATCTGTTCCTAACATATTTCCAATCTTATTGATGACATCAACCGGCAGATCAGTGACGGTTTGTTTTTCCTTCACTTTTTCATAAAAGATTACCTGAGTGCGCGGATAAAGAAAATGATACTTCAATGCATCGTCCGCCTGCTCGTACGTTGTTCTGAAATCCTGAATATCAAGAGCCTCTTGGCTGACGCCTATAGTGAAAACGAAATGCCTGTCTCTCCCTAGCTGTTCCTTTAAGTGTGAGTAAATGTCACTGTTGAGTGAGATAAGGACAGCCCGATTTTCTTTATCAAGAAAAGCGATGCTGTTTGCAGATCCATCGGAAGGAAGCACCAGATTAATTTTTTCAATGAGATCCTCGCCATCCATCTCACCGCTTGGTGCAATGATCCCTACATAGTAACCCTCCGAATACCAGTCGATTTGCATTCTTTGGAACAGAGTCACAATTTCTTGTTTCTGTATATTTGGGTTAAGCAAAATGTAATTGAGCTGACTGGCACGATATTCATCCAGATGCTGGTAGGTCATTTTATTGCTCGTTTCCAGCTCCTCAATAATCGTATTCATCGTTTTGAATAGCTCATCACGATTTACTGGCTTCAAAAGATAATCCTTCACCCTATTCCGGATGGCTTCCTTTGCATAAGAGAAATCATCATATCCGCTAAGGATGACAAGCGCTGGTTTTTTATCATTATTTTGTATTTCTTTTATTAATTGAATCCCATCCATCTGCGGCATTTTAATATCCGTTATGACGATTTCCGGTTCTATTTTATTGATGATTTCAAGAGCCTCCATGCCATCGGACGCTAAATAGGTCTCAAAGGCCGGATACTCTCTTCTGATCATCGCTTGGATTCCGAGACGGATATTCTTTTCATCATCTGCAATAAGAACTTTATACATTTCGGCTGCCTCCTTTCATTACTTTGCAAGGCATTTTTACCGTCACGGTTGTGAATTCCCCATCCACGCTTGCTACAGATACGCCATATCCATTGCCATAGTATAACTTGATCCGTTCATTTACATTCCTGATTCCGATTCCATTTCCATTCTGGACTGGACTCACTTTGTTGTCCTGCCCAGTATGGATGGTATGATTCAGAACTTCACATTGCTCTGTTGTCATTCCAATTCCATTGTCCTTCATTTCGATGATGACACAGTCGTCTGAATACTTCGCACGAACGCTGAGTATTCCCTGACTAGAGTGAATATTAGGCATAATCCCATGTTTGACTGAGTTCTCAATGATTGGCTGCAGAGACATTTTAAGTACTTCCTGATCGAGCAGTTCTCGTGGAACATCAATGTCCAGGGTCAATCTGCCATCCAATCGAAGATTCATGATCTCGATATAGTTTTTTATATAATTCAACTCTTCCTCAAGCACGACGAAATCGTTCTTCCACTTAAGGTTATAGCGCATCATTTCCCCAAGAGAGGTGATTGCATCCGAAATCTCATACTTCTCTTCAATTTCAGCCATCATCTTGATGTTCTCAAGCGTGTTATATAAGAAATGAGAGTCAATCTGGGTTTTTAAGGCTTTTAGTTCCGTCTCTTTGGCAGTCGCCTGCTTATTGACAGCATCGACGATCAGGCCATTGATCTTTCCAAGCATGCTTTTAAAATGATAGGCTAATTCGGCAATTTCATCATGACCGCTGACTTCGACATCAAAAGTGAAGTCCCCTTTTTCCACACGCTTCATCGAGTCCTTCAGCTTATACATTTTTTTAAGGAGCAATGATATAAGCACATACGTCACTAAGGAAAGAATGATCACAAGAAAGATAATCCCGCTGAGAATAATGTTCTTTGTCTTGGCTGTTTCAGCATAAAGGCCTTCTAGTGAAATGACGTTCAGCATATACGCTTCCAAATCTTCTATATAGGCCGTGGTGACAAGATAGCGTGTTTGCTTATTTTCGAATTGAAAACTTCCTGTTCCTTCCTCTTTGAATTTGCTGAATTCCCGCTTTAAGTTCTCGGGGTCAATTCCCTCATCTTCAAAAAAGGAATGATGATAGTTTCTGATCATGTTCATATCCTTATCGAGCACCACATAGACCGAGTCAGGATCATTCATCGTACCAAACATCTTAGGAAAGAAGTTTTTCAGGAACATATTGATTTCAATGATGCCAAGGTGCTCATCCTTTGGATAATCCAGTTCCCTTAACAATGAGATTTTCGAGGTGTTTTGAGAAGGGAGTCTCTCAAGGACATCTTCCGTCTGCTGGTCGAACCACCAGAGCTCCATCCCATTCCGCCTGATCACTTCGTCTCGCCACGGCTTCTTCATGATCCTTTTTTCCTTAAAGAGGATGGGCCACATTTCGGTGACATATGGATTGGTTGTATACAGCCTGATGTTTTCAATAGCCGGGTTATTATGCTGCAATCTCGTTACGTTCGATAATTCGTTCATCTTAAAATCAATCAGCTGATCGATATTGGCTTCGTTCCTTGATTTGACAAATTCCAGAAATTCCATGTCGGAGACGACCATCTGAGCCGTCCGCCGCATTGTTTCGATATTATTTTTAATATGGATTTGTTCGATTTCCAGGGCATTTTCATTTTTGACCCTGATTTCATTGATCGCCCTGTCGGTGACATCTCTCGAATAAAAAGTCGTGAATAGGATGATCGGGATAATGATAATAAGAATGTATAAGGCAATAAGCTTTTGCTGCAAGGAGAGCCTGTTCATTAGATTTGCGAGACCCTCTAATTCAAGTGGAACCTTCATGCTTCTCACGTCCATCATTTTTTCAACATACCCACATTATAAATTCTTTTTATCATTAAAAGGTAGGGCAACTGTTACTATTTAAGCACTTTTCATAGAATTCGCTGTTTTTACAGACACAATTCCATCAATAATATTACGCCATCTAGTAAACAAACCATTTAATATTCTGAGAAAATACAGGAATAGACTGCCCCTTTTAAAAAGTTTTTTAAAAGGGACAGTCCATCATTAATTTATTTTGCTGAGTCTAACTTCTTCTTGTTTCCTTCATACACCTTTTGCTGATACTCTTCTACTTTATCGTAGCCATAAGTATCACGCTTTTTCAAGAAATCGTTAAAAGTTTTATCGAATTCTTTATCAGATTTAGCAAGCAGCAGCTTAGGAAGCGTTTTGCCCCATTCCTGAGCAATCTTGCTTGCGGCAACGCCTTCTGCAGACGTTCCAGTAGGGCTGATGCCATCAAATTCTGCGTAGCTGACTGTCTTTCCTTTTGTCCAGTCTTCCATTTGCTTGAATGGTTCAGAGGCAGGAGGTGCCCAGGCAAGGCTCATGTTTGTATCCATAAGCATCCAATATTTGAACGAAGCACCATACTTCTGGTCAAACGCTGCACGGTCCTTATTCAACAAATCAAGAACTTCTGGCTTGAATTCTGGTTTGCCGTTCACAACATCATATGTTTCGCCTTCTTTACCCATGTAAAGGTCCTTCTGGCCTTCTTCACTGATCAGGTAAGACAGGAATTGAATCGCTCTTTCTTTGTCTTTCACATCTTTAGAAATCAATGTAACAGTCCAGCCTGAGATGCTGTCA
The DNA here is from genome assembly GCF_023715485.1 of Mesobacillus subterraneus. GTDB lineage: Bacteria > Bacillota > Bacilli > Bacillales > Cytobacillaceae > Mesobacillus > Mesobacillus subterraneus_B. The sequence goes on along the minus strand of NZ_JAMBOF010000007.1, from coordinate 146,949 downwards.
CCTGCTAATGCCGGTCCATCTCCCTTGGAGTTCGCAGGTCCGTCAACAGCGATATACACGGAGTTAGGATCTTTTGCATACAATGCGTGCTGTTGTGCTGCAAGGTCACTGCGCTGGTATAGCATCGCGAAGTATCTGCCCTGTGAAATTTTTTCTTCCATTTGCGGACGCTTGTCAATAAAGATATCTTTTGCAAGAAGACCTTTATCATTTGCCTGGCGGAATGTCTTTAACCATGCAAGATATTCTGGATCCTGGCTGCGGTCATAGACCTTGCCGTCTTTTTCCATTGGAATCGAAAGGAAGTTCTGAAGGTAACCTTCAAGTGATGTGTTTCCTACATCAGTAAATTCGTTCAAACCAAACGGAATAAGCGGCGCACCGTTCACATCCGGGAATTTTTCTTTAGCATCTTCTAAAGCCTTCAAGAAGCCTTCAGGCGTGCTCATGTCCGGGCTGCCAATCGCTTCGTACATATCCTTTCTTACAAGGAATGTCTGATTGGATGGCTTAAGATCTTTGTATTTGTCAAAGTCCTTCGGTGAAGAAGAAGCATTTGGATAACCGTACGTGTTGCCATCTTCTTGCTTATACCACTCAATCTTTGCCCCATCTGCCACTTTAAAGAAATAAGGATCGTATTGATCAGCAAGTTCATTTAAAGGAAGGACAAGTTCTCCTTCAATCATCTTTTTAACTGCATCTTCCCACCATCCCAATGTGATGAAATCAGGAAGCTTGCCAGATGCGATCATCGTGTTCATTTTCTCCGCTTCGTTACCTGCTGGAGAAATGTAGTTGATTGAAACGCCTGTTTTATCCGTTACATACTTTGAAACAGCGTCGTCGCCCCACTTATGTGCGAACCAAGAAAAGTTCACATACCAGTCAAACGTAATTGGATCTTTATTGGACTGCCAGCCAGGTGCATCAGCTGTAGCCTTTGGCTTATCTTTTTCTTTCTCATCGGAAGCGTTTTCATTTGTCTTGCTCGTACAACCTGTAAATAATGCCAAAATCAATGATAGAACAAGCAGCACTGAAAAGCCTTTAGAAAAGAATTTTCTCCTCATTTTTTGACCCTCTCTCTTGTTATGTTTTTTTGGGCCACATCATTAAATGTACACTGCTTTAAAAGGTTGGGAAAGACTTTCATATAAAATTCAGTCTTTCCCAAAATAAGATGGGGTATCTCATGAAAAAGCAATGTTCCTTAATAATGCAGCTGTATTATTTAAATTTCTTCATAACGAAGAATTTAAATCGATTTGGATGATCAACCTTTTACAGAACCAATCAGCATTCCTTTAACAAAGTACTTTTGCAGGAACGGATACACTAGCATGATTGGAAGCGTAGTGACGACCATTGTTGCTAGTTTAATAGATTGTGAGGTCACTGTTTTCGTCGCAATCGTACCTGCTGCATTTGTCATCATCTGATTCGAGCTGGATTCAGCGACAACTTTGTACAAATACGTTTGGATTGGCTGTAGATCCGGATTATTCACAAAGATGACTCCGGCAAAATAGTCATTCCATTGATACACTCCCTGGAACAATGCGATCGTAGCAATAACCGGCATGGAAAGCGGAATGATGACTTTTATAAAAATCATAAAGTCATTCGCACCATCGATTTTCGCTGCTTCCTCCAATGACTTTGGCAATTCCCTGAAGAAGGAAACAAAGATAATCAAATGGAAGAAGTTAAACATAGTCGGAATGATATAGACAAGGAAGTTGTCAAACAACCCTAGATCTCTGATTAATAGAAAGTAAGGAATTAACCCACCACTGAAAAACATCGTAATGACACCGACCAGCATGTAGAAGTTTCTGCCATAAAGGTCCCGTCTCGAAATGGCATATGCCACCATCGCGGTAAAAAATACATGGGTAATGGTTCCAATCACTGTTTTAGCAATCGTCACTCCAAAAGAGGTGACAATCCCGGGAGTCTCAAAAACAGCCTTGTAGTTTGCTAGAGTGAATTCCCGCGGCCACCAGTATATCCCGCCTTTCATCGCATCGATCCCATCGTTCAGGGAATTGACGACAACGTACCAAATCGGGTAAACGGTAATGGCGCAGATAAAAAGCATAATCAGAAGGTTAACGTTATCAAAAATGTACTCACTTGTGGTTCGCCGATTCCGTTTAAAAAGCTTAAACATGAATCCTCACCCCCTTAGAATAAAGATGTTCCGTTCAGTTTCTTCGTAATTTTATTGGCGGATAGAAGCAGGATGAAAGCGATGATCGCCTTCAGCAAGCCAACTGCTGTTGCGTAAGAATATCTCGCATTCTGGAGACCCATCTGATAAACGTAAATATCGATTACATTACTTGCGCTTTCATTTAACGAGTTCCTTAGGATCAAGATTTGATCGAAGTTCGAATTCAAGACACCGCTTACAGCAAGAATGAAAAGAATCGTAATCGTCGGACGAATCGATGGCAATGTAACATGCCACATTTTTTGGAAGCGGTTCGCACCGTCAATCGTCGATGATTCATATAGCTCAGGTGATACCCCGGCAATAGCTGCCAGATAGATGATAGCTGACCAGCCAAGCTCTTTCCATATATCTGAGAGAATGACGATCGCCCAGAAGTTGTCAGGCTCAGCAAGGAAATTCGTCCGTTCGCTGATTAACCCTAGACCTAGCAAAATATCATTGATGACCCCGATGTCTGCTAGCCATGTAGTAAGGATCCCTCCAAGAACTACCCAGGATATAAAGTGCGGCAAGTATGAGATCGTCTGGACGGCCTTCTTGAATTTCATCGAAGTCAGCTCATTCAGCATAAGAGCGAATATGATTGGGAGCGGGAACCCGATGATTAATTTGATCATACTGATTCCAAGAGTATTTTTTAGGACGATCCAGAAATTCTCATCCTGGAGGAACTCTTTGAACTGCATCAATCCTACCCATGGCGCTTCGGAAATGGTCCGGATGATGCTATATTCCTTAAACGCAATGATTAATCCGTACATCGGAATATAGTTGAAAATGAACATCCATACAAGCCCTAGCAGGGCCATAAACTGTAAGTACTTTTGACTGATGATGGTCTTCTTGATTTTTTTGAATTTTTCTTTCTTCGTGCTTGTTTCGGTAATGGTGTCATTGATTGGTTGTTCGACTGGTTGTTGGATTTTGACTTCCATTGTTTCACCACCTTAACTGCTCTTGTCTGTCTATATCTTTATATTAAAAGTAAGCGGTTTCGTTTATAAGCCATGAAATTTTGCTTATGGTACCAATTTTTTAGTTTTATTTTCAAAGCCGAAAATATTGATCCCATCACAATGGTATCGTTTTCAAAAATTACGGTTGGAAACAACGTGGCATTTTCATCGCAACACCTGGCCTATAGTTGTGAGACTTTTAGTAGATTCCGGAGAAAATAGAAAAAACCCCTCTAAAGAGAGGGGCCACTGAAAATCCGTTTTTGAAACGTTCGACGATATCGACGTCCGAAAGGCTAAGTCCCTTAAAAAAGAATAGGAGTTAGCTTTTCTTATAGTTTTTTTAGAGTTATAGGTTTAATAGCACTAGGTTGATTGGAACGGAAGGTGCGAGACTCCTGCGTGATCAGCGGGACAGGTGAGACCCCGCAGGCGCTTTAGCGCTGAGGAGGCTCACCGCACGCCCCGCGGAAAGCGAAGCATCCTGGAGTGGAAATCAACCGGCCAATTTAACAAAGGCTACCCTTTAAAAACTTTTTCAATGGCCTCCAAAAAGAGGGGCTTCGACTAAATAGTCTAGTTAATCACATACCCGTCACCGCTGACCTCAGTATCAGCAGGGACCATGATGTAGATGAAATCCATCCCTTGCATCATGCCATATCCGTTGCTGATCTGCTCTCCATATTCAGAGAACTGCGTGAATGGAAAAGCATTTGTGTACTTTACAAGCTTGATTGTGACAATATCCTGAGGAAAGATTTTCAGAGTTGAATCTGTCAGTTGTACGTCTGGTGATGCAAAACGATTGGTTATATCCATATTGTCAATATAGGAATAGGTCGTGTAATGGGTCACTTCTACTTTCTCCTCTAGAGAATTCACCTTTTCAATGAAGATTTGTGACTGCTGATTCATATCAGTCACGTCTAACATCTGCCCCTCAAGCGGAAATCCCCACGATTCTTTTTTTGTGAGCCCCTCTGCTTCATCTATCTTTCCGGATTCGACAGTAGCATAAATATCGCTATTCAGCCGATCGTTTTGCTCTATTTCCTTATCCGTCATATAATCGCCTTTGAATGTTTCCTCTACTGACACCATTAGAGAAAGAATGCCAGCCACCAGCAGGATAATGAAGTATCCAGCGAAGACTTTCGTGATTCCGCTTCCGCTCATGAACCTTCCAGCGAAAAACTTATTGGAAAAGCTTCCGAAACTAAGCATGAGCAAGATAATCATGAATAATAGAAAAATGATGCTCATTTCCTCACCTCCAGGCTGTTCGAGATCCAGGCCGATATTGCATAGGCGAGTGCAGAAGTTAGCAGCACTTTTACCGTAAACAACAGAAAGGACGTTTCTCTTACAAACAATTGTCCAATATCAATGACTAAAGTAGATTCGCTAGCGAGCAGTACATTTAAAAACAGACTGCCGAAAAGGAACCCTGGAATGATGACCATGAAAATCTTGTTTCTCTGGACCAGCATCCCAAGCAAGTATCCGATTGCCGTGAACAGAAACAGATACAGTATGGTGGCTGCAAGGCCCTCTGCCATTTGCAGCACTGTCAATGGCTGGCTTTCGACGAATTCCCGATCCTTCAGGAAAAAGACTGACAGCTTCAGTGACTGGCTTGCAAGAACAGTAGTTATACCGCCGATGATACTAGCCCATCCAAGGAACAGGATATTTGCTAAATGGCTGCTCAGCCGGTTGGCCACAAACGTGTAATCATCAAAACGATATGCCTGGGTCGTGACGACAATGGCTGAAATCAACGCCCAGATCATCATGAAGGCCGTAATGATATTGCCTGAATACAATTTCATATCATAGCTGAACATATCAGTTCCGCCTCCCCCTCCTCCTTCTCCGCTAAGAGAGAACAGTAGGGCCATTACCTGCAAGATCATCAGCGAAGTGAACATCCCGCGAAAAGATTTCAGTTTGAAGCGGAACTGTTTTTTCACAACATCCCACAGACTAACCTTTGTTAAATACATCATCAATCCCACCCTTCTCCTGGCTCGTTAAATACAGACAGAGATCCTCGTTTGATATCGTCGAGAATTCGAGGCTCATTTTCATTGCCGCAGCGATCTGCTCATCGGAAAGATCATTGCGGATGACCGCGAACGTGCGGCCGAAGCTCACTTCACTCTTATGGAACACCTCATGGCCGCGAAGCCAGCTGTTGACGGCTTCCTCTTTCCCGCTGACGACGACCGCATACTCCCTAAGCTCTTCAACCGGCATATGCAAAAATTGCTTTCCGTCCTTCAGGAGCAGTATGTCTTCAAGGATATCCTCCACCTCGTTCAGATGATGGCTTGAGATGATGATGGTCCGTGGATTGGCGATATAGTCCTTCAAGAGCGCCCGGTAAAAATCCTTCCTTACTCCAGCATCCATTCCGTTTGTTGGTTCATCGAAAATAGTCAGCGGACAGCGGGCGGCGAGTCCGATAATCGCGTTGAAGGTGTTTTTCATTCCCTTCGACAACCCAGCATGCGTCTGCTTAGGGTGCAGTGAGAAATAATCGAATAGATTCCTTGCCAGCTTCATATCCCAGTTCGGGTAAAAATTTGCTGCTGCTTCTAACAGTTCCTCAAGGCTTAGTGCTGCAGGCAAATTCATATCATTATCAATCATAATCAAGTTGGCAGACACCGTTAGGTTATTGAATGGATGCTTCCCAAACACCCTGACTTCCCCAGAACTTTCGCTCATGAATCCTGCAGCAATCTTCAGCATGGTCGTCTTCCCTGCACCGTTCCTGCCAATGAGCCCGGTAATTTTGTTTTCCCCTAGTGTAAAGGTGAGGGAATCCAAGGCTTTCTTTTCCCCGTAAGTTTTCGTTACCGAATCAAACTCCAGCACACTCATCATGTATCCCCCTTCATTTCCCGTTTGGCTTCCTGGATCATCGTGATCAATTCCTCTTCCGTCACCTGGAGGTGCTCAGCTTCCCTCACCAATTCTGCCACCAATGACTTCAATGTCTGGTTCCTCCGTTTCACTGAGATAATCTTCTTCGCATCCGCAGATACGAACATCCCAAGTCCCCGCTTTTTATAAAGAATGTTTTCGTCCGCTAAAATATTCAATCCTTTTGCCGCTGTCGCCGGATTGATGTTCAGCATTTCCGCAAGCTGGTATTGGGAATAAACCTTCTCATCCGCTTTGATACTCTCGCTGAGGATCTCTGTTTCCAGCCACTCAGCAATCTGGACGTAAATTGGTTTCATACTATCTGAATTAAGGATCAATGCCGTACCTCCTCTAACAGGTCACATAGTGCATTACTGTTGTAATGTACTATATAATATTTCACGAAATTTAACAAGGGATTTTTAACCATTTTTTAAAAAAAGAAAAAACCCTCATAATTGAGGGTTCGAGAAAAAGTAGTTTTGAGCTATGCTTTCATTTGTTTTTTATTTTTTAATAGTATCAATGCACTGATGATCAGCATCATAAAGGGAATCATCTGAATGAATAGGAACCCTTTGACAAAATCTAAGTAATTACTCTCTGGTGAATCCGTAGCCATCCCCCCAATGAAAAATGCAATGGGGGCTGTAAGGATATTCAGACCAAGACATAAAATAAAATAGGATAAGCTTTTATTTTTCATTTTAATAGATTGTGCTTTAATAAATAAAAATACAGCAAGAACGGCAATGACCGCAATCGATCCATAATAGCTTCCATACATCAGAAATGTATCCACTATAGTATTCCCCCAAGTTATGAATGTGCATTTGAGACCTGGTCTATCAATTTTCCTCAACTGTTAATAATAATAGAAATATTAACAGCCGTGGCTCCTATATGATAAACACACTCTCTTTTATATTTTATTTAGCTTTTCCTATATGCTTACTCTGAAAAAACCCCTCTAAAAAGAGGGGCTTTGGTAACTACAGGATCTTCGTATTTTCTAGAGGACTTTCAAGTTTCATCCGGTTCAGCTCGATTTTCATTTTCTCGGTTTCAAGCAGGTAGTTTTCATGCTTAAGTCTTTCGAGTTCTATTTCGTCTTTAATCATGTTGTGTTTGATTTTGGCTATCTTTTGATAATGACTTGTGACGATGGCGACGAGCGGAATCGAAAAGATCATTATGTACATAACCATATCTGTCATTTACATCACCTCAGCATGATCATTTTGGACTATCTATTTCCATAATAGCAAAACACAAGGAAAAATAAACCAACTTTTAGATAGAAGTCTCAAACTGTACCTTATGAAGGTTGGCGAAGATTCCACCCTTTTGGATCAGCTCATCATGGCTGCCTTCTTCAGCTATGCCATCCTCCGTCACGACGACAATCCTGTCGGCACTTCTGATCGTTGCCAGCCTGTGAGCGATGACAAGCGTTGTCCGGTTCTTCGAGAGCTCCGCCAGCGCTTTTTGAATGATTCTTTCTGTCTCGGTGTCTAATGCTGATGTTGCTTCATCTAAAATCAGGATTGGCGGATTCTTAAGGAACATACGAGCTATGGCAATACGCTGCTTCTGCCCTCCTGATAACTTGAGGCCTCGCTCGCCGATTTGAGTTTCATAGCCATCAGGCAATGCTGCAATGAAGTCCTCAAGATGAGCCTGCTTTGCAGCCCTGACAATATCCTCAAACGTGGCTTCAAGGGAACCATAAGCAATGTTCTCACGAAGAGTTCCTGTAAATAAGAACACGTCCTGCTGGACAATCCCAATCTGGGAGCGCAGTGATTTTTTCGTCATATCGCGAATGTCCATGCCGTCAATATAGATGCCGCCGCTCTTTACATCATAAAATCGGGGAATCAATGAGCAGATCGTTGTTTTCCCTGCTCCGGATGGCCCGACAAAAGCGACCGTTTCGCCATGGATGATCTTCAGGTCGATCCTGTCTAAAACCGGCTTGTTTTGATCATAGCTGAATGTCACATCTCGGAATTCGATATTTCCTTTTAAGTGGGACACTTCGATAGCATCCTTCCGATCGACTACATCCGGATCCTGGTCCATCAGTTCGGTAAAACGTTTAAATCCTGCCATTCCCTTCGGATAGAGCTCAAGGATGGCACTGATTTTATCGATTGGTTTAAACAAGACGTTGACATACAATACGAAAAACCGACGAGTTCACCATAGCTCAAGGTACCTTGGAAGCTGAGCCATGCGCCATATACAAGGACGACGAGTACCATCAGCCTTGTCAGCATATAAATACTGGAAGCACTGAATGACATGACCTTATAGGCTGTCAATTTAGCCTGGCGGAACTTGCGGTTGTTCGTTGTGAATCTCTTAATCTCATAATCTTCATTCGTAAAAGACTGCACGACACGGATCCCGGAAACGCTGTCTTCAACTCTCGCATTAACATCAGCAATATCACTGTACATATTCTTCCAGGCAGCGTTCATCTTCAGATTCGTATACGTAATCAGCCAGATGAGAAATGGCACAATGATCATTGTAATCAGAGCCAGTTTGACGTTAATCGTAAGCATGATCCAGAACGCACCAACGAACGTCATCGCGGCAATAAACAAATCCTCTGGACCGTGATGGGCAAGTTCCCCTAAATCAAAAAGATCGTTCGTAATCCGACTCATGATATGGCCCGTTTTCGTATTGTCAAAAAAGCGGAATGACTGCTTTTGGACGTGCTGGAACAACTGTTGTCTCATATCGGTTTCAATATTGATCCCAAGCTTGTGACCCCAATAATTGACGATAAACTGAAGGAATGTACTAATAACATAAAGCAAAAGCAAACCAATGCTCACTCCGACAATCATATTCCAGTTCCCGCCCGGCAAAAGCGTATCTATGAACCATTGCACAGCAAGCGGAAAAGCCAACTCAAGCAGCGCAACAATGACCGCACTGCTGAAATCAATGATAAATAACCTCCTGTGAGGCCGGTAATATGTAAAAAATCTTCGTATCATCTGGGAATCTCCTTTAATGTCTTCAAGTGATTATATGTCAAGGAGTGCCAATTTTTCAATAATTCTTTAAAAATAAAACCCTTAAAGGAATATGCCTTACTGTTAGCCTGTTTGACGAACTTTTCCAAGTTTCTCTTAAATATCGGATTATTTTTCCAATAAGTTGGACAATTTAAAAGAAGAGTTGAAAAGCAGGAGTGAAATGATGATGATTTCAAAGAGGCACTTTTTATTTAATATAGCGTTAATTTCCATACCGTGGTTATCTTTATTATTCATTGGAAAACGCAGCTTTAAGCGTTATTCTGTAGCTGGGATCTTTGTGGTCGTGTTTGAGATTTTCAATCATATGTATGGCCACAAGAGGAATTGGTGGAAGTTTTATAATAAGCGAAAATCATTCTTTAGGGATGAACTTCCTTTTAGTGTAGGTCCTTACATGCCTCTTTCTATGTGGCTCCTTAAAATTTCATACGGCAATTTTAAGAAGTTTATCATGCTGAATGCGATTGCTGACGGGTTTTTTGCGTTCTTTTTCATTGATGTCCTAAAGAGATTTAGAATCATCCGACTGAACAAGTTGAGCCACCTTCAGTTCTTTTTTTACCTGCACTATAAAGCTTATTTATTATATGGAGTACAGTATTTGTTCGAAAGAGCCAACCGTTATCGATTCTTCTAAGCTGACTCAAAAACGCTCCAGGCTTTTTCGCCGGGAGCGTTTTTTCTTTATTCCTTAGGACGGAACAAGGATTCCTTCCAGCTCTCGACTGATTTCTTTCGAGCGGTTCGTGGCATGGTTGACTGCCTGCGAAATGGCCGTTCCGCCATTGTATTTCCTTAATGCGTTCAGCCCGGATGCGGTCGTTCCATTCGGTGAGGTCACATTTTTCCTGAGGACCTCTGGCGTTTCATCCTTTTCGATGATCATCTTCGCCGCACCCAGTATCGTCTGGGCAATGATTTCGCGGGCCATTTTTTCGTCCATGCCATTTTCCCTGCCCACGCGTTCCATATGCTCCATCAAGTAGTAGAAATAAGCAGGACCGCTACCGGCAAGTCCCGTAAAGACATCCATTTGCTCCTCTTCGATCAAGAACACTTTGCCGAAGCTGTTTAATAGTTCTTTTACGTCCTCAGTGTTCTGATTTGTCGTATGTTTTCCTGGTGAGATGGCCGTCGCTGATTCCTGGATCATGCTGGATGTATTCGGCATGACACGGACAACCTGCTGGCCAGCATTCAGGTTTTCTTCCATAAAACCTGTCGAAATGCCTGCCAGTACTGAAACAACCACCTGCCCCGGCAATAAGTGATCCTTCAAAGTCGCAAGTGCTCCTGCCGCCCCTTTTGGCTTCATCGCTAAAATAAACATATCGATATCACCATAAGGCAATTCAGCCTGTGGCATCGCATGGATTCCATATCTGGATTCCAAACGCTCCAGTTTCGCTGCATTGCTCTTGTTTGTCACATAAACATTTTCCGCGCGCATTTTGCCAGACTTGACTACACCTGAAATCATCGCTTCCGCCATCGATCCGGCACCTATAAAAGCTACTTTTTTATGTTTTAACAACCGCATTCACCTCATAATCATTTATTTCCGTTCGCATTTTTCTCAACGGTAACTATGGTAACATGCCTGAATTGAGATTCAAGGGCTTTGAATCGATTTGCAAGCATATGGGCGAGATAGTGAAAGAAAGCGGAAACAAATCTACCATAAGACAGTTTTTGCACAGTTAAAGCGCGATCATCCTCCCTCATGCTAAAATATGAAGATATACGAGAGTTTTAAAATTTAGTTATTTCTAATAGATGGGGAATCTGAAAAGCAAGGAGAGTGGAAATATGAATCTGAAAGATAAGGTAAAAAACCTTCCTATGACTCCAGGCATTTATCTGATGAAGGATCAAACGGGAACCGTGATTTACGTGGGGAAAGCAAAGAGCCTCAAGAAGCGGGTTCAAAGCTATTTTCAAAACTCCACTGCCCATCCCCAGAAGATCAAGAAGATGGTCGCAAACATTGATGATTTTGAAATTGAACATACCGATACGGAATTCGAAGCTTTCCTCCATGAATGCAGACGAATCAAGGAATTAAAGCCTCTGTTCAATAGAAGAATGAAGAGCCACCTTCCCTATTCCTATATCGCAGTGAAAATGGACGGGCCATATCGGAAGATTTCTATTGTTCCTGAAAAAGCTAATGAAGGAACACTCTACTTTGGTCCTTACACAAGCCCGATTTATGTAAAAACGGCTATCGAGCACTTGAAGGAATCTTTTAAAATCAATTGCCTGCATCCCCTCAAGGGTTCACCTTGCCTGAATTACACGCTTGGCAGATGCAATGGTTTGTGTCTAGGGGGAACTGCGGTCAGTCAGTACAATGAAATCGCAGATAAGTTCGTCTCCCTGCTGCAAGGCACTGATCTTGAGATTCTAGAGAAAGTAGAGCAGAAAATGGAGCAAGCCTCAAGTAACTATCAATTTGAGGAAGCGGCGAAGTACAGGAATTATATCAAATCCCTCTCCATCCTTTTATATAAGGAAAACGTCGTCCAATTTACCGAAGGAAATAAAAATATTGCGGTAATCGAATGGCTGGATGATCTCACTTTGAAGCTCTTCTTGATTAAGGGGCATAAGGTCATATTTGATGAGATATATAGAATGGCAGAGCAGCTGGCTGAGGAAATAAAAGCACGCATCCTTGCCAGTTTTCATGAGAGCGAACACTATGAGCCTGTCATGATCGGCAAAGCAGAGCTGGATGAAGCACAAATCATTTATAGCTATCTGAACAGCAGCAATGCCAAATTCATCGTCATTCCAGATAAATCGCTGGATGGCGGTTGCGAGCTGGAGAACGCAATAAAAGAATTACTCATAAGAAAAGCTGAAGCGCCTTGATCAGCCCCGACAAGCGCAGGAGGGCCGACCGGTGAAGTCGTTCTTTGACTTTATTGGACGGTCCGAAGCGACTCGAGGGGCTAGGCGCTGAAGCTGGACATTTCTCGAAGTGAAATTTTATACTTACTTATCTCAAAACCTAAAAGGGCTGCAAAGAAATACAGCCCTCTGTTTTATTCCGTATGGTTCCACACGATGGAAAATGTTGTACCTCGATGGGTGCTTTCCTTTAAAATCAAATCTGCCCCCATGGAGCGGGCAAGCATTTTGCTGAAGGGCAGGCCAAGCCCCAGCCCCCTGACTTTGAGTTTTTTCTTCTCACCCCGGAAGAACCTTTCAAACACCAGCGCTTTCTCAGCTTCTGGAATCCCAGAACCCGTGTCTTTTACATCGATTCTCCCCTTTGAAAGAATGATGGAAATAGAGCCTTCTGAATCTAGAGCCTGGTAAGAATTATTTAATAAATTAATCATGATTTGCTGTAAGCGAAGCGGGTCGGTCATGGCATGGATGGTGTGATCAGGTGTAATGATCTTCATATCAACCGCCTCATGCGTTACCTGCCATTGTCTTCCGATATCCTGGACAAGCTTATTCATATCGCAATCTTCTGTCCGGATCGTGAATCCGCCGGCAGCTAAGGAATTGAAGTCCAGCAAGTCTGAAATCATGGTCTGCAATCTTTGGACTTCCTTTAACGTGATGTCCAAAAACTCCTCACGTTCCTCACCTGTTACGATTCCATCCCGCACCGCCTGGACCAAGCCGCTAATGGAAGTAACCGGCGTCTTCAAATCATGCGTCACCCCCGCCAGCAGCTCTGCACGCATCTGCTCAAGTTGAGTAAGGCGGTTGGCCATCTCTTTGAAAGAAGTAACAAGTTCATGAATCTCAAGCTCTTTGGGATCTGAATCCAAAATGATGTCATAATCCCCTTCTCGTACCTGAGCAGCTGCCCGGGCCACTGCCTGAATCGGTTCCAGGATTTTTTTAGTCAGAAAATAAATGACAACCCATCCCAGCAAACCAAGCCCCACCAATAAAATAATCAACAAACGGTATTCCTGGTTGACGTCAGTTAACTCATTGGCTTTTTGCATAACGACAACCCATCCATTTTGCTTATCATCGATCATAATAGGTGACTTCACTGTGTAGACATTCTCACCATTAACAACTAACTTCTTTATGGTATCATCACTTACAAAAACCTCCGGAGGAACTTCCCTTGAAAGATGGTGCGGACCGCCTTCTCCTCGCATTGGTCCGGGATTTAAAACCTTCCCTTCCAAATCAGTAATGAAAAGCTGCGGCTGATTTTCCATTTGCAGGATTCTGGCCCGATCTTCTAGCCTGCGGTCAAAACGGTCAAAATCATCATTTTTATTATTGGATTGAGCGAAGCGGTCTGCTGTTTCTACAGCCAGATATTCCATTAAATTCAATCGGTTTTCCAGGGTAGTTTGCTTAATCCACCACATCGAACCCGCAGCAAGCAGAATGAGCCCGGCGATTAGGGTGATAAGATACCTTGTTGTCCAATACCTCAGCAATGTTATTGGTCCTTTATTTCTCGTAAACACTGAACTGATACCCCAATCCTCTTAGTGTCCGGATTTCACCTTGCGATGCAGGCCAATCTGTCAGTGATTGGCGGATCCTTTTTATCGATAGGTCTACTGCACGGTCACTTCCGTCATAATCCATCCCCCACACATTTTCAATCAAGTCTTCCCGTGTAAAGGTTCGATTTGGCCTTTCTGCTAAGAAAATCAGCAAGCTTAAATCCTTAGGGGTTAAGATAACTTTCTCGCCACCGACCGTAACCACATGTGAATCCGCATTGATTTTCAGGCTACCAAACTGCTTCATATTTTCCGTTTCAAGTACCTGGGATGAACGGCGCAGTACGGCATTTACCCTGGCAACGACTTCTTCTCCAATGAAAGGCTTGGAAATATAATCGTCCGCTCCCTGGTTCAGCCCTTTTAAACGATAGTCAATGTCCCCAAGGGCAGTCAGCATGATGGCCGGGCAAGAACTGATTTTGCGGATTTCCTTTAGAACATCCCAGCCGTCCATTTCCGGAAGCATCACATCCAGCAGAACAAGATCTGGCTGGTGCTGTGTAAATAGATTGAGACCTTCCTTTCCATCGAAGGCCTGTATGACCTCATAGCCTTCATGCTTAAGGTAAACCGCCAACACTCTTGAAATCGTTTGTTCATCTTCTATGATCAACATGCTTTTCATTGCCGTCCCTCCCGTCACCACTAACAAGTACCAATCAGCCTAGATAGCGCTGAAATGGACATGAACCAGATTTTTCTACTTATAATCTTACAAGAAAAATCCCCCGCTTGATACCGGGGGATCATACTATTTTATGAACTTAAAAACCGCGTCCGCCGCCATTTTGGTGCCTGCCGCCTTCACCGCCAAATCCGCCTTTTTGTCCCATTCTGCCTTTGTCTCCAAAGCCGCCTTCAGTTCCGAAGCCTCCTCCGTGTCCAAAGCCACTGCCATTTCCGAATCCGCCGCCATGTCCCATTCCACTCAACCCATTGCGCCCGAATCCATCTTCAAACAGCTCATCAAGCTTGTCAGCGTCCTTCTCTCTGATTTCGTCAATAAGATCACGTGTATCTTTATCCTCTGTGGAAATTCCCAGTTCCTTCGCCAGGTTCAACACTTTCTTTTCCTGGACTTCCTGTGCAATTTCCCTGATTGTTTTGCCATCAATCGTTATTTTCAGCTCTTTCGCATCTGCTTTCACTTTAGCAGACTGGACCTCTTGCGCGAGTTCGCGAATATCCTTACCGTCTACTGTAATTCCATACTTTTTAGCTTGTTGATTGATATAAGCAGTATGAACTTCCTGCTGGAGTGTCTGCAGGTCTTTGCCCTCAGTAGAAACTCCAAGCTCCTTCGCTTTTTTATTCAAGTTCGCTGTCCGGATGTCTTCCATTAGAGTTTGAGCATCCTTATTGTCTGTTGAGACGCCTAGCTCTTTCGCCTTAATCTTCAGGTTAGCCAATCGGATTGCATCATGAAGGGCTGCGGAATCCTTTCCATCAGTAGAAATGCCCAAATCCTTCGCTTTTTCCGTTAGATTGGCCAATTGAACTTCCTCGACCAGGGTTGCCGCATCTTTACCGTCTGTCTTGATTCCCAGCTCTTTTGCTTCATTTTTAAGTGTTGCTTCTCGAATTTCACCCATCAATGTTTGAGCGTCTTTTCCTGATGTGCTGATGCCAAGATCTTTTGCCTTTTCAATCAGCGTTTCTGAATTGCCTCCGTAAAAACCTTTATGCCCAAATCCTTTACCAAAAAAACTTTTGACAGTGGCTGCAGCTGTGCTTGTCGTACTATCGTCATTCGCCAATGATGTAGTAGCGGCACCTCCAAGCAATAGTGCTCCTGCGATTGTAAATCCAATAACTGATTTCTTTTTCATATCTGACATCCTCCTATAAACTCTTTATATTTTCAGATTCAAGATGGACATGAACCTTATACTCATAATTTACAGGTTGAATATGTCAGCATAATGTCAGATTGAAAAATAATCAAAAAAATAAATCAGATGGATTGAACGAGAATGCCCGGTTTCATCCTATCAACATTGCTTCTTTGAAAACCTTTCATGTCTGGAAAATGTCAAATCGGAAATTTAAAATTGAAAACCCGGAAATTCACCGGGTTGACCAGTTACTTCAATTGCACTTTCTCGTCTCCAACTTTGATGAACCATTTTACTGCAGCAAAACTTTCCATCGTTATTACTTCATTCTTTTTTTCATAATAGATTCCGAAACCATTTCATACATATTTTCAATGCCCTTCTCGGAGGCTTCTAACTTAAAAGAATTCTCAACATTGATTCCCAGGCTGTCAGCTTCTTTTGCCACATCGATATTCGCACGAGTGAAAATGAATTCCCAGTTGTATTTTTCCTGCTGGTGCTGGATCAGCTCCTTCACTTTTCTATAAGTGAACTCACTGCTTGCGTTCTCCATGCCATCTGTCGTGATCACGAATATTACCTTTCCCGGCCTGCGGTCTTCCTTTGTTTTAGCCAGACGATAGCCAACATCGAGTATCGTCTTTCCAACAGCGTCCAAAAGTGCAGTCGTCCCTCGGACATAGTACTCATCTTCTGTCAGCTTTGCCTTCCTTGCATCAATGCCGTTCCAGAGCACTTCATATTCATCATCAAAAAGCACCGTTGTCAGGATCGTTTCGCCTGCCAGTTCGGACTGTTTTTTCACAAAAGCATTGAAGCCGCCAACAGTGTCGCTCTCCAGCCCTGCCATCGAGCCGCTCCGGTCGAGCATAAAAATGATTTCCGTTAAATTGTTATTCATCTCTATCATCCTCCTAAGTTGAATCTGATATAATCATATCTAGATTCATCCATAATTTGGTCGCCTGTTAAGCGACAATTTAAGGAGGCTGGCCACATGCTGGATAGAAAGATTTTGGAAGAATTGCAGGAGTATGTTGAGCGGAATTTAGTATACATCCTTTATGAAAAGTCCGTTGGAAGAATAGAGGAGCAGGATTTTGTCCTGGAAAGCATTTCCCCACTCGAAATCGAAACATTCATCGCACAAAAGCGGAAGCCTACGCTGCAAAAGGTGCTATTTAATTTTATCGATAAAAAAGGCGCCGCTTCCGACGCTGAAATTTATAAAAAAGCAGGAATTGACCGGAGGCATTTTTCAAAGATCCGCTCCAATCCTGAATACAGGCCAAGCAAAAATACTGTCATCGCGCTTGCGCTTGCGCTTGAATTGAACAAAAAAGAAACCGACAAGCTATTAAGCTCTGCCGGCTACTCCCTGTCAGACAGTGAAACATTTGACCTTGTGATTCAATTTTGTATCGAAAGAAAGATCTATGAAATAGAACAGGTTAATTATGCCCTTGACTATTTTAGCCAAAAGCCATTGGGTGGGGTCTTATAAAATCATCCTGGAGGAAATGCTCCTCCAGGCTTTGTTTGATTTAATGAAGGGAAGTACCCCGCTCAAAATGGTTCATGCATGTTAACTCGATTATATAGTCGTAATTGGCTATGGCCTTTTGGAGCTCGACTTTTTCATCTATAGACAGGTTTGGATTCTGCATTTTATTCGCCAATTGCATCTGCAAAGCTTCTAATTGTGATTTTACTTCCTGATAGTTCATTTCCAACACCCTTCCTTAAAATGAAATCGCTTTCTTATCTATTTTTATTATAATTTATAAACCCATATGGGTATCAACAAAATTATTGTGAATTTGTGAATCCTTTTTTTAGGAATAAGTACTTTTCCCAGTGATCACTCATGAAGCATAGCTCCTTCCAAGACCCCTCAAAAATTACAATTCAAACTCCGGCTCACTTACTCCTGCTTTTCAAGTATAATGAATACTATTCAGTTTATGCATATGATGATTCGCTGCGAGAATCCTATATATAAATAAGTGGAATAATAAAATAAAAAGAGGTTTTTACATGAGCAGAAGAAGTTTTGACGATTACAACTTGAGCGACGAAATTAAACGCGCCCTCTCAGTGTTGAAATATGAATCGCCAACAGAGGTCCAGGAAGAAGTCATTCCGTTAGCGTTCCAGAAACAAGATCTTGTCGTAAAATCCCAGACTGGAAGCGGCAAAACCGCCTCCTTCGGCATTCCTATTTGCGATTTGGTTGAATGGGAGGAAAAAAATCCGCAAGCTTTAATTCTTACTCCAACCAGGGAGCTGGCTGTTCAGGTTCGTGAAGATATCACAAATATCGGACGATTCAAAAGGATCAAGGCCATGGCTGTTTATGGCAAGGAGCCTTTCTCGAAACAGAAAGAGGAATTGAAGCAAAAAACGCATGTTGTTGTTGGTACGCCAGGACGTGTTATCGATCATATCGAAAGAGGAACACTTGTATTAGATGAAATCAAGTACCTGATCATAGATGAAGCGGATGAAATGCTCAATATGGGTTTTATCAATGATGTGGAATCAATTATCGAGGAACTTCCATCAGACAGAGTAACGATGGTATTTTCTGCGACATTGCCTAAAGACGTTGAAAATCTCTGCCACAAATATATGAATGATCCGGTTAATATCGAAATTGCTTCCACTGGGATCACAACAAATACGATAGACCATATGCTGATCGAAGTGAAAGAAGAAGATAAGATCTCACTGCTTAAAGACATCACCGTTGTAGAAAACCCTGACAGCTGCATCATTTTTTGCCGGACGAAGGAAAATGTTGATACCGTGTTTTCCCAGCTTGAAGAAGCAAATTATTCCTGTGAAAGACTTCATGGCGGATTAGAGCAGGAAGACCGCTTCGCCGTGATGGATGGCTTCAAGATGGGGAATTTCCGTTATCTAGTGGCTACCGATGTTGCTGCGCGCGGGATTGACGTCGATAACGTTTCGCTTGTCATCAACTACGACGTTCCAATGGAAAAAGAGGGTTATGTACATCGGACAGGCCGAACTGGACGCGCCGGAAACAAAGGAAAGGCGATTACGCTTGCTACACCTTATGAAGGAAAATTCATCAGGGCAATCGAACGATACATTGGCTTTGAACTTCCTGTCACTGAAGCCCCGAGCAAGCAGGACGTTGCAAGAAACCAGGCTGCATTCGATGAAAAAATCAGCGGTCGCCGTGTCGTGAAAAACAACAAAACAGCCCGCATCAACCAGGATATCATGAAGCTTCATTTCAGCGGCGGCAAAAAGAAGAAGCTTCGCGCCGTCGACTTCGTGGGGACAATCGCGAAAATCCCTGGAGTAACCCCAGACGATATCGGCATCATCACGATCCACGATACCATGTCATATGTCGATATCCTGAACGGAAAAGGCTCGCTTGTCATTCAGGCAATGGAGAATGCAACGATCAAGGGAAAGAAGCTAAGAGTCAGCAAGGCAATTAAATAGAGGACAAGAAGAAAGGACGATTATGCCAGTCATAATCGTCCTTAAATTTATCCTATTTTATACATACTATGATCTCTCGTTCGAAGTTACCTTTCCTCACGACACAGCGATCAGCAATTTCAAAGCCAGCATTTCCGATGATTGAGTCGATTGGTTCAATCGTGACGATGACTACTTTATCTGCGAATTCGTATGTGCTTTTGAGCATCTCGAGCTGCTCTTCAGGTGTGATGACGGAACACAGATTGTAAGGCATATCGATAATCGCCACATCATAGCTTCCAGTGACCTCGCGGATGTCCTGGAATGTCACTTCCGTTGCATAGCTAAAATGCGCAATGTTCTCCCTTGTTCCAGGCAGTATGAGCGGATTAATATCACTGGCAACGATGTCGATGCCCATCGACAATGCTTCCACGACTACCGTTCCAATTCCGCAGCATGGGTCGATCGCTTTAACTCCAGCTGGATCAGGAACGGCGATATTGGCGACAGCTCTGGCGACACGCGTGCTTAATGAAGTTGAGTAGCTATGCGGTTTTTGCTGATGGTTCAGCCAGACCGCCTCACTGTTGTGGTATTCACCAAATACCCAACGCTCGTTTACATTCAAAATGCCAAACAGCACATCTGGATTTACGAGCTCCGGCTCTCCGGGAATTTGCAAGCCCACTTCCCGTTCGATTCGGCGCCTCTCTTCAAAATCCACCTTTTCAGGCCCTGCTACTTTTACATACATCACCTTAAAAGTAGAGCCATTCAATTCTATCTTCTTCACTTGCTCAATAAGATCCTCTAATTGCTTACCTTCAAGGATGACATCCATACGTCCCCTAATAAACGGACTACGGCTTGGATCTATTTTTACCGAACTTTCCAGTGTACTTAACTCTGTATCCACCCCAAAAAACGAGCGCATTTCCAGTGCGCACAACTCTTTTTCTTCACCTGGAAAAGCGTAATTATATATAAATGACTTAGTCTCTAAGTTAGTGAATTCCAATCAATTTCAAATCCTTCCAAAAACCAGCTTTTATTCATTCATAACATATAACTTTAAAGGTTAAATCGAAATAAAAATGACTTACCCCTTGGGCAAGTCAAGTGCTTGGTATGCGAGCTGATACTTTCCGCCCTCAGCCACTTCAGAATGATACAAAGCCTTAAGGGCAAAGTTTTTCTCCAATTCATGTTCTTTTATCAAACTGGATAAGCGGGTTTGCAGTTCTGGATTATCCTTAACCAACTGTTTCATCTGAGATTTTATAAACTTCATCTATTTTTACCTTACCCTTCAAAATCAATTCGATCTGCTAATTATAGCATTAACAAGTTTAAAGTCATTCATTACTTTTTCATGTTCAATCCGGTTCTACATGAACATGTACATCATATATTTCATATTCATCAACCAGTTTTTGCTCTACTCTTGTTGAAATATCGTGTGCTGTGCTGATATCCAGGGCAGGATTCACCGTGATGACACAATCAACGACGATGTTATTGCCATAGCTTCTTGCCTTTAAATCTTTAATTCCTTTTACACCTGGAATATCACAGATGGTTTCTTTATATTCTTTAATTAGATCAACGTCGAAGCCGTCTGTTAGCTGGTGGGAGGCCTCACGGAATATTCCCCAGCCAGTTTTTAAAATAAGTCCGCCAACAATTACTGCGGTTACCGGATCAAGCCATGGCAAACCGAATTGTGAGCCGATGATGCCAATTGCGGTTCCGATACTGACCCAGGAATCGGACAGGTTGTCTTTTGCTGCTGCCATGACAGAGTGGCTTTTTATTTTAAGAGCGAGTTTTCGATTGTATTGATAAACCATATACATAATCAATGCAGAAAATAAGCCTGTCCACGCCGAAATGAGATCAGGCGCTTCATTTACTCCGTCAAAAATGGAAGTGAACGCGCTGACTAATACCTGGATCCCGACGAGGATCATTATAAAGGACGCGACCATCGAAGCAACCATTTCTGATTTCCAGTGCCCATATAGATGGTCTTCATCCGCTGGTTTCTGCGATAGACGCAAGCCAATCAAAACCGAAACAGATGCCAATATATCTGTCGTATTGTTTAATCCATCGGCCTTCAAGGCTTCTGAATCACTGATATAACCCACAAATAGTTTTAATGCAGAAAGGATTATGTATGCTGCAATACTGATGATTGCTCCTCGTTCACCAAGTTTTAAATTAGTATATCTTTGTTCATCCATGGCCAATCCTCCAATCAAGTGCTAGAACATTTTAACAATCCAGCTACGTGTGAGTCTATAGCAAAGTTTTTCTCCATATCCATTTAAATAATAGCCAGGCAAAAAAGTTTCATAAAGGCAAATTAGAAATTTTATCCATTCACCGTTATTATTGTCCATTAATATTATAACAATCGGAAAATTACGCGATTTCCAATTACGCTGCTACCGCTATAAATCTCTTTCAAGTTATGTTAAAATATAAGCTTCAATAGATTAGGAGGGATTCCATGGGGACAGGAAAAAAAATGTCCGTAAGTTTCGTCATCATAGCCATTGTCCTATTATGGTTAAAAACATATGCCGTTTATAAATTTAATTTTGATATAGATATAGAAAATAAGATGCAAGAGTTCATCTTGTTCATTAATCCATTAAGCTTTCTCATGCTCATTATTGGTGCAGGGATCTTTATGGCCAACAGGAAGCAGAAAATTTATGTTGTGGCCACAAGCTTCATCACGTCTTTCGTACTTTATGCCAATGTTGTTTACTACCGGGAATTCAGTGATTTCATCACGATCCCGCTGTTGACGCAAACGAGCAATCTTGGCGACTTGAAAAGCAGTGTCGGAGAACTGGTCAGCTGGGCTGACATCCTTTACTTCACGGATGCTTTTTTAATTTTAGCTTTAGCTTTTGTTAAAGTTCCAAGGATATCTTTTAAAAAATATAAAAGTATCGGCGCAGCTGCGTTCTACTTCAGCACAATTGGCCTTGCTTTTTTCAACCTTGGCCTATCAGAATCAGAACGCCCAGAGTTATTGACTCGTACATTTGACCGCGAAATTCTTGTTAAAAACATTGGTACGTACAATCACCATATTTACGATGCGTACCTGCAAACAAAGACAACAGCCCAAAGAGCTTTGGCTGATGGCAATGAATTAACTGAGATCGAAAACTATACAAGAGCTCATTATACAGCTCCGTCAAAAGAAATGTTTGGCGCAGCAAAGGGCAAAAACATCATCGTCATCTCAATGGAGTCGACCCAGAGCTTTGTGATCGGCCAAAAGGTGAATGGCCAGGAAATCACGCCATTCCTGAATGAGTTCATCAAAGACAGCTATTACTTTGACAATTTCTATCATCAGACTGCCCAGGGCAAAACGTCTGATTCAGAGTTTCTATTGGAAAACTCCTTATACCCACTTGGCCGCGGTGCCGTATTCTTTACCCATTCAGGGAATCAATATATGTCGCTGGCTGAAAGGCTGAAGGAAAACAATTATTACACGGCGAAGCTTCATGCGAATAACAAGAGCTTCTGGAACCGTGATGTCATGTACAATAATTTTGGCTATGATCGCTTCTACTCATTGCCGGATTATCAGGTAAATGAAGAAAATTCTGTAGGCTGGGGCATGAAAGATGTTGATTTCTTCGACCAGTCGATCGAGCATCTTAAGGAAATGCCAAAGCCATTTTTCGCGAAGTTTATCACGCTGACAAACCACTTCCCGTTTGAACTGGATGAAGAGGACAAGTTCATTGATGAATACGATTCTCCAAGCGGAACTTTGAATCGCTACTTCCCTACAGTCCGCTATACAGATGAGTCATTCAAGCTGTTCATCGAGGATTTGAAGGCTGAGGGATTATATGAAGATTCCATCATCGTGATTTATGGTGACCACTATGGAATTTCCGAGAACCATAATCGTTCAATGGAGCAGTACCTTGGTAAGGAAATCACACCATTTGTTTCAACACAGCTTCAGCGTGTTCCGTTGATTGTCCATATTCCGGGCCATGAAGGCAAGACGATTTCAACCGTTTCCGGCCAGATTGATCTGCGCCCTACGCTATTGAATCTTGCCGGTATCGATACGAAACAGGACATTCAATTCGGTACTGACTTATTTTCTGAGAAACAGGATAACTTCGTTGTCCTCAGAGACGGCAGCTTCATCACGGATGACGTTGTTTACACGAAGGGAACATGCTACGATAAGGTAACAGAAGAACCGACAGACCAGGCAAGCTGTGAACCTTACATGGAGCAAGCCAAGAATGAGCTGAGCTACTCAGACCAGATCATTTATGGTGATCTGCTTCGCTTTTACGAAAAAGATGAACAATAAGATTAAACCCCGCTGAATGTTCAGCGGGGTTTTTGTATACGAAAAAAACGACCCTCATCGGATCGTTTTCTCATATTTAGACTTCCATGATAATCGGCAAGATCATCGGCCTTCTGCCTGTCTGGCTATATAAGAACGGATTAACTACGTCGATTACAGCCTTTTTAAGACCTGACCAGTCCTTCGTTCCGCCCGCCAATTCGGTAACAATTTTATCCGTGATAACTTCTTCAACATTTTTCATCAGATCGCCTGATTCCCTGACATAGACGAAGCCTCTTGTTACAACGGTCGGCTTGTTGACAAGCTGCTTTTTCTCACGATTAATCATCATCGTCACAATGACCAAACCATCCTGTGACAGCACTCGTCTGTCTTTTAAGACAATGTTACCGATATCGCCAATGCCGCTTCCGTCAACATACACCGGCTGCGCAGGCACTTTTCCTCCAACCTGGCCGCCTTCAGCAGAAAGCTCAAGAACATCTCCATTGTCTAAAATAAAGCAGTTCTCACGCGGAATGCCGCATTGCTCAGCTAATTTGACATGCTGGTTCAGCATGCGGTATTCACCGTGGATCGGGATGAAATACTTCGGATTCAGCAGGCGGATCATCAGCTTCTGCTCTTCCTGTTTCCCATGCCCGGAAGTATGGACTTCACTGATTTTATGGTGAATGATTTCTGCGCCAATACGGTGCAGCTTATCAATCACGCGATTGACACTGACTGTGTTCCCTGGGATCGGTGAAGATGAAAATACGATTGTATCTCCCGGAATGACGGAAATCTGACGGTGCGTGCCATTTGCGATTCTTGCAAGTGCAGCCATTGGCTCCCCCTGGCTTCCCGTACAGATAATGGTCAGTTCATTGCTTTGAATTTGCCCGATTTCATTTACACTGACAAAAGCTTCATCGGGCGCGGTGATGTATCCTAAGCGTCTGCCAATTTCCATTGTTTTTTCCATGCTGCGGCCGACAACAGCCATTTTTCGATTATGTTTAAGAGATGACTTAACAACCTGCTGGATTCGGTCGATGTTCGACGCAAACGTGGCAAAAATAACCCTGCCATTGACAGTCTGAAAAATATCCTCGATCGCTTCCCCGACTCTTTTTTCAGATACAGAGAATCCAGGCACCTCAGAGTTCGTGCTGTCAGATAGTAAGCACAGCACACCCTCGCTGCTGACTTCCGCGATTTTTTGGAAATCGGTCCCCGCTCCAACAGGAGTTAAATCAAATTTGAAATCGCCTGTGTGGACGATGTTCCCCTCTGGAGTCGTAACGACGACACCAAATGAATCCGCGATGCTATGCGTAGTACGGAAGAAACGCACCTTGATATTCTGGAATTCCACGACAGTATCGTTGTTGATTTGATGGAATTGAACGCCCTTAATTTTGTGCTCAGTTAATTTCGATTTAATAAGTTCTACCGCAAAATCACCGCCATAGATCGGTGCCTTCACATCCTGCAGCAAAAATGGCAATCCGCCAATGTGGTCCTCATGTCCATGCGTCACGAAAATCCCGACAAGCTTGTCCTGGTTTTGCTTCAAATAAGTGTAATCCGCTAGAACATAGTCGATCCCGAGAAGCTCATTATCAGGAAATTTAATCCCGCAATCCACAAGTACCATTTCATTTTTATATTCAATTACATACGTATTTTTCCCGATCTCACCAAGACCGCCCAAAGCGAAAATCTTAAGATCCTTTTTCAATTTCGTTTCCATAGTTCAGCTCCTGTTTTTTTTTTGCAAATTATGATCAATTCCCACTGGAATCATTTATAAATATAAAGAATAGTGAGGAAATTTAATGGAGAAAATAAGGGGTTTAAATTCTTAATTTGAATTCTTAAAATATATCACAAATCGGTTATTTCAACAAATATTGAAATCTCCTGTTAAATGAGACGTCCTATTATGGAAAAAGGTTTCTTTTATGTACTGATTTTACGCGCCGTTCACTTTTTCCTAGTTGAAGTTGATTTTCTCCTGCTTGGGGGCATTTCTCTCCCTGTTGGAGCAGTTTTTCTCCTTATTGGAAAAGGTATTTCTCCAGTTGCCCTTACTTTTGATAATTTTCCCATCACAGGAGAGGATAACAAATATAATACACCGCATACCCTTCTGCAAAAAATACAGATTTGTATGCGGTGTAATTTATAGAATATCCTTAAATTCTTTTGCTTGTTGATCCAATTGCCTGGCAGCACTGGCAATCTCTTTAAAAGCAGTAACCGCCTGTTCATTAATTACTTGGTTTTTCGAAATGCCGACCTGTGAGCGGTTGGTTGCCTCACTTATCTTATTTATTTCAAGGGTAATTCCTTCAACATGCGAATTGACTTCCTGTATGGAGTCCTGGACACGGGTAGCCAGCTTTCTTACTTCTCCGGCCACTACATTAAAGCCTCTTCCATGTTCTCCGGCGCGTGCTGCTTCAATTGCCGCATTCAGGGCAAGGAGATTCGTTTGTGCCGCTATTTCACGGATTGTCTCTACAATGCTCCCTATCGATTTAGCCTGCTGCTTTAAGGAGTCAAGCACCTCGAGATTACCCTTCGATTCCTCAACTAACTTAATTGTTGCCAAAGCTGCTTCCTCAATTCTCTTAATGCCCATTTCCGCCCTTTCACTCAGCTGCGCTGACATTTGCTGTAACTGGGCAGCCACTTCAGCAGTATTTGTTTCCCGCTCCGTTATATCCGTAGCCACTTTTACTACTCCTGTTACTTTTCCTAAAACATCGTAGACAGGTGTATAGGTAGCTTCAAGCCAGATCAGTTTCCCGCTTTTGGTCACCCGCTGGATTTTTTCCTGGAAGCTTTTCCCGCTGCGAAGATCCCTCCATAAAGCCGAATACTCTCTGCTGCTTGCAAAATCAGCCGTACAGAGTTTTTTATGCATCAGACCTGGCATTTCATCGACTCGATATCCCATCGTCTTAGCGAAGTTTTCATTCGCCCAAAGCACTCTTCCATTTGGATCAAATTCAATCATGGCTAGTGACCGTTCAATCGCAGCTAATACGGCACCTTCCTCAAAAACCTGCGTGCTATTCTTTTGGCTGGGGGTAAATAATGTTGTCATCATCTTCCTCATTTCGTTATTATTCTTCTTTTATTATCGAGCGTTAGGCCACGTCTGGCTAACTGTTCTTCCTGATTTTCGATAAACAGCATGCAATATTCCAAAGATAATCTGTAAAACTATAGTACTAGTCTTAAGCCACTAACAACAAACATCAATGTGCTATTAAAGTCCTCAAAAAAGACAAGCGGCCTTTCCAGCAGCTTGTCTTCTTTAATAGGGAGCTTGAAGATAACCGAGTTAAATATCCAACAATAGTATTAGAGTAAAAGCCCCAAGCACCTTTGGTGAAATGTGCAAATGGGGCGACCAATACACAGAAGAAAATGAAACTACCATGAATCGCTGCTGGAGTAGTTTAAATTACATGAGCTAGAACATCCGGATGTTTACTGCTAACCTCACATGGCTAAATTAACAAAGCAACATTACGTCAAGAAAGCTGGTGAGAATACTATGGGACGCTTTATTTTAATCTTGGTTGCTACGGTACTGGTAGTCACCGTAAATGCCCTGGCGAACATTTTACCTATAAACGGACAGACAACAGGAGAAATCTCAAATAAGCTGAATGTTCTTTTCACTCCTGCGGGATATGTATTTGGCATTTGGGGTCTGATTTATTTTCTATTATTCATATGGACGTTAAGGCAATTTCCGGCATCTAGAAGGAATTTGCCGCTTTACAAAAAGGCTGGTCCACTTTATTTGCTAAGTTCTGTTCTTAACATTTCGTGGATTCTTTTATGGCATTATGAGTTCTTCCTTCTAACTGTATTTGTCATGATTGGTTTGCTCCTGACCCTTATTGTCCTTTACCGCATCATTAAAAATGAAGGACCAGCGTTCTGGGATATTGTGCCGTTTTCTGTTTATCTTGGCTGGATCAGCGTGGCGGCCATTGCGAATATCAGCTATTACCTGAAAAATATTGGCTGGAATGGGATTGGACTATCAGACGTCTTATGGACACTCATTATGCTCTTCGTGGCTGCGTTTCTTGCCATATTCTTTGCCTTTCAAAATAAAGATACCATTTATCCAATGGTTTTCACCTGGGCATTTATTGGGATTGGAGTTAAAAATCACATCGGCCATCCGTCTGTAAGCTACACTGCCTTTGCATTTGCCTCGGTTATTTTCATCCTTGCGCTTATGATCTGGAAAAAACCTAAAAAAATAGCCTAATCCACTCACATAGGATTAGGCTATTTTTTTTAGCTTCTATTCGTCACCGATCAACAATGCCCTTTCACAGAACCTAAATACGAGTTACATCCATCGATGCTGTAACTGCACCGTATATTTTCCCTTCTTCGTTGATCAATGGTTCACCAAACACATTATAAATATGAACCCCATCAGTCAGCGGGAAACTTATATTCTTCCTCACGGTTATGCCTTCATCAATCACCGCTTGCTTTAACTCCATTAATTCAATTACACCCTGGTTGTTATCCAATTCGTCATCTCTTTTTCCAATAACATCCTTGGGGTCAAAATCCGGGTGAGGGTTATACATCCAAGTATATCTTAAATCCGTATCACAATGGGCAATAACAATCGGCGCATTCTTCAAAGCAACTTCAATAGGGATTGCTAGCTCGTCCATAAAAAATCTGGATGGATTAAAACCAAGGGTTTCTGCGATCGCCCTGGCAACCTCAAAACTCGGATTGCGCACGCCTTTTTCAATTTGAGTATAATAAGCTCTATTTATAAAAGCGTTCGCTGCGACCTGTCCCTGAGTTAATCCCTGATCCTTGCGCAATTGCTTAAGCCAATGTCTCATATGCACCTCATGCAATGTAAATTAGCAATAAAATTATAAATATTCGTTATCTATATATAACAAATTCATGTGGCTCTTTGCCACATTTACAAAATCTATAAAGCTTATAGAATTTTCTTATGTTATACCTTAAGTAAGTTACTGATTATAATACCCCGTCCATCGTCATGTCTAAACATCCCCTCTCTCCTCGGGACTCTCCTGACTGCTCTATATTTATTTTCTAAGTTCATTCACGTTAAAAAATTTATGGAGGAAGTGAAATGATTATATGAAAAAAAAACAATGCGTCTGGATTCTAAATGAGTGGGACATTATCGAGGCTCGGTCATTAGGTAAAACTGCAGCAAGAGAGCTTGGATTCAATGCTATTGACCAGGCAAAAGTAACAGTCGCAATCAGTGAACTAGCAAGAAATATATTCAAATATGCTGGGAGAGGTCAAATTCACCTTTGCCAACAATTCAGTGAAAGCAATACCGGGTTGCAAGTCCTTGCTGTCGATCAAGGTCCTGGCATGGATATAGAAAAAGTAATGATCGATGGATACTCCACATCAGGAGGATTAGGAGGCGGACTTTCAGGAGTTAAAAGATTAATGGATGATTTCACTGTGACTTCATCACCGGAAACAGGAACCTCCATCCTTACCTCTAAATGGCTGGGATCCAGTACGGTTCTCCAAGTGATCTCCTTTGAACATACTGAAAGCAGCTAAAATTCCTTCTCTTGCAATGGAACAGTTTTTTCTTGCAGGTTCCTGATTTCATTAATAAAACAGAATGACTGGTTCACCAGCCTGATCTGCGATAGATGAGGCTATTATTCATCCATACTTTTTCTGATGTTCTTTTTTCATCTTAAGATATTCTTCGTCAGTCCTGGCCAGCTTCCATTTATCCATAAAGATCGCGGCGGATTTTGCTTTCACCGGGTCGTTCTGCCTCTCCTTCACTTCACCGTCTTCGTCATACTTCCTGCCGCCTTTATAATTGGTGTACCGCCGTGCTCTTGTGTACCCCATCTGCAGGAACTTCCTTGCCATATCCATGCCGACAAAATCCTTCTCCTTCTTATAATCCAAAAACATTTGATAAATCTTTTCGGATGATACCGCAGCGATTTCCGGTGTCTTGAAACGCCAGTGAGGAAGGATTTCACCTTTATAGGGTTCGACAAGCAAAACCCCCTGCTCTCCCCTGCCGACTCGGTACAGCTCGGGTTTTTTGCGAAAATCAATATTGTCAAAATCGAGTTTATAATTGAAAGGCATAGTACCATTCCTTTTTAACTTGTTTTACCCCATCTGACTAGTTTGTAACAGGCACAGAAAAGTTCCAATAGAATAAACTATAGACAGTATTTGATTGAGTGGGGGTAAGAGGATGGTTAAATTTCAACCTTTCAGCGGGACGGTAACGATGATTGCCGATTTTCCCATCTCGCCAAATGGCGAAAACGAAGGCTGTTATAAAATGTTTTCGGTAAATGACGAATCTGGCAGACAAGTAAATTTTGTAGTGGAACCGAGGACTTATTTTTTAGATAACGTAATGGTAGCAATCGGAGACCGGGTAACAGGCTACTACGATGCGAATGCCCCTGTCCCGATGATTTATCCGCCGCAATACAGAGCGCTTGTCATGGTAAAAGAAACTCCGTATCAAAATGTAAAAGTAGACTTTTTCAACAGCCAGCTAGTCAGCAGTGATGGAACGCTAAAACTTAATCTTTCGCCTAATACACGAATTCTATTAGAAAATGGGCAGGCATTTACCAGGAGTCCCGCCAACAGGAATTTGATTGTTGTCTATGGGCCTTCAACTTTCAGCATCCCTGCACAAACGACGCCTTATAAAATAATAGTATTATGCTGAAATAGAAAAAGAGGCAGCGCGGGCTGCCTCTTTCAAGTCTTCTCTAGGGTTCAAGCCAATTTAATCAAACGTTTGATTAATAAAATTATCCTAGATAATCATATAAAAAGTTTATGTTCCACTCGTAAACATGAGGACTTTCAAGTTTCGAATACTTCTCTAAAACTGGCATACCAAGCAGTTCTTCTTTCGATGTCCCTTTTACTTTCATTTCTGAAACAAACCGGATTAAATCTCCTACATACTCCTGCATGCTTTGGATGTTCGTATGTGAACCAACAGGTCCATGACCGGGTATGAGATCGCTAACTGAAAATGGTGCCATCCTCTCCAAAATCCCGAGCCATTCATGCGGGTTGCCATGTCCCATCCATGCATGATTATTTACAAGCACCAAGTCACCTGCATACAGTACTTGATCCTCTGGAATGTACATAAATAGATCGCTGCCTGTGTGGCCTCCACCAAAGTGATGGAGTTCTACTGTCCGTTCACTGCCTTGAATGACCAGTTTTTCATCAAATATCACTGTTGGCAATACTTCCTCAATTAAATCAAGCGATTCCGCATACAAGCGTTTATCGGATAAATCATTCTGGAGCGCCTGGCGCATCTGGCCATTCAGTTCTCCTGCAATTCGATCCTCAAGCTGGGCGAAATATGAGGACAAGCCAGCCTTCATAGCAGAAACATCCTGATTCCTGAAAGATTCCTGGATTTTATGCCTTGTCTCAGTGGTTGAAATTATAACGGTATCCTTGAACATTATATTCCCATTCGTATGATCTCCATGATAGTGGCTGTTAACAACATATTTAACCTTTTTACCGGTCAGCTCTTCTGCTGCCTCCCGAAGTGCCAAAGCTGCTTGTGGAAGCATAAAAGTATCAAATACCAATATTTCATCCCCAAGGTCTACAAAACCTGCATTTCCAAGCGCTCCCTGTCCATCCTTCACAATAGCGGCGTACAAACCATCCTTAACTTCCTTGCAAGTGAAAAATTGAGTTTCCATCATTACTTTGCCTCCTGCCTTTATCGATATTCCGCTGATAGGAAAATCACTTGTAAGATATATGTATTCTCTCTTCCAATCTAGCGAATAAAAGTAATCCCTCATGATGTTATGCAACACCATTGCTTCTAATGACATTCGTTTTTTTGTGCAGCTTGATTAGTACAACGTATTCTCCCGTACATCCAGCCAGTATTCAGATTGCTCAAGCTCGCCTGCCAGCTGCAACAGTAGATCTTCGCGTCCTCTTGCTGCCATGACCTGCACTCCGACAGGCAGTCCATCTTTTGTCAGGTGCAGCGGCAGGGACATGGCTGGCTGGCCTGTCAGGTTAGCGAGTTGGGTGAATGGTGTGCGTGCAAGATTCTTTTGGGCAATTTGGTCGACGATTCCAGCTTTTTTCAACAGTCCTCCAAAACCCATTTTTCCTACTGTACTGATCAGGAACTTTTCAGATGATGTTGGTTCAAGTTCGCCAATTTTTGCTGGCGGAAATGCTGTCGTCGGGGTCAGATAAAAGTCGTATTTTTCATGGAAGGTTTCCATCAGATGAGCCGCTTTATCCCATTCCCTGATGCTGAGGACAAATTCCTCCGCTGTTGTTGCTTTACCGAGCAGGCCCAATAGCCAGGTGGTCGGCTCAACATCCGATGGAGTGGCTTTTCGCCCAAGAACTTCCCCCAGTGTTGCTAAAACGGCTGCCGTCTCTCCGAAGTACATCGTTAAATAACTTTTTGCTATTTTATGGCCATCCACAGGTGCATCCATTTCTTCAACTTGGTGCCCCATCGACTCCAGGAGTTTTGCGGTATTTAAAACTGCCTCTATGCATTCAGGGTGAACGTCCGTGCCAATAGGCGATTTAACTGAAAATGCAATCCGTAGTTTTTTGTCCACCGGAGTGCTTGCCGCCTTCAGATAACTCCCTTCAAAAGGCAGAACCGAGAATGCGCCTGCTTTTTCATAGCCCTGCAGTTCATCAAGCATAGCCGCGCTGTCCCGGACAGTGCGAGTCAGAACATGTTCCGCAGAAGCCCCCTGCCACGCCCTTCCATAATTCGGGCCAACGGGTGTCCGACCTCTTGTAGGCTTCAGTCCAAATATACCGCAGTAAGCAGCAGGAATCCTGATTGAACCTCCACCATCATTGGCACCTGCGATCGGAACAATCCCGGATGCCACTGCCGCTCCGGAACCCCCGCTTGAACCGCCTGGAGTGTGATTTAGATTCCACGGATTACGTGTTGGACCGTAATGAGCGGGTTCCGTTACAGCGACTAAGGCAAATTCAGGGACATTCGTCTGGCCAAGGAAGACAACTCCAGCTTTCCTTAGTCTTCTTACATACTCTGAATCTGTTTTAGCTCGATATGATTGAAAAGCCTTCGAACCTGCGGTGACTGGTTCCCCTTCCAGTTCCTGCGATATATCCTTGAGCAGCATAGGCACCCCGGCAAAAGCGCCCCTACACTCAGTCCTTGCAGTCTTACGCGCCTGGCCATACATTTTATTGATGACAGCATTTATTTTAGGGTTAAGCAAATCTGTTAATCTAATCGCTTCTTCAACTAATTCGATCGGTTGGACTTCTTTCTTCCTCACCAGTTCCCCAAGTCCCAAACCATCGTAAGCTTTGTATTGAAACCCCTTCATCCTGCTCACCGCCGTATTTTTTTATATCTATCTTTCTCTAAAAATATTAAAATCCCTCTTTCAATATGATTTTACTTTTAGGCAGCAGCCAAATGCCTTTTTCACGAAATCACACCTTCCCAAGAAATGAATAGTGTAATAAAAACCATTCTATAAAGAAAGGTGTGAAAAGAATGACTTTTAATCCATTTACTCCTGGCGGTTTCGGTCCTTCTGGAATTCCGGGACAATGGGTCGGGCCTGACGGGCTGGGTCCAGGAACTATTGGACCGCTTGGACCTGGCGGGCTGGGTCCCTTTGGACCTGGACCTTCCGGGCAGCCATGGCAACCATTTGGTCCAACACCTTCCGGCCCATGGACGGGCCCTCAGCCTCATTGGCCAACTCCATCTGGCCAGCCTTGGACTGGTCCACATGGACAACCGCAGCCATGGGGAGGTGCACCGGGACAATTCGGCACACATGGCTCCTATCAACAGTGTATAAGCAATTGTTATGCAAACTATAACAATAACGATGCTATGTACACTCAATGTGTTTATCAATGCATGCAAATGTATGGGTTGAGGTAATTCAAACACTTGAAAGAGCCTGTTCCACTAATGGGAACAGGTTCTTTCTTCTTCATTCAATAGAGATGGCATTAGTTACTCAATTGTAAAAAAGCGCATGACAGGCAGCAATAGACCATAGTGCTGCTGAAATTAGGTGCCGATTCGCCTCTTCTTCAATGAACTAAGGTATTCAATTATTCCGAGTGCAACTTAACAGGTTTTAAGAATCCCCTTCAGTCTTCCCTTATGCTCATTAAGCTCAAACCGAGAATTATCAACGATAACCGTTGGCATGCTTAAGCGGTCGAGAATCTCAAACTCTAGCTTTTGTCTTTCCCTAAGTACTTCAATCGTGCCCTCAAGTCCGCTCAATTCTTTTTGAGCCCCATATCCTTGAGAGGTGTAGTAATGGACAAACCCATTGAACCAAACCTCAGGTCTTTCAGTAACTGCCTTACGGAACGATTTCTCAACGTCCTCCTGTTTGACATAAACGAGCAATGGGTTGAGATTTTTGATAAATTCAGCTGTTTTTTCAACATAGCTAATCGTCACTTCATCTGGTGCTCCATACTTGATCATGCCGACTGTCAAAGGATTTTGGATAAAACAACACTCGAAAATATAGACTTTTTCTTCTGCAGCGGCTTTTTTCGCAAACTCCTCCCAGCTCTCTGTAATAATTGCGACATGCTGATCAAGCGGCAGTTCGTATATATCCTTTTTAGAAATCGAAACCAATAAATCGTCAGGAAAACCATCACCTGACTCTGATTTTATCTTCATATATGGCAGCAGATAGCGTCCTTTTTTAACGATGACTCTATCTTGAAAAACTTTGCTTAGACTGCCGCTTAATGCAAGAAGATCTTCGAATTCCTTTTCTGTAAAATAAGCAACTCCTTCATAATCTGCTGGGTGATCCAGATTTCCTTCCATATATAGCTCAGCCTTCACATTCTGCTCCACCAGGATTTCTTTAATAAGCCCCGCAGTTGTTGATTTCCCGGAGCCAGGGAGACCCTCTACTAAAATTAACTTTGTATTCATATGACTCTCTCCAATCATTTTCTCCTCAACGACTATTCGCTAAGTCGAACAGAATTCCCTGCTCCATGCACAGCAAAAAAAAACCATTCAGATAAAGGAATGGCCTCTTTACTTCGATTAATGTCAATCTTCCTTCTCTTCGAGGTCTTTAATCAGTTTCTTCATTTCACTGATTTCTTTACGCTGGGCTTTGATGATCTCATCAGCAAGCTTTTGAACACGAGGATCTTCGATATTGGCACGTTCGCTTGTTAGGATTGCAATGGAATGATGAGGAATCATTGCTTTCATCCAAGAAGTGTCATCTACAGTGGCCTGGCTGCGTACTAGGAAAAGTGAAACTGCAATTAACAGCGCACTCCCCATATAAATACCGAGATTAACCTTCTTATTCGTGTACATCTTCTGCATGAAGGCAAGCATAATAATCGCCATCACACCACCCATAACCAATGCCATGTAAAATCTTGTTTCGCTAAAGAATATATGATCAATCCTGTACGTATTAAAATACATCAGAATCAGCATGATGATCGTTGACGTTAAAACCATCAGGCCAAATCTGCCATAGTTATTTTTCATTGATTCCCCCCCTTTTCAGACTTGTATTATTTGCATACCCTCCTGTCTAATACATATTCATTTAATTCTTCTGTTTGATTTTATAAAAATAGGGTAAAGAGTATTTGGCTGCCATGGTATAATTTTACTTAATTAACTGATTATTCTTTTTAATCTTATTATTTGAATAATTTTTAAAAAACTTTCTTCTCGCGAAAAGTGAGTTAAAACCCTTATATATCAAGGTTCTTCATTAGATTTCCTGATATTGTTTTTGACAATTCGTACTACAATAAGTATTCTAGAATATGAAAACAGGGAGGGGTAAACATGTCAAACTTTAATAGGCAGAAAATTGTGGATAGTGTACCTCAAAGAGGATTCTTTGGTCATCCAAAGGGACTTTTCACACTTTTCTTCACTGAGTTTTGGGAGCGCTTTTCTTACTATGGAATGAGAGCGATCCTGGTTTATTACATGTACTATGAAGTATCTAAAGGTGGTTTGGGCCTTGATGAAACACTAGCTCTTTCCATCATGTCCATTTACGGATCTCTAGTTTATATGTCCGGTATCATCGGAGGATGGCTGGCTGACCGTATTTTCGGTACATCCAAAGCCGTGTTCTACGGCGGAATATTAATCATGCTTGGTCATATTGCGTTAGCGATTCCTGGTAGCGTTTCCATGTTCTTCGTATCAATGGTCTTGATTGTAATCGGTACAGGTATGCTGAAGCCGAACGTTTCGACTGTTGTTGGTGAAATGTACAGCGAATCTGACCAGCGCCGTGATGCAGGTTTCACGATTTTCTACATGGGAATCAACGCAGGTGCATTCCTTGCGCCGCTAATCGTAGGTGCTGTATCTGAGAAGTATAACTTCCACTATGGTTTCGCTATTGCAGCATTCGGTATGTTCTTGGGACTTGTTGTATTTATGATGACAAAGAAAAAGAATCTTGGCCTTGCAGGTACAGTGGTTTCAAATCCATTATCACCTGAAGAAAAGAAAAAGACTTTCACTTGGATTGGTCTGGGAGTAGTTGTTCTAGGAATTCTTGCAGCAGTATTAATTCCGGCTGGACTTTTAACATTCGAAAGCTTTATCAACATTGTTACAATTCTTGGTATCGTTATTCCTACTATTTACTTTATCGTTATGTATCGCAGCCCTAAAACAACTGAGGTTGAGCGTTCAAGGGTACTTGCTTACATCCCGCTTTTCCTTGCAGCGGTCATGTTCTGGGCAATCCAGGAGCAGGGTTCAACGATCCTTGCTAACTATGCGGACAAGCGTACTCAATTAGAATTTGCTGGCTTTACAATTTCACCAGCATTTTTCCAATCACTGAACCCGTTATTCATTATCATTTTCGCACCGATTTTCGCTGGCTTCTGGGTGAAGATGGGTGATCGCCAGCCATCAATTCCGAAGAAATTCTCATTCTCATTGATGTTCGCTGGTCTTTCATTCCTAGTCATCTTAATCCCTGGTTACTTCACAGGCACTGATGCTTTGGTTAGCCCAATTTGGTTAGTTCTTAGCTATTTGATCGTTGTATTCGGGGAATTGCTGATTTCACCAGTAGGTCTGTCAGCAACAACTAAATTAGCGCCAGCTGCTTTCTCTGCACAAACAATGAGCCTCTGGTTCCTTGCAAGTGCTGCAGCACAAGCAATCAACGCACAGATTGTTAAGTTCTACTCACCTGAAACCGAAATGACTTATTTCGGAACAATCGGTGGAGCATCCATCGTTCTAGGTATCATCCTGTTCGTTATGTCTCCAAAGATCCAGGCGTACATGAAGGGTATTAAATAATTCAAAATGACAAAAAGGACGGCTCACTCCAGCTAGGAGGGCCGTCCTTTTTTAGATATTTTGATCCATTCATTCGGAAACGTCCATAAAACTCTCTTTCTTAGACATTTTGGCTGCCTCTTCATTCTGAAATGTCCATTAAATCCTATTTCTTAGACATTTTAACTATCACTTCATTCTGAAATGTCCATTAAACCCTGTTTCTTAGACATTTTAGCAGCCTCTTCATTCTGAAATGACCATTAAACCCTGTTTCTTAGACATTTTAGCAGCCTCTTCATTCTAAAATGTCCATTAAATCCTGTTTCTTAGACATTTTGACTGCCACTTCATTCTGAAATGTCCATTAAACCATTTCATTAGCTTTTTTTCTTTGTCCCGCCACATAAATGAGTTTTATATCACTTCTATCTTTCTCAAACCCGTCTCTTTCCTGTACCCAACGAGCGTCATCTGATCATTGATGATTTTCAAGTCACCGTTTTGTTTATATCCCATTTTTTCATACAGATAGCAGTTCCGTTCTTCTGACATGATGGTGGCGAGTTCCCACGCATCTGCTTCTGGATACATGAGCTCGAGCCGGACCATGACCTTCTGGGCGATGCCTTTGTTATGGAATCTATCTAAAATATTAATAATGTGCAGCCTCATCAATCCTGGAGATTTTTCATAAACGCAGACGCTGCCTGCCATCTTGCCTTCAAAGAATATCTTGAAGTACTCACCGCGCTCGAATCTTGTTAAAAACCGCTCCATTGTTTGGGTTGCCGGGCTTGTTTCATGGTCATTGTATTTTTGATATAAAGGCTGGAACACTTCCTTTTGCAATGCCAATAGTTCCTCTGCATCCTCCACGGAAGCCTTTTTTAGCACAATATTGGAATTGACCGAGTCAAACAAGAGGTCGAAATAGTTAAATGGAATGAATTCACCCTTCTCCGCCATCTCCCTTATTTCCGCTTCACTTGCCCATTTTGCGTCAGCAACCTCTTCTTCCTGTAAGTGTAGATCTTCAATCGCTACGTTTTGCCTCACCAGCCAAATATCATCGAATCCGCATGAAAATTTCACAGTAAACAATCGTTCCCCATCTGCGATATTCAAATCGATGCCAAGCTCTTCTTTTACCTCGCGGACCGCAGCCTGTTCACTGCTGTCACCAACAATCGCAGAGCCGGCGGCTGAGGAATCCCACATGTTTGCCCAGCCTTTTTTCCATGGCTGCCGCTTTTGAATCAGGAATTCTCCTTTATCGTTCATAATCCAAACATGGACGACAAGGTGATAATCCCCCTCCTTCATCTCCTGCCCTCTCTCATGTAACCGATCCGTTTTATGCCTGTATTGATCATAAATATCCCATAACTCCATCATGGCTGCCCCCTATCACTCGTTTCTATGTTTTTCCATTATACAGTTTTATTGAAAAAAATTGATAAGTTTTTGTCGACATCTATGAACACCTTCATATTTTCAAATGCAGCTGATTTTTGCTATCGTAAAGTTTATAAAAACGGTGACTGGAGTGATGATTATTGACATATGTCCTGTTGATTATAGGCTTTGCACTGCTCATTAAAGGGGCGGATTATTTTGTAGTAGGTGCTTCAAAGATTGCAGCGCTGCTGAGGGTGCCGCCACTCTTAGTCGGTTTGACCATTGTCGCGTTCGGAACGAGCTCGCCGGAGGCAACCGTCAGTATTATCGCTGCACTTGAAGGCAGCAGCGACGTTTCACTGGGGAATGTCATCGGGAGCAATATCTTTAACATCACTCTGGTTGTTGGGATTACGGCATTGATCAACCCGTTATCGGTTGAAACAACCACAATCCGTAAAGAAATCCCGTTTACGATGCTGGCCAGCGTTGCGTTAGCCGTCCTGGCGAATGACATTGCTCTTCAGGCTGCAGGCACCAATCTGATTAACAGAAGTGACGGAATCATCCTGCTGCTCTTCTTTATCATCTTTTTGTATTACATTATCGAGGTCGCCATTAATAACCGCGAACAAGTTCCAGATGCAGCTGCTGCAACCGCCGGCGGTACTTGGGGAAAGAATATACTCTTCACCCTTGCAGGCCTGGCTGCCATCATTTTTGGCGGAGACCTGGTGGTGGATAATGCAACGAAAATCGCCCTTTCCATCGGGATGAGCGAAACACTTGTAGGCCTGACAATCGTCGCAGTCGGAACCTCCCTGCCGGAGCTGATCACGTCGATAACCGCCGCTCTGAAAAAAGAAAGCGAAATCGCGCTCGGAAACATCGTAGGCAGCAATATCTTCAATATCCTGTTCGTTCTCGGGGCAGCGGCAACAATCTCACCTTTAGCCGTCAATGACAAAATCTTCATGGATATCGGTGCGTTGATCATCTTAACACTTGTCCTGTTGCTGTTCTCCAGGACCAGATTTAAGATTTCTAAAGTTGAAGGAGTTATTCTTGCTGTAGCTTATATTTCGTATTTGGTCTTTATTATCTTGAGAAATTAAGAAAAAAGTGCCTGTCTTACCCTGGATTCCAGGAAGACAGGCACCTTCTATTATTATCTGCCATTATTAATTCACAGCTATAAATTTTTAGACTTCAACAAGCTCCTCTTCTGACTCCAAATTCGCAGCTTTAAGCAATGATGATTCCTGCTCTTGCAGGTTTATAAAACTATCATTTATATCAGTCTGGAACAGGGTATATCTCTCCGCCATCTTCTTAAATTGGACCTCGAAAAGGTTTTGTTCGCTGTACAATTTGTCTTTCATCTGAGAAACCCATTTATTCAGCACTTCCAAATGCCGTTCTGCCTTATTTGCTCGCAGCTGTTCGATTCTCAGCTGTTCCTGAAGTTCCTTGTTGATTTGCACCTGCTCCTGGGTAAGGGCGTCCAGTTGCTGGTAGATATTAAATACCTCGTCTTTAAAACCACTGATTTTACAGCTAGTGACTTGAGCCTTTTTCAACTTAAGCTCTTCTTCTGCCCTTGCGGTGGTTTTGCGATGTTCTTCAATCTCAGCTTTATATTCCGCAGCCGTATCCTCCAGGGCTTTAATTTTCGCCAGGTATTTCTGCTGATCAACGCCTGGTTTCTGCTCAAGTTCTTTTTCCAGTTCTACAATTTTTACTTCCAGGAGACTATTTTTTTGTTCAACTTCAGCTGTATACTCTTTTAGCTTTGCTGTTACCAACCCTGAAGCAGCTAATTGTGCCTCCAGCTCTTTCCGTTCCACTGTCAATTGGCTATTTTCATTCCGTAACTGGTTAATGAGCGTATTGTTATTATCATTTAACGATTGAATCGTAAATTCCAATTCCCCGCATTTATCAACATAGATGGATAAATCTCTTTGAGCCTGTTCCAGACTGGCCTGCATGCTTTTTTTTTCTTCGATTGCTGCAGTCCTGCAAGCTTCTAATTCCTTCTGCAATTGGTCTCTCGAAGAAACGAGCTCATACAAACTCTTTTTCATTTCCTCCTCTATATGCTGATATTTATCTTCTATAACGTCTATGTATTTAAGAACATCCTTCTCATTTAAGCCGCCGATCAGCTTGGATCTAAAACTGGAATGAATGGATTCCTTATTCAATTTTTTACGAAGGTCTAAAAGTCTATCTTCTATTGACATATTTTCATCTTGTGATGTCGTTTCTTCGATGGAGCGATTCTCTTCTTTTGTCATGATTCAATCCTCCTAATAGTCACGTCACTTGGATTCTACCATGTATTTCCTCTGTTTCCATTAGTTCTCTCGTCCTATTTTTACAGAATTCGACTTGAAATTATTGAATTTTTAAGAAATTCAGCTCATATTCAGTTAAAAAGCTTGCAGAGAAAGGCTTCCTTCTTCGATCGGCAGGCTAATTACACCTAGAACTCTCTTCTAATAAAGCTCAAGAACCGTTCTCTCTCCTCATTGTTATTAATAATCTTATCTGTGATCCCATTAGTGAGTAGATAGTTTTTAAGTTCCTGATTATGATAGATACTTTCATAGTATCTGCCATTATCACTCTTATCCTTAAACCATTTTTCCTTTTTCAGTTTCCTGATGTTTCTTTGAAATTTTATATCATCCAAATCCAGGCCGCCTGAGAATAGGAGACCTAGAGTAAACGCTGCGATAAATTTAAAGAAGTTCTTCATTCATCCTCACCTTCCAAAAAACGGATACCTCTATTAACGTTTTCCTGTAGCCAAAGGTTTCATTTTACAAAAAAGAAACCACTCCAAAAGAGTGATTTCCTCGCTGCTTTTCAATTACTTGTTATTTAAATGCCTTTTCGGATAAATCATACATTCTGCCACTCATGTCAATGATTAAATCCTTGAGCTCGACCTTCTCCGCCCATTTTTCCGGCAGCGCTTTTAGGCCAAAACAAGCACCAAGGATATTGCCGCATATAGAGCCTGTCGAATCACTGTCTCCGTCATGATTGACTGACATGATTAAGGCCTTCTTGAAATCTGTTTCTTTCAATGCACAATAAAGTGCGATTGCCAGAGCTTCTTCAGCAACCCAGCCTTCGCCAAGTTTCGCAATCGCGTCTTCTGGGTTCTCATCACTTTTGGCAAGCTCAATCGCCTCAATGAGTGCCTGCAGTGTTTCTTCATGCTGAGGATAGCTTTTTAAAATGGCTAATGCCTTAGCAGCGCTTATGTCCATACTTTTACCGTTGATCAGTTCTGCAATAATTGCTGCCATTGCACCTGCAGCAAGATATCCTGATGGGTGGCCATGTGTAATCGCCGCCACTTCAGCAGCCACTCGGAATGCTTCTTCAGGATCTTTATGTAAAAATAACCCTGCCGGAGCAACACGCATGACTCCGCCGCATCCCTTGCTGTTATTGATCGGCTTTTCGATTGTCCCCATTCTGTTGCTCTCAAGTGCCGATAAACAAGTATTGCCCGGAGCTCTCAGTGAAAACAATTCCCTATAAGTTAAAATACTGTCGCTTACCTCATGCGGCTGCGGATCGAGAAGCCATTCATAGTGTTCATCAGGCAAGGTCCTCGTCTGGGTATAAAGCCAGCGAAGATAAGATTGATAGACTCCGCTTCCCGCATAAGTACCAATCCCTCTGCTGCTCATTCGGTCATATGCCCACAACAATCCATCCGCTGTAAACAGCGTCATTTGTGTGTCATCAGAAATAAGCGCCTTCCCAGTTACTCTATCAGGAACTAGATCAATTATTCCCTCTTCCCCAAACCTCAACTTGATTTCATCCGAATTCATGAACTCCACCGTATACCCAAGAGCATCGCCAATTGCCCCGCCGAGCAAGGAAGCTATGAAAAAATCTTTTTTAGACATAAGATCTCCTTTGCCGATTAATTTTGTAATGATATTCGCCAATCCCCAGCCTATCTCCTTCAACAAAGAAGCAAGGGGACGGTTCTCTTGCTTCCTAAACCCCCGGCTTCGTCCAAAGCTTGGTTAAGTCCACATACCCAAAATGCTTGATCTCCACATTCAACAGATTGATAGAAAAAGGGATTTGCCGTTTTACATAATAGAGCGGCACGCATAAGGACTCCTTCAACAAATATTGTTCGATTTCCAAGTGGTGGTCGTTCCAGTTTTCGAAGGGAATGGAGTTATACGCCTCGATTTTGCGCTGCAAGTATCCATCTCTTTCGACCATGAAATGCAACGGTGAGAAGCTGTTTTTCAAAAAGAAAAAATAAGAAAAGGTTTGGTTGAGCTCAAAAATCTCCCCATGTACGAACATGTCAGCATCTAAATAGACATCTGGATTATAAATGGATTCCTGAAAGGAGATTTCCTCCATCTCGATTTCAATCCCGCCCTGTTCCAGCGTACTTTTTATCCACTGAGCGGTATCTTTTGTGTAGTTGACCCACCTGAATTTTATTGGTCCATTAAGTGTCGGTTTCGGAATTTCCGGCATCGTATAGGTCTGAGAGTGGCCGATTAAACAGCCTTCATTGTTGCCAGTAATCCTGTTATTGATTATGGACAGCTCATGCCGATGCTTGGAAATCAGCATATGAATGTAGTCCCTGACTTCTTTGCGTGCCATATCCGACTTCCGGAAAGGGTTCATGACAACAATACCGAAACCTGAATCACTTTCGACTTTAAAGGTATCTACCTCTTTTGATTCATGGCCGCCATAATAGACGACTTGAAACTCTTTAGGAACTTGAATAAACTCAATCTGGTCCAGGAGCGGCCGGTTGCCGAAATGCTGTTTGAAGGCAGTAAGAACCGTTTTGTCCTCGGTTTCTTCTGCCAGATAAAAGCCCCCCGTACCCAGCAGTCTCCCATTGGTTTCTTTATATATGCTTGCGGACAGATTGCCCAAAAGCTGAAGGACATACGTGCAGCCAGAGGGAAAATCCAGCTTCACCACAAGTGGTGCCGGAGTAGAAATATGGCTGATTGGTTCCCACAGATTCCGGAAATGCTCATCCTCCTTCATTCGTTTCAGTGATGCAGCTACATCCTCCGCTCTCAGGATTGAGCCATCATGAAAGGCAACGTCTTTCCGTAAATACAACAGCAGTGAAGTATTCGTGTATTCCCATGTATGGGCCAATTCGGCGTTGACAGTATGATCGGGATTTAACGAAACAACCCGGTTATAAAGATTAGCAACAATATTAGCGCTATGGGCATCGGCCGCCTTTAAAGGGTGAAAAGTTAAAAAGGGATAAAACCTCGGAATGATCAGCCTGTCATCCCCTTCCTGCTGAAACCCCAGTTTTGCCTGGAATGCGGTCATCAGCCGCTGTTTTGTTTCAATAGACCAGTCCAGCAGCAGCAATTTACTTACGAATTCAACTGGCTCCTTTTCAAGCAGTATAAAAAAGGCCTGTTCATATTCCCGTTCAACCTCCCGATGCCACTCCAGGGATGAGGTATTCCCTCTTCCCCGGCCAGACTGGAAAGTAAGCCATCCTTCATCCTGCCACTGCTGCAGCTTGCGGCGAGTCTGCTTCGTACTGAGCATTAGCTGGTCAGCGATCTTTTCTACTTTTATTTTTCCTGCTTCCACCTGATTCCATAAAGACAGTAAATATCGATCCATTGGCAGTCTCCTTAAAAGTGGACATTTTTATATTAAAAGGGCATTTTTAATTCGCTTCGTCTCCTTTAATATACAAATATCGAAAGGAGCTGGCAATATGAATTGGAA
Source organism: Mesobacillus subterraneus (assembly GCF_023715485.1). Lineage (GTDB taxonomy): Bacteria > Bacillota > Bacilli > Bacillales > Cytobacillaceae > Mesobacillus > Mesobacillus subterraneus_B. The sequence continues at coordinate 102,973 of NZ_JAMBOF010000007.1, read as the reverse complement.
AGACTTTCCACAAAATTTGAAAGTACGCCTAATAACAAACTTTTTTAACAAAACGATATCCAGTGCCGTCATGCCCTTCATGGCCCTCTTTTTTGCTCAGCATAAAGGAGCTGTATGGGCTGGTATATTCCTTGGGATAAATGTGTTCGTTGGATTTCTTAGCAATTTGATCGGAGGTTATCTTTCTGACCGCTGCCGGCGAATAACAGTCTTGTTGCTGACATCCACCGTCAGTGCCATTACGTTTGGGCTGATGACTGTAAGCTTAATTCCTGAACAGAAGCTAATTCTCTTGTTCGCATACAGTTACATGGTTTTCATGGCTTCAAGCAGTCTCGGGCGGCCGGCGATGCATGCGATCATTGTTGACTCGACAACTGCTGATAACCGCAAAGCCATTTATGCTTTTGATTACTGGCTCAATAACCTGTCAATGGCGATTGGAGCAGCCTTAGGCGGTTTGTTTTATGCTTATCATCAACTTTCTTTATTCATGGTTCTTACAATCGTATCTTCTTTATTGCCGATTGCCTATTCAATCTGGCTGCAGGACACGTCCGTAATCCGTCTGAAGCAAAAACATAAAAACATTTTCATCGACCTGTTGGCTAACTACAAAGTCGCCCTTCAAGACAGGCCCTTCGTTATGGCAGTAGCAGGCGGTATGTGCATATACGCGGCTGAGTTTTCTCTCAACAGTTACATCGGCGTCCGTTTAGCCGAAGAATTCCGTCCTCTGTTTTTCGGGGAGTTTGAATTATCAGGAGTAAGGATGCTGAGTCTCTTAAACATTGAAAATATGCTCCTTGTTGTTTTGTTTACTTTTATCGTCACAAAGGTTAGCGACAAGTTTGATAAAAAGAAAATGCTTTTAGCCGGATTAATTGTTTACAGCATCGGCTATACTGTCATCACGTCAGCTAATGCCTGGTACACATTGCTTTTCTTCACTCTGGTCGCCACGATTGGAGAGTTGATCTACTCTCCAATCGCCAATGCTGAAAAAGCGAATATGATGCCAGAAGACAAGCGTGGGTCTTACTCTGCTTTCTCGGGAATCAGCTTTAGCGGCGCCGATTTAATCGCCCGTTCAACGATCATCATCGGCGCATTCTTAGTTCCGAGCATGATGAGCGTCTATATCGGGATCATCTTGATGGCGGGAACATTTATGCTTTACGGAGGGTTGTTTCTGTTTCGAGGAAGAACGAAGAAAGAGGCGTTGATTTTACGAAAAACTGTATAGAAAAAATGAGGAAAAACCGCGATAGTTTTTCCTCATTTTTATTTAGGCTTTTTTCAATAAATTTGTTGGTTCTACAGCATTTGGATGTTTACGAGTTTTAGAACATCCCCTGTCAGAAACCTCGAAGACAAGAAAAATGCAGGATGGAAACTCGGTTCGTAAAACAATGCTAAAACACCTTTATTTTACATCAGACGAATCATCATAATCATAGCGAAAGCCATCTTCTTGAGCAGACTGTTCGGTCTTTTGTATAGCTTCATTCGTCTGTTCATAAATCTGATTTTTTGATTTGTCTTGCTGACTTTTACCTGGTTTCATCGGGGCGGCCTCCTAATTTTTAATGCACCTCTATTATCCCAAGACAGTCACCCTCATATTCACTTAGGACATAAAGCGAATTGACTTAGGAAATACTATAACCACTTATTATGAAGCATTCGAGGCAGATATATGGAGCGAAATTATGCAATCGACTTTGTAAAATTCTTTGCGATACTGGCAGTCGTAATCATCCACACATTCCCTGGCAATGACAAGCTTGGATATTTCATTCTCGATAATGCATCAAGATTTGCTGTCCCTTTTTTCTTTGCTGCTTCCGGCTACCTGTTCAGTCTTAAGGTGAACAATCACACTGAGTCCTACTCCTACTTCAAGAAATATGTTACCAAGATCCTGAAGATTTATTTTAGCTGGCTTATTTTTTATTTTACCTATGATATCGTAAGGCTATTTTTCACAAATCAGGATGAGCTACCTAAGTATTTCGATGGAATGACTGCTCTTAACCTGCTCTATTACGGCCAGGGAACGAGCGGCTACCAATTATGGTTTGTGATCTCCCTGGCATGGAGCATTGCTATTTTATACTTTTTCTTCAGGTTGAAAAAAGTGAAACTCCTTTTAATCATCAGCCTATGCCTGAATCTGTTAGGCCTTTTCGGACAATCTTATTCTGTTTTCGATGAACTCCCGGTAAGCACTACCAGAGCTGCACTATATGTTAGCTTGTTCTATACAACTATGGGATTTTGGTTTGCTTCGATTCAAAGGTTTCCGAAATTAAATTACTTTTATTTGTTTTGTTTTTTCTTAATCACTCAGATATTTGAAGGATATTGGCTGGAAAAGGGCTTAGATGCGAAGCATGGAGAATACTTTTTCTCGACTATATTCCTGACTGTCTTTCTGTTCTTATTCGCCTTAAGCAGCCCCAAGTTAGGAAAAGGATCATTACTCACGAAAATAGGCGCCAATTCACTTGGAATCTATGCGATCCATGTATTTTTCATTGATATGATCGACATCTTGTTCAAGAAATTGAGACTAGAGCAAGGATCGCATCACCTGTTTTTGAATTTGCTTGATGTCTTCCTTGTCTTCACATTATCGTATATTGCTTATCAGCTGCTCCAATATGGTAAGAAACGTATGCTTATAAATAGAGAAGGTGACTCAAAAGGTTGAATAAACCCAACCTGAGTTTAGAAACCTGAGTTGATTGGAGTGGAAGGCGCGAAGACTCCTCCGAAAATGCTAACGCATTTTCATCGTGCGTGGGCAAGTTCGAAGAAGTCAATCAATGTCCTGCGGGCTCAGCTGGACAGGTGAGACCCCACAGACGCCAACGGCGGCGAGGAGGCTCAGCGCCAGCCTCGCGGAAAGCGAAGCGCCTGGAACGGAAATCAACGGACCATTTTTACAAGCCGCTAAAAAACAAGAGGGTGCCCAAAAGTTTTTACCTTTTGGGACACCCTCTCTCCTATATTCCTTTTAAAATCACTTTTAATCAACAACAATATTGCTTCCTTCCTTCTCAAGCCTCTCCAGAATCCGCCTCTTCTGATAAAGCATTGTAGCTGTTTCAGCAAGGTCACTCACCATGGACCGGTTGGCGAACGCCCCGAAAACAATCCCGGCTACCGGTACCATCTGGAGCAGCTTCTTCCAGCCGAAGGATTCGGTGTAGGCTAGAGTTACCTCGCGCCAGCCTTGAAGCTGAGAAATCACTTCGCGAGATTTATTCTCGTTATTGAAATCGGTCAGTTCATTTAAGATGGCCTGTTTACCGACTACATCGGCCGATGAGTATTGCAGGCATTTTATGATGAAAACTCGTTCTTTCTTTTCCTTTAGATCATATCCATGAATGATCGCGATATCTTGGAGTGTTTTTAGGGAAAGCGCAAGCACTGCTGGAATATCAATCGCCAGAGTAAAAATTCCGCCAATCCCGGTGCTGGCTCCTTGGATTGTTGCTGCTTTTTTGCGCTGCTCTCCAAGTGCTAATGATGCCTTCTTCATATCTTCTACCGATATGTCCTCAAGGTCCGATAGCTGGCTGACTGCTCTGCCAGTCTTCTTCTCGATATAATTGAACACGGATTTCTCGTTGGATAAATATTGGCCGCCGGTTTGGATGTAGCTTCCCAGCTCATCAAGCAGCGTGCCTACTTTCTCCTGGATAAATTTTGGCGTGAATCGGTCCAGCATCTTGAAAGGCAGGCGGGTCAACTTCTCCCAAAACCAAAGCCCCTTCTGATCCTTTTCCCATTTTTCAATTGCCTTCAATTCATTTAATAAGTAGTCTCTTGAATCCATCCTCATTCATCCACCTGTCATTTTTTAATACTTATATTAACGGTTAGCACGATAGGAAGGTTTCATTTCACATCAACTTTATAGTATTTCCTTGCCAGCTCCCTGAAACGCTCCGAGTCAATTTCCTCTTTCGCCATCTTACCATCCTTCCAATGAGTATAACTAGTTTCCGTTAATACCATGCTTCCCTCAGCAGTCACTCTTGTCAGCAAAAGTTTTTTATTGAAAGGGGACTGTGGATGTTCTGTGATGATTTTCTTCATTTCATTCAGCTCGCTAATATCCTTAACTAGTTGTGTTGAATCGAACGCGTATCCTAATCTCCATTCAGTGTCTTTATTCTTTAGCTTCATTTCTAAAAAGTAATCGCCAAATTCGTTTTTCTCTTTCTTTACGCGGAACTCACCATTCGAAGAACTGATTTCCATTCCATTCAAGGGAACTGGTTTTAAAGGAAGATTACCGCCGAAGCCGGTATCCACCAAGTACCTCTCCGCCGCATCTTTCAACAAGATGGCAGCATGCGTTTTCCCTGTCGGACTGAACCCGTTAATATCCGGAACATATACGGCTCCCCGCACCAGCTGAACATCAAGCCCATTTTCCCGCAAGAATAAATAAAGCAGACCATTCAAATCATAGCAAAGCCCGCCTTCCTTCCTTTCAATAATTTTCTCCGTCAAATTCTTTTCATTCAAATCGCTCAGATCACCAGAAAGCGTGCAGAGGTTTTCAAAAGGAATGGCTGCGGCGGTTAATTCAAGAATGATGTCCAGGTTTCCCAAGGAGATTGGAGTTTCCTCAGGGAATCCAATTCTATTGCGAAATTGACGATTTAAATCGTTCATCTGCGAATACCTCTTTTCGAATTACATGTGTACTTTAAGAATACAAGAATTTTACGTTGAGATGCCAATTCCTTAGTAATTGGGTGCAAAGAATATTTATAGGTCTATATGCTCATTTTTGGTTACTATATTATTTTTATTCCGACAAAATTCTTCTATTAACAATATCCTTGATAATGAAATTATTGAGTATTTGAGAGATTTGAAATACTTTTGATTCTTTTTAACTATGTACCCTTTGTTCTGTGTAGGTTTTTGGCACTATTTGTCTATAAATAGAATGCCTGATGTTCATTGCTGGATGGATTAATCTATTGTAAAATTAAGAGGAAAGTTTATTGCAAGCGCTTGCATTATTTAAGAGTTTAAATTTTTTTACTCTGTTGTGCAAACGGTTTCACTTAGAATTCCAAAGTTTAAGAAAGGAGGATTGCTTCTACTGCTACTCTAGTTAGACAAATCCATTAAAGGGGGAAAATATTCGAATGCGAAGGAACACGAAACGCAATTTCTCAATTTTCATGACCGCTATTATGCTTTTGAGCTTATGGCTTCCTTTTATACCAGCTCAAAAGGCAGAAGCGGAAGGAACAACAGCAACCTCAGAATCGGCTGATCGCAAAGTACGCTTTACGTACATTCGTGAAGATCAAAATTTTGGCCAATGGAATATCTGGGTATGGAACACCGGCGTGAAGAATGACCAAATCAATTTTCAAAAATATGAGGGCAGCAAAGCGGTAGCTGATATTGCCGTAGCCCAAGACACCAAGGAAATTGGCTTTGTCCTTCGCAGTACAGAGGATTGGGCTACTGCCCAGAAGGAATTCGGAGATCGTCTTATCCCGGTGAACAAAAACGACTCCATTACTAAAGCATTCATCACAAGTGGGGTGGAACAAATCCGTATCGTTCCAGATGGATCAGCTCCTGTTATTGAGAATGGAAATGCGACATTCTTTTATCGTGATAAAGAGCTTTTTGCAAATGATGCAATGGGCACGATCGAAAAAGTAGAATTGAAGTTTAATAATGAATCAATTGAAATGACATATGAGCCAGAGAATGAGAGATTCGTAGCACCTTACGAAAACATTCCAAATGGTACACATGAATATACATTCCTTGTTACAAAAAATGGACAGACAGTTGAAGTAACAGACCCGTATAACACGGTTGACGGCGTATCCAAAATTACTTATGCAAATGCTGAGTTAACGGTTTCAGGTTCAGTTAATCCCGCAGAGATTGATTACAACCAGAACGCTGTGTTGTCTGTTGATGTACAGGGACTGACTGATGGAGTTGAAATCAGCAAGATCACAGCTGATGTTTCCGAGCTTGGCGGATCAAAGGCTCTTGAAGTCGACCCATCTTTAAAAGAAGTGACAATTGCAGTCGATGACAACGTAACAGCAGGCACTAAAACGATTCCGTTAACGGTCACCGATTCATTCGGCAACCCGCATAACGGAACAGCAAGTGTAACAGTAAAAACGAGACAATCCGTCGGTGAAAATGATTTTGACTGGGACGAGTCGATCATCTACTTCATGCTGACAGACCGTTTCTTTGATGGGGATTCAGCAAATAATGACCCTTACAATCAGAACTACGATGCAAAGAATGACCGTGGTACTTACCAGGGCGGCGATTTTAAAGGAATCACTGAAAAATTGGATTACCTGGATGAACTAGGTGTAAACACGATCTGGATCAGTCCGATTGTAGAGAACATCAAGTACGATGTACGCTCCAATGATGAGCATTCCTATTATGCATATCATGGCTACTGGGCTAGCAATTTCGGGAAATTAAACCCTCACTTCGGGACAATGGAAGATTTCCATCAATTGATTGACGCTGCACATGGTCGCGGCATCAAAATCATGGTAGATGTAGTTTTGAACCACACAGGTTATGGGTTGAAAGACATTGACGGTTCTGCTGAAAACCAGCCAGTTGGATACCCAACAGATGAAGAGCGCAGCACCTATAGCAGCCTGCTCCGCCAGGGTTCCAACGTAGGCGATGATGAAGTTGTTGGGGAGCTGGCAGATCTTCCTGACTTTAAAACAGAAGATCCAGCAGTCCGCCAGACAATCATTGATTGGCAGACAAAATGGATTGAGGAAGCAACAACAGATAATGGCAACACAATTGATTACTTCCGCGTTGACACAGTTAAGCACGTGGAAGACACAACATGGATGGCGTTCAAGAATGCCATAACTAAAAAAATGCCTGAACACAAAATGATCGGTGAGGCTTGGGGAGCAAGTGCTGACAACCAGCAAGGATACCTTGAAACAGGTATGATGGACTCCCTGCTTGACTTCGGATTCAAAGGAATAGCGCACGATTTTGTAAAAGGCAACCTAAAGGCAGCAAACGATGCCCTGATTGCCCGCAACGATAAAATTGATAACACAGCTACTCTTGGCCAGTTCTTGGGAAGCCATGACGAAGATGGATTCCTGCACGCTGTTGGAAACGACAAAGGCAAACTGAAGGTTGCTGCTTCCCTGCAAGCAACAGCCAAGGGACAGCCAGTCATTTATTATGGTGAAGAGCTTGGTCAAAGCGGAGCGAACAACTATCCGCAATATGACAATCGTTATGACCTTGCATGGGATCATGTTGAAGGTAACGATGTCCTGGAGCACTACAAAAAGATTCTGAACTTCAGAAGCGATCGTTCTGAATTGTTCGCTAAAGGTGAGCGCACAACAATCAGTGGCACAGACGCTGATAAGTTCATGGTTTTTGCAAGAAAGCATGAAAATGAAGCTGCATATGTTGGCTTGAACGTTGCTGAAGCTGCAAAAGAAGTGACATTGACTGTTAATGGAGAAAATGCAGTAGTGACTGACCACTATTCAGGCAAGACATTTACTGCGGCAGATGGAAAAGTAACACTAACAATTCCTGCAAAAGCAGATGGCGGAACAGTTTTACTTACAGTTGAGAATGGTGCAATCATTCCTGCGGAAGACGGCAATGGTGATGGAGATGGCGGTGGAGATGGAACTGTCGAACCAATCCCTGCGAACCATGTCCGTATCCACTACAAACGTGACGATAATAACTATCAAAACTATGGCGCATGGCTGTGGAATAACGTAGCCTCCCCTTCTGCCAACTGGCCGACTGGCGCTACAATGTTCGAAAAAACGGACAGCTATGGTGCATACATTGACGTCGAGCTTGCAGATGGCGCAAAGAACATCGGCTTCCTCGTCATGGACGTAACAAAAGGTGATACTGGTAAAGACGGCGGAGACAAAGGGTTTACAATCACTTCACCTGATATCAATGAAATTTTCATCAAACAAGGCGATGACAAGGTTTATACTTATGAACCAGTCAACCTTCCTGAAAACACTGTCCGCGTCCACTATGTACGCGACAATGCTGACTATGAAAACTGGGGTCTTTGGAACTGGGGCGATGTCGCTGCACCTTCTGATGGATGGCCAACAGGAGCAGCCTCCTTCTCAGGCACTGACCGTTATGGTGCGTATGTTGACATTAAGCTAAAAGAAAATGCAAAGACTATTGGAATGATTACTCTTAACAAGACAAATGGAGATAAGGATGGCGGTGACAAGTCCTTCAACCTTCTCGACAGATATAATCACGTCTGGGTTAGACAAGGCGATGATAATGTCTATATCTCTCCTTACTTGGAGCAGGCTACGGGCCTTATGTCTGCAGAAGTAGTCTCAGAAGATACAATACTATTAACTTTTACAATGACAGATGGCTTAACAGCTGAAGATTTAAAATCAAAGTTGAAAATCAAAGATGCAGATGGTAATGAAGTTTCAGTTACAAATGCTGAAATCACAAGCCCAACTGCTGCAGAAGTAAAAGCTTCATTTGATTTAAACAAGCTTCCATTATCCGTAACATTTGCAGACAGAACGGTTTCTGCAGCTACAAGCTGGAGAATGCTCGATAAAATGTTTGCTTATGAAGGCGACGACCTGGGTGCTACTTATAAAGATGGCGCAGCAACATTGAAGCTTTGGGCTCCTAAAGCAAGCAAGGTAGTTGCAAACTTCTTCAACAAGGACAATGCAGCAGAGCAAATTGGCAGCATTGAGTTAACAAAGGGTGAAAAAGGAGTCTGGTCTGCTGACGTTGCTCCTGGCGACCTGAAGGTAACTGATCTTGAGGGTTATTTTTACCAGTATGAAGTGACAAATGATGGAGTGACCAAGAAGGTTCTTGATCCTTACGCAAAATCAATGGCAGCCTTCACGGTGAACACGAAGGGCGAAGCTGGTCCGGATGGTGACAAGGTTGGTAAAGCTGCGATCATTGACATGAGCGGGACAGATCCTGAGGATTTCGATCATGCAAAAATCAAAGGCTATGAAAAGCGTGAAGATGCAGTCATTTATGAGGTTCATGTACGTGACTTCACATCTGACCCTTCTATTGAAGGTGACCTGAACGCTAGATGGGGTTCTTACAATGCCTTTATTGACAAGCTGGATTATATTAAAAAGCTTGGTGTTACACACGTTCAATTGCTTCCTGTAATGGCGTGGTATTATGGCGATGAAACGAAAATGGGCCAAAGAGAGCTTGATTACTCTGCTGGCGGCAATGAATACAACTGGGGCTATGACCCACACAGCTACTTCTCGCCAGACGGCGCATATTCAGAGGATGCAACTGATCCTGAATTACGCGTAAAAGAACTGAAGAAAATGATTGATGCGATCCATGATGCGGGAATGGGTGTAGTCCTTGACGTTGTTTACACTCATATGGCACAAGCCAGCCAGCTGAATGATATCGTTCCAAACTACTATGCGTTCCAGGACGCGCAAGGAAACTTCCTTGGCGGCTTCGGAAACAACCTTGCTACAAGCCACACAATGGCTGAAAAGCTAATGGTAGATTCAGTGAAATACTGGTTCGAAGAATACAAGATTGACGGTATGAGATTTGATATGATGGGTGACGCAACATACCCTTCTATCCAGAACGCATATGACGCTGCGGCTTCTGTAAATCCTGATGCTTTATTCATCGGTGAAGGCTGGAGAACATTTGCCGGACACATCGCTGAGCCAGAACTTGCCGGCATGGGCGCAGATCAGGATTGGATGGACAAAACTGATAATGTTGGCGTATTCTCAGATGAAATTCGTAACGAATTGAAATCAGGCTTCGGTTCTGAAGGTGAACCTCGTTTCATAACAGGCGGAGCAAGAGACATCAACACAATCTTCAACAACATCAAAGCTCAGCCTGGCAACACAGCTGACGACGATCCAGGCGATATGGTCCAGTACATCGCAGCACACGATAACCTGCCGCTGCACGATGTTATTGCCCAATCGATTAAAAAGGATCCATCGATTCCTGAAAACGAGTTAGAGATCCACAAACGTATTCGTATCGGAAACTCCTTGATCCTGACATCTCAAGGTACAGCATTCCTTCATGCAGGCCAGGAGTATGGCAGAACGAAGCAATGGAAAGGCGAAGGCGTTCCTGAACAGAAGTATCACGAATTAACTGATGATCAAGGAAAACCATTCGGTTACTTCATTCACGATTCATATGATTCTTCTGATGCGATCAACATGTTCGACTGGCAAAAAGCAACAAACAAAAACGAATACTCAGTCAACACAACCACTCAAGCCTATACACAAGGTTTGATTGAGCTGAGAAAATCAACAAACGCTTTCCGTCTAGGCGAGAAAGAACTAGTTGATCAGAATATAAAGTTGCTAGATTTACCTGAAATCAAAGATTCAGACTTAGTCATCGCTTACGAGAATGTTTCCACTGATAAAACTGGAACATACTACGTATTCGTAAACGCCGATATGAAAGCTCGTACGTTGACTTTAGGAGATCTTGACTTCTCCAAAGCTAAGGTCCTTGTTGACAATGACGAAGCAGGGAAAACCCCAGTTTCGAAGCCATCTGGTTTCAAACTAACGAAAGACAAATTAACACTTGATCCATTGACTACTGTTGTCATTAAGGTGGACAACAAAGGTAAAAAGAAATAATAGAACGTCAGCAGGCATCATCCCTCATCGGATGATGCCTGCTGCTTTTATTGAAGGGTTTACTGCACAAAGCAACAAGGGTATCATTAATGAGACACCCTGAAGACTGAGGAGAATTGGATGCTGGATTACAAGTTATATAAGGGCCGCGGCTCGGAGTACATTGTTCTGTTGCACGGGATTGGCGGGAACTCCAATATTTTTTACAAGCAGCTAAAACCGTTTCTTAAAAAATATAATATATTGGCCATCCACATGCCTGGGCATGGCGATTCACCGGACATAGATTCATATAAAGAAAGGTTTTCTTTTGATTTGATTGCCAGGGAGATTGGAAAAACCCTGGATCATCTGTCAATTCGCAAGGCGCATTTTGTTGGCATTTCGCTCGGAACCATCATCGTCCACCACTTGTTGCAGACAGAGCCGAAGCGTGTAAGGTCTGCTGTTCTTGGCGGCGCCATTACAAGGTTAAATCTTTTTGCTAAATCGCTAATTAAATTGGCTTGGTTCATTAAAGATTTCATTCCATTCATGTGGCTGTATCGGATTTTGGCTTTGATTTTAATGCCGAAAGACAACCATCGTGATTCAAGGCGGTTTTTCATCCAAGAGGCCTACAAGATGAAAAGGAATAATTTCCTTGCCTGGTATCACCTTGCTGGTGATGTAGAAGCCACCTACAGCAAAGTCCAGAAAAATAGCGAGGACATCCCAAAGCTCTATATATCAGGAGCAGAGGACCATATGTTTGTGAAGGAATTAGCGGAAGACCTGCGCAGCGATAAAAGTTCCGAATTGGTGATTCTAAGTAATTGCGGCCACGTATGCAATATTGAAAATGCTGACGACTTTAATCAGCTTTCACTGGACTTTATGAAGAAACATCAAATCAAAAAGAAGAAGATCGTATAGCAATAAATCGGGGAGGATACCAGCTGGCATCCTCCCCTTTAACTTGTTTAATAATAATATGGATATCTGCCGATAGGCCCGCAACAAGGATATCCATAAGGCGGAAATCCGCCACCGTATCCATAATATGGGCGCGGATAAAATAAAGCACTTCCTAATAATCCCCCAGCCAATCCGCCTAAAAATGGCAACCCAAAACCGAAGCCGAAAAACCTCTGGTCTTGTGACCGGTAAGGATGTCTATAACCATACATACGACGTACCTCCCTCTTTCTTTTATGTTTACACTAATTTTATATGCGTTTATCATGGGTTTGGCTTGGGCTAAAGAAGGTTTATCATTAGATGGACCCAGTGCTGGGCAGCTATTCATTTGGGAAATATGGTGATGTGAAGTGAATTTATGAGAATATATGAGGCTTATTGGTGACCTATGGCACCAATTTTTACTCATGCAGGATTCCAATAGCCTCTATTGGACACCTCTGACGACGATTTTAGCTCACGCTGGTTTTCCAGACATCCGGATGGCCAAAGCAATCCTATAAAAAAAGAAGCAAGGGAACGCCCCTGCTTCTGTTCTACTAAATCTTAAATTTGGCAACCATTTCCCTCAGGCTCTCTGCTAAATTAGCCAGGGAAGCTGATGATGCTGCTACTTCTTCCATAGAAGCTAATTGTTCTTCTGTGGCTGAGGCGATTTCGGATGTGCTCGCGACGGAGTCTCGGGCAATCTTTGTTACCTCTTCGATTGAAGCATTTACCTGCTGGACGCTTGCGGACATTTCTTCTGAAATCGCTGAAACCTCCTGGATTTCTGAGCTGACATTCTCGATTGATTTTAAGATTTGATTAAAGGTTTGGCCTGTCTCTTCTACTAATGATGTACCCTCGGAAATCTCGACAGTTCCTTTGTTCATCATTTCCACGACTTGATGTGTTTCTTTTTGGATGACCTCGATCAAGCCGGATATCTGGCTGGCAGATTGCCTTGAAAGCTCAGCTAATTTCCTGACTTCATCTGCTACCACCGCAAAACCTTTGCCGTGCTCACCCGCTCTTGCAGCTTCAATTGCTGCATTCAGCGCCAGCAAATTGGTCTGGTCTGCGATGCCTGTGATGACCTCAACGATTTTTCCGATTTCAGCTGATTTACGGTCCAAGTCCTTGATTACTGCATTCGTCTCGCTTGTCGTATGATTGATCGTCTTCATTTTTTCAATTACTTTCTCAAGAGATTCATTACCGATCATTGCCTGTTTCGTTGTATCGGCAGCAGATTCTGCTACAGTTGAAGTGGTTACAGCAACCCTCTGGATGCCACCCGCCATCTCTCCTACTGCTTTCGCACTCTCATTCGTATTTATGCTTTGGAGTTCTGCACCGCTTGCAACTTCCTGAATTGCCGTAGCAACCTGGTTCGTTGCCGAATTTGTCTGGTCCGCACTTGCCATCATTTCTTCCGCCGATGCTGCGACCTGTTCAGACGTGCTGCTTACCTGGAAAATTAAATTTCTCAGGTTGGTAGTCATTTCATTAAAATCTGCAGCTAACTCACCGATTTCGTCTTTATTTTTCACATTAATTTTATCAATAACCAGGTTTCCATTTGCCACTTGCTTAGCCGCCTGCGACACAAGCTGGACAGGCCTTGAAATCATCCTGCTTATGTACAAAGCAATCACGATTCCAATGATAAAAGCCGCTGCACTGATCGCAATGATGAGTACTGCTATTTTCTGTACATTTCCCGACAAAATTTCACTCGTTTCTTGCAGTGCATCTTCCTGATAATCAAAAGCATCTTCTGCCGCTGAATTCAGGCTGAAAATTAGCGGATTCCCTTTTTCCTGCATCAATAATCTAACCTTGACTGATTGTTCGTCTCTTTGTAAAGTAAACGCCTCTGAAGCAACCTCATAATACTGCGCTTCAACGGCAACAAGGTTTTCTCCTACCTTCTTTCCCTCAGCGGATTGTGTTACTTTTAAATATTCCTTTGAGCTTTTTGCAAAATCTTCAACAGCACCCTCAAATTCTATGAGACTTTCCCCATCGCCATTAGCCAAATACTTTTGAAGGGCCAGCTGCTCCCTCATGACTGCATCCTTCATCTCGACAATCAGATTCAGCTTTTCCATTCGGTCACTAATGGACGACGAATACTGGCTATTCATTTTGCTAAACTCAAAATTCGTTATGACTGCGACAACTGCCATTAACCCCAAAACCGAGAAAAAGCCAGTCAATAGTTTGTTCCGGACACTGAACTTCATCTTCGGTCCAGTTTTTGGTCTTCTTGCGAATCTCATTTTGAATTTCATTTTCCGCTCCCCTGTCCAGCAATATAGTAAATTACCGTTTTTGCTCCTATTATGTATTTCGGTTTGGATTTATATAAATTTAGGTCTTTCGGCATTAATCTTAGAAATGCGAGCAAATTAATTCGACACAAAAAAAAGAGAAGACCCCACCTTCTCTTTTTTGCATCAGCAGAACGATTCCTGTACTTTAAACTGCTTTCTTATTAGCTTTTTCCTTCTCTACTTTATCCTCATAGAATAGAGCCAGGTCCGGATCGATTTTTCCTATTCCCAGATATCTTGCTTTGTAATCATTTAAAAGTACAAAGAATTGCTTTCCCAAGATTAAGAGGACGACTACGTTAATGAAGGTTGGTACGGCCGATGATATATCAGCGAAATACCATACTGTCTGGCCTGGCAAGCCAAATGCAACTCCATAGACGACCATCAGGGTTCCCGGGATCGGGTATAAATAGATGAAGGTTTTCAAGATCCTGTCTTTCGCTTTCGTTTTTCCTTTTAAAAGGTGACGCAAAACGATTTCGTAATAAGAGTACCAGCCGGTAACGGTTGTCAGACCGAATAATAGAATCGATACGGCAATCGCAATTCTTCCAAATGAGCCAATTCCCGTTTCAAATGCGGTGAGCGTTAAATCTGCACCCGTCAATCCTGACGACCATGCACCGGTGATAATGATCGTAAATGCTGTAATAGATGAAACGATGATGGTATCAATGAAGACTTCAAATGCGCCCCAAATTCCTTGTTTTATCGGGTGGTCTACCTTTGCAGTAGAATGGATCATCGGGGAAGTACCCCAGCCTGCTTCATTGCTGTATACAGATCTGGCCATACCCATCCGGATTGCCTGAGCCATTGCCGCGCCAGCAAAGCCTCCAACTGCTGCTGTTCCTCCAAACGCACCATTAAAAATCAAAGCGAAAACACTTCCGAGTTGACTGATATTCGTAATGATGATGAACAATCCTGCAACAACATAGAACAATACCATCGCTGGGACAAGTTTTGATGCAAGCTTCCCAATATGTTTGATTCCGCCCCAAACGACAAAATAAACCAAAATTGAAAAGAGAATCGATGCAGGGATCATTCCGATATGAAATGTCGAACTGATTGCCTCTGAAATGGTATAGTTCTGCATCGTAATGAAGAACGTTGAAAAGATTCCAAAGCCAAATATCGCCGCAGGGAAAATCCAGTATTTGAAATTCCGCTCTTCCCCCAGCCCTCTTTCCATATAATAAGTCGGTCCGCCATATGGCTCACCATTCTCATCCGTTCTTCGGTAGTAAACGGAAAGCGTAACTTCAACCGTCTTGATAATCATCCCAAGCAAAGCGGTCATCCACATCCAGAAAATAGCACCAGGTCCGCCAACCGCGATTGCCGTGGCAACACCACCGATATTGGCCACACCAACGGATCCGCCAATAGCAGTCGCCACTGCTTCAAACGATGACATAACCCCTTTCTTTCCATCTTCCTCTTTATCCTTCTTAAAAACACTGCTGAATGTTGCCTTTAAAATATGCGGCAAGTGCCGGAACTGAAAGAACCTGCTTCCAATCGTAAAATAAAGCCCGACAAAAACCATTGTGAGGATTAACGGCAATCCCCACAAAAATGCTGACAGGCTTGCTAAAATGCTGTCCATGTTGTCTCCCCTATGCTGATAGTTTTTTTTTGCCTTCGCTTAGCTGTTACTTTTATGACTTCTCTTAGCTGTTACTTTTATGCCTTCTCATAGCTGTTAGCTTTTATGTCTTCTCATAGCTGTTAGCTTTTATGTCTTCTCATAGCTGTTAGCTTTTATGTCTTCGCTTCGCTGTTACTTTTTCCGGTACTTAATCTCTCCGCCGATAATCGTCATTTCAATATCCATCGTTAAAAGCTCATCCGCGTCGGTCATTTCAAATGGATTAGTGGAAAAAACGGTCATGTCCGCTAATTTCCCACGTGCAATCGTACCCTTCACGGTTTCCTCATTCGTTGGATAGGCCCCAAGTTCGGTGAACAGGCGGAATGCATCTACCATTGTCAGCTTCTGTTCCGCCAAATAGCCATCATGCATTTCACCCGGCTTTTTGCGTGTAACTGCAGCATGGATTCCAAGAATCGGGTCAACAGGTTCCACCGGTGAATCGGAACCGCCTGCACAAATGACACCGGCATCCATTAGTGTTTTCCAGGCATAAGAAAGCTTGATTCGCTCACTGCCCAAACGCTCCTGAACCCACGGGAAGTCACTCGCGATAAAGCGTGGCTGGATATCTGCAATCCTGCCCGGAGCTTTAAGACGAGGAATCAGTTCCTCTCGTAAAACCTGCGCATGGATCAGCCTGTCACGATAAGCCACTGATGGAAATTGATCCAGCACGTCCAGCACATTTTCCAGAGCCTGATCGCCAATTGTATGGACTGCGATTGGCATGTCCAGCTCCCGTGCGCCTTTGACGATTTCGTATAGCTGCTCCTGGTCATACATCGCATCGCCATAATGACCTGGTGCGTCGCTATATTCTTCTGATAACAGGGCAGTCCTTCTTCCAAATGCCCCGTCAGCAAAAATCTTCACCGCGCCGATTTGCAGGGTATCATTGCCGTATCCTGTATACATTCCTGCTTCTTTTAAATCCGGTAAAAACTCATGGTTGATTAATAGGTTGCTGCGCAGTCCCAGCTGTTCCCCATTTAATAACTCGTTAAAAATATTCCATGTCATCTCTAATCCGCCTAGATAAAGAGGATCATTCGTATGCACGCTCGTTAAGCCTTTTTCAATCGCAAAATTCATTGTTTGGCGCATCGCTGTCTTCCAATCCTCGTAGGAACGCTCAGGGATGTGCTGCCTGATAAGATTCATCGCTGACTCGAGGAACAGTCCGGTCGGTTGCTTTGAGTATTCATCCAGTACGATCGTTCCGCCCTCCGGAACCGAAATCATTGGATGATAATCGCTCACCTCCAATGCTTTGCTGTTTACAATTGCCGCATGCAGGCAGGTTCTTGTTAAAAACAAGGGATTGGCCGGCGCCACATAATCCAGTTCAGAAATCTTCGGGATCGTTCCATCTGTAAAAAGATTCTCATCCCAGCTGCTGCCCACGATCCACTGGCCAGGCTCCAACTGATTTGCTTTTTCCTGAATTTTTGACAGCATCTCATGCTTGGAAGTGACACTGGCAAAATCCAAGTTGATAAAACTATCCGCCATGATCGATAAGTGGAGGTGACTGTCAATCAAGCCTGGTGTAGCCGTCTTCCCCTCCAGGTCGATGATTTGCGCGTGGCTGCCCCATTGCAGCACCATATCGGCTGAGGACCCCATATCGATAAACCGGCCATTTTCGATCACAACTGATTGTACATATGGTTTACGTGAATTGAAGGTATAGATATTCCCGTTTTTGTAGATTGTTCTCAAGATGTTTCTCCCCTTTGGAAATAGATAAAAATAACCAAGAGAGACGTCCATGCTCGAATGGTGGTTAAAGAAGTGCACATACGAACAGCGTTCATATGTAAAAGGAGTTTGAGAGAAGGAGACAGTGGAATTTTCGTATAAAAAACCTCTAACATGCAAAAAAGCAATGATAGAAAATAACCTATCATTGCTTTTTACAATATACGTTATCCTCCATTTCGATCAGTAGTTCTCCATGCACGAAACCCCGCATGACAGTCTGCTCCTTGTTCAGAAAGCATCCCAGCAGTAACCAGTTTGACCCTGATCACGCTTCGGCAAACAACCCTTTCAGCCACCATCAACGATTGTCTATCTCCGATGGACTACTCTTGTTATTCGCTCCTCTACCTCACCGATCTGATAAGATCTTATGAAATTAAGTTAATACTATCAAAATAGTAATTATAAATCAAGATGCATATTTAATCAGCTGAATATGTCTTAAAATGTTCACTGGATTTTATTTGTTTTTTCCATAAAATGAAAGATGAAAGGAAGTGGAATATGATTTTAAAAGAAAGAACCAAACCAGAAGAATTAGTAATCCTGCAAGCCCTTCAGCCTCGAATGGAACTGGAAGAGAAAGATGGGCAATACTTGTGGACACTGGAGAAAGGCTATGAAGGTGAAGTGCAATTCGACCAATGGTTTACGAAACATCGAGTTGAGAGTCTCATTATCAACGACCTGCTCCTGGAAGTGAATGGCACCCTTTTTCAAATCGACTCCTTCGTGATCACGCAGGACCGTCTGCACCTTTTTGAAGTGAAAAATCTAGAGGGGGACTATTATTTAGATGGAGAAAAATTTAAGACCGTCGCCGGCAAAGAAACCAAAAATCCCCTCCACCAACTAAGCCGCGCAGAATCACTGCTTAAACAACTGCTAAAGGAACTCGGCTTTTACATTCCTCTTGAACCTCACCTCGTGTTCATCAACCCTGAATTCGCCCTTCTGCAAGCACCATTAAAATCACCCATCATTCTACCAAACCAACTGAACCGCTTTATGTCGAACATGAACAGGGTCTCTTCAAAGTTAACAAGCAAACATACCAAATTGGCGGAGGTCCTATTATCCTTGCATATTAAGAAATCACCATTTACCAAAATACCGGGATATGATTTTGATATGTTGAGGAAGGGGGTTATTTGTAGTTTTTGCGGTGAGTTTGTGGAGAGTTTTGGACAAAAAAGATTTGTTTGCAGTCATTGTGGCAGAGGGGACTCTATTGAATCCCTTGTTTTGCAATCGTTAAATAGTTTTCAAATACTTTTTCCCGATCGAAAAGTAACCACGACCGCTATTTATGAATGGAGCAATGGAGATTTGCCAAAGAAATCCATTAGAAGAGTTTTAAAAAACAATCTATTAGTCAGCGGCGAATGCAAGTCAACTTATTACGAGTAAAATATTCTGCAATACTTGGGTCTAGATCGTGATTTCTTCCATCTAGGCTTTTTTATGTGCTCAGTTTTTCTCCTTCTTCGCATAACCGGGCATATATCTCTTCTTTTTGTTACCGGTTTTCCCCTTCTTCCTATAACCGGGCACATATCTCTTCTTTTTGTTACCGGTTTTCCCTCTCCTTCCCATAACGAGGAACATATCTCCTCTTTATGTGCCCCGTTTTCCCCTTCTTCCCATAACGGGGAACATATCTCCTCTTTATGTGCCCCGTTTTCCCCTTCTTCCCATAACGGGGAACATATCTCCTCTTTATGTGCCCCGTTTTCCCCTTCTTCCCATAACCGGGCACTTACCCCTTCTTTATGTTACCGATTTTTCCTTTTTATCACATAACCGGGCATATATCATGTTCATCCTCAACTTTCTCCCCCCCATCCTAGAATGACCACATAAGAATTTGGCAAAATAATCATGATAGAAAACGCTTGCAATTTTTCGAATCCGATTTATAATACTTGTATACAAGTATACTTGGTTAATCAGGAAGGTGAGGAAATGACGGAAAAGAAGGATTTTCTTTATCCCCAAAAATGGCTTTCAAAGGCTTCAACAGGTGACCGTGTTGCGAGCGAGCTCCGGATGCAAATTATTTCCGGCTGGATTGAAAGCGGTGCCATCCTATCGGAGAACAAACTTGCTGCTGATTTTAACGTAAGCCGTTCACCGATCCGTGAAGCGCTCAAAATTCTTTCAGCAGAAAACCTGATCCGCCTGGAAAGAATGGGTGCTGTGGTCATCGGTCTCACAGAAAAAGATATCGAAGAGATTTACGACGTCCGCTTATTAATCGAATCATTTGTTTTTGAACGACTCATTAAAATAGATACTTCAAACCTTGTCACCGAACTCAGCAAAATCCTTGAGATGATGAAAATTGCTATTAAATACAAGGATGCCGACGAGTTCAGCCTGCAAGACGTTTTATTCCATGAAACAATCATCCGTGCCATCAACCATTCCTATATCAAAATGATCTGGGATAATACAAAACCTGTTATGGAAGCGTTCATTCTTTTATCGATGCGTGTAAGGATCGAAGAAAAGTACGAAGATTTCGATCGCATCATCGAGAACCACGAGCTTTATATTGAAGCCATCAAAACGAAGAATCGCGAACTTATGGTTAAATCCTTACACCAAAATTTTGATGATGTTCAAGGTAAAGTAGATGACCTTTGGATATCGCAGCAAACGCTTTCCAGAGGAGTTGAAAAAAATGACTGAGTATATGTTGGGCGTCGATATTGGCACCACAAGCACCAAGGCTGTCCTTTTCAGTGAAAAAGGGGAAGTTATCCAGCAGGAGAGCATTGGCTACCCTCTCCACACACCGGATATTTCAACGGCCGAGCAAGATCCTGAAGAAATTTATATGGCTGTCCTTACAGCCATCACAAAAATCATGAAACACCATCAGCAAAAAAAGCTGGCTTTCATTTCTTTCAGCAGCGCGATGCACAGCGTCATTGCCATTGATGAAAATGATGAGCCGCTAACACCTTGTATTACCTGGGCGGATAACCGCAGTGAAGTATGGGCGCATAAAATCAAAAATGAACTGAACGGGCATGAAATCTACAAGCGCACGGGAACGCCGATCCATCCGATGTCACCATTAAGCAAGATCGCCTGGATCGTGAACGAGCGTCCTGAAATTGCCGCTAAAGCGAAAAAATACATCGGCATCAAGGAATTTATTTTTAAAAAGTTCTTTGACCAGTATGTCGTTGACCACTCGCTTGCGTCAGCGATGGGAATGATGAATCTTAAAAAGCTGGAATGGGATGAAGAGGCTCTGAAAATTGCGGGTATCTCAACAAATCAATTATCAGAGCTTGTACCCACAACAAGAACCTTCGAGAATTGCAATCCAGAATTAGCGAAGCAAATCGGGATTGACCCTGAAACTCCTTTTGTCATCGGTGCAAGTGACGGGGTTCTTTCAAACCTCGGCGTCAATGCGATTGGCAAAGGAGAAATCGCCGTCACAATCGGGACAAGCGGTGCCATCCGCACGATCATCGACCAGCCGCAAACCGATGAAAAAGGACGTATCTTTTGCTACGCTTTGACGGAAAAACACTGGGTCATCGGCGGTCCTGTCAATAATGGCGGGATGGTCCTCCGCTGGATCCGTGATGAATTCGCTGCTTCCGAGGTGGAAACAGCCAAAAGACTTGGCATTGATCCATACGAGGTGTTAACGAAGATTGCTGAACGTGTAAAACCTGGAGCTGAAGGCTTGTTATTCCACCCTTACCTTGCTGGCGAGCGTGCGCCATTATGGAATCCGGATGTCCGCGGTTCATTTTTCGGACTGACGATGTCCCATAAAAAAGAGCATATGATTCGAGCAGCATTAGAAGGCGTCATTTTCAACTTATACACCGTCTTTTTAGCACTTACCGAAGCGATGGAAAGTCCTGTCACAAGAATCCAGGCGACCGGCGGCTTTGCCAGGTCAGATGTCTGGCGGCAAATGATGTCTGATATTTTTGACCTCGAGGTGGTTGTGCCTGAAAGCTATGAAAGCTCATGTCTTGGGGCTTGCATCCTTGGACTTTATGCAACAGGTAAAATTGATTCATTCGAAGTCGTGTCAGACATGATCGGCAGCACCCACAAGCACTCGCCGAATGAAGAAGCGGCCAAGGAATACAGGCAGCTGGTGCCGATCTTCATCAGCTTATCCAGAGCCTTGGAAAAAGATTATACAAGAATCGCAAACTATCAAAGAAGCTTGATTAAATAAGGGATGGTCCTCATCCCTTCACTAAAATTGTTAGCGCTTTATTTTTTAAAAGGACCTATTCTCTGCATAAAGATGTCAGCGCTATTATTCACAAAGGTAACACCCCGCTCCATGCGGGTACAATAGACAACTCAGGGGGAAAACACAATGCCATTGATTATTGTAGCAATTGGTATCTTAGCCTTACTATTATTGATTATGGGCTTCAAGCTCAACACTTTCATTTCCTTGATCATCGTTTCGTTTGGCGTCGCATTGGCTCTTGGAATGCCACTTGGTGAAATTGTTAAAACGATTGAAGCAGGTTTAGGCGGAACACTCGGCCACTTAGCACTCATTTTCGGTCTTGGTGCGATGCTTGGTAAATTGATTGCAGATTCCGGCGGAGCCCAGCGAATCGCGATGACACTTGTGAACAAATTTGGTGAAAAGAACATCCAATGGGCAGTCGTTGCAGCTTCATTCATCATCGGTGTTGCTCTATTTTTCGAAGTAGGTTTAGTATTATTGATTCCAATCGTATTTGCGATTTCAAGAGAATTAAAGATTTCGATTTTGTATCTTGGTATTCCGATGACTGCCGCACTATCTGTTACACACGGCTTCCTGCCTCCTCACCCTGGTCCAACTGTAATCGCGGGTGAGTATGGAGCAAACATTGGTGAAGTATTGCTTTATGGCTTCATCATTGCGATTCCAACTGTGATTCTTGCAGGTCCAGTATTTACGAAAATCGCTAAAAAGCTTGTACCAGAATCTTTTAACAAGACAGGAAACATCGCTTCCTTAGGCGAACAAAAGACATTCAAGCTTGAAGAAACACCAGGTTTCGGTATCAGCGTTTTCACTGCACTACTACCAGTTATTTTAATGTCTATCGCGACAATCATTTCTTTACTGCAAAAAACAATGGGATTTGAGGATAATAGTTTCCTGGCAGCCATCCAATTCATCGGTGATGCTGGAACTGCCATGCTGCTCTCCCTATTAGTAGCCATTTACACAATGGGCTTGGCGAGAAACATTCCGATTAAGACTGTGATGGATTCTTGTACAACTGCTATCTCTCACATCGGCATGATGCTATTAATCATCGGCGGAGGCGGTGCCTTCAAGCAAGTATTGATCAATGGCGGCGTTGGTGACTATGTTGCTGAACTTTTTAAAGGGACCTCCCTATCACCAATTCTGCTTGCCTGGATCATTGCAGCCATCCTTCGTATCTCTCTAGGTTCAGCAACAGTTGCAGCCTTAACAACCGCTGGTTTGGTCATCCCAATGCTTGGCCAGACAGACGTTAACCTTGCCTTGGTCGTACTTGCAACAGGGGCAGGAAGCTTAATTGCTTCCCATGTAAACGACGCAGGCTTCTGGATGTTCAAGGAATACTTCGGCTTAAGCATGAAAGAAACATTCGCAACATGGACACTGCTTGAAACAATCATTTCCGTAGCAGGATTAGCTTTCATCTTATTGCTTAGTTTATTTGTTTAAAACTTATAAAAAAGAACAGCCCCCATTCTGAAAATAGAATGAGGGCTGTTCCTTTTTACTTCCGCTAAATTTCCTCTTTCACCTGATGGCTTACTGTCGATTTTTTCATCAACGGCATCAGTATGATGATACCGACCAGCAGCAAGACAGCCGATGCTTCGTACATATACACTATGGATAAATGAGATTTAAGCCAGCCGGATGCCGACATCGTAATGACCATCGCCCCCATGAACAATGGGTTCAAGATTCCGTTAACCCTACCTATGAAGGCCTCTTCCGTATTCTGCAGGATCATCGTGTTGATTCCGATATGGATGCACGGCATGAACAGTCCTGAGAAAAACTGCGCGGTCAAGGTCAGCCAGAATGCGGTTGAAAGTCCCATTCCGATAAAACCAATTGCGCTTGCTGTCATCCCAATGGCCAGAAGCATTTGCGGCGACACTTTCCTGGAGATGGCCACTGTAATCCCACCGCCGAGAATCATCCCGACTCCAAATGCAGCCATCAGCCACTGAAGGTTTTCCTTTGGAAGACCAAGTCTCTCCGTGATCAAAAATACACCAAGAGGCTGGGTCAACCCAATGGCCAGGCCTGCCGCCATGAACAAACCGCCAAGCAGCGTTAAATGCCTGCTGTTCAAAACATAGCGGAATCCTTGTTTCATTTCCTGGGTCAAAGTTGTTTCTCGCTTCTCTTCCACCGTTTTTTGATCTGCCGGAAGCATCAGCAAGACGGCAGCTGAGCAGAGGAATGCAATGCCCATGACACCGACAGCGGCCATAATCCCAAACTGCTCGTAGACAAACGTTCCGATAATTGGACCAAGGATCATAAAGAGTGCAAACACAGTCTGGTACATGGACATGCCCATCTGCACAAGTTCAGCCGGTACATAAAGCTTGAACAGCTTCATCCCTGCCGGCTGTGAAAACTGCGACAGAATGGAAGACACTAGTGTCGCAAAGAAAATCATTTTCCAGCTGCCGAAAAATAATGTAAGCAGCACAACAAAAACGGAAACTGCACTTAACAGATCACACCAAATCATCGTCCTCTTCGGCCGCCACCTGTCGGCAAATGTCCCGCCAATAAACGAAAATAAAAAGATTGGCGCGAATTCGGCTACCGAAATCATCGAAACCGCAATCGGATTTTCATTCGTTTTTTCAATTACATATAAAAGAATGGAATAATTCCGTACCCAAATCCCAATCTGAAGAAATAACACGGACAGCAAAATCGTCCTGATTACCTGATTTTGAAACAATGCGCCCATGCCTAATTTTTGCTCATTGGCTATTTCCGACATAAAAAAACCTCCTATTCCATTTCTGGACAGGAAGCTTTATTTTGATAACAAAAGAACAGAAAACACCCAAGAAAAGGTATCTCCATCATTTAAATTTTGTTCTCAAAAGGCAAGACTAATCCTATCCAGAAAACGCTCGTATCCAATTTCTTTTTACGAATGATTTTCTCAAAAAGGATTATTTGATCATTGCCCCTTGGTCACCCTTCCGTAATTAGTATCCTCATACTACCTGATAATAAAATGTAAATCAATAACATACCGGGTATTGCGCTACTACAACCAAAGTCTGAGAAAGTATCAATCTTTCAGCCGAATATAAGTAAACTCGGCATTCTATAATAAAACCAAGAAGAAAATACTCGAGGTGCTTAAGATGAAAAAAATATGGTCAGATAAGCTGCCCGTTGTGCAATTCAGAATCGCCCGGCCAACAGATCAATTAGAAAAAGTTGTTGAATTTTACCGTGATGGAGTTGGGCTTGAAGTAGTGGGATCGTTTGAAAAACATGATGGATATGACGGAGTGATGCTCGGTCTCCCTGATGCAAGCTATCATCTGGAATTTACCCAGTACGAAAATGCCAGTCCTTGCCCCGCACCAACAGAAGATAACCTATTAGTCTTCTACATTCCTGATAGAGAAGCCCGCGACTCAATCGTCCATCGGCTAAGTGACATGGGTTATCCGGAAGTTGATCCCGAAAACCCATACTGGAAAAATGCCGGTGTTACCATTGCAGACCCGGATGGCTGGAGGATTGTGCTGCAGAATTCTGGTGGGTTGGGCACCAATTAAAATATGAAGGCTCTCTCGCTGGGTCAATGCGAAAGTGCCTTCAATTAATTCTGAATAGAGGTACAAGAACCGTCCATCTGCCTCCTATTCTTTGCCGCCCAAACCAAGCCCCAGTTCACCAATCTTTTCATACGTTTTCATATTATGGCTTGTGATCTTGGCTGGAGACAATGCGTAGAGTGTGTCGCCGATATAAAGCAGGCGCTGGATTTGGCTTTCCCATTCCTCATAATATGGCATTTTGCCATCAATATGGGTAATCTTCGACTTCAAAGTTATGCCCTTTGCAGGGTCGATGTTGTAGATATATGCGCCCTGATATTCGAAGATTTGTTCATATTCGTTTTTATCACTGTTTCGATAGACTGAGATCGGGAAGGCAAACAGGTTTTTATTTTTATTGAACAGCAATGCCTTGTGATCGTGATTCAGCGGGGAATAAGTTCCCCTGCCACCGATAATCTCGGTGAATTTCTCTTCCGGATTGGACATGTCGCTGACATCGAACAGTGAGATCTTCACCCCATCTGTGAGGATGCGCGGCTGTGAGGATCCTTTTTCTGCAACGATTTTCGTATCCTGGCCGAACCCGATGATTTGGTTCTCATCGTATGGGTGCAGATAATTGCTGAAGCCGGGGATTTTCAATTCGCCAAGCACTTTAGGATTCCTCGGATCGCTCGCTTCAATGACAAACAGCGGATCAGTTTCTTTAAAGGTAACCATATAGATGCGGTCTCCCATGAACCTTGCGGAATAGATCCTTTCGCCTCGCGCAAGCCCCTCAATCTTTCCGGCCTCCTTCAGGTTCTTATCCAAAATATAAAGGTGGTTGGAGGATGGCTTCGTTTCGTCCCATGCATAGCCTTTCGTTGTGACCAACCGGAAAAAGCCATCATGCTCATCCATCGAAAACTGATTCAGTACGGTTCCGGGTACAGTTGCTGAGCTGTGATATTTTACATCCATACCGTTGATCGCGAATTTATGGATATCGGTGTCCGAAGCGATGACACCCCGTTCTTCCATTGCTAGATCACCTTGATTCTGAACAGCAAGGTACAAGTTTTCCTTTGACATATAGATTTGATTTCCGCTTCCCAAATACGTCGTGATCGCTGCTTCTTTTTTCGGCAGGTTGAGATCGAACGCAGCAATCATCGTATAGTTAGGCTCCCTTGATTCAGGAAAATAGCGAATGTCGTCATAGCTGATCTTTTTTTCCTTTGTCTCAGACGCTGAGTCGAAATACTTCGGCCTGATATCGATTTCCCGATTCTCCTTCAGCAGCCAGAAGTCAGGATAATGCTGCGTAATCAGATAGACTTGATTATCTACCTTCCTCCCAGAGACATAGCCGCCTTCAAGTTCAATCTCCCTGATTTGTGCAGGTTTTGCAGGATTTTTTACATTATAAACGATGACCTTTGTCGACTGAGTCATCGGTGCAATCAGCGAATCTTTGGCAATCTTATCATAAGGTTTTGAGAAATTATGATATTGCTGGCCAATGACCACCAATTTTTCATCCTCCAGAAAAAGCTGATAAGGAGAAAACGTCTCATCATATGGAATCATCGAAAGAAGCTTCATCTGTGCACCTGGTACAGCCTGGATGATCCGCACTTTGTTTTGTTCCGCCTGAAAAATGGTTTGCCCATCCGTTTTTACAATATCGGCTTCATCGACTCCCTGGACCTGGACATTTGTTTCTGAAACATCACCGCCGCCTGCAGATTTATTGGCAGACGATGAATCTTCCATCGCCGTATCCTCAGAAATAGACTCCTTCAATCCGCCAAACCAGCCGCGGGACTTTTCCTGCTCCTTCAATATTCCTTCAAAATAACCCGCTAACTTTTCCTGCGAGCCAACGACCGGAAGCGTTTCTTTTACAACGAACTCCCAGGCGTAGGAAGAATTCAATTCCCTGCCCAACGCAGATTTGATTCCTTTTTTAAAATGGACTGTATACTGTTTTGACTTAAGATCATATCCGTTTTCCGGAGGATTGATGTAAATGGTTTTCTGGTCGTCACTCAGCTCCAATTCAGTCTGGAGTTTCTCACCTTTGTCGTCCGTAATATAAATAAAATTGTTATCGAGACTTTTTTCAGAGATCTTCTCGGAAAACTGCAGCTTCCAAACCTTATTTGGCAGGACAATCTCCTCCCCTTCCCAGGCATTCACCACTTTGAACTGGGGTATGGAGTAAAAAGCCAACCCTACGATAGAAATGAGTAACAAACCGCTTAAAACCCACCATTTTTTCATCATTTTTTAGCCCCCTTGCAAGATTAGACGGGGTTTTGGACTTTGCGTTTCAGCTTTTTATAGAAAATGTTGGGGAATTTTCTTTATGAGATTTTTTTATAGCGATATTCTCATTTTTATAGCGAAAAATTACTTTTTATAGCGATAATTTCATTTTTATAGCGAAAATCAATTTTTTATAGCGAAAATAAAGATTTAATAGCGAACTGGAAATTCCGAGCGTTTTTTTCCAATTCACAAACACAAAAAAGGCTCCCTCCACCTCAGGAAGGAACCTTAAATGTAATAAACTCTTCTGCCGGAACCGGCTTGCTGAATAGATATCCTTGTGCTGCATTGCATCGGTGCTGCTTCAGCAGCTGCAGCTGACCTTCTGTCTCCACACCTTCCGCAATAACGGATAACCCCAAATTATGCGCCATCAAAATTATCGTCGTGGCGATATTTTCATCGCTTTTGTTATCGGTGATATCACGAATGAAGCACCGGTCGATTTTCAAATGGTCAATCGGGAACCTCTTAAGATAACTTAGGGAGCTGTAGCCTGTTCCGAAATCATCAATGGATATATTAACGCCTAGTTTCTTCAGCTCATGAAGGATCACGCTGGCAGTTTCTACATCCATCGTCATGCTTTCGGTAATCTCAATCGTCAGGAACCTTGGCTCGACGCCTGTTTCCACTAGAGTGTCAGAAATCATTTTTATGAGGTTCGGCTGGTAAAACTGGCGAATCGATAAATTGACCGACATCGTCAAACCAGCCATTCCATCCAAATGCCAGTTCTTCAGCTGAAGCAGGGCTGTTTTTAACACCCATTCACCAATCTCGACGATCATCCCTGTCTCCTCAGCAATCGGGATGAATTGCTGTGGCGACACATTCCCGCACTTTTCATTGTTCCAGCGGATGAGCGCTTCCGCACCCGTCAGGTTGTTCGTACATAGATTGATGATGGGCTGGTAATTCAGCTCAAATTCATTGCGCTCCAACGCTTTCCGAAGTTCATTTTCAATCTGCAGTTTTTCGAAAGCCTTCTTATCAAGCAGAACATCATATGTCTGAAAGTTGTTCCGCCCTTGCTTTTTAGCTTGATACATCGCAACATCCGCTTTGCTTAAAAGGACACCTACATCCTCTCCATCGTCTGGATATAAGCTCATGCCGACGCTGGTCGTAATAAATATATCTGTGCCCTCGATTACAAAAGGCTCCGCAAGTGTATCAAGGATTTTTTGCGCCACCGCTCTCGCTTCTTCTTTCGTTGTATGCTCTAGTAAAATCGTGAACTCATCCCCACCTTGTCTTGAGAACGTTGCTCCATCACCTAAACAATTCACTAGTTTTGCAGAAACATACATTAATAATTTATCTCCAATTGAATGGCCCAGCGAATCGTTGACATTCTTAAAGCGATCCAAATCCAGAAACATCAAGCACAGCTTTTCGCCTTCATTCACATTCGTGCCGTCAATCGCGGCCTCTACTCTTTTATCAAAAAGCCTCCTGTTAGGAAGTCCGGTAAGGGCATCATGGTATGCCATGAAATCGATTTTCTCTTTCGCTTGATAATGCTGGATTACCAGACTTGTAAGGTCGGTTGCTTTCTGGATGATTTTCATATCTTTTTCACGTGGAGAAGTCGTACCGCTATAATACATCCCAAACGTACCAACAACCCGTTGATCATCATCAAAAACAGGAGATGACCAGCAGGCCTGTAAGCCATAGGAAAGCGCAAGGTCGCGATATTCCTTCCATAAAGGGTCAGTCCCAATATCGGTGACCGTTACAGACCGTCTTAAATAGGCCGCAGTACCACAAGAACCTGCCGACGGACCAATCGGAACCCCATCGACAGCTTCGTTATAGGCTGCCGGTAAACTAGGCGATGAGCCATGCAACAGCCTTTTCCCTTCCTTATCTGCAATCATGATGGAACAGAGTGCACCATGCGTGAATCTTTCAATAAAAAGAACGATACGATCCAGCACTTCCGAAAACGGAGTACCCTTAGCAATCATTTTAAGAATAAGGTTTTGTCCGTTCAACAATGCTTCAAGTTCTTTCTTTTTTGTAATATCCTGCGCACACCCTACCACTCCGAGGACTTTCCGACCAACCATGATTGGAACCGCGGTAAGCAGCAAATGAACCTGTTCACCACTATCCTTTTTTAAGATTGTCGTTTCGAATCTCTCTCGGTGCCCCTGTGTCACGCGCTTAAAGTGCTGGATTGTATCTTCAAAATAATCCTCATGAAGTAGTGAAACAAAATTCATTTTTAAAGATTCTTCAGCTGAATACCCAGTTATTTTCACAGCCTCTTCATTGAATAAGGTAAAATTCCCATCCATATCGAGTGCATAACAAGCATCATGATTGAAATCAAACAGGGATTTGTAAACTTCTTTAAGAGAATTACTATTTATATTTGGTTGCATAAAAATCACCAATCCCTCTATCATTTCGCAAATAATCACTAATAAAAATTCATATATATATCAAAATATATCGGGTATTTCGGCCTACAATTTTACTGGTATTTGTTTACATTTAGTCTCCACCCTTAATATTCATGGAGCTTTAATTATAAAAAAAGTTTTAGCAGATGATATGATGGGTATATAAATATGTTGAATTTAAGTTAGAGAGGAAATACATATGAGTATTCTGATCGTGGATGACAATGAAGCAAATTTGTTCGTTATTGAAAAACTTTTAAATAGAGCCGGCTATACCGATCTGCTTTCATTCACCTCGGCAGATGATTTATTTTGCTACCTGGAATCTGATAATCCTTATATCGTCGCCGAGCAGGTCGATGTTATTTTGATGGATATCATGATGCCCGAGGTGGACGGCATCGAGGCATGCAGACGCCTACAGGAAATGCCTCATATAAAGGATATACCAGTTATCTTCGTTACCGCATTGGAGGATTCAGCGAAGGTCGTTGAAGCTCTCGATGCCGGCGGAATGGATTATTTAATGAAGCCAATTAAAAAGACCGAGCTGCTTGCACGAATCCGAGTAGCATTAAGGTTAAAATATGAAAAAGACTGGCACAAAAAACAAGAAGAGAAAATCGTTAATGAACTTGAACTTTCGATGCAGGTTCAGACAAGCCTGTTAAGCCAGCCGATACATAAGGAAAATTTGCTCATCAAAGCTTCCTATCAACCTGCCTTCAAGCTTGCCGGTGATTTGTATTTCTGGCATAAAATTGATGAAAATCGCTACGCGGCCATCCAGCTGGACATGATGGGCCACGGTATCTCCTCATCATTAGTATGCATGTTCATCTCTTCTGTGCTGCGTGACGCCATCAGGTCAAACCCTGATCCGGAATACGTAATCGGCGAACTGAACAGGTGGATGAACTCTCTGAATCTCCATAATCAAAAAATACCTTATTACTTCACGGCCATTTATTTAACGCTGGATACAGCCGAGCGCAAAATTGAATACATCAATGCCGGCCATCCTACGGGACATGCATTGATTGATGGCGACCATATCGCCGAATTGAAAAGCAATACGTGCGCAGTCGGATTTTTTCCGGAAATACATACGAATAAGAAAATAATCACCTATTCTCAATCCCTTCAGATCCTCATCTGTACAGACGGTGTCCATGAAGCAATCGATAAGTACGAGCAGGCAGGGACTGAATTTTTAAAAGAAAAAGCCATGACCCTTTTAGCGAGCGCAAATGAAACTGAACCCCTTGATTTAATCCTGACCCGAGAACAGAAGGAATCCGGAACAGACGATATGTGCATTGTGCTGATCCAGGCTACATAAGAAAAGCGCAGCGCCTTGGTCAGCCCCGACAAGCGCTGAAGGGCCGACCGATGAAGTCGTTCTTTGACTTCATTGGCAGGACCGAAGCGTCTCAAGGAGTTAGGAGCCGCAGCTAGACAAGCGACTCGAGGGGCTAGGCGCTGAAGCTGGACATTTCTCGATGTGAAATTTTATACCTCTGAACAAAAAAGCAGGAATCCTTAAACAAAAGGATTCCTGCTTTTTTTTCGGTATATTTTATCTTTTGAATTGAAGGCTTCCAGAAAACCAAGGTCGGTGCGGGCTGATTCCTTCGTCCCCAGCCCAAGGAAACCGCCATGGCTGAGACTCTCGTCAAACAAGCGAAACACTTGCTGCTGCAGATGCAGGTTGAAGTAGATCAATACATTTCGGCAGATGATGACGTGGAATTCATTAAAAGATCCATCCGTCACTAGATTATGCTGGGCAAAAACAATCTTTTCTTTTAATGAAGGCTTCAGACGGGCTGCTTCGCTATCGGCGTCGTAATATTCGGAGAACGACTTCTTGCCGCCTGCCTGAATATAATTTTTCGTATAGGATTGCATTTTATGCAAGGGGATCAAGCCTGTTTCGGCCTTCTTCAGGACGGTTTCATTCATATCCGTCGCATAAATCTTCGTCCGGTCTGAAAGACCCTCTTCCTCGATTAAAATCGCCATGGAATAGGCTTCCTCGCCGGTTGAACATCCCGCATGCCATATCCTGATTTCCGGAAGGTCCCTCAATATCGGGATCACTTCTTCCCGCAGCGCTTTAAAAAAGGGAGGATCCCTGAACATTTCGGTTACATTGATTGAAAAATCCTTCAGGATCTCCGATAAGACCCTTTCATCATGGATAACCCTATCGGTAAGACTCGTAATACTCGGCAGTTTTTCCGCATTCATCCTTGCTGATGCTCTCCTCATGATCGAGGAGCGCATATAATTACTGAAGTCATATCCCGATAGGCGATAGATGGCCAGTAAAAGCAACTCAAGCTCTAAATCTTCATTATTCACCATTCAACCCTCTGCTTTCATCCTCATCCATTCTGCACTCAGCCACTATTATGACAGCCAGACCCGCATGGCCGAAAGCAACTGGTCGAGTTTCATTGGTTTGCTGATATAATCATTGGCTCCTGCATCAAGGCATTTTTCACGGTCGCCTTTCATCGCTTTTGCCGTCAGCGCAATGATTGGCATATCCCTGTTCTCATTGTTACCGCGGATTTTCCTGATCGTTTCATACCCATCCATTACCGGCATCATGATGTCCATAAGCACAATATCAACCTGAGCTAATTCCTTCATCTTTTCAAGGCATTCCATACCATTTTCGGCCGTGATCACCTTCATGCCCTCTTTTTGAAGCAAATTCTTCAATGTGAAAATATTTCGGTGATCGTCGTCTGTAATGACAACCGTTTTACCAGTTAAAACTGTGGTTTTACCTATATGATGTTCTTGCAAATCATCCGCCTCATGTGAATCAGGAACAACTGCAGTTGTAACCTCACGTTCAATGGCAGCAGCCACTTGATCATGTGCTTCCAAATCATTCATGGAAGGATAACCATTAGGCAGGTTTGGAATAATCACGGTAAACGTGCTTCCCTTTCCTTCCTGGCTTCGAACCTTGCACAAACCGCCCAGCAGGTGGGAGAATTCCCTCGAAATGGAAAGGCCTAAGCCTGTTCCCCCATACTTCCTCATAATTGCTCCATCCACCTGTTGGAATGCTTCAAAAATCATGTGCTGCTTGTCTTTTGGTATACCGATGCCAGTGTCAGTGACCGAAAACTTAACCCATGTATCGGATTGGCCAGCAAGCGGGCAGCCAAGAGTTTCCCGTTCAACTGCTCTCTCAATCTTAATGGATACAGAGCCATTTTCGGTAAATTTAAACGCGTTGGAAAGCAGGTTTTTCAATACTTGCTGCAGCCGCTGTTCATCGGTATAAATAATCGGTGTAATATCGTCAGACACACTTACGGTAAAATCAATATTTTTATTCTTCGCAACCTGGGCGAATTGTCTTTCCAATCGTCCGGCAAATTCATCAAGAAATACCTCTTCAAAACTCACTTCCAGCTTTCCAGCCTCAACTTTTGAAAGGTCAAGTATGTCATTAATCAGATTCAACAAGTCCTGCCCAGACGAATGGATGACCTTGGAGAATTCCTTTTGTTCTTCAGACAGCCCATGTTCCTGGTCGTCAAGCATCATCTCTGAAAGAAGCAAGATGCTGTTCAGCGGTGTCCGCAGCTCATGGGACATATTCGCAAGGAATTCCGATTTATAAGTTGAGCTTTGTTGAAGCTCCCTCGCCTTTTGCTCTAGATCTTCTTTGGCCGCCTGGAGCTCTTCCGATTTAAGCTCGGCGTCACGCGAACGATCTTCCAGCTGCTCATTCATCATCCGCAATTCTTCAGTCTGCATCTGCAGTTCCTCAGATTGTGCCTGCAGTTCCTCAGATTGTGATTGCAGCTCTTCAGATTGGGCCTGAAGCTCTTCATTCTGTGCCTGTGATTCAAGCAGGAGACGCTCAACTTCCATCCGGCCAATAATGTTTCCAATGCCGATGCCGAGTGTTTCAAGAACATTTTCAAGAAGTTTTTTGCTGCCCGGACTGAACACAGACAAGCTTCCAAGTTCGACAACTGCAATGACTTCATCTTTCATCATCACAGGTGCCATGAGGATATTTTTCGGCGCCGCCTCTCCAAGCCCTGTAGAAATCACTTTAAAATCAGAAGGGATATCTTCAAGGAGGATTGTCCGCTTTTCTGCAGCACATTGACCTGCCAGACCTTCCCCGGCATCAAAGCCATCTCTACCTGGCAAAGCCTTTTCACCAGCATAAGAAGCGACTTTCTTGAAATGCGGCTTTCCTTCTGTTTCATCCTTAAGGTAAAAGGCACCCAGATTTGCGCTCATAAGCGGAGTCAGCTTCGTGATGAGATTCTCCGCAAGGGATGAAACAGCCAAGTGCTTACTGTAAATTTTCACGATATCCGCCGAATTTGACTCGATCCAGTTTTGCTCCATAATCTCATCATTATATTTCTGTTCCTTCAAAGTGAGGTCCTCAATGGATGCAGCCATCGCATTATACACTCTGGCAATCTCCCCGAACTCACCTTTCACTTCTTCATTCATCCTCGGAATCGAGGATAGGTTTTCATAATCCACTTTCTTGATCGTGTCAGTAAAAGATTGGACCGTGCCTACTGTATCCCTGATCACCCAAAGCATCACGCCCGTAATCAGGATGATGGCAAGTAAAATCAAGCCAATCAGCGCTTTTACAAGATTGTCATACGTCCCGGTCGATTCTTGTAATGCCTCATTCATCAGGGATTCTTGATAATCCTTGAATTCGTCAATCTTGCTGAATAACAAATCCCTGTTGATTAATTCCTTATAATAAATTGCTTGCAGATCGCTTTGTGTGGCACCGTTCTGCCGTTGTGTATAGATTTCCGACTCCATAGCAGCATAAGCTTTATACGAGTCCTGCACTTGCGAGATGAGAACCTTTGACTTCTCTCGGTTCAATATGGCTTCCAATTCAAACAGCCTTTGACTGATATCCATTTTACTCGCTGAATCCTTGGTATTTTCGATATTTGAATCATTTGCATCCCGATCCTCTGTGATCACATGAACAAGGTTCCTGTCATTTTGGTAAAGCTGCTGCCTGATATTCGTGACTTCACTCACCTTAGTATAACGATCCTCAACAATCTCGAGCATATTCGCCCTGATTGAGCTCATCATTGCGAGAATGGTAAACAATAAGAGGAACAAAAAGAATATGGTCAGTCCCAAGCCGACATATTGCTTTCTTTTAAAGCCCATCTCTTCCCCTGCTTTCCTATTATCTATTTCCTAAACATATCAATAAATATATCAGACTTCCCTCTTGTAATCTATTTTCAAACGACTGGAAATAAGAATAGAGGATTGTTGTTTTCCTTTTTTCAAAATCCTATCCCCTTTATTTGATTATACGGCCCCGCTCACATTCATTTTTGACATACGGAAGATGCAGTAATTTTATTACGCTCAAAAAAAATAGCCCTTGCGAAAAGGGCTTTTCCGAAAAATTTTTACTATATTAATAAATGATGAGCACTCTTCATTGTGTATTGCTTTCAAATTTCACAGGTTGAATTTGGTATCACTACAGAATCCGTTTTTTTGCTCAATCACTACGATATGAACTAGAATCAATACGTTTTTTTGCACAATCACTACAATAATGAACTAGAATCAATACATTTTTTTGCCCAATCACTACATTATGAACTAGAATCAATACGTTTTTTTGCACAATCACTACGATATGAACTAGAATCAATACGTTTTTGCACAATCACTACGAAACGAACCATAATCACTACGTTTTTTGCAGTAATCACTACGAAAATAACCATTATCACTACGTTTTTTGCAATAATCACTACGAAATCTTAGATAATCACTACTTTTTACAAATTATGTAAAAAAAGCGGAGACATCCCACGGTCAGGTGCATCCTTAGAAACCAGTCATTGTCGAGAACAAAGTTCCAATGTAAGCAAACACGAGGCCAAGAAGGAAAAATCCGATGGAAATGCCCCAAGCCCAGCCCTTCGATAAACCTGCCAGCCGGTGCAGACCGATTGCTGTCACGATGACCTGCCAGATGGAAAATAACTCAAACGATCCCATAACACCAGGTGTGTCACTATTCATTAGTGCGGCAAGACTGGTGGGCATGACATCCGGATTTCCGCCAATAACCAGCCGTAACGCCATATTGATTATCAATCCTGCAGCTCCAATGATCATAATATGAGTGTTCATAGAAAATAACTGTTTGAACGAAACGCCTGATCCTGCTATTTTAGTGAAAATCATATAAATGGCACTGGAAATCAAAGCAACGAATGCCGGCGTCAAAATCCCTGTGATCACCACAAATATTTTTGAAAAAGCCAGGGCAATCTCAATCTCTTCCTCACTCATGCCTTCGAATCCCAGATAAGAAGCATCCATGGATTGAGACATCAAATACATTCCTATCGCATAAACAACGCTGATGAGTATTAACGGAATCCAGATGGTTGGATTCTGGCGCATCCGGTCAAATTGCTCACCTGGACTCGAAAACATCCCGATCAAACTAGGCTTGCTTTTAACTTCCTTCTCCATTTAAAACACTCCATTCTAATCTCTATGTCTCTTTTTTTACGAGAAATTATGTAAAAAGTTTCGAAAAATACAAAAAAATAACAGCCTCTGCAAGAGAGGCTGTTATATTGAAGATTAGCAATCTACTTTTCCAAAATTAACAATGGCTACCGAAACAACAACGCCAGATTCTCCTGAAAATGCAATAAGCAAACAGAAGGACTGCCAGCAACCCTATAACTCCAATCAAGCCACTGATAAATCCAGCAACACCTGCTAGATTGATAGCAACCAATAAATCACCAATGACCCCCAAGACGGATAGCAGCAACAACCCTACACCAACCAATACCCCAAGAAACACTTCAAACACACTGCAAGTAGAAAGACTCACATTTTCACCTCCAATAATTTTGATCACCATATCATATGCATGTTGATTACAGCTTGTTTGTGTGTTGTGCAAAAGAGGCGGATGTTGTGGAGGTATATAAATGAAACATTTTCCTAAGTCATTCGTATTAAATCCTGTAAACTTAACAATCATCTTTGAATCCAGTACACTATTTAGCAACACCATCTTGAATAGGGAGCCTACTTTAAAATGGATAAACAGCAAACAAGCTTAAAACCGTTCCTATCGCTTATATTATCGACGAATATACCGAAGGCTGCTCTTTTTACGGGACTAGCAGCAAGTATCCTTACTACGCTTGCTGGCCTGGCGGTTCCAATCCTGACGAAAAACCTGGTTGATGGTTTCTCAATTGAAGCAGTTAGCATTCCTTTGATCATTGCTATCGCTGCAGCTTTTATTGTACAGGCAATGATAAGCGGCATCTCCATTTTCCTGCTTAGCTATGTCGGGCAAAAGGTTGTCGCGAGGCTTCGTGAGCGGATGTGGGCAAAGCTGATTCGGCTGCCGGTCCGTTATTTCGATCAGCAATCCAGCGGTGAAACGGTGAGTCGGATTGTAAATGATACAAGTATTGTCAGGGAACTGATCACCAGCCACTTCCCGAATTTCGCAACAGGGATCATCTCGATTATCGGTGCGGTGGTGATTTTACTAGTGATGGATTGGAAAATGACACTTCTCATGCTCATTTCTGTTCCACTCACACTCGCGATCATGATGCCTCTTGGCAGGAGAATGGCTAAGATTTCGCGCAGCCTCCAGGATGAGACAGCCGTTTTTACCGGACATATCACCCAGACACTCGGGGAGATTCGTTTGATGAAGGCGTCGACCGCGGAAAAAATTGAAGAGGAAAATGGTTTTAATGGGATTGATAAGCTGTTCAACTTCGGCTTGAAGGAAGCACGGATTTTTGCGTTGATCGGTCCGATCATGCAGTTGATGATCATGGTCGTTATCGTACTGATCATCGGTTACGGAGGCATGCGAGTTGTGAACGGAACAATGTCGACTGGGGCTCTCGTCGCTTTCCTTCTTTATTTATTCCAGATCATCATGCCGATTACTTCGTTTGCAATGTTCTTCACCCAGCTGCAAAAAGCAAAAGGCGCAACAGAGAGGATCATCGAAATCCTCGATAAGCCACTTGAGGAAGGCCAGAAAGGCATGGAAATGGACATCAGCAACCTGCCCATTGCAATTGAAAATGTTTCTTTTGCCTACAGCGAAGAGGAACCAGTCATTGAAGGAATATCATTGGATGCACAGCCAGGTCAGATGGTTGCATTCGTGGGACCAAGCGGGGGCGGGAAAACGACGATGTTCGGGCTGCTGGAACGCTTTTACGAGCCGACCTCAGGAAGTATCCAGATTGGCAACACACCAATCCAGCAATTATCACTCTCATCATGGCGCAGCCAAATCGGCTACGTTTCACAAGAAAGCGCGATGATGGCCGGTACGATCCGGGAGAACTTGTACTATGGGCTGGAAGACGGAGAAAAAATTCCAGACGAACGCCTGTGGGAAGTCGCAAGAATGGCCTATGCCGACCAGTTTATTGAATCCTTCCCGAAAGGACTGGATACCGAAGTTGGCGAACGCGGCGTTAAACTGTCTGGCGGGCAAAGACAGCGCATCGCCATCGCCCGTGCCTTCCTGCGAGATCCGAAAATCCTGATGATGGACGAAGCAACCGCGAGCCTAGACAGCCAGTCGGAAGGCATCGTTCAGGAAGCATTGACCCGCTTGATGGAAGGCCGGACGACTTTTGTCATCGCTCATCGGTTATCTACCATTGTTAATGCCGATAAAATTGTCTTTATTGAAAAAGGAAGAGTTACCGGGATCGGAACACATCAGGAGCTGGTCCAAATGCATGATTTATATAGGGAGTTTGCTGAACAGCAGCTGGCTTAATGATCCTATTCTCCGCAAACTTCTAATCAGTACCCGCAGGTTAAAAAAGCAGAGGCATTCATTACATATGAATGAGCTCTGCTTTTTTATTGATAGACGCGGGTTTTTAATTCCCCTATAAAATAAAAATAGTGCCAACTTCTCTTTAATAGAAATCGGCACTAC
Source organism: Mesobacillus subterraneus (assembly GCF_023715485.1). GTDB lineage: Bacteria > Bacillota > Bacilli > Bacillales > Cytobacillaceae > Mesobacillus > Mesobacillus subterraneus_B. The sequence continues at coordinate 63,920 of NZ_JAMBOF010000007.1, read as the reverse complement.
GTTTATCACTATACATTTAGCGTGACTCTTTTGGCGGTTGACACACGTCACATTTACGCTGGTTATTATTTTTAAATTTCGTAAATGTTTTCTCAAAGTTGCTGCCACACGCACATTGAAATTGTAACTTTTGCGAAAAACCGAGATATTCCGTCGATAACAGCTTGCTTTCCGAATTGTTCTCAACAAATTCTTTTATTTTACCAATCGTCCATCGCTTATTCATTCTCTTACACCTCTATATTTTATTGCTTGGCGGAGGCTTTTCTTGGCATCCGTTCAATTATAACTTAAAGTTGTATATCCTAAGTTCCTCATTATAACATGAGTTGGCACTCAATTAAACAGACGGAAGGGATCTTATTAACTCTTATTTGCTTGAACCTTTAGGTACCTCCTAATGGCAGGAACCCTTTATTCGTTGCAGAAGCTGGAGAACCGTTCCCTTGCTTCTAAACAAAGATAATCTCCTCTGTTGCGCGGTAGTCTCTTGGGGAGAGTCCGACGTATTTCTTGAAGGTGCCGCTGAAATAATTCGGGGTATTATAGCCGAGTTCTTCTGATATGACTTCGATTGTATGGTCGGTATGGCGCAAAAGCCAGACGGCGCGCTGCATCCGGACAAAGGTGACATATTCTACGAAACTCCGGCCTGTCTCTTGTTTGAAGATCCGGCTGAAGTATGGCACGCTAAGGTTTATTTGGTCGGCAACCTGTTTGATGGAAAGATCTTCGGTGCAATACTGGGCGATATAATCCGTGCATTTTTGAATCAGGACATCCTTGGGGATCTCCTCAAAGTAGCGGAGCGAAAGTCTTTCATACGGTGAGGTACGCCTTGCTTTGCATGCTTCTTTGTACGAATGGTGAAGGAGCAGCGGTTCGCGATAGATGGACCCAACTCCGATATAAAGCTGGATTCCATATTCCTTTTCCAATTCATCAATCGTATGAAGGATCCGGTCCTCGCCTTCTTTCCAGTGTTTCAGGGAACCGTACTCGGATGGCACCTGGAGCAGCATGAGCAGATGCTTCCGGTATGAAAGAAAGGATAGCTGATCGCCTTGAAACTGTTTTTTTAAAAACTCCTGAATGACCGTGGGTGCCTGCCAGCCTTCCTGTTCTCTTTTCGCAGGGCAGCGGACTAATCCCTGTATAAAACAGATGACATTCGGTACAGCCATGCAGGGCAAATAAAAGTTTGATTGCAGCAGTTCCTCTTCTGTCTTTACATCGCCAGACAACAGGCGGCGCAGGAAGGCCTCTTGAAAAGGCAAGGTATGCCGATCCGTTGTTTGTTCCACATCGATTTGATTAAACACTTCATCATGGTCCATGAATCTGGCACTCTCTGTTGCCAGCTCGCCGATCGCTCGTTTCAAGGTACGAAGAAAGATATGTTTTTTCACGGATTTCACCAATAGGTATGTGAGCTTGAACTCGATAGCAAGTGGAGAAGTATGTAAAAGGGACGGATCAAGCAGCGGGATGATCCGGCATTGTTTATTCCGTTTTCGAAATCTATGTATTTTTACCCAGTCGTGCCATTTGCTAACTTCAATAATCGCTATATTTATATCAAGTTTAGAAAGCTCGTCTTCTACTAGGGTACAAGTCTCCTTGCATTCCTCTGAAATCCAGTCTGCTAGCTTCTCATACTCCTGTTGATCGTCTACTGCAAGCCTGATTGAATACACCCTCTCTTCCCTCCTTTCTTTCTATAATCCGGGATAGTGAAGTTACATTCTTATACATCTACAAGAATAAAAATTTAGAATATGTTAAATATTTGTATATTTCTGATAATTTATTGTAAGGTATTCTACCACTCTGTGTCGTACAATCAATTTTATAATATCATGGCCTGCCTCAAGGAGGGAATTAGAAACGGGCAGTTGTCACACAATTTTCAAGGGGGAGTGTCAAAATGGCAGGGGAATATAGTGAATACAATTATGTAGCGGCAGACACAATTGATGTCAGCGAGCTAGAGCCGCTTGATCCTGAAACAAAGAAAATTATGAAAGGCGAATTCAGGACGGGAATTAAATTAACGCTCTTTTATTATGTTTTCATCCTTTCCATTCCTATATTGAATTGGTTCGCAGAAGGCTTTATGTTCTCCCGTATGTGGGGCGGCATGACGTATAGCTGGTTTTTGACAAGTGTTGTTGCCATGGCAATGGCTTTCATTATTGCATTCATCCATACAGCTCTTTATGAAAAGCGCTTAAAGAATAACCAGTCCGATCACTCCGGAACATCCTCTAATAAAAGGAGTGCTGTCTAATGTCTATGATCCTTGAGCCGAAATTTCTTTTAACCTTAATCCTAATGGGAACCATTGTTTACATTACGTATCTGACAAAAAGAAGTGCGACCGCCTCTGATTACTTCGTTGGCGGCCGAAGCTTCGGCTGGTTCACGAACGGTTCCGCGATCGGCGGAGACTATTTAAGCGCCGCCACTTTCCTTGGGATCGCTGGTCTTACCTATCAGCTTGGCTACGATGGTGCATACTATGCTTTTTGCTTCTCCATCGGCCTGACACTCCTTGCAATATTCGTTGCAGGTCCGCTTCGCCGTTTTGGGGCGTATACAGTAGCTGACTTTTTAGCCTATCGTTTTCACAGCCGCCGCGCCCGCCTTGCTGCCGTTGCTGTCGTTCTGGCGATTTCAGGCTTTTATGCAGCTCCTCAGCTCCTCGGTGCTGCGCAAATCTTAAGTATGTTTTTCGGGACTAGCTATGAATTCGGGATTATTTTTACATGCTCAGTCATGATTTTCTACGTTGGAATCGGGGGAATGAAAGGCACTACCCTCAACCAGGCTCTTGAGTTATGGATCCGCCTTGGAGCGTTTGTCCTTATGGTTGGCGCAGCGATTTATGGTGGGCTTCATTATCAGGAAATCCTTGCATCGATCAATGAATTCAAAGGGTCCATCATGGGTACGGCTGACTTTACTGCTGACGGAAAGGATATTCCTTTTGATGGGTCAGTTTGGACCGGCACTGGGAACTACTTCCCTTCTTTCTGGCAGACGATTTCGATGACGATTGGGCTTTCACTCGGTACGATCGGGCTTCCACATATCCTGCTGCGCTTCTATACAAACCCAAGCGCAAAAGCAGCTCGCCGTTCTGCTCTTATGGCGATCGGAATCGCCAGTCTTTTCTTCTTCTTTGCCGTTTATCTTGGCGTAGTTGGCCGCTCTATTTTCTTGACTGGAAACGCTGATCCAGGTGTAATGAAGGACCTGATCGCCGGCGGCAACAACATGGTTGTACCGTCTACGGCACAGGCGCTTGGCGGTGAATGGCTGCTTGGCCTTGTCATAGCAGGCGCATTCGCAGCTGTCTTCTCGAACCTTTCAGGACTTTTCATCGCAAGTTCTGGCGCACTGGCCCATGATTTATATGCAACCTTCTTCCGCAAGAACATCACAGAAAAAGAACGTGTCATTGCTGGTAAAGTTTCGATTATCTTTTTGGGTATCTTATACGGAGCTTTAGGCCTCATGGTAAAAGAAGCTTCCATTGGCCATCTGGTCGCACTGGCGTTCACGGTCGCCGCAAGTACATTCACACCAATCTTCATCCTTGGCATCTGGTGGAGAGGAATGACGGAAAAAGGAGCCATTGCCGGACTAGTTTTTGGTCTCCTTGCCTCCATGTACATGATATTCTTTAAAACAACTTTGCCAGAGTTCATGCAGTTCAATGTACCAGGAATCATTACCGTTCCAATCGGATTCCTGTCCGTCTACATCGTCTCAAAGCTCGACCGCAAAGTACCTTCTGATGTGAACGAGTTCATGAAACAAGTACACTCCAAAGAATCAGAAGCAGCATAAAATTAGAAAAGCGCAAGCGTCTTGGTCAGCCCTGACAAGCGCTGGAGGGCCGACCGGTGAAGTCGTTCTTTGACTTCATTGGGCGGACCAAAGCGACTCGAGGGGCTAGGCGCTGGAGCTAGACATTTCTCGAAGTGAATTTATACTTTCTCGTAAAAAAAGGCTGTCCAGAAATCCAGTGAAAACTGAATTTCTGTGACAGCCTTTTTTTGAAACACAGGAATTTCACCCCACCAGTAAGCAGGGTGAATAAGAAAGCCCTATGATTTGCTTTTCAATCATTAGTGGCCATCCTTCCGAGCGGCCCGTTTCCATCGATTATATCCTGGAGATCGTAAACGGAAATCGGGAACATCGGGAAGCCGAATGCGTAAGGCGTGATATCATACAGCTGAAAATAAATGACCAGAGTTTTATCGGCCACATAAAAATCCTGGTCAGGCTTGATATTGTCAAAATCACTAATCAAGGTGATATCCCGCTGCTTGATCTGAAGTTTTATCAGGTCTGAAAGCCTATTGATATAGTCGCTTCCCGGTTTGAAAAATTCCTTCAAAGTGCACCTTTTTTCTCCCCTAAGATCAAACGTCAGCGACTTCATATACGTCATTGGATGTGCGGCCTGATGATGGTACGTATTGTTCGCGACCGACAGGCTGAGCAAGTCACGCTGATTATTTTTTAATTCATACCAGCCGACCATACTCTCGACTGTCGATGGCGAATTCCCCGCCTGCAAATCAATCAAAGACTGAACTTCATTCACAATGCTCCGGTTCATGTACCGTTCGAATTTCCGGTTGTGGACCTGGTACACGCGCGGATAACAAATCATCCTCTCTGGCTGACTTCCGATTTTTAGCGTATGAATGCCCACAGGCAGCGTACATGCCATCGACATGCCCCCTCTTTTTCACCTTGCGATATTCGCCACCATCCCTTTGGGTGAAGCCAATAAATAATCACAGGTGATGTTCATAAGAGTTTACTTTACTTTTCCTGCTTTCCCATTTCAGCAGCTGCCACATCGGGATATAGGTGATGCTGAATACAATCAGTGCGGCGATTTCGAGGTTAATATAATACATAATCCCGCTGCCAAAAAAGCTCAGGATCGTCTTCGATTCTGTCGGGCTCGCTAAATAAAAGAAGTTTGTATCAAGCAGGATATTCAAAATGAATATAGGTACGGCGATGATGTTCACGACGAAATAAGTATAAAGGATGGCTTTCCGAGGAACTCTGTACCCTTCAAAAAGGATAAAATACAAAGCGGCAATTGGAATAGCGGAATGATGAAGGAAATATTCAATAAAGTGGAAATGAGGAAAGACGTAAGACATTTCAGGTGTAACCATGGCCAAAATTGCAGGCAGAGTGCCAATGAAATATAACACGTAAAACCCTTTGACACTCTTCTTTAAAAATAAGTACATCGCCAGGAAGGAACTCATCGAACACAGGTGTAAAGGAAGATCACCGATTTCCCATTGGCCGGTCAATATGAGCCATAAATGCGCGGATATTTCACAAGCTGGCAAGGTCCAAAAAATCGTCCACTTTAAAACGTTCTGATGAGGCTTAAGTTTTTTTCTAAAGAGGACTAAACAAAGACAGACAGCCAAGAACAGGCCTAGCGTTATCAAATGCTGCGCAGAAAATAATTCAAACCCCTGCATTCCTGTAACAGAAAACACGGCATCATCACCTCTCGCTGTACATTGAAATGCTGTTATCTATAATTGTATTCCCGCAACTGATATTTAGAAGCAGACGAACAGTTCTGCTCCTTCAACGAATTCTTTAAAAATATAACCATGAATGATTTACATCACAACTTATGGAATTAATAAGTGTTATTTTAATCATGAGAAACATTATCATTTATATAAAATCCGTATTCACTCTGGAAGGAGATTTCTCATGAGCGAAATGATCAATAACCGTGAACTTAAATCAATGGATCCGTCGAAACGCAAGGTGATGTTAAAACAAATCTTCAAAGATCTGCATAACGGGAAAAATATCGATGAGGTCAAAGCCCATTTTGATGCCTTTATCGGTAAGATTACAATCGATGAAATCTCTCAGCTTCAGCATGATGAGCTGGATGAGGGGGATCTTTCTGTTGCAGAAATGCAGCGCTTATACTCAGCGCATGCAGCCCTCTTCAAAGGGGCAATTGAAGAAATTCCTTCAGACAAACGGCCTGAAGATCAGCCTGGACATCCGGTTCACACATTCAAATTGGAAAACAAAGAAATTGATAAGCTTCTGAAGTCCAGGCTTCAAGTGCATTTAGAGCAATTTGCAAAAGAAGATAGCGAAGAGAATGTGAACTTGCTTATGGAAGATTGCAACTTATTATTCGATATCGATAAACATTACAGCCGCAAGGAAAATTTGATTTTCCCTTATTTAGAAACGTATGGCATCTACGGACCGACGACGAATATGTGGAGGATCGATGATTTCATCCGTGATGCGATCAAGGATGCCAAAGTAAAACTGGAAGAGTACCACGGTGACAAAAACAGCGTCATTGAAGTGTTCAATTTTATCATCAGAGAAGTTAGCGAGATGATTTACAAGGAAGAACACATTCTCTTCCCGATGGCTTTGAAAAACTTAACGGAGGATGAATGGATCAAAATAGCGCATGAAAGTGATGAAATTGGCTTCTGCCTGACAGGGCCTGCCAAAGAATTCAGGCCTGAAAGAAAAGCACTCGATGCTAAGGCGATTTCCGAGGGCTATATCAAAATGGAAACTGGCATCCTATCATTAAAGCAGCTCGAACTGCTTTTAAACCACCTGCCAGTAGACATCACATTCATTGACCAGGATGACGTCGTCCGCTACTTCTCCCATGGAAAAGAGCGAATCTTCGCCCGGACAAAAGCAGTCATCGGCCGCACCGTCCAGAACTGCCATCCGCCAAGGAGCGTCCATGTCGTCGAAGAACTTCTCGCAGACTTCAAAGCAGGCAAAAAAGACTCTGAAGACTTCTGGATCAAATTCCGCGACAAATATGTATATATCCGCTACTTTGCAATCCGTGACGAGAACAGCCAGTACATGGGCACGCTGGAATTCACGCAAAATATTGATCCGATTCAAGCAATTGAAGGTGAAAAGCGGATTTTATCCTAAACTCCGGCAGCTTCTTTGCTATCATTCCTATTGTTCGGCCCATAGTCTATATGAGAATAAAAGGTAACAGCCTTTCACGGCTGTTACCTATTTTTTTTAAAGGCTGTATTAAAGGTCATTGTTGATTTTTAAGCTCTATTGATTGGAGTGGAAGGCGCGAAGACTCCTGCGGGATGAACGGGTCAGGGGAGACCCCGCAGGAGTGAAGCGACGAGGAGGCTCCCCGGGCCGCCCGCGGAAAGCGAAGCGCCTGGAACGCAAATCAACGGCCAAGTTTAACAGAGCTTTTTAAAAATAAGACCTCAGCAGTAGTCATCATTAAGGCTGGGGCACATTATGAAATTCTTTTCTGCCTATTATAATGAGAAACGTCAATACAGCACGACAACTATTGATTAGTAAAATAACAAGTTGGAGGCATAGAAAATGAGGAAAATCGGTCCTAAAGGGATGAAGTGGCTGAAAATCATTCACGTCTTTCTAGTTGTATTATTCTTTGGGGGAATATTGAGTTCACTGGCGTTAAATTTGCATATTGATTTTACAGAATATGATGAGTCATACCTCGGCTATAAAAACCTGGTCATAATTAGTGACAATATTGTCAGATGGGGGGCAATCGGCACTTTACTAGTGGGTTTCACATATGGATTTTTCACCAATTGGGGATTTTTCAAGCATAAATGGGTTGGTGTGAAATTTATTCTTTATATGATTCAAACGATTGTCGGGATATTTGTTGTCGATAAATTGATGGTAGCAAATATGGAACTATTGGAAACTCAAAAAGAATTAGCTTTAAGTAATCCTGTCTTCATACAAAATCACGAAATAAGACAATATGCGGTTTACTTCCAAGTCGTCGTCACGATTTTCATCTTTATTATTTCCTTTTTAAAACCCTGGAAAAAGAAAAAGCTTCAATCAAAATAATACGTGGTTAATTAAGTCCACGCTTTTATAGTTTTATCTAATCCTAGTAACCTTTGCTTCCCCTCTAAATTCTATGAATAGAGTGGTAGTGACTGAAAAATATTCCACCACCCTGTCCTTTTCCCCTCCCCACCTGTATATAGAAGGTGAAAGGAGGTGAGACACATGGCAATGGCAATGTTGAAGGGGTCAAATATCAGATTGATGTTTGAGACTGGGATTGATGAAAAGGGAGAACCGATCTTCAAGGGCAAGACTTACAGCAATGTAAAAAAGGAAGCTACTGCTGACCAGGTTCAGCAGGCGGCACTCGCTTTAGGAGGCCTTAGTGCTAACACGCTAAGTTCCGTTGAGCGTAATGACAGCTTTGATATCATCTAATTTAACACTCTACTAATCTAATAGGAGGTGAAAAACATGGCTAAAACACTTGAGTTGCAATTTGCCACCGACCTTGGCAAATACGCCAAGCTAACGGTTGATAACCCGAAGGAGCCGATCGATCCAGCAGCAGTCAAGCTTGCAATGGAGCAAATCATCGCGTCCAATGCGTTCTTGCCTACAAACGGTACCCTTGTTGCCGTTGACAGTGCACGTGTCGTCGAACGCAACGTATCCGAATACGAACTAGTGTAATAAGAAAAGCGTAAGCGCCTTGGTCGCTAGAGCTGGACAATTCTAAACGAGAGCCGGTCTTCCTTTAGGGACCGGCTTTTATTGTAAAAAAACGAAAAGGAGGAAAAGCAATGGAGCAGCTGATTCCATTCATCAGCGAGGTTGGGTTTCCGATTGTCGTGACACTGTACTTGCTTCACCGAATTGAAGCAAAACTTGATACAGTCGTCCAATCGATTCAGAGCCTGCCCGCCAGATTGCAGGAAAGGCCTGTACCCGAGCCGGTTTATTCCGCCAATGTCACCCAGAACACGATCCGTGAGATAAATTAGCTGAAGACCATCTCTCTTTAAAAGGAGGGGTGGTCTTTAATTTTCAGCCTGGAACTGCTTGGAAACCTGTCTGCATCAAAGGAAATCCAATTTAATCAAACGTTTGATTAAATGTATCTGAGCCCTTATCACATATGAATTTTTGCACCGGCAGTGATTCATTTCCGGTTAAGTTACCCCTTTTCCACTCAACCCACCCTTTTCATATTCTCATAAACAAAAAAGGCGCTTAGCAATATGCTTAGCACCCTTTCCTCTTACTTCTTAAAAATCCCGAATGGCTTACCAATAGGCAGAACAACTCTTCCAAAGTGGGTATTCAGCACATTCGCTGCTGATCCGTAGAATGACAGAATCGCAATGCTCATTTCAGCCACGGCCGCCAGCATATGGGACGCCTCATGGAAGATATCAAATGAACTTAGTGAAAGTCCAATAAACAAGAAATCGATTAATACGAAGATAAAGAATAAGACTTTATTTGTTTCTAGGGCTCCCACCGTCATGAAGACACTGAAAATCAAATAGCCGATGAAGGCCATTCCCAATTGCTTCGCATCACCATCGGAAGCGAGGCTTTCACCGAAAAATCCTAACTGAATCAGCCAAGTCGTTCCGACACCGAACCAGAAAAGTCCGAACGCGCCAAAAGCTGTCATTCCAAATATATTATTATGCTTGCCATCAAGGACCGCAGCATAAAGCTGTGCTAGTCCACCAAGGAAAATAGCCCATGGAATGATGAGAGATACGCCATCTGTCAATCCCAGTTTCTGAGACGATGCCACCAATGTAACCATCGCCAGTCCAAATAAACCAAGCGCTGATGGATCTGCTGTTGTAATTTTAATCTGTGTTTGATTCTTAGTATCCATTTCTGCCTCCTATAAAAAACATACTTTTGTACTTTACAGGATTCAAGTATACGAGTCAATATGATTTATTTGTCAGTTGCTGCGTTTGATCATCTTCCTTCACTTCTATATTCGTAAAAAGAAGAAAATTAGTTTTAAATGTTAGCCTCCTTTAACCGTTTCTCTTCCGCCAAGAGCATTTCGGGTAATGCAGCACGGCTGCTTTTACCGTTTCTCCTCCGCCAAGAGCATTTCGGGTAATGCAGCACGGCTGCTTTTACCGTTTCTCCTCTACCAAGACTATTTCGGGTAATGCAGCATGGCTGCTTTTACCGTTTCTTCTCCTCCAAGAGCATTTAGGTTAATGCAGCACGGCTGCTTTTACCGTTTCTCCTCCGCCAAGAGCATTTAGGGTAATGCAGCACGGCTGTTTTTACCGTTTCTCCTCCACCAAGAGCATTTCGGGCAATGCAGCACGGCTGCTTTTACCGTTTCTCCTCCGCCAAGAGCATTTCGGGCAATGCAGCACGGCTGCTTTTACCGTTTCTCCTCCGCCAAGAGCATTTCGGGTAATGCAGCACGGCTGCTTTTACCGTTTTTCCTCCGCCAAGAGCATTTCGGGCAATGCAGCACGGCTGCTTTTACCGTTTCTCCTCCGCCAAGAGCATTTCGGGTAATGCAGCACGGCTGCTTTTACCGTTTCTCCCCCGCCAAGAGCATTTCGGGCAATGCAGCACGGCTGCTTTTACCGTTTCTCCTCCTCCAAGAGCATTTCGGGTAATGCAGCACGGCTACTTTTACCGTTTCTCCTCCGCCAAGAGCATTTCGGGTAATGCAGAGGGAGTTTCTCCCCAGCCCACTTAAGCAAGCGCCGAAACAATCTCGGGCATAGTGAATCTGTGGTAAACTATTTAATGTAGCTCATCAGCCGATTGAAGCGGTTAGTCCAAATCAAAGCTACATTATTTTCCGGAGGTTTATGATGCAAACCGAACCTAAAGTTAAAAAAACTTTGCTATATAAAATCGGGATGTCCCTGATTATTTCATCCATCATTTTTTGGGTGATTCCATTTGGCATTCCTTTTCTGCCGCTTTCCAGTAAAATGAAGGTCATCAGTATAACAAGCAGTTTGGTCCTTGCTGAAGTGGTTTTCTGGGTTGGGGCTATCATGGTTGGGAAGGAAGTTGCAGGAAAAATAAGAAAGTACTTCAACCCTAAAAATTGGAGAAAAAAACACAAAGAAGAAGCATAGGGAACTATGCTTCATTTCATTGCCCGGCACAGCCGGCCCTTATTTCCGCCTAACCGGAATCCATATTTCACTCCGGAACTTCGGCGATGTCACATCTTTATGTTCATTCCACAGAATTTCCGGACCTTCAACTTGTTCATAGCTCGAAGACGGGAACCATTCTGAATAGATGCGGCCCCACACATTTTGGAGGGTGTCAGGGAATGGACCTACTGCTTCAAACACTGCCCATGCAGATGGGGCAACTTCAAGTGAAGCCAGATGCTCCGGACACTCCTCCGTTGTCGCTGCGCCAATATAATGATCCAGCTCCCCTTTTCCCTCCATACGTCCCTCGGAAAAGTTCGTGGAAGCACTGATCAATCCCTTAGGCTCTGCATTCGACAGGTCCTTCAGCTCCTGGATTCTTTCCATATTCAAGCTCTTCCACATCTCAGCAATTTCCGGGTTCACCCCGTGATAAATCAATGGCACCCTATCCATGATGCCCACAATGCGGAATGCTTCCTTCTCGACAATTCGATAATTCATTTCAGTTCCTCCCTTTATTGTTAACTGGAAGGTCATCGGCGGATAAGCTTTTAGCGAATGATTTTGATTCCTGGCCTCGGACGGAGTAATCCCATGCAAGCCTTGAAAAGCCCGGGTAAAAGAATCCGGAGACCGGTATCCATACTTTATCGCGACATCAATCACCTTGGCATTACTGTCCTTCAGATCAAATGCCGCTAAAGTTAACTTTCTCCTGCGGATATATTCAGAGAGCGAAACACCAGCCAGGAAGGAGAACATCCTTTTAAAATGGTACTCCGAACAATAAGCCTGCCTCGCCACTTCGCTGAAATCAATCTCCTCCGTCAGGTGATCCTCAACATACTTCAAGGCCTGATTCATATTCTGCAGCATATCCATACAACAACCTCCTTGTAAATCAACAATAACAGGACCTGACACCCTTTACCCGACAATCTATGCACCGTTTTGCAGGGTTAAGCATTTATTGTTCTTTATACCCTTGATGACGGACGATAATTTCGGTTTTCCTTCGATTACAGTCCTTCATAGCCTTGATCACGGATGATAAATTTGTTTTTCAACAGGAATAGGATACGTCCATATGCTAGGAAATTGGTAAAATAACAATACACATCGAGAAGCGTAAGGTATGTCCTCAGGTATCTGTATCTCGTCAAAGTCATTTGCAATCCGGCTCATTCCCCATTCTTCTGTCTCCCCAGGCACACATCATATTCAGGATGTCTTTTAGACTCTCTCCTTCCTCACTGAGGGAGTATTCCACTTTAGGCGGGACTTCATCGTAGACTTTACGATGGATGATTCCGTCTTTTTCTAATTCCCGCAGCTGCTGGGAAAGCATTTTCTTCGTAATGGCAGGCATGCTCCGTTGAAGTTCACTGAAGCGTTTTTCTCCTTCTTTTAACAAACATAAAATGACCACTTTCCACTTTCCGCCGATTACTTCAAGAGTGGCTTCAACTGGCACATTGTATTGTTTCAAGGTTGTACCTCCAAGTTCATTAAAGATATTTTTACGGACATAATAGTCGGGTATACATCAAACAGGGTTACCATTTGGGTACCTGGTTACATAAAAGTGCCGTCTTACATAGTCAGTATCAACTCATTATACTTAAAAAGAACTTTTACTAAAAAGGAGAAGATTCTATTGAACAAACCATATCCGCGTTCTTTTTCACATATTGGATTATCTGTACCGAATATTAAGGAAGCTGTTGAGTTTTATACGGAAGTATTAGGATGGTACGTGATCATGGAGCCATCCGAAGTGGTAGAAGACGATAGTCCGATTGGCCAGATGTGTACCGATGTTTTTGGAATGGGCTGGGGAACGTTTAAAATTGCACACCTTGCCACCTCTGATAAAATCGGCATCGAACTATTTGAATTCCCCAACAACGAAGCGCCGGAGAACAATTTCGAATACTGGAAGACGGGAATTTTCCATTTTTGCGTCCAGGATCCTGATATTGAAGGCCTTGGTGATAAAATCATCGCCCACGGCGGCAAGCAGCGCATGCCAATCCGTGAATATTATCCAAATGAAAAGCCTTATAAAATGGTGTACTGCGAAGACCCATTCGGAAACTTAATTGAAATTTATACACATAGCTATGAGTTGACCTATTCACAGGGTGCTTATTAAAAAGGAGTGACTGTCATGAAAGCTTTGTTGCTAGAGGATAAAGGAAAAGTATTTGAAATGAAAGTGGGCACAGTGGATAAACCGGCTCCCGGTAAAGGGGAAATCCTTGTCAAAATTGTGGCCACTGCCTTAAATCCTGTCGACTATAAAACTGGTAATGGCGGGAATCCGAATTGGACATTCCCGCATATTCTTGGCCTCGATTCAGCTGGGATCGTCGAAGAAGCAGGCACGGATGTCACGAATGTCAAAGTTGGTGACAGAGTCGTCTATCATGGTGATTTAACAAAAAAGGGCGGATTTGCTGAATATGGCGTAACCACAGCTCATACGGTTTCACTGATTCCAGAAGGCATTTCATTTGAAGATGCAGCTGCCCTGCCCACTGCAGGCTATACAGCGTACCAGACCCTGTTTCACAAAATGCATGCTTCCAAAGGACAAACGATTTTAGTTCATGCCGGAGCTGGCGGTGTCGGCGGGTTCGCGATCCAATTAGCCAAGAATGCAGGGCTGACGGTTTTAACAACCGCCTCCTCAGCGAATCATGAATATGTAAGAAGCTTGGGAGCAGATCATGCCATCGACTACCATGAAGAAGATTTTGCAGAAAAAGCCCTGGAAATCACGAATGGGCTCGGTGTCGATTTAGTCCTGGATACAGTAGGACGCGACAATGCGGACAAATCCCTGAAGGCCCTTGCCTTTAATGGACAGATTGCGTTCATTGCCGGACCTCCCAATGTGAATGACGCCATCTCATTTGCACATCCATTATCTTTTCACCAAGTCGCGTTGGGAAGCGTCCACCAATCCAATAACATGAACGAACAGCGAAAACTGGCAGAAATGGGGGACCACATGCTTTCACTTCTTCAAGATGGAAAAATAAATGCTCTTGTTGAGAAAGTCATTTCGCTAGAGGAAGTACCTGAAGCATTGGCCGAACTGTCAACCCGTCGAGTCAAAGGAAAGATTGTCGCCAAAATAAACTGATTTCAAAGGAAGCAAAGGGACGTATCCTTTGCTTCCTTTTTTAAATCACTCTCTCCAAAAAAATCTGAACAATCAATGCCACTGTCATCACCCTTAAGATTGGTTTTACGTGGCTGGGCTTCAGTTTGTCAGCCATCCTGACGCCGATTTGCGCACCTGTCAATGAACCCAGCATCAGGGCAATGGTCACTGGCCAGATCACGTTGTCAGTTGAGATATAAGTGAGAGCTGCTCCAAAACAGCTTGAAAAGGTCGCAAGCCGGACATACCCAACCGCTCGTATGTAGGCAATGTTCAGATGACCCAGCAAATAAAACATCAAAGTGCCTTGTCCCGGACCGAAAAGCCCATCGTACAATCCGATTCCATATAAGCCGGCGACACTTTTTCCAGAAACCTTCAACCCCTCATCTCCTGAGAAATTCCCTTTTCCCAGAAATGATGCAATAAAAGCAAATACCAGCAAACAAATCGCAACCATATACATATTTTCACTTGAGATTTTGGAAGCAATGAATCCCCCGCTGACGCCTCCGACCAAGCTGACAGGCACAATCCAGAAAGATTCCCTGAACGTGATTTTCTTTTCCCTAAAAAGGTGATAGTAGCTAGAGAAAGAGCTGAACGTATTGGAGACTTTATTCGCTGCGATCGCAGAATGCACTGGGATTCCCAGGACGAGCATAGCCGGCAAGTTAATTAAGCCCCCACCTCCCGCCAGGGTTCCGATCGTGGTTGCAATAACTCCGATGATAAAAAGGATGATATAATCCATTTTTATCCACCTCCTGCGTTCATTATATTCCCATCATTACCATAAGGGAATTTAATGTTTTGAATGGAAATCGATAAGAAAAAGTTATTATAATTGCCAGACCCGTTGTTCTGTTTAACATTTTATTCTAACTAAAGAACCGTGTTTCAAAAACGAGATAGGTACGTTTACTTGTCTCGTTTTAAATTACAAAGTGACATTATCGCTCTGCTGCCATTCTCTTTGCGGTACGAATACCACTCCACTATTAACCAATTTTCTATACAATTGTATCTCCCGATTATTAAGGGGCATATGATGAAAGGATACTACTGTTCGTCCATTTGGTTAACGGTAGTTGAACATCTGAATAAGCAGGGTGAGAAAATGCGAAGAAGAAATAGAAGAAAAAATAGAATGAGAAAACATTGTGAAAAAAAGTGTTACCTTGGCCCCTTATCTGCAAAAGAGCGCAATGAGAAGGCTTTTACTATTCGATATGAAGCTGCAGAAGACCAGAGAAACGCTCATCTTTCACGGCCTGTATGTAACGGAGACGAATGGTTATATCCTAAGAAAATAGCAAACTTCTCAAAAGGATTGCCTCATAATTCTCTTGGAGAAGTGGACATGAATTCCTACAACCGTTATATAAAAGCTCTTAATAGCGGTAAAGTGAGTGATTTCAATTCCATACCAATGGGTGGCCCTGTAAAACTTTCAAATCCGCAGGCTGCTTATGCATTGGATTTAATTGGATCTGACAGCCATAAAATGAATCTGGCTGTGCCCCCAACATTCAGCAGTGCATGGCAGGCAGGTGAAATGGCAGAAGTCTACTGGCAGGCACTCACCCGTGATGTGTCTTTTTCAGAATACAGTAGAAACCCTCTCACAAAGGCAGCAGCAGCCGAACTATCGAGACTATCAGATTTTCGCGGACCAAAAAGCAATGGTGAAGTTACGACGGAGACTTTGTTCCGCGGAAATACACCTGGTGATCTCGCAGGACCTTATATCTCACAGTTCCTTTGGAAGGACATTCCTTTTGGAGCCAAAACCATTACACAGCAATATCGCACTACGCTCCCCGACTCTTACCACTTGACTTCATATGATGCCTGGCTGAACATTCAGAATGGGGGTTCTTCCGAGGCTCCCAAATACGATCTGAAATCTCGATATATTCGCAATGGACGTGATTTATCAGCATATGTCCATCAAGACTTCTCTTATCAAGGTCCGCTTTCTGCCTGTTTGATTCTACTCAGCTTTGGAAAAGAAGCCATTGCCCAAACCAATCCATATATGAATTCAGCAACAGAAGGAGGATTTGTCACGTTTGGCGCTGCCCATATTCTCGACCTAGTAGCCAAAGTAACTAGAGCCGCACTAGAAGCGGCCTGGTGTCAAAAATTCCTGATTCATCGGAGACTACGGCCGGAAGAATTCGGAGGACGCGTCCATAATCATTTAACCGGGGAAACTTGTTACCCCTTCCACAAAGAACTATTGGAATCTCAGGTCGTTCAACAAACCTTCAAACAGTTTGGTACCTACTTATTGCCCATGGCCTATCCAGAAGGCTGTCCTACGCACCCTGCCTATCCAGCCGGGCACGCCTGCTTGGCCGGAGCAGGAGCGACAGTGCTAAAAGCCTTTTTCAATGAAAACTTTCATATCCCGAATCCAGTAGAAGCAAACTCTGATGGATTATCATTAATTCCTTACGGAGACACACCCCTGACAATAGGGGGAGAATTAAATAAACTCGCCTCCAACATCGCATTAGGCAGAGACACAGCCGGAGTCCATTGGCGTTCTGATGGGATTGAGGGTTTAAAACTGGGAGAAACAGTCGCCATAGAAATACTCAAGGACTATAGTAAAACCTATAATGAGAGATTTTGCGGATTTACCCTCACGAAATTTGATGGCACTACAATTACCATCAAATAATAAATAAAAATAGTGCCTGCCACTACCCATAGAAGTCGATACTTTCGACAAAAACCGAGTGGTGACAGGCACTTGATTTTAAAGTAATCATCTGTACCTTTTATTGTATCCTCAACCCACAAACTTTCTTTTGTAGTCAGCATAGGTCTCGATTCTCTCCTCCAAAAGACCATAAAAATTTTTGCTGCATCAGGAAAAACAGAAGTGGTGGGACGGTACTGCTGTTCTACGAATTTACTCATATTAACATTTTATGAAACATGGGAACCGTCCCCCTGTGATTCGTGAGATATTCTACACTCTGAATTGCAAGTGTAGTTCAAATTGATACTCAAAGAAAAAACAGCCTAATCCATTAACCGAATCAGGCTGTTTCATTTTTTATGCTGGATGTGAGAAAAATTACTTTTTCTCAGAAAGCCAGTTGGCCAGGATCTTAGCGTCTGTGTCAGATATAAGCCCGCTAGGCATCATGCCTTTGCCGTTTTTGATGGTTTCGAAGATTTCTGTCTTTGTCTTTTTCCCGCCAATTGCATTCAGGGCCGGACCATTTCCACCTTCAAGGTTGGAACCGTGGCAAGTAATGCAGCTTTGCTTGTAGAGTTTTTCTCCCGCTTCTGCAACGGAATGTGTTCCTTTTGAATGAACTTCTTCACTTGTCAGGGCAACGTCCCCGCCAAAAGCGGAATACGGTACAAACTGGATTTCATGCGGCACGCCTTCAGCTGGAATTTCAGTGATCAATTCACCGTTTTCGGTATCCCATACCTGGACACCGCTGACTACTTCACCGCCTAGCTGGTAGCTGTACCTTTTGTCCATTCCATGGTTTAGTGTCCATAGCTCTTTTCCATCTGGGCTTACCCCTGTATGCGCAGGAATTGTTGTACCCGTAGAGTTCCAAATCTTTTCATAAGTTGTGGTGTCGACTTTGAAAATATTATTTCCTCCTGTTGTGACATAGGCAAATTTGCCATCAGGGCTGAAAGAAATATGGATCAGCGCTTGTTCAAACTCAATGCTATCCTTTATTTCCAGGGTTGCCACGTCAATAATGATTGCTTTCTTGACTTCCCCGCCTACCGCTACCCAGACATATTTTCCATCAGGAGTTAAATTTACGCCATGGAGGCTGGCTCCTACCGGGATATCCTTGACAACCTCATTCTTCTTCCAATCAATAACAGTAACCTTATCTTCTTGATCTACACTTACAAACAGGTATGGCGAGTCAATCGCTTTGCCATCCCAATACATCGATGGTGAGATATAGTCCGTTCCTTTGCCTGTTGGAAGTTCCTTAATCTTCTTTTTAGCCTGCACATCTATAACTGATACTGTGTCGCCGTATTGATTTGCTACATACAGATACTTATCATCCGGAGACAGGGCAGAATGATGGCCGCCCTTGCCAACAGGTACCCGCCAAAGCTCTTCGAATGTTGCCGGATCAAGCGCAATCGCATAGGAAGGTTCATCATAGTTGAACCAATCAACAGTAAACATCATTTTGAAATCCTTAGTAAAGGTTACTGCATGAGTGTCATGCAGGTTCGGATATTTTTGCTCCGTCCGTTCAAGCTTCGGACCGCCAGCATCAATTGTCGTCACAAGCTTATGGTATTTCGCATCAATGACCCACAGTTTATTGCTTGATCCACCGCCGACAAAAGCAAGACTCTCACTGCCGAACTTGCCTCCTGCCAGCCTTAATTCGAGATCACTTGCTTCATGCTCCTCTCCGTGCACCTCAGTTGTTGCCTTTTTTGTTTTCTCTGCTGCATTAGACTCTGCTTGGGAACACCCGGCCAATAATAACAGCGATGCTGAAACAGTTGCGATACCCATTTTTAAAAACTTTCTATTAACTGACATCATTCTTCTCCTCCATTACATTTTACTTTCTCTTCTCTGAAATTTGAGGACTGGATGATTGGAAAGAACCAACCATGTTTCATACCTAAAGAATGCATTGGAAATTTGCAGAGACTATCGAGAAAAATGCAACAATCGTTGAACAACTGAAAACAGCTATAAAATTTGGCGAATTGGTGAAAAAATTATATTAGCGAATACACAATCCCTTTAACAGTAAACTTCGTTTTATCAACGAAAAAGAGATTCTATCAGCGAAATAGAAATTAAGTAATTTTTCCAATCCTGTCAGCAGGATCAGCCAACATAGCTTGTAAGGTTGAGAGTAAACAATATACATTTCAGGATTACCAGTATAGGTGAAACCCCCAATAGCTATTGAATCAATGTCCAAGTATTAATTCACAAAGTTTTCATATATTTCAGGACCATATTCCAGTAATCCCTATTAATATAGTTATAAAGTTGTATCAATAGGAGATATCCTTTACATGACTACACTAAAAACACTAGATGATGCATTACTACTTACAGCCTACAGAAAAGCCTTACAGTTAAATCTTTCCTCGGATTTTTTGGGAATCCTCAAAAGTGAACTATTGGCCAGAGGATTAATAGCAAATTAGAAAAAAACAACAAAAAAGTGCGCCAATCCTATACGGACTAGCGCACCTTTAATACTTCATCAATATCAATCTCTTTCTCTTGCTCTCTGTGTATCTCGAATATTCTTCTGGACGGTTATCGCTGCAAAAATACTAAGAACGAATGACATAGCATAGAAGCCCTTTTCACTTAAAACTATACTTCCTGCATTGTATAGGCCGATTGCCATCAATGAAATCGATACAATAAGCGCAAACCAGCTGATACCATAATAGATATTCGTAACGGGTATGTCCTCCTCTTTATCTCTCACTGCTTTTTGCAAAGATACCGCTGCATACAGCCCAAATATCAAAACGGCAAAATAATATCCCTTTTCGTTCAGTTGCATCGCTGCATTGAACAAACCGATCAGATAAGCCGAAACCCCAACTAACAGAGCTCCCCAGGAAGCCCCTTTAAATGCCGAAGTTGGTTCCCCCTCTTTCCTTTCCACTCTCACTTTTGGTTTGTTTTGTTCCGCTTTATTTAATAAAACCTCATTCTCATTAGACATAAATGTCTCGCCCCCAACCTTATGTAATATATAGGCACTGCTAAATCTATTATATAGAATATGTTTACAAATAATAGATAAATTTGTAATTTTTCGAAAGATTCTCATAGAGACAAACACAAGAACCGTCACCGTGTTTCTGTTAAAATATCTGTAAAACATGTAGATTGAGAGTGTTGAAAGGAGCCACAACTTGAATAAGAAAGGTATTACATCAATAGGCGAAGCGATCGTTGACTTTATAGCAACAGATCCATCTAATACAACGTTTCAGCGATTATTAGGGGGCGCTACGGTTAATGTAGCTGTCGGGATTAGGAGACATAGCATTCCCTCCTTTTATTTATGCAAGTTGGGGAAGGATGAGACCAGTCAATTTGTTGAGGAAAAATTAATGAAAGAAGATGTTGATCTTTCCTTTAGTTCTTATCATGTAAAAAAGAAAATGTGCTCTGTTTATATTCACTTGAATCCAATTGGAGAGCGTCATTTCCATTCGTACATAAACGAAACTCCTGATGAATGGCTCACCTCGGAGGAACTTGATAAAAAGCCGTTTATGCGCAGTAAGATCTTTTACTTCGGGTCTGGCACTCTTTTTCACCCAATCGCAAGAAAAACAACCGAACAGGCTCTTCAATATGCAAAAGAAGAGAAAATGGAAATAGCTTTTGATACAAATATCCGGCTGAAACGATGGGAAAGCGAGAATCAGTGCAGAGAAACGATTTTATACTATGTTAACAAGGCAGATATCGTAAAAATGACTGAAGATGAGTTACTATTTTTAACAGAAACGGAAACGCTAGAAAAAGGGTTGGCGCATGTAGCGAAAATGGAGATTCCATTCCTTTTTATCACAAAAGGAAAGGACGGAGCGTATGCAATTCATAAACATATTATGGTGCATGTTCCTGGAATTTCAGTTGAGACGGTCGATACAACAGGTGCCGGCGACGCATTTATGGCTGCCCTTCTATCCTGTTTTCATGACAGAGGGATTCCTAAAACCGAAACTCAATTAACGGATTATACCAAGTTTGCAAATAAAGCCGGGGCCCTATCTGCCACAAAATTTGGATCATTATAATTAAACCCTGGCAAAAAACATGGGGCCGGTTCTCTTGTTTTAGAATACAAGAGAACCGGCCCCATGTGCCTTGTTATTTACTTATGGTATCAAACCATTCTACATCTACATTTTCGTGGTCATTCCAACTATAAAACTTTTCTAAATGCCATTTATTTTTTAGCCTTTGATAGTTGTTATCATCAATCCATTTATGTAATTCATTATAAGAATCCATTATTTTGTCATTTGCCCCTTTATGTCTAATAACGGCGTATTTTTGAGATGGGACTATCAGGGTTACCATGCCAGCTGGGATTTCTTCGTACTCGTTCACTTCCACACCAATCCAATACCCATCTTCGTTGGCACATTCATTTTTCACTACAAATGCACCATACTGATGTAAAGGATTCGTAACCTGTTTTATTTCAATAATGCGCTCGCTTAATCGTAAGGATGCTTTGGGTATTTCAACTATATATTGGTCACCAGGACACAAAACTCGAAAACCCACCAACTTAATTTCGCCAAGTTCTGTAATAGACTGTATTTTTGTCACTGACATATTGATCCCCCTCCTTATAATTAAGGGTTTCAATAAAAACTCTCAAATACCTTCTTTTCCATTGAACTCCCCGTAAACACGTGGACGGTTCTCCTGTTCTTGAAACAAGAGAACCTTTCCTCTGCTCCTAATTCCTTTGAATCCTAAGTAAAGTTTTATATGATGAAGCTAGAAAATAATTCTTAGGAGGCGTTTGGATGGAATTAACCGTATATTTAGCGGGACAGATTCACGATGATTGGCGCGATCAGGTGGCAAAAAAAGCGAAGGAAAGAAATCTGCCTTTAGTCTTCGTCGGACCGCAGACAAACCACGACCGATCTGACCAGATCGGCGAGGAAATCCTCGGCAAGCAGCCGGGCAACGTATACAAGGATGACGCAGCGTCAGATATAAACAACTTTAGGACACAAGTCTTAATGGCAAAATCCGATATCGTCATCGCTCTATTCGGCGAAAAATACAAACAATGGAACACCGCCATGGACGCCAGCACCGCCATCGCGATGAATAAACCAACCATCATTGTTAGGCCTGAATCATTGATTCATCCGTTAAAAGAGCTTTCTAATAAAGCGAATGTAACAGTAGAGACTGTTGAACAGGCTTTGGATGTCATCAGTTATATTTATGAATAATCACAAAGGGACGGTTCTTAATAGGAGAACCGTCCCTTTGTCCGTTGAGAGATTTGTGTTTACTGTGTACCTTTTTGTAAATAATAGGTTTGTTAAAACAAAAACCAAGGAGGATTTATATGAAGAAGAAGCAACAAGTTAAAGGAAATTCAGGTTCTGTTATGCAACCTGGATATTCGGGGACAAATGCAGAAAAAGTAAAACAGCAAATCCAAAAAGATGTAGCCGAAGGTCAAGGTGCAATGACTTCCCGGGAGGCAGGAGCAATGCACGACTAAAAACCACTTATAGTGGTTTTTCTTTTTATGGCTACGTAACTAAATGATTGCCAGACAATGACCTCTACAGAGTCAGGGTTTACCATGACACGCAGCTCTGCATCCGTTGATTTGACCTTAAAGGAAAGTGGGCAGGGATGAAATTGTTTCACAAGAGATCCTATAAAGATTCATGAAACACTAGAACCGTCTCCTTGTTCTCTCCTACATTTCATATCGGTAACACACAACCCCTTCTGCCTCCACAAAACCTTCCTGCAGGTATAGGGCTTTTGCTTGTTCGTTGTCTGCATTTACACACAGCACGCATCTTTTGTATCCTTTTTCCTTGGAGAACTGGATTGCCGCCCTTAAGAGGACCCTTCCTAATCCCTTCCCCTGGTATTCCGGCAAAATGGCCAGGGGTCCTATGTTCATAATGGGTGAATCTTCATATTCATCATCCGAACCTCTCACGACTCCCACTGGCTTTTCGTTCTCAAAAAGGATCATCATTCCGCCGTCCAGGTAATCAGACTCTGACGGCATTTTCGCGACCATTTCAGGCGTAATCGCCGTCTCACTTCCCTTCAGGTCCGAGAACGCAGCATTCCTTACCATGCACCAGGCATCCTCATCCGTGCCAGGTCTGAAACTCCTAATCTCAAAGCCTTCTGGAATAGACGGTTCACGAACTTCCAAATCCTCCCTGACCAGCAGAAAGGTATACCTCTCAACGTCAAACTTCAGCTTCTCCATGACATCCTTCAATTTCTGATTGAGCAAGGGTACAAATAAAAAAACATGATCCAATGACTTTGTATGCTTCAATATCTCCTCGAACAGTTGTTTATAGTACTGGCCGTCATGCGATTCCGAATGAAAAATCCGGAACCTGGCCCTTTTTCCTCTACGATGATAGTCATCCAGAATTAGAGAGGCAGCTCCCTTTATGTTCCCGCTTGAGTCAGTCAAGATATAGGTAGGATTTTCGCCATCAATCTTAAAATTATGTAAGTCCTCATCATACAAAAAGGAATCATCCAGTTCCTTTCGATGTTTTTTACAGTATTCTTTCAAGTTTTCAAGTTGCTCCATTTTTAGTGCTTCGACCTTCATGATTATCCCTTCCTTATAACAGTTGCTCTTTCATTGTTAAACCTTCTATTTTATAACAAATCTATATTCTTTAATTTGCAGAATTATCCTGCTTTTAAGGCGAAGATTTTCAATATCCAAGACTCGAGGAAGATGTTCTTTTACCGCAAGAAATAGGTGCTTCCCATTTAGGTAAACTATACAATAAAGATATTAAATAAATCATGAGATGGTGGAGCTAAAGTGGAAAACTATGTTGACGCGTTATATGAAGCGGCCCTCAAACACCGGAATAGCGAGGAAGCAATCAAGCTATCCAATTACATGCGGAATCAATTTAAGTTCATTGGGCTGAGGTCTCCACAATTGAAGGAAGTATTCAAACAGCATGTGAAGACATACGGCTTGCCGCCAAAAGAAGAATTACATGAGGTGATTACTTCCCTCTGGGAGCTGGAAGAACGAGAAATGCAGATTGCCGGGCTCTACCTGTTAGATTTAATGAAAAAACAGTTCACAGAGGATGATCTCGAGCTGCTTGAACACATAATCACGACCAAGCCTTGGTGGGACACGATCGACCACATAGCGAAAAAACATTTCGGATACTATCTTGAAAAATTCCCGCAGCACCGGCAGCAAATCATCGACAGATGGATCGCCTCCGGCCACCTCTGGCTGATCCGCTCCTGTATCCTATTCCAATTAGGTTATAAGGAAAGAACCGACGCGGCTATGCTCGAGGACATTATTGCAAGAACCTGCCATACAAACGAATTTTTCATCAATAAAGCAATTGGCTGGGCATTAAGAGAATACGCAAAACAGAACCCTGAGAAAGTCATCGAAATTTCTGATACATATCCCCTGTCAAACTTAAGCAGGAGAGAAGCTTTGAAGCATATTGGGAAAGATTGAAAAAGAGGGCCGGTTCTGCTGTTTCAGACGAGAACCGCCTCCCATGTTCAATTACAATATTTCGATATACCCTTCTGATCCGTGGATGCGAATTCTTTGTCCATCTTTTACTAGTTTGGTAGCATGATTCACTCCGACGACTGCTGGTAAGCCATATTCTCGTGCAATTACTGCACCATGTGTCATCATTCCGCCAACTTCTGTGACCAGGCCTTTTATGGATACAAACAATGGTGTCCAGCTGGGGTCAGTGAAGGAGGTGACTAATATATCTCCATCTTCTAGGTCCGCTTCTTCCATTTTGAAGATGACACGGGCTCGGCCCTCTATCACTCCAGAAGAAGCCGGCAGACCGACAATCGCTTCGTCTGGGAGATTTTCTCGTTTGTACTCACCTGTAATGATTTCTCCATCTGACGTGATCACACGTGGCGGCGTTAATTTTTCATATAATTCAAATTCGCCCTTGCGCTTGCTGATGATCTGGTAATCGAGTTCTTTAGTCAGTATGACTTCGTGAAGTTCTTCAAAAGTGAGATAGTATAAATCTCCTTTTTCATGAATAACGTTGGCTTTTACTAGTCGTTCGGCTTCTTTCAAGATAGCCTGCTTATAAACGAAGTAGCGATTAATCATGCCGTATTTCGGATATTCACGATAACCGATCAAACTCCGCAGCTGGCTGATCATTCGTTTAGTTTCCTGGGCTTTTTGTTCCCCATCCGGTAATGGCTTCAGTCGATCTACTAGCTCTAGTTCTTTTTTCAGAGCTTCCTGTCGCCCTTGCTCAAAGATCCGCTTGCTGGCATTGTGCTCTAAGTTTTTGATGTTACTGAGTAGGATAGGGACAAGTGTCGTTGGTTTTTCACTCCAGCGAGTTTTAGTAAGATCGATTTCTCCGGCACATCTCATTCCGTACTTTTTGAGATAAGCCTCGATCGCATCTCGGGTTTCCGGTCCACCCTCAAGCTTAACCAGTTCATAAAATAACTGATCCTCTTTTACATGTTGCAAGAAATCAATGACTTCTGGATATGGACGTATCACATCTGCGACATCCAATAGCGCCAGGCCCATTTCCGATGTAATATTATTGGGCACCGATTGAGACAGCGTGTCTGCTGCGTTCTTTTCGCCTAACCACTTCTCCATGTTTTCATTGATCCATTTTGCCGCATTCATCCCACCCATAATCACACTCATGCTACTTGGATCAAATAAACTCTTCTTCAACTGCTGGATATCTTCCAGGATAAAATCAAATACATCTGATCCCGATTTCGTTTGGATGGTTTGTTTTAACTCGTTTATTGAGATTTCAGTACCCTTGATCAAATCAGAAACGATGGTCGGATCGTTTTCGATGACTGGTGCTTGAAAACCTTTATTTGAACCTAGTTCTTCCTGATCATCCGGTAATGATTTTATAAAATCGCCTCGCTCGACTATGGTCATGAGTGCGTTTTTTGTGAACGGATCGGTTTGTTCCATGGTATCTAATAAAGATTTTCTGCTTGCAGGCACAGTCAATTGCTCCGTTACATCCACAAACAACCTGCCGCCAGCTTTATGCATAGGGCGTAAAGCTGTTAACTGGAATATAGACAGTCCCAATGGTTTCATGGGGTCGCTCATCATTTGCTGGTGACTGACAGATACATAGACGCGATTTTCTTGATCATTCGCTTCAGGGATGGGGTATAACGTGGTGATTGGCCTACTCTGGACAATATAAAATTCATCCTCCACCAGACACCATTCAATGTCTTGCGGGCAGCCGAAATGCACTTCTACTTGTCTTCCTATGCGGGCCAGCTGTAAAATTTGCTGTTCCGTAAGTGTTTGAGTCTTTTGCTGTTCAGGATCAATCTGCTTTGTCTCTGTTCCGCCTTCTTTTCGGCCATAGATCGCTAATTTTTTGGCTGCAATCCTCTTCTCGACGATTTCTTCTTCCCGCACTTTATAGCTATCAGCAGTTACCAGGCCAGAGACTAGTGCTTCTCCAAGTCCAAAACTGGCATCGATGGATAGCACCTTGCGGTTAGAAGTAATCGGATCAGCTGTAAACAAAACCCCCGAAGCCTCTGGAAAAACCATCTTCTGAACGATAACGGATAAAAACACTTGTCTGTGGTCAAATCCTTTTTGCAGTCGGTAGATCACCGCACGATCCGTAAAAAGTGAAGCCCAGCACTTGCTGATATGCTGCAAGATGGCTTCTTTTCCGATGACATTTAAAAAGCTGTCATGCTGGCCAGCAAAAGAGGCATGTGGTAAATCTTCAGCAGTCGCACTCGAACGCACCGCATAAGCATGCTCAGCACCAAACTTGGAGAGATAATGATCAACGGCTCTCACAACATCAGAAGGGATTTCCACTTCAATAAGGATTTGGCGAAGCTTCCTGCTGATTTCAGCAATTTGTTCCCGGTCCTCTGCTTTTAGCAGGGTTAGTTGATCCAACAACGCTTGAAACGTTTCATTTTGTTCGATGGCTTTTTGATATCCCTCGGTCGTTACACAAAATCCTTCCGGCACTTGTATTCCATGAATTTTTGATAATTCCCCTAAATTCAACCCTTTTCCGCCAACAAGCCAAAGCTGTGTCTGATCCATTTCCTGAAAATTAAGAACCACAGAACCCATTCCACATTTCCCCTAACCTTATATTTTTGGTCTCTTTAATGCTGCGAATGCTGACCACTGTTCTTTACCTGATATTAATCCCTCCCACAATCCTCATCAAAGCTCTACTGCATTTTAGCAGTAGTAAATAAGAAGAAACAGTCTATAATCACCATTGGTTATCTGTTATAATTAACTTAGGAAGACTACAGTTTTCATAAAAATAGCTAGACCAAAATATATATTGCTCAACAAAAACACTTGATTAAGTGCTTTTTTTTTTAGCTAGAGACAGAGGATACGGTTCAGTCTACTCCTAATATTTCCCATTTATATGATTTATCAAACGCTGGCAGCGTGCCCTCATGCCACCTTCCATTTGTTTGCTGTCTATAAAAAAATGCCTGACACCCGGTGCTATAACGCATTTCCTCGCCGGGTGTCAGGCACTATTTTTTTACTACAAACCTTGTATCACTAACTCTTTCACTGGCAGGAAGGTTTCGCCGGTATCCATGTATTTGATATTGACCTGGTCGCCTTCTTTCAGATAAATCGCCAGTGGGTTGGTTTCTGATGAGATGATATAGTTCTTCTTATTATCCAGCAGGATGGAGACAATCGTGAAGTCGCCTGTTTTTTCTTTGTAGACGCGCAGCACGGTTCCGCTCGTTTGCTTCTCCTCTGCCTTCGAACTGCCATCCACCGTGCCGCCGCCATGCTGCAGTGCTGTTTTATATTTTCTCAGTGCTTCATTTGGAGTATTTCCATACACCGAAATTTCCGGGTTTGCTGCCGATACGATAAAGTAATTTTGCAGGAAGCCATTCGAATCAAGAACTGATGTCAGCCAGCTTGCTTCTCCATAAAAGTTGTAGAGAATCGGCATTTCGCCATGCCACTTTTTCTCGATGAACTTCTTTTCAATAATCTGAAGCGCCCCTTCGGAATCCATATAGGACTCTTCAAGATTACCCGTATAGAAGGTTGCTTTCCCGGTCCTCGAGTTCGTCAGTGAATACCCGAGCATGGAGTCGACCCCTTCTTTCGGGCTGGTAAAATCGGTGAAATAATACATTTCGCCATTTTCATTGAAAATCGGGCTGACCTGGGCTTCGGTCCCTTCATCAGAAGGCAGCTTCACATCCGTCTTGCCAAACAAGCTGTTCCAATAACCATGAATGTAATTACCGTAATAGCTGTTTTGCAGACTGACCGCTTCTGGAGAAACGGCGCCGTCAATGAATTGAGGTGCATCTGCTAAAGCATACGCCTTCGTATCCCCGGAATCAGGATCAACGACCACAACCCCTGTCACTTTAAAACCGTTCCGGGCAGAGATGAATTCGCCGTACGTCCTGATATAATAAGGCTTTCCTTCGTTATCGACCTCAAGCTGCATTTCTCCGTTAAAAATTGCCTCAGGATATTGCATCCGGATATGGCGTTCGATATTTTTATTGAAGTAGGAAGAAGGTGTATAAACCATCTCCGACTTCATGAATTTTGGATTTGCCGATGAATCGGTCGCACTGATGGTAAAATAACCCGGAGTCGACTCACCATTCCACCATTTGAAAAAGCCCGAGAATTCAACAGGAGCGATATAGACATACTCTCCATTAACCTTCTGGATTTGCAGATTCCCAAGCTCATAATAACTTGTGTTCGGGACCTGACCGAATGCCTTTTTCATCTTATTGCGCGCAAAATGTGGTGGGACACTCGCCGGTGTTTCCTTCTCATCAAACGTCGAAATCTCCATCTTTTCCGCCATCTTAGAAGTTTCATATTTTTCCTCGGCATTAAAAAGAAACGCGATCATAAAATACACACCAATAAGCAAGCTCAGCAAAAACAAGCTCCCTTTAATCATCTGCTCCTTCCCAGCCGCAAATACCGTACCGCCAAACGCAACCAAAATCGCAAACGGCCATAAAGAAGAAAGATTCCTGTCCAAATTAAACAAATAATAAAACGCAAAAGTCACAATCGTAAAAAGGACGATCGCAGCAATCAATAACAATGATTTCACTTTACCGCCGTAATTTTCCCTATTTGAAAAAGGAATCAGAACTAAAGCAGATGCCAATCCAACCATAAGCGCAAATAGAATTATATTTCCCATAAAAATCCCCTTATCAGTTTGTACTTAACGTATACGAATCAGGAGATATAAAGTTTCACCAACTTGGGACAGAGGGAAGGTTCTATTGCGGGACAGAGGGTCGGTTTACGGTTCTGCTTTCCGATAAATTCACATATTTTCTCTATTTACTGGGCACTGGTTTCCTCCCTTTATCACAGCTTGGAAATGAAAAAGTAATATAGCAATAGTTAGCTTTGAAAGGCCAGTCCACTATGTGGCTCGCCTTGAGTTTTTCAGATGAGTAATTTACGCTCCAAATGATTAACTTCATTTCATGAGGCAGACTTACCACATACGTTCGTCCACAGGCTCCCTGGCCCCAATGACCGAAAAAACCTTTAAAGGAAGAATTATTTTGATTTAAAGTAGATTATTTCAGGGTCGCCTTCATCCAAGTTTTCGACTATACCACTCTCAACAAATCCATTCGCTTCAAATACTTTCTGCATACTCTGGTTAGAACGATTTGTAGACGAGAATATTTTATCAGTAGGAGAAGTACGAACCAGATGATTCATCATTTGGCTTGCGTACCCCTTTCGTCTTTTTGCAGGAGACACAATAATCAATGCAATAAAAGTACATTCAAAAAAGTTTGTATCATAAATCGAAAACCCGGCAACATCATTATTTGCTTTTACAAGAATACAATGTCCTTGCTTAATAGCATCCTCAATAAAACCTTGTCTGCTCGTATTACCTATAACCTCTCGATCTATTTGCACAATCGCATTTAAATCCGTTAGTTGTGCCTCAACTATATTCACAATGATTCCCCTCTTAAAATATCCTTCTTCAAATAGAAATGCTTAAATTCTTTTCCCACATTGTCCAATGTACCGTAAACTTCATAACCATTATTTTGATAAAAGTCTAACGCCTGAAAGCTCAAAGTATCCACCTTTATAAAATCACATTCGCTCTCTAGGGCAGCTCGTTCAATTTCTACTAATAATTCCGTTCCATAACCTGATCCTCGTAAATCTTCATCAATCATTAGTGTATGTATTTCCAACCAATTCCAACACACTTCCCCTAAAATGCCTCCACGAACCTGATCGTTCTCATCTAAAAGAATTAGATTCACTTCTTTGTATCTTCCTCTTAAATCCTCTGGAAAATGTCTTAAATTGTATTCGTAAAGTTTATTATTAACATGGCTTTTATAACTTTCGTTTAATTCTTTGGCTATCCGAAATTTCATTTTGCACATCTCCTCCAAAACTTTGCACCACTTATTTGAATATAGATTGTTATTCTCCAAATCTAGCAGTTCATGGAACAAAGTAAGTTTTCTGCATTTAGATCTTAACATAGATTACCTAGCCGTTTTGTTTGTTTTCTAAAACTTTAAATAACAATCAAAATCACATTCGAAATAAATGGTCGGGAGTTTACAAAGCTTATATTGGGCCCATAAAAAAAGAGATAAGCGAGCTCACTTACCTCGAAGGTTCCGACGTCCTGAAATCTTATATGGTACGCCAAACTGGCATCACTCAAACGGATATTTCAATCCCCACTGTCCGCGAATTTCATCCATCAGTTTCATAATTGCTAAAGATTCATCCAACGGCACTACAGGACTTTCTAAAAGCCCTTGACTCAGGCATCTTCCTACTTCTTCTATCTCAAAGGCATAACCAGCACATTGTCTGTCATCATTAAATGTCTCTACTTCCTCACCATCCTTGTACAAGGTTGCTGATCTGGCACTAAAGAATGATGGAATCCGAATAGATCCTTCCGTTCCATGTATGTAGGCTTCATTGTTTAAATCAACTCGAAAGGCGCCGTTAAGAGTAGCGGTCTTTCCAGAAGGATAGGACATGAGAATGGAAAACTGTTCATCCACACCCGTTTCACCAATATGAGCAGTGCTTTGAATCTTCTCTGGGTTTGTTCCAAAAATCATGGATGCAAAGGTTACGGGATAAATCCCTACATCAAGCAGCGCTCCTCCACCAAGGGCCGGATTAAGCAATCTCCACTCTGGATCCCACTGTGCACGGTATCCAAAATCCGCTTTTACTAAAAGGACTTCGCCGATTTCCCCACTGTCAATCCATTCTCTAACCTTAACAATCGAAGGCAGGAAACGTGTCCACATAGCCTCCATCAAGAAAAGCTTTTGATCTCTGGCAAACTGAATGATTTCTTCCAGCTCTCCGCTATTGATGGTAAATGGCTTTTCACAAAGGACAGCCTTGCCAGCACGAAGACATGCCAATACATTTTCCATATGAAAAGGGTGTGGCGTAGCAACATAAATGGCATCGACATCCGAATCCTGCACTAGTTCTTCGTAGCTTCCATAAGCACGTGAAACGCCATGCTCCTCCGCAAACTCGGCAGCACTCTCTTTTGTACGTGAACCAACAGCAGTCTTTTCGGTATTTTTAGCAAACGCTAAATCTTTCGCAAAAGCACTTGCTATTAGACCTGTTCCCAATATTCCCCACTTGATTACTCTTTCGCCCATCTTTCATCCAACTCCTTAAGTATCTAGCATTCCAAAAGAGAACAAACCTTGTTAGTTCATTATACTATTATTCTTTTTTGCTAGAAGTAAAGAACGCAGGGATAGATTTCACATTTCACTTTTTGTAATATTTTACTATATTCGAAAGATACCACATGTTAACATCGGATTAGAAAAGGTCAGGAGAATCCCTATGAAAAATTTAGAAGAAGTCATTAAAGAGGTTCAGTCAAAGAATGATTTTTCAGGAGCGGTGATGGTTCAAGATGGGACCGGTCACACCGCCACTGCCAGCTTTGGCTATGCAAATCGGTCTGATTCATTAAAAAACAATGCGGAAACACGGTTCGGAATCGCTTCCGGCTGCAAGCTGTTCACGGCAATCTCCGTTTGCCAGCTTGTGGAGGAAGGCAAGTTCACCTTTGATACTAGATTGAATGATTGTCTTGATATTGAGTTTCCTAGTTTCAGTGATGAGATTACAATCCATCATTTGCTGACGCATACTTCCGGTATTCCGGATTATTTCGACGAGGACGTCATGGATGATTTTGAGGAGCTATGGATTAAGAGGCCGATGTATCATATCAGAAGCCTAACGGATTTCCTGCCTATGTTCCAGAATGAGCAGATGAAATCCTCTCCAGGTCAATCATTCCACTACAATAACGCAGGATACATATTATTAGGCCTGATCGTGGAACAATCCTCCCAGATGGAATTCACTGAGTATGTTCAAGAACATATTTTTAACAGAGCAGGAATGACTGATTCTGGTTATTTCTCCTTTGACGCCCTTCCGTCGAACACGGCTTTAGGTTATATCGACCTACCAGATGGGACATGGAAAACTAATATCTACTCACTTCCGGTAAAAGGCGGCTCTGACGGAGGAGCTTACGTCACGGTAAAAGATATGATTAAGCTGTGGAAAGCGCTGTTTGGTCAACTTTTACTAACCGCAGAGTCATTGAACAAATTACTGACACCACACGTGCAAGTCAATGAAACAGGCTATTACGGATACGGTGTATGGATTAAGATGAAAGATGATCAAGTGATGAAATACCATGTGATGGGCTATGACCCAGGAGTCAGCTTCCATTCAGGGTATTATCCAGCTACCCAAACCATCGCCGTCGTCTGCTCCAATAAATCTAAAGGAGCCTTCGAGATTATGAGCAGAATTGAAGAACATAGAGAAGCGTAGGGACTTATATGCTCCGAATAAGTAAAAGGCAAGAGAATCATATTCCCTTGCCTGAATGGTTTATTTAGCCTCTTTTTCTCAAAGAAAGAACCAATGCCAACAATCCTGCAATTAAAGCTCCGATTGAAAGATAAAGCGGTACATTGCTGGTTGCTGTATTTGCTTCCACGTCATTTTTAAGGTCTCCAGCAGCACTGTGATCTTTGGAAGAATCAGCTGATGCACCTCCATGTCCGTGATCAGATCCATCTGCAGGATTCACTGCTGTAAAAGAAGCTGGCTTATCTGCATCAGGTGCACCAACCCATTCAACTACACTGCCATCACTGTAGGTTTGATAGGCTTTCCAAACAATCTCTTCAGCATCATCGGCAACTTTTCCTTGCACGTTGAATTGAACGAATTCAGATGCTGTTAAACCTTTTCCTTCAGTGGTCCACGTAGCACTCGTGATTTTTCCAGTGTCATCTTTTTGAACTTCGTATGTCCAGCCTGGTTTAGCTTCAAAGCGGGTGATATTCACTTCTTCAGGAAATTTTACTTCCACTTTCATAGTTTGAACATCTTCACTTTCAGAAGGAACCCGGACAGTGAATACTTCATATTTTCCTTGTGTAGTTTCCTGTGGCTGAACGGTCACATGCGCGCTTGCAACACCAACAAAAAGAGTGATCGCACCAATCATTGATATCGTTAATGTTAAAAGTTTTTTCATTTTGAAATCTCCTCTATTTTTGGCTCAGTTAAACTGGTCTGTTGATTTCTGCTCCAGGCGCTTCGCTTTCCGCCCCAATCAACACGTTCTTAAAAACACTTTGTCCTTTAACAAAGCCAATATTTTTTAATAAACAATAAAATCCTTATGGAATACCTTCTCATTGTCCTCTGAATCTACGATTCGAAGCTCTGCGGTCCAGTTTCCTTCAATTGGAAGATACCAGCCATTGATCTTGAATTGAACGTTCTTGGACTGTTCGATTTCGGAAAAAGGAACTTGGATCGGCTCGATTTCAAGGTTGTCTTTATAGATTAAAAATAGCTCAATCCGTTTAATCTCTAAATCTTCATTATGCGAATTTGCTGTAACCTTGAAATGATTGTACCCGGGTGTCTTTGGTGAGATCGTTGTTGTAAATTCAAGGTTACGATCTTGCTTTTTCCATTCCAATGGTTCGTTTTCCGGGAGTGGATTTAAGTAAGTTATAACACCAACAATCGCTAAAATCATGATCATCAAACTGAAATCGATTTTTACTAATGTGCTGATTGAATCTTCATTTTTCTTTTTCATTGTATACCGTAAAATTGCACCAATTGCGATTACAAGCAGGACTAAGGCAATTTTAACCAGAAGCATTTTTCCCCATAGTGTATGGAGCAGATAATCGAGTTGCGGTACAAAGATTAAAGTGTAAGCTGATCCCGTTCCAATCAGTATAAGCATGCTGATTAAGGCAACTTGCGAAAAGAATGGAAGGAATTGTCTAACGTGTTCCCTCTGCTTTTTCCAGTAGGTCAGAATATACAACAGGCCACCTGCCCAAATGGCGGCTGCAAGTAAATGGACGACATCAAGGTCAAGTGTCATCGAGCGGATTTCCGACTCAAAGGCTGCAGCATGTCCATTAAAACTCTTTGCGATAATCACCATCAATACCCAAATTAAATCGACCGATTTGAAACGAAGTAAGAGTGGAAAACCTACTAGAGATAAAAGCACAGAAGATACCAAAGATAGACCTACTGTTGTGCCGGTTAAAATCGACAGTACCTCAGTCAGTGTCCAGCGTTCCAGTATATCTGACAATTGTACGGTTACCAATCCCAAAGTGGTCAGGAACAGCGCAATTTGTAATAGAAAGGCCCTCTGTCTAAAGGTTGACTTCATTTCTGGTTTTAAAGTATAGATGGATCCCCAGACAATCCAGCCTGTCGTCAGGATCAATGCCATAAAATAAAGAATCCTCACCACCGACCTGAAAACATTAAAACCAGCTGAACTTTTTTGTTTTTCTAAAACTTCCTGGTTAATATCCCTTTTGAAAACCGTTTCTTCCCCTATAGAGATGACATAGGAACTCCTGATTGGGTGGCCATCCGCTGAAATGACATTATAGGATATGACATAATTTCCGTCAGGCAGATCAGGCAAAAATTGCTTTATGGATTTTTGATCCTTACTCATCTCCGGTTTTGCATTGACGACTCTTTCCCCATTTTCATTAAAAACCTTAATCGAATAGAGTTCGTTTTCAAGTCTTTCATCAAATAACAGAACAATTTCTTCCGGAGAATCTTTTAATTCACTATCCGGCCCAGGCTCAGCCATCTTAAGCGTCGCATGCGCAAAGACTTCTTGCGGAACCATAAAAATAAAAATAAGAGAACATAGAATGAAAAGATTTCTAATGGCAGTTCGCTCGCTAACTATAACTATCACCTACCTCTTTCAAAATCCACATACCCTAGAGTGTATCATTCAATCCTATATACAATCAATAAAAGGTTTATGGAAAAAAAGAACGTGGGGACGGTTCTGATGTCCCCCTAAATTACACTTTCTTACAAAACACCAGAACAGCCTCAATGTCCCATCAGAGTAGGTAATCTATTCAGCGTATCATTGAGCTTAACATAAAAAAAAAACACCCCGAAGGATACTCATTAATAAACTTTAAGTGGTTCAATGTTGATTTTTAATACTACGGTTGCGGGCTCATGAACTATATTCATGAGCCCGTGGGACATTTCTGTCGCCCTACAATATTTTCACTTTATGCAAGACACTGTAAACGTCGCCATTTCCCTACTTTAGCCTGTCTCCTGGTCGCTCCTTAATTGTGTATAAATCTGCTGATAGGCTGAAGCCTCATTGACCATGCCTTTGTGCTGATACATTTTGCACAGCTGCCTGACCGGAGCTGGATCCGCCGGGTTGAGTTCCATTTCCCAGAAGAAACATTCGATTGCTTGATCATATTGATTAAAATCTGCGTAAAATTTCCCCAATTCCATCATCCTGTTTGGATTCTCCATAAGAGCTGCCATTTCACTGATTTTTCGAATGATGATAGAATGTGGAAAGTTTTTCTGAATCGGTTTCAGTTTTTCACAAACAACTGCCAAGTCATGCGCCTCCATTAGCTTTGCTGTCAGCTGCAGAATTCTTGGTTCAAATTGCTTCAGGTCATTTTCCTGAGCAACTTGTTGATGGAGCAACAAAAACTCATCCAAGTGAGAAGACACAAATTCAGCATCAATATGCTTCCAAAGTTCATTAAGGACCTGATGAAACTCTGCTGGCAGATCCTCAATGAAGGGGAATAAATAAACTGCCGCTTTCTCATATTGCCCGTCTCTCATCAATCCTTCAATGAAAGTTCGAGCTTCCGGTACCCATTTATATGGATTTATTTTTGCATGGGATAAGACTAGAATCCAATTTTCGAGGGGGATGTACTTCAAGGCCAACTCTGTTTGGCTCTTAACGGACTCAGAAGTAAGATTCCTTTTGTCATCAATCCAAAGCAACAGCCCTTCTGCATACCGCTCTTCGTTTTTTAATATCTTTTCGAGTATTTGAAAATGTTCGGTGTTTTTCCGATTCGTAAAGCAATGGAACTCTGCAAATAAGGGGTCCTTCTTTTGGATTGCCGATAAAGAAGAAGTAGTGTAGAAACTCGAATATGAGCTGTATTCCCGGGAATGGAGGCGCTCTTTAAGGTTTTCCAGGGAGGGAGATAAGTCGGATAAAATATGGATCGATTGAAAGGCCTTGGAAAAACTGCCGTTTCTTCTGTAGTGGAAAAAGATATTGTCGATCGGTTTGAAGAGCTGTTCTGTTGAGAAAAACGAGTCGAGTGCTGCGGCAATACATGGTATTTCAACGAGGGAATAATTGCGCTGGAGATGATTGAAGAGCTTGTTTTTAGCTGGTATGGCTAAAGCTGTAGAGGGAATTAGTACTGGCAGAAGCGGGTGCTTTTGATCTAAGATGATCCCTTCATTCAGCATTTTATCAATAAATGACCCTTTTTGAACCTTTTCGAGTTGCTCACCATAGATAAGGGCATTTTTGTAGAAAATAAGATAGTATTTTTCGTTTAATTCAGCTTGGACCTCGGTTACCATGAATCTGGCGAAGATCGCTGTCCGCACAACTTCTCCATTTACCATAACCCTATTAGATTTGAACGATATTTTTGTCGGCATTGTTAGTTCACTATTCATGAAACATTCGGCCTCCTAATGAATCGTATATTTATTTCTATAGTTTAATTATACGTAAGCCTTATTAAAAAAGCGACATTGCCCTTTTGTAACTCGAAAAACACCTTAAAAGGGTTGCTGCTTAGGAAAGAGGGATGCCTCGAGTACCTTAATGATATCCCTTTTGTA
The DNA here is from genome assembly GCF_023715485.1 of Mesobacillus subterraneus. Lineage (GTDB taxonomy): Bacteria > Bacillota > Bacilli > Bacillales > Cytobacillaceae > Mesobacillus > Mesobacillus subterraneus_B. The sequence goes on along the minus strand of NZ_JAMBOF010000007.1, from coordinate 26,580 downwards.
ACGTTAGAAAAGCAAATAAAACCAGAAGAGGTTAATATCTCTCTCCTGGTTTTAATTATCCTTAATCAGTAGGTGGAAATTTGGCAGCAATGCTATCGGCAGTCAATTGTCAGTGTCAATTCAGTACCTTTTATAAAACTTTTCACAAAATCAGCAAAGAATCAAGGTAACTCTTTATCGTCATCTTCCTCGAAAAAACAATTTTCTTCACAATCCAATTGTTCGTCCACCCAGTAAAGGCTTTGATCAGTCAGCAATCCTACCATTTCATCCCGTTCCGCGACAGCGGGACGGTTCTGCCGTCTCAAAAAGCAACTTTTTTTCTTATTTCGAGACACCGGAACCGTCCCTTTATCGCGCGATACAATCAATAAAAGGTTTTTGAAAAAAGAACGTGGGGACGGTTCTGCTGTTTCAACTTACGATTTATGAAACACTGTACCGCTCCGTGTTTTCATCAATAAAGAAGGTAATTAATTCCATTATCTAGAATACTTATGTAAAAGCAAAGTGAGTAGGGGGAGTTTTGAAAGGCTCTTTTCGTTAAGCTTGTGCCTTTTGAAAAAGATAAATGGAGGTTAGCTATGAAAAATAATAACATGATTGCACTTATTGTTTCTTTAGTAGTATTAGTAGGTTTTCCTATTCTTTTTCTCTTCATATCATTGATTACAGGGCAATGGGGTTATCTTGCGTGGAGTATCCCACCTTCCTTAGCTGCAGGATTGACTGGATTAATGATCACTCTTAACCAAATAAAAAAAGCGGGGGAAAATGCGTGAAAACAGAGGGACGGTGGTCAAGCCCCCAAAAAGTAACATATTTTTACTTATTTCGAGACACCGGAACCGTCCCCATGTCTCATGGTAACTCATTTATCATTCTTAAAGTAATGAACAGGACGGATTTCAATTCGCCAGTCAAACTCTTCCCCTTTGCTGACTTGCGTCGTCGGATGAAGAGAGGCTAGCTGGATCGCCTCATCCATGCTTTCTGCTTCAAAAATGAAAATGCTGCCAATCATTTCTTTTGTTTCTGTAAATGGACCATCTGTTACGATAACATTACCGTTCACACGGCGCAAGCTTTTGGTCTCTGACTCCAGACCGGCATCAAGCAGAACCTTACCGCTATCATAAAATTTCTCAATGTGCGGCTGACATTCACTCATAACTGCCTCAATCTCTGCCCTTGGACGTGCATCCATTTTTTTAGGGTTGAAATAGCCCATACATAAAAATATCATTATCATCTCTCCTAAATCACTCAAATTTTTTGTATCTAATAATACGACATAATACGACGATCAGCAAACTGAAAAAATCTACCAAATTCTAATATTTTTTTATTCCATACAACCTTTAGGCCTGTTTCAATAGGAATTTTTGTTCCTTAAAATTTTGTGTTAACGAAGCCCACTATGCCAACCCATGGACCCAACCTCACTTTACAAATGAATTTACCTTAATTTTAACCCAATAAATAACAATTACAATTGATTTCTCCATAATAAAACATTCGGTCATACTGACTATCGTTGTTTAACTGTATTCTTTAGTTTTGGCGCATTCTTTGCTTTTAGAGAGGAGTTGACGCGACAGCGGGACGGTTCTGCCGTCTCAAAAAGCAACCTATTTTTACTTATTTCAAGACACCGGAACCGTTCCCTTGTCGCGTTTCTCAAATGGCGCATAATTGTAATCTTATTATAAATCATGGGACATGAGGACCGTCCCCATGTCCCCCGTGGTCTATGTTATTTTTCTAAATCAAAAGAAGCATAGGGTGAACTATGCTTCCTATGCTTCCTATAAAGTTGTTAAAAACATTGAAATAGCTGGAATGTAAGTAATGATGATTAAATCAAATACCATAATTAAAATAAATGGCACAATCGCTTTAACAAGTTTGTCGTATTTAATATTAGCGATTCCTTGTACGATAAATAAATCCAGACCAACTGGAGGAGTAATTAAACCTATGGAAAGGTTAACTACCATGATTAGACCAAAGAATACTGGATCGATTCCAACTCCTATCGCAACTGGAAGGAGTAATGGAGTTAAAATTGTGATGGCAGCAGATGCATTAAGGAAGCATCCAGCTATAAAGAATATGATGTTAAATATTAGTAAGATAATATATTTGTTTTCTGAAATACCCATGACTGCCTTTGCTATCAACTGTGGTATTTGTTCCGCTGTCAATAACCACCCAAATAGATTCGCTGCTGCAATGATGAAAACAATCATAGCTGTCATTTTTGCCGCATTTAGAAAAGTAGTTGGCACGTCTTCCCATTTTAAATCTTTGTATACAAATTTACTTATAACGAATGCATAGGCAGCTGCTACGGCACCAGCTTCCGTAGGAGTAAAGATTCCTCCACGAATACCGAAAATAATAATTAATGGAAGGATTAATGCTAAGACCCCTTCAAAAAATGCCTTCTTGAAAGACACAAACTCAAAAGTTCCTTTCTCTTCAGCATAATTGTTCTTCTTAGTAATCCAGTAATTCACCAGCATTATTGACAATCCAATTAATATTCCAGGGATAATTCCAGCAGTAAATAAATCGCCTATAGATACTCCCGCTGTTACACCATACACAATCATAGGAATGGACGGTGGTATAACAACAGCGATGGTCCCGGCACTCGCCACGGTAGCTGCAGCAAATCCTGTGTCATAGCCTTTTTTCTCCATCATCGGAATCATCATTTTACCGACTGCAGCCGTATCTGCTGCACCCGATCCTGAAATTCCGGCGAAAAACATGCTAGTTAAGGTAGAGACTTGAGCCAATCCAGATCTTATCCATCCGACTGAAGCAAAAGCAAATCCCGCTATTCGCTGGCCCATACTGCCCGCCATCATGAATTCACCAGCCAGCATGAAAAAAGGAATCGCCAGCAACGGGAATGAATCGGTAGAGGTAATCAGTCTTTGAGGAATCACTTCTAATGGAATGTAATATATACTGGCAAGAAAACCAGCTACACTGGCCCAGATAAGGGAGATAGCTATTGGAACGCCTATCAACATAAGCAAAAACAATATTGAAACAACAACAAGTGCTACTGTCATCTTAGTTTCACTTCCTTAGCCCATATTTGTGTTTTCTGGAATAACTTCAACATTATTCAGTGGTATTCTAGTATCTGCCTTTGAAAGAATTTCAAATAAACGCGCGAACGAATGTACCATACAAATTAATGAACTTAACAGGACTGCCACGTAAACGAATGTCATATTAAGTCCTAAAGAAGGGGAAATTTGAAGAGTTGTAAACTTAAGGATTCTTAAACCGAAAATAGACAGAAATATAAACAATCCAACATTAATGACCTCAATTAAACTTAGCAATCTATTTTTCCATTTCTCGGATAAAACATTTATCAATATTTCTACTTTTGCATGGCCATTGTGTTTATAAACTGTTCCAATACCAAGGAAGACAATCCAAACAAATAAATAACGAATTAACTCCTCTATCCAGGTGAAATTGAAAATAGAAAAATCGATGAATGGCAGGAGTTCCTTCGTTACTGAACTTTGTAATACAAAACGAGAAAACACCTGGTAAACGGTACAAATGAAAGCAAGTGCAAATAAGAAAATGATGACCGATCGGGAAATGCCATCAATTTTTGAACTTAACTTTTGAAAATTATTTTTCATTTCCTCATCTCCTTATTTCATATCTTTAACTTTCTGTATTAAATCCTTGCCTAGGCTTTTTTCAAATTCCTTATAGACGGGCTCGACTGCTTTTCGGAATGATTCCAAATCAGGATTTTCTTCTATTTCTATATCAGTGGCTTTAAGCTGCTCTAATAGTTTATTTTCTTCTTCCATTGCGACTTTTCTTTCATGCTGAATTGCTTCTTTTGAAGCATCGAGAATAACTTTTTGGAGATCTTCAGGTAATGTATCGAAGGTAGTCTTGCTCATTAAAAGAATAGCTGCATCATAATTGTGTGCGGTTAATGTGAGATGGCCTTGAACTTCATGAAATTTATTTAAGTAAATTTGGGCAAGTGGATTTTCTTGACCATCCACAACCTTCTGTTCTAGTGCTGTATATAATTCTCCGAAAGGAATAGGTACAGGGGTGGAACCAAGAGCTTTAATAAATGAAATGTAAGGAGGTGACTCTTGTACGCGCAGCTTTAAATTCGCTGCATCCTGTGCTGTTTTTATCGCTTTTTTATTATTCGTCATATGTCTCCAGCCATTTTCCATATAGCCCAGATTAATAAGACCTTTATTCTCTAATCCGGTTGATATTTCTTTGCCAATTTCTCCATCCAGCACTCTGAAGGCATGTTCACGACTTTCAAATAGATACGGTAAATTCAAAAGGTTAAATTTGGGGGCAAAATTGGTTACAGGAGCAACAGAACCGATATGAAAATGAATGGAACCTATTTGTGCGCCTTCAATCTGATCTCGCCCGTTTCCCAATTGGCTGCTTGGAAAAATATCAATCCGGATTCTCCCATTGGAATTTTTTTCAACTAACTCTTTAAACTTAAGTGCACCTTGTTGGTATGGATGAGTTTCAGTTTGTAAGTGTCCTAACCGAAGAACATATTCTGCTTTTGTTTCTTCTCCTGAAACTGCATTTGAGCATCCACTTAAAGTTATCAAGATAAGTACTATCAATATAGTTAAATAATTTTTCAAGTCGGCCCTCTCCTTTATAAATGTAAGCCCTTACATATTAAGGATAAAAAAATCAGAAGCAATATTTTATTTAAACTATCATATAAGGAAGAAGATAACAATACTATTCTAACTATTCAGTCAATTTAACCCATAAAGAAGTTTAATAGAAGCAGTGGAATTTGATACTTATTCCACCGCTAAGACTATTAAACAATTTTTCTTTAAGCACTACGATATAATTTAGTCATAACAAATTCCTTGTGTCCCAATGCTTCAGCACATGTCAATCTTCCATTTACTGTTCGTGCGATGACTTCCATAAGCTGGTCCCCGGCTTCCTCCAGGGTAATGCTGCGTGATAGAAGTCCCTGCACATCCACGTCGATATGCTCACTCATCGTACCAGCAGTGATAGGATTCGCTGTAATCTTCACAACTGGTTCTATTGGGTTGCCAATGATGTTGCCTTGCCCAGTTGGGAACAGATGGAGTACTGCTCCTCCTGCTGCCATCAAAGTGATGCACTCTGCTGCCGCAGATGAAGTGTCCATAAAATATAGTCCGCTACCGTTCTCCGGGCTTTCTGCTGGATCCAATACTCCGATGACCTCTTTTGTACCCGTTTTAGCAATGTTACCTAACGCTTTTTCTTCAATAGTTGATAATCCTCCGGCAATGTTGCCCTGGGTTGGCTGGGAGCCAAGCAGGTCTACTCCTTTGGATTCAATCTCTCCCACATAGTTGTCATAAATCCTCATGAACTTTTCTTTTAGCTCATCGGTTGCCATCCTGTTATAAATAAGATGCTCTCCTCCAGTTAATTCTGAGGTTTCTCCAAAGAATACAGTTGCTCCGGCATCCAACAGCCGGTCAACAGCTTGTGAAACTGTAGGGCACGAACCTAGACCTGTTGTTGTATCAGACTCACCGCATTTTATACTAATCGTCAGGTCCTTCAGCTCAATAGGTTCTTTTTGTAGTTCAGAAGCCCACTGTACATATTCCTTCGCCTTCCAGGATGCTCTCCTTATTGTTTCGAGATCACCATTTCCTTCGATGGAAAAATATGAGACTGGCTTTCCAGTTTTAGCGATACCATCTGCAATTAGCTTGGACCAGTTCTCTTCAATACCAATCACAACAACTGCTGCCACGTTAGGATTAGAACCAATCCCAATCATTGTCCTAAAATGCAAATCAAGATCCGGGCCATATTGGAGCCTGCCATATGCATGCGGCAGGGCCATAGTTCCCTGGATTTGTCTTGCCACTGCCTCACATGCTGCGTTTGAAATATCATCAACCGGTAAGATGATGACATGGTTTCTTACTCCCACTTTTCCATTTTCTCTGCGATATCCATACAATCTTTGTTCCATCCTTACCACCTCGCCGTTTTAATATTGTGAGTGTGTACATAGTCCCCTGGCTTCCATACTTGGGTAGTCAGCCCAATCTGAATTCCATATTTAAGCACCGGTTGACCTTCTCCTAAGTCCACAAGAGCAATCTTATGTCCCAGCGGGATGTCACCATTTGCCACCAGCTCGACTTCTGTATTATCGTTCATGAAAATCCCGGTTACTTTTTCGCCTTCCTTAATCGGCGAGGTAGCCACACCTACATGATCCCCCTTCTCATGAATTAGAAATTTGTGAGTACTTGTTTGCCTCTCATCAGCTACTGAAACTTTCTGTGCAGAACTGCTCATTAAGAAACCCCCATTCTTTTGGTCGAGTGACCCAACCAATATATTTATAGTAAAGCACGCATTTTTTTCGCACGCAACTGTTTTTTGAATATTTTTTATTTTTTTAATTTTCAATGTTAATTCTCTAAAACATCTTGCTGATCTGTAAAAAAAATGTTTTAATATTAATGAATTGGTTGGGTCACTAAACCAATTATTGCATTTAATTACGTCGTGGAAAGAAATTTTGTTGAAAGGAAATCAGGAACCACATACTACATAGTCTTTTAATAAGGGGGAACTTCTTTGAGCATGACAGGAGCCAGGAAGCAAAAAAATGAAATAGAACAGTTAACTCCAACAAAAATTCTAATCTTAAGAATGAAAAAAGCTTTGGGAAATCGCACAGGGTGGATAAAGGGAGTTATTTTAACGGCCGTTTTGGCTGTTTTAGCAGGGTCGTTAGCCAGACTGCCTTTTTTTTCAGTTATGGGTGTAATGATCATATCAATAATCCTGGGAATGGCCTGGAAAGGATTAATGGGCATCCCGGAAAATAGCCAGGCTGGCATTACCTTTAGCAGTAAAATCCTCCTTCGTGCAGGAATCATTTTAATGGGCCTCCGGCTTAACTTTGAACAAATTATATCAGCTGGGTATTCAATTATAATAATTGATATTGCTGTGATTGCCTTTACTCTCTCGGTAATGCTCTATATCGGAAAACTCCTTTCTATCGATAAGCACCTTTCTGCCCTTATTGCAGTTGGAACAGCAGTGTGTGGTGCTGCCGCAATTGTCGCTGTAGCTCCGTTAATAGGCGCAAGAAAAGAACTAACTGCTATCTCAGTAGCATTCATTGCGATTGCCGGTACTGTTGTCACTATCATTTACTCATTTCTATATCCTTACCTGGACATGAATTCATATGATTACGGCCTATTAACCGGCTCTACCTTACATGAGCTGGCACATGTCATCGCAGCTGCAGTACCAGGGGGAGCGGAAAGCAGCGATACTGCTATTCTAGTAAAGTTAGGGCGTGTTGCCCTGTTGATACCAGTTGCACTTATACTGGCCTACTTTTATAAAAAAGATTCCGTTTCTGATGAAAGAATGACGTTAAAAAACCTTCCTGTTCCATGGTTTATATTTGGATTTTTAGCTATGTGCCTGGTAAACACAATTGGTTTACTGCCGCCTCTACTTACAAGTGGACTAATTGATTCTAGTGTATTTCTTCTTTCCATGGCTATGGCAGGTTTGGGGTTAGGCGTGAATTTTGCAGAATTCAAAAACCTAAACAGTAAGGTTATATTCACTGGTATAGCAGGTTCTGTGTCTTTAATCTTCCTTGGAATATTGATTACTAAAATCTTTTAATAAATCATAATACCTTCTACTATATTGATATATAAATATATAAAAGATTAGCATTTGCCTGCTGCATTTTATCGTGCTTTAATAAAACTAGATATTCAGCAAATTACGACATTAAACATCATATCCCGCGAAATGATTTGATAAATAAAAATCGCGTTTTGAGAGGATTGTGCGCAATGCAATTTAACCGGAAAGGTGTTTCAGAACAAGTTGCAGACAGTATTAAGAAAAAAATCCATGATGGAGTCTTTACGGCCGGCCAAAGAATTCCGGGAGAAAGAGATATGGCCATAGAGCTTTCTGTAAGCAGAAACACAGTAAGAGAAGCCTATAAAATTCTTGAGGCTTATGGCTATTTGACTGCAAAGCATGGAACAGGTGTATTTGTTGCTTCTCCTGAACAGCAAATGCAAAAAATGGCCGAGGCGTTTTTTGTTTCCACAGACCAGATTAAAGACTTCTTCGCGGTACGTAAAATCCTAGAGGAATCAACCGTAAAATGGGCTATAGAAAATTCGGATACTGATGATTTTAGTGAACTGGAAGAGATAGTTAAAGAAGCAAAGGAAGCTGCCAAAAACAACAATCATGACAGACTATCTGACTTAGACCATAAATTTCATTTAACGATCACCAATTATTCTAAAAATATGGTATTGATCAGAATCATGTATTATTTAATTGATCTATTGTCTGAGTCCAGAACAAAGTCTGTTCAAATCCCAGGCAGGTCGATTCAATCTGTCAAAGAACACAATAAGATCTTAGAAGCAATTAAAAAGAAGGATGTCATTCAGGCACAAAGATATATGAGAGAGCATCTAGAAAGTGTTGAACGCTCAATAACAAATAATAATATCGCAAAATAACAAAAAGGCTGTGTGAGAAAGGAGTAATCCTTAACCACACAGCCTTTTCTTTATTTATAAAGCGGCACTCTTTTCTATACAACTCGGAAAAAAGACATTATAGGCCTCTCCAAGCATGCTTAATTCCTTTTCTACATTCCCTGATAACTCAATCCCGTTTATTCTTCCTTGATCTGCTGCACTTTTCCTTCTCTCTCCGGGATACCTGATATCCTCAATCTCCGGCCTGGAAGGGACCAGTTTCATTTCCTTAATCAAATCATTAATTGAATGAAAGAATGAGTTCAAGTCCATAAATTTTTCGATATCAATAATGATAAAAAAGTGCCCAACATTCGCATTGCCCTCTTCTTTTTCATTATATATATTTTTGACATTAGGCCCAAAAGCGGCTCCGGATAACACACCCGTTAATATCTCCACAGCCATAGCCAGAGCAGCTCCCTTTGCTCCTCCCATGGGAAGAACAGAACCCTTAAGCGCTTCTCCTGGATCTGTAGTTGGATAACCGTTTTCATCTATGGCCCATCCTTCTGGAATCCTGGTACCCTGTTTTTCAGCAAAGATGATTTTCCCTCTTGCGACAATACTTGTTGATAAATCAATAATAACTGGTACATCATTCCCAGTAGGGAATCCAAAAGCGATCGGATTCGTTCCATAAAAAGCGCTTTTACCTCCCCAGGGTGCAATGCCAGGCGGTGAATTGGTAAAAGCAATACAAGCTAAATTTTCATTACACGCTAATTGGCAGAAATATGAGGCGGTGCCAAAATGATTGCTATTTTTAACAGCAATCGCAGATATGCCCGAGTTCTTTGCCATATCGAACCCTTTCTTTACAGCTTTATAGCTGACAACATGGCCAAGTCCGTTATCCCCGTCAACAACTAGTACAGAAGGACTTTTTTGATCAAAGTCTATCTGTGGTTCCAGATTGATTCTTTTATCCAAAAACCTTTTAATATAAATCGGCAGCCTGCTTATCCCGTGGCTGTCTACTCCTTCAAGGTTGGCCTTAATTAATGAATCTGCCACGATGGCTGAATTTTCACTGCTCATTCCTATTTTCGTCAAGAGATCAGAACAAAAGGTTACCAATTCTTCTGCTTTGTATCTAGGCATTAAAGTACCCCCTATTTTCGATTAAAAAAGTTCTCCCTGCACAACAGGCCGGGAGAACGAACACATTAAGCGCTTCTGTATAATTTTGTCATGACAAATTCCCGATGTCCCAGGGCTTCCGCGCAAGTTAAACGGCCATTGACTGTCCTGGCGATGACATCCATTAACTGATCCCCTGCTTCTTCTATAGTAATTGTCCTGGAAAGCAAACCTTGCACGTCTACATCGATATGTTCACTCATCGTAGCAGCGGTAACTGGATTTGCTGTAATCTTCACGACAGGCTCAATTGGATTACCGATAATGTTGCCCTGGCCTGTCGGGAATAGGTGGAGTACGGCTCCGCCCGCAGCCATTAATGTGATACACTCTGCTGCTGCTGAGGAAGTATCCATGAAATATAAACCATTCCCGTTTAGAGGTTTCTCCGCAGGATCAAGAACACCAATTACCTCTTTTGTTCCTGTTTTAGCAATATTACCTAACGCTTTTTCCTCAATAGTGGAAAGCCCTCCAGCAATATTGCCCTGTGTCGGCTGGGAACCAAGCAGGTCTACACCTTTTGATTCTATTTCCCCAACATAATTTTCATAGATACCCATGAACTTATCCTTTAATTCATCTGTTGCCATGCGGTTATAGATAAGATGCTCTCCGCCTGTCAGCTCTGATGTTTCACCAAAAAATACTGTTGCTCCTGCATCCACCAGACGATCGACTGCCTGCGAAACTGTTGGACATGAACCTAATCCTGTTGTTGTATCGGACTCGCCACATTTAATGCTCACAGTCAAATCGCTCAGTTCGATCGGTTCCTTTTGCAGCTCTGATGCCCATTGTACATATTCCTTAGCTTTCCATGAAGCCTGTCGGATGATCTCCAAATCCCCATTCCCTTCAATAGAGAAATACGAGACTGGCTTTCCTGTCTCTGCTATTCCATCAGCGATCAGCTTGGACCAGTTTTCCTCGATACCGATTACCACTACTGCGGCTACGTTAGGATTGGAACCAATTCCAATCATCGTCCTGAAATGAAGGTCCAAATCCGGTCCATACTGAAGCCGGCCATAGGCATGAGGCAGTGCCATTGTCCCTTGAATTTGCCTCGCAACTGCTTCACAAGCTGCATTAGAAATATCATCCACTGGTAAAATGATGACATGATTACGAATACCTACTTTTCCATTTTCTCTGCGATAACCGAATAATTGATTTCCCATCCTTACCACCTCGCCGTTTTGATATTATGAGTGTGTACATAGTCCCCTGCAATCCACTTCTTTGTTGTCAGCCCGATTTGTATGCCATATTTAAGCACTGGCTGATTTTCCTCTAAGTCAACCAGAGCAATCTTATGACCTAAAGGAATGTCCCCTAAAGCAAGGAATTCCACTTCCGTATTGTCACTCATGTATATCCCTTTCACTCTTTCACCAGCCTGGATGGGTGAGGTTGCAACGCCTACATGATCCCCCTGCTCATGAATCAAGAACTTGTGAGTGCTAGTCTTTCTTTCTTCATTAACCACTGTTTCTGTCTGGACAGATTTAGTCATAAAACTTCCTCCTATCATTTAATAATATAAAATCTATAAATCTGCTAAATAGCACATAACGAAGTTTCACCGTTTAAGGATTTGCTGACTTCCTTTGCGACGAGTAAAGAAGTTCTTAGCTGCGATTCTTCTGTTAACCCAGCAATATGAGGTGTTAAAACGACATTGTTGCAGTTTAGCAATTTATGTGTGGAGGTAACAGGCTCTACTTCCAGCACATCCAAAAAAGCACCTGCTATAAGGTTATTGTCTAAGGCTTCAGCAAGATGATTTTCTTCGATAATGCCGCCTCTAGAGGTATTGATGATAAAAGCATCATTCCTCATCATTTTAAATTCATTGCTTGAAATCAAATGCTTGGTTTCCATTGTCAAAGGTACATGCAGGGAAACGAAGTGTGCTTCACTGAGTAAATCCTCCAATGAACTTTTTAATCTCACGCCGGTTTCTGAGATAATATGATCATAAGAGGTTATGAATGGGTCATAGCCAATAACATCCATCCCAAAAGCATTTGCTCGTTTCGCAACACGGTGAGAAATTTCACCCAATCCTATAAGACCAAGTTTTTTATTGCTAAGCTCCCTGCCAGTAAAAGTCTTGCGATCCCAGTTCCCACTCCTGATATCAAGATCCGCTAGCTGAAGCGGCCTTACTGCACTTAATAACGCAGCCATTACATACTCAGCTACAGATGTTGCATTTGCATGCCGGGCAAAAACTACTTTAATCTCCTTTTCTTTTGCTGCTTTTAATTCAATATTATCTAAACCAACGCCAAGCCTTCCGACAATTTTCAGGTTACTGCTTGCTTCTAATAGTTCTTTGTCGACTCTTGTTTGATTCCTTACAATAAGCCCATCATACTCTCCTATGACTGCCAAAAGCTCATCTCTTTTTCTCCATAACGATTCATCATAAACTACATGGAAGCCATTTTGCTCTAACTCTACAATCCCTTCAGGCCATATCATTTCAGTAATCAAGACTTTCATAGAATATCTTTTACACCTCCAATGGTTCAGTGACCCAACCAATTTATATTTTTATTTAATCACCTTCTTTTATTAAAGTCAATAAATATTTAGAATATTTTAAATTTAATCCTCCGACAGTATTTTCTTTATTGTTCTTTCAACTGAAAAAAGAAGGCCTCTTATATAAAGAAGCCTTCCTTTCTAATTTTTAAATCCGTACCCCTCGGGAACTCCCCAGCTAGACCAGCTGCCAAAGGACTACTGCTACTTAAGCAACCTCCTAATTAAACAAAAGATCCTTTCCAAAAAAGAAAGGATCTGCCTATCAATAAACCTTATTGAAATAACTCTTCTAATGCCAGATCAGATACTTTCTCATAGACTTTGCAATCTTTATGGAATGTTATTGCTGAAGGAATGACATGCATTGTCATACGTCGATTTCCGAAGATCATAATTGTAATCCTGTTTCGAATCTCGTGTGGGCATGAGAACCGCCCCTGTGTCCCTATCGAAAAAGGCAACCGATGGCGGCTGCCTTTTCAACTCAAATTTTTGTAAAAATAATACCAAGCAAAGCTGAAAAAATTCCAACAAGCTGATACATTTTGATTTTCTCCTTAAAAAGCCAGATGCCAGCAAGTATGACGACCAGGCAATTCAGGCTGACAATCGGGAAGATGATGCTGGCTGTTCCCTCTTGCAAGGCATAAAAGTAACAGCTGTAGCCGATGACACTGATCAAGCCAACGAGGGAACCGATATTGGCTTCTGTCCGCTGCCAATGCTCTTTTTCCCGAATGCTGTTAATCCCCAAATAAATACTTCCGCCGCCATACATGCAAATTAATGTATTAAGCGAACTGATTTGCAAATAAGAAGTGGTCTTCATCAAGATTCCAAGAATCCCGAACGAAAGAATGGCCAAAAGCACCCGGAAAAGCCATGGACCATACTCGGTTCCGCGGTTCGAACCTGGCGAATATTGAATCACTAAGGCCGAACCCAGAATGAAAACAATGCCCAGCCACTGGAGCAGGCTGATCTGTTCGTGAAAAATAATCGCTGCACCGAGAATGGGAAATATCGCGTTTGCGCCTACCAGAGGCGATGTCAGGCTGGCCGGTCCCTTCTCAAATGCCCTCGACATTTGGATATTCCCATTTGCATTCAATATTCCAATCAGGCCGCCAAGGACCATTGCCATAAAGTTAAACTCCAGCGCCCTAGCTATCACTCCATAACCAAGGGTGACCAGAAAGGCTACCAAGTAAAAGAAAAACTGAATATGTACCTTAGATAGATGTCGTGCTGTACTCCATTTAAAAATCGTATTATTGATCCCAAAGCTTAACGTCGTTATAAATGCCGCGGCAATCCACATGCTGATCCTTCTCTCTCTATCACTTTCCCTCCCTCATTTTAAAACTCTATCAGAGTATTCGCAATCTTTTTTTTCGTGTTTCTAAATAAAAAAAAGAACCCCATAAAGGTTCTCCTTTTAGCCACTTTTAGAGCAGGTTTTACTTCTCCAAAAATCTCCTTCAAGTGAGACAGCGAGACTGTTCCGCTGTCCCCTTGTCTCTGTTTTATTACATAAAAATCACCTTTTTGTTTATTGAGTTAGATAACTTTTCAATCCATCTTGTACAGACCTTGTAGGAAGCCTGGAAAATAGGACTCTGGATAAATGTATAAATAAAGGTGAAAATAAAGACCGGCCCGCCCAATAATATGGCAACCACCAGCACAACACTCTCGACAATAATTCGCACTCTGCTGATTGAATACCCGAGCTTAACTGAAATCGCAAGCATAAATCCGTCTCTTGGCCCTGATCCGATTCGAGCAGCATTATACATTCCGCCTCCGATACCCATGATCACAACGCCAAGCAGCAATACCAAAACATCAAACATGAGAGTGGAAGCCTGGGGCAAAACATCCAGCCAGAGAAAAAAGTCAACCATCGTACCAACCATCAACGCATTAATAAAAGTACCAATATTAACAAAAGTTCGATCAATCAAAAGCGAAACAAGAACTAACATGACACCAAAAAGCACGTTCCATGTTCCGATTGTAAAACCAAACTTCTCATAAAGTGCAATATTCAATACATCCCAGGGGTGGACTCCTAGGTACTTTACCTTGATTGCCACAGCTATACCGTAACTAAAAAGTATAAGTCCGACTATAAAAAAGGGAACTTGTATTTTAAGTTTCATTTTATCACTTCATTTCTATCAACTTAATAAAAGCATTTAAAGTAGGAGTTTCGATGGTATTTTGCTGCCTCTCCCGCTTTTTTTCAATCACCCAATTCAGAATTAAGTTCCATAAATATCGGCATATGATCACTGAAACTAATCCATTCATCATAGGTTCCAATTTCGAAGTTTCTTACCTGTTTAAGGAGTATTTCTGACGCAAAAATAAAGTCAATGTGAAATGGGATAGATTTACTCTTCCTAAAATAATGCGTTGGCTGTGATTCAAGACCTTGTTCCTCATTAAACAAATGATGATATGTGCTTCGAATATTTATTTTCCCCAGAAAATCAATTACATCAGAGTGGGTTCCTACACGTTTAATGTGATCAAATATTTTATTACTGTTCCAATCACCTGCAATAATACACGGCTCTTTAAGTAAGGCTTCATAATACTTTAAAGCCAGAAATATTTGCCCTATATAGCTATCAAACCTGCTCTTTGTAAATTGAGACCAAATTGCAAACAGAAGGAAATCTTGTTTTCCAGTGACTATTAAAGGAATAATATAGCGAAAATCCTTATTATAGGATGGATGCAACTTTATATTAAAGGCATCATTTAAATTGAGTATTCCGATGCCCTTATTTAAATTGTCACCAAACCAGAGAAATTGATTAATAGCCTTAAGGTGATTTTTCCCTCTCCATTTTTCTGGAGCCTCACATTCTGGGATGACTAAAATGTCTGCGTTGTATGGGATTATATTATCAATTTTGTCTCTGAATCGCATAGAAGCATTCCATGTAACGAGCTTCATATTCAAACTCCTTCCACGTTATGCGACAGTACTGTCCAGGTCATTTCACCATCTATATAGTGTCCCGATAACTCCGTTAATCGATCTTTTGCCCATACTTGTTGTTCGAGAGTCAGCCACGAGTCATCTTCAATATATTCGTATTCCGCTTCATGGATAAAAGCTAAATAGTACTGAGTAGTAGGTGATGGTGTAGCATCTATATAGTTCTTTATTTTTTGTACATCGTCTTCGAAAAACTTCATTGTACTGCATGCTTTATACTTCAATTCAATGATTGCCAGAACATTATCGATATCATCCTTCAAATGATTATTGTTACCTGGATCACCATTCAATATCACAATGGCAAGGTCCGCAATAAATCCAGCATGATAAAATTCCGTATAAATCCTTAAATTATGCTTTTCTAATAAACTAGCAAGTTCAGTCCGTAAATGGTAATAGAGAGCATTCTTTAAAGTATCTTCTTTTAACAGATAAAACGACTCATGGTCTTTTGAAATCTTATCTAACCAAGTATTTCTGATTGCGCGGTCAATAATTTTCAGTACTTTCCCCAACTCCACAGAAATCACCCCTTCAACAAACTCCCTAAACCCAAGTCAGGAATTAGTTATTTTTTCCATTATATCAAATAAAAGCTTAAGTAAAGAGGGTATTAGAACGAAAGTATAAGAGAGGAACACTTTACAGCAAGGAGAGAGGATCATGTTATTATTTCTTAATTTCTTGAAAAAGCAAAAGACAGAGGCAACTCCTAAAAAGGCGAAAACTGTTGCTCCAAAACAGGTTGCCGTAAGAAAAGGTGAAATTGGAGAATACAAGATTGATATACAGCTAGATCAGCTCCCAAAGGACTGCCGCTACTTAAGTGACCTTCTTATAAAGAACCCAAAAGCAAAGTCAGGATATTCACAGATTGACCATGTTGTGTTGACACCATATGGCATTTTTGTGATTGAAACGAAAAATTATCAAGGAACGATATACGGCGGGAAAGACAGAAAAACATGGTCAGTCAATGGAAAGTTCAAAATGTTGAACCCGTTTGTCCAAAACTACGGGCATATAAAAGCATTATCATCCTTGATTGATCAAAAGTACGATGATTTCTTTGTATCCTTTGTTTCTTTTACTAAGCGAGCTACGTTTAAAGTTGATTTGGAATACCGGAAAATACAGTCAAACGAACTTATCGTTTATGATATCGAGCTATCAGAGTTCATTCACCGAAAAGTTTCTGTTTCAAAAATTCAACATAAAAAACCACTTTTAAGCGAGAGCGAGATTTCAATGGCTTACAATGTATTTTCAGATGCAAATATAAAAGACCCTGCAATTAGACAAGAACACGAGCAGGCATTAAAGGCTGATACTACAGACAACACCACTCAAGCAACTTGTTCAATCTGTAATAAATCCGTGTCTGATAGAGTTAAATCATATTGTATATCAAACCATAAATTCAATGGGAAGATTTATTGTTATGAGCATCAGAAAGATGTTTATTAACAGTTTATTAACAGTATATAAAGGAAAAAAGCTTGGGATATTCCAAGCCTTTTGTTAGCTATATGAATGTGAATGAAAAAACATCTGCATGTCTCTAATCAAATTTAAAGGGAAGCATTATTTAGCTTCCCTTAGGTTATTTAACCATCATTCAGCTTTTATTTCGACTCCCGAATGGGACAAGAGCAGCGTCCCTTGGTCCCCTTTTTTTTATAAGTTGGCCATTAACGAAGTCGTATAATGGTCCAAAATCTTCTGTTTTTCTTCTTTTGCTAATTTGTAATAGGGTGTCTCCTTTACAAATAGAACATTGCTGACAAGGATGCCGGTGATCTGGTGTGCAAAGATCCCTGGATCGGCGGCAATGTTTTGTTTTTCAAAATGCAGCTGGATTCCTGCCTTCAATCCATTATATATTACGCTCGGAAAATCAAGATCCCCAGTTAGGTTCCCCATCAAACTTTCGGAAACAAGCATTTTAATCAATTGATGGTTTTTGGATATTACCTCCAGGCGTTCATCGAGAATTTCTTCAAAAAATCGGTCGGTTCCCTCTTCAGCCAGTTTAAATATCCTGGTTTTGAAGTGATTTTCCAGTGATTTCTTAATTACTGTCTCGAATAAATTTTGCTTCGTTGAAAATTTCCGGTATAGGGTAACCTCTGCAACATCTGCTTCTTTGGCTATTTCCTGGGTAGTTGATTGCAAAAAGCCTTTTTTGATAAAGACATTTATTGCGGCTTTTATAATTTGGTCTGTTTTATCTCTCAAGCACCGTTCACCCCGTTTTTGTTTGCACTTCCCTCTCAGCTTTCGTTTTAGTCTTTACCAGCCTGTCTAGTAGGACCAGTATGGCTGGCATGACGATGATTGTGCTGATCAGTGAAAAGAAAACGTTTATTAAGGTCATCATACCAAAATTACTTAAAATAACGAAGTCTGAAACAAGAAGGGCACTAAAACCTCCTATCACAGATAACCCTGAAGCTAAAACAGCCTTGCCAATTTTTTTGTTGGCAATCAATATTGCTTCAACACCAGAGAAACCTTTTTTCCTTTCCTCATAAAAACGCTCCATGATCAAAATTGTAAACTCTGTCCCTATTCCGATAATCAAGGCGCCAAGTGTGGCAGTAAGCGGTGTATAGCTTATATCAAACAAATACATGATGCCTCCAGACCACCCAACAATGAAAAGAATAGGAAGCAGCGGAATAAAGGCCTTTACGGGATGTCTGTAGATCGCCAAAAGTCCAATAAAGACAAGCCCAATTCCAAGCAAGGTCATTTCATGACGACCGGATGTCAGCGAAGATACCATTTCAACATCCAGTACTGATTTGCCCGTAACAGTTGTATCGATGCCATTCTGCTCCTCGGCTTCAACATAGGACTCCAGATTGCCGATAAACTCTTTCAGTGCACTCGCCTCAAGGTGTTTAATGCCAACTGTGATAACGCCTTTTGTCCCTCCTTCATTCACCAGAAGCTTAACCTGATCCTCGGGCAAATCATTTACAATTCCCTCTGGATCCTCTGGAATCTTCCCGTCATTTGTCTGTTCAAGGACACTTGCAATCGACTTTGTTTCTACTACTACTTCAGGAAATTCATTGGTGATCGATTCTGTCATTCGGCCCGTCCAGTTGATTGTTTCTTTATCCAGTACATTGTCGGTACTGTACATAATCGTTACCTGGTCGGTTGTTCCAAGTATATCCCTTAACTTATGAATATCCTTTAATTCCTGTGTATCCTGCGGCATAAAAGTTTCTACATCGGTCTCTACTCCTGCTTTTAAATCTCCCCATATGCCAAAAACTGCCGTGGATAGAGCTAGTAAAATGACCAGCCATTTTAAAGAAATTACTTTCTTTGTTAGTCCCTCAAGGAATCTTTCTGATTTTGACGATTCACCTGTTTTGACGCCTTTCTTGCTTTCTTTTGCAAAAAAATGATCCCTTGTAAATAGAATGGGAATCAAGATGAATAAGCCTGCAAAAAAGCTGATGACGATTCCAAGTGTCAGCATTTTCCCGAAATCCTGGATCATGGGAACAGGTGAGGTAAATAGCGCCATAAAGCCAAGCCCTGTCGCAATAATGGCTGTCATTACAGCAGGCACTATGTGTTTGACGGTTTGTTTTAAACTTAAAATGCTTTTCTGTTTATTGTTTTTTTCCATTATGCCTCACCCCTTGTGTCCATTTCTTCTGAATAGCGGCTCTGGAACTGGATCGCATAGTCAATGCCAAGCCCAATTAATATCGGGAATACAGCCATTGAAACCATTGTCATCGGAATGCTCAGCCATCCCATCAAACCAACAGTTGCGACAACTGCCAGCAAAATGACCACAAGTGGAAGCAATCTCCATCTGACCTTGAAGACGAGCGTTAAAACAAGGATCATGAACAGGATGGACAGACCCATCATTTTTTGCATGCTGTCCTTCATTGATGTCCTGATCGCATCGTCAAGCACCGGCTTCCCTGACACCATCGTTTCGACGTTTTCCAGTCTATTGTCATCAAGATATTCTTTAATCGCGCCTGAAATCTCACTTTTCACCGAGTCATCAACATTCCCTTCCAGCTTCACGATGAAAAGCATGTACTTTTCGTCTACGATCACCTCACTGAATAAATCGCGAAGGTCACCATCCTCTTCATAAATCATTTTATCCAGCGTTTTTTGTTTTTGCGGAAGGCCCGGGGACATATTATCCGAATAGGAAACCATTGTTTCCAGGTTTTCGCTGATTTTGATCAAATTGCTCCCCATTTCAGAAAGCCCGGCAGACAATGTTTTTAAATCATTCAATTGGCTTGCTTGCTTCTTATTCAATTCACTGAAGGTGGCCTTTTGACTATTAAGCCCCTGTTGCATCCCGCTTAGCCCTTTAATCGTATTTTCAGGTATGACCGTCATTTTTGAACCATTCAAGGAGGCTTCATTCATTTTTTGCGACAGCTGGACGAACTGATTGCTCATCTGGATCAGCTGCTGAACCTGTTTTTGCTGCTGCGGATTTGAATCAAGCGATTTTCCCAGCTGTTCGCTGACTTTTTGCATGTTCAGAGCAGCCTCGTGCAATTGCCCCCCCATTTGCGCATATCCATTCGCCATCTGGGCAGTTCCAGCAGACAGCTTTTTCTGGCCCTCGATCATTTTACTTAATCCATTGTTTAGCTCAGCCAGGTTCTGTTCGATATTTTTTCCGCCGGGCGGCTGTCCTCCGGCATTCTGGTTCAGCTTTTTGCTTATCTCAGTCAAGCTGCTGCCCATTTTGTCCAAACCAGAAATGACTTCATCAAGACCTTCCTTGTATTTTTCGGACTGCTTGACAGAAATCTGATTGATCATCGTATTAGGACTTATAACCGTATAAATATCCTCATAAGAACCCAGCTTTTTTTCCAATCCCGCCATGTGGTTAACAGTATCGATTGTTAAAAGGTCTTCAGATTTTTCAGCTTCGTATAATACAAGAATCGATTCACCCCCAAACTCTTCCTCCAATGCCAGGTTATCCTTGTAGGCTTTTGTATCTTCCTCAATCAGAGTTTCATTGCCGGTAGCCATTTTCATTGCAGGCGCACCAGCAGCAAAAAGCAGGACAACGACAATAGATAAGATAATAAGCTTCATAGGGTTCTTTCGGATTAACTCAGATAAAAACGTCAGGATTTTCATAGCTTCCCCCTAAAATTAAGTTAGTACAAACTAACGTTTTGCGAAAATTTTTGTTATACCTTCTGATTGAATGTTAGTTATAACTTTGACTGGCCGCTTTGATATAACATTTGAAATTCGTTGAAGAATCTTGCTTTTTGCGGTAATGTTCGTTAGTGACAACTAACATACAGCTCGAAAAAACTCATTTTTTAACCTACCCTGCCTTTCTCTGATTTACAGGGAAGAAAAACTTTTTCATAAGAATGTTGACTAGCGGAGTTTTAGACATAAATTGTACGAGATATGGACGCAACTGGGATACAATCGGATTTGTGGTAAAAATCAATGATTCCACCTTGATTTGTAACCTTTGAAGTTCATCGGCTTCGGGCTTGCGTTTTTTTTCTATCTCTGACAACTTATTAACCGAATAATCACCTTCGTTAAGTGCTTCAAGAATGACTTCAGCAGCCACAATAGAATCAGCTAAAGCCACATTAATTCCGATTACACCAATCGGAGTCATCACATGAGCAGCATCACCCACCAAAACTAATCCATCTGCAGCCCAATGGTCCAATGTCAAGGAAATGACTTGTAGCTTGACAAATTGTTTTGAGTTTTCCACCCGTTCTTTTAATTCCGGAATTTGTTCAATTACAAGGTCTTTAATTTCTTTATAGTTATTTTCTTTTACCCTGGCTTGTTGTTCCTTTGTAAATGTATATCCTATTTGCATTTTATCTGGGTACTTTGGAATCATGAATAAGTTATTTTTCCCAGTAAACATATACATTAATTCATGAGGTAAATGGGATGGCCAATCTATTGTGAACCAAATTAAGTTACTGCGATGATGCTCATTAACTTCCTTAAATGACGCTTCTCTCCTAATTGTAGATTGCCTTCCATCACTGCCTACCGTTACTTTAGCAAAAACTTCTGCTGGCTCCTTTTCAATGGTACCTTGCACTCCAATCACTTGACCGGTTTCATCTTTTAAAAGGGTTTTAACATTAGAGTTGAAATGCATTTTAAAGTTCGGAAATTTTTCCGCCTCTTTTAGTAATGCCTGAATGAATGTTGATTGTGCCATTTGAATGGCATAAGGGTATTCTCTAGAAATGTCATCCATTTTAAATTCCATTATTCTTTTTCCTTTATAATGGATCCCGCCTTGTGCTATTTTCTTATGAGGCTGCTCCAGTATATATTCAAGCATGTCAATCTGATCCAGCAGTTGCAGGGTAGATGGCTGAAGAATTTCTCCCCGGTAATCTCGTTCAAGATTAGCGAACTTCTCTAAAAGCAATACTTCATGTCCTTGTTTAGCTAATAACAAACCAAGTAATGCGCCAGATGGCCCTGTCCCTACAATACATACATCTGTTTTGATATTTTTCATGTTTATTCCTCCAATTCTTAAAAGTAAGTTAGCAAGTACTAACATTAGTTGTGAAAAATACTATCGTTAACTACCTAACAATAGAAATACTCTGTAGCTAATCCCCTGAAATGATAGAGGTTACAAACACGATTATAAGTGAATGATAGTAGTCGCCAACACAAGAAGTATGTTAGTAATAACTAATATTCCATATAAATGAATGTTAGCGAGATGATCATGCATTGTTAGTGCTTACAAGCATAATAATAAATTTATTTCGTTGAATGATATTGAGTTAATGCCTCTTCACTAATCACAACTGTATCTCCAACTTTTCCTCCCTCGTTCATGACTTTCATTGCCTCTGCTCTTGCCATGTTCATTGCCCTTTTGTCTCCCGTACGTTGAGCTTCAATATATTGAGCTTTTAGCTTACTCAAATTTCCCGCTTGTGATATCCCACTTATCATCATTGCACCCTTGTGTTAGTTAGCACTAACATTAGTATACCAAAGTATTTAACTTTGTAAAGATTTTTAATCAATGTTTTATAAAGGGAAAAAAGAAAGACGCGAGGGACATACCTTTGCTTCCAAAAACCAATCACGAAAAGGGCGCAAAAGGTTCCTCCCCTTTGCACCCATTTATTTTCGCCATCCCCACCTACTCCACTCTCCTAGCTGCCTGCTGAATAGGATCCCAGACCCCATTATATGGGGGAGCATACGCCAAATCTACATCAAGCAGCTCTTCGGTCGTCATGGAATGGAATATGGCCGTCGCTAGTACATCGATTCGTTTATCGACGCCATTTTCTCCAATAATTTGCCCGCCAAGAACTTTATGTGTCTCTTTATGGTAGACAAGTTTCAATTTCATTTTTTTATCATCAGGATAGTAACCAGCGATGTCAGATGCAGTAATGGTTACAGAGCCACAGGGGATGTTCATTATTTTTGCCTCTTTTTCTGATAGCCCTGTTCTCCCCAGGGTTAAATCGAAAAACTTGATAATGGATGTGCCTACAATTCCTTTAAATGTTTTATCGGGACACGGGGACGGTTCTTGTGTCCCGAAAACCCCATGCTTTCTGGTTATTAATCAGATAAAAAACCCCTATTGGTTTCGGTCTTACACTTCCCTTTATTAATCTGGAAATTAAGATTCTACAAGCTTTTATTTCGACTCCCGAATGGGACAAGAGAACCGTCCCTATGGATCTTATTAATCAACAATGTTTAGTTTAATGACCATCTCTTCATGATCTTCTGCAGCACCGCAAACTGTGGAACAAATTAACTTGTATTCGCCAGTTTTCTCTGCTGTGAATTCAGAAGGAGCATCAGCTTTAAGGTCCAAACCTAATTCATCATTTCCGATGGTATGCAACCCTTCTTTATTAACCAAGTTCAGCTTCACTTTCTTTCCTTTTTGAATCGTTAACTCCCTATCAGAAGTGAATTCCCAATTAGTAGCCGTGATTGTAAACTCCTCTACTGACTGATCTGCTGATGCTGCGGCGTTTTCTTCATTCCCGGCCGATGTATTTGCTTTTTCCTCAGTCCCCCCGCAAGCGGCTAAACTTATTGTTAAAGCTCCAGTTAATAGCATTAATCCAAACTTTTTCATTGCCTCTCCCCCTTAATGTAATGGTCTCGAAGGTTATTATAACGAGGAGAATTTACCAACCAAGTGAATCAAATCACGCAATGTGATTTTTGTTACTATCTTTTGGATTACGTTCATAAAATGTTCACAAACGAAGGAGCACAGGGACGTTGATATGCTCATTGTGTACCCATCACCGTTCCGATCGTCACACCCATTTGTGGAATAGAACCGAAGAATCCTCTGCGTTCTGCTGAACGGAAATGGGGACGTACCCTGTGTTTTTCTGATAAACAAGGCGCAGATCAGCGCCAAAGCCAGATAGCCCTAATTCTCGTCGGTCAAAGTAAATTGTGGGATCGGCTTAGACTCCAATCATAAGCAGCGATACGCTATCCAATTTCAAGAAAAGAACGCTCATCTATCCCTTTTTAGTATATGGATAATATTTTTGAAGTTTTTTGCTCCGCTGAGAGGATCTGTCACCCCCGCTACACTAAACCTCCATCCTCCACCCCGACACAGCGAGCCAGCGCTCACACCGTTCATATTCAGGCATGATTTTTCCGACAAGCCGCCAAAATGAACGGTCGTGATTCATATGGACCATATGGCACATTTCATGGACGACAACATAATCAATCACTTCTATTGGTGCCATGGAAAGCTTCCAATTGAATGTCAAATTCCTCATGGAATCACACGTTCCCCAGTTCGTCTTACTGTCCGTGATTCGCATCGAGCGCGGCTTTATTTTGAATTCGCTTTGATAAAATTTAACCCGTTTTTCGACTAATGCTTTGCACTGCTGATAATAAAATCGCTTCAAAGCCTGTTTGATGCTCTCTTCATTTTGCTCATTCACGTATACATGGAGCTTGTCTTCCTCGAACACGGCATTGTCTTTTTCGATATCTGCATCCTGGGAAATCAGAATGTGATAGAGCCTGCCCAAATATAGAAATTGTCCGCCTGGTCCGTACTCTTTTTCCCTACCGGCCCGCTCTTTCATTTCCTTCGCCCTTTGCAGGATCAAGTCCCATTGGCCTTCTAGGATTTGGAGCACACTTGCATCTGAGGTCCCCTTAGGAGCGTGGACTTCGACATGGCCGTACAAATCCATATAAATGCCGATTGTTTTCCGATTTTTATAAATCAAATCATACCCGATTGTTTCACCTAAAAAAGTATGAAGCATGTCATCACCTGCATTTTATTCTATAAATACGCCCCAGCCATCAGAATGGCCGCCGTAAGGCTTGCTTATTTTATCCAGCTTTTCCTGCACTTTTTTTAATTCGCTATGGTTAAGGAGCATCCTTTTCGAGTAACTGCAAGCCCACTCATCTGTCTCATCATCCTGCTCGAGTAAGCCATGCAAGCCTTCTTCCTTCAATACGGGCAGAAGCTTCTCGCCAGTTGCCTTATCCGGCACAGCTATAAAAAAATCGACTGGCTGCGGCTTTTTAAAACTGACACCTTCATTAAACAAACTGCGCAATGCTTCTCCATCTGCGTCGTTTGGAAATTTCATCATCCATTCCTCCATTTGTGTGCCTTCTATGTTGTCATTATCATGCACTTGCTAAATTTCTCTAATCATTTGATTATGAGATTGTTGTGTTATAATGTAAATAACCTTTTGCTTTAAATTTTTTACTTTACCGGTACCATGCCCCTACTCGTTCGTTGAGTAGGGGTTTTTTTATTGCTGTTATTTTTGAAAATAAAAAAACAGACCCTTTTGGAGTCTGTTTCGGTATGCTATATCAAAATTAAGCTTTTTGAACGTTAGCAGCTTGAGGTCCACGTGCACCTTGCTCAACGTCGAAAGTAACTTTTTGACCTTCGTCTAATGATTTGAAGCCTTCAGATTGGATTGCAGAGAAATGAACGAATACATCTTCTCCACCTTCGCGCTCGATGAATCCGAAACCTTTTTCTGCGTTAAACCATTTAACTGTACCTTGTTCCATGTTTGTTGCCTCCTAGTGCTAGAGCACATTGTATTACTATCCTTGCCCAAAGTGATCATTAGAACGAAGAGTCGAACTTTACACCGAACAAAAATAATTCTACCTAAGAATAACAAGATTTAGGAAAAATTGCAAGGGACCTTAGTAGGATGACTTCCTCTTAATAATGTGTGAGTTTGAGTTGAATGGAGAAAGTTGTAGTTCAAGAGAAAATCACGGCTTATTTTTGCACCAGAAAAAGGATAGATGAGCCGCAAAAAATTGCTCAATCTATCCTTTTTTAAAACCTTCGCCTATACCTGGGTTTTGCCTTATCCATCCTACAAAAAAATCTCCTCACCTAGATTCAGTTCTTTCGCCTTTTCGAAGACACCCTTCGCCACAGCAAAATCAAAATAAGCCGCCCCAACCGATTTAAAAATAGTAACATCCTCAACTCCACGTTCAATCGGATTCACATGAAGTTCTGCCAACGTCCCAGAAAGCCGATCAAACGACCATTTCCCTAGACTCACTGCATCAATAAATTCTCCAGCTTTTTCACCGGGACACGGGGACGGTTCTTGTGTCCCAAAAACCCATGCTTCCTGATTATTAATCAGAAAAAAAACCCCTATTGGTTTCGGTCTTACACTTCCCTTTATTAATCTGGAAATTAAGATTCTCCAAGCTTTTATTTCGACTCCCGAATGGGACAAGAGAACCGTGGTCAAGCCCCCAAATAGTAGAGTCTTAAATGAAACATATTGATTTTACTGAAGGGAATTGCTCCCTGGTTTAATCATTTAAACTTGATCGTTCAGCTTAAACACTTGACATGGAGCCTCTTCTCGCATGACTTTCGAGCCAGGAAGCAGCTGGAGGATATCAGCTGCCTCTCCGAAAAAAGGTATCATGCGTTCACTCCACATCAAGTGATGCATTACTAAAAAATCAACTCATTCATTTAAAGGGAGCCATTTCCTTCCCTTTATGCTGCGGAAAACTTCTTACGGAAGTTAACAGGAGACTGCCGGTCCAAACGCTTTTGCCTTCTTGTGTGATTATAACGGTAGATAAAATCGTGTATTTTGGCTTTTAAATCCTCTATATTTTGTACAGAATAAG
>NZ_JAMBOF010000069.1 GCF_023715485.1 Mesobacillus subterraneus | reverse complement strand
AGGTGGGACAGATGATTGGGGTGAAGTCGTAACAAGGTAGCCGTATCGGAAGGTGCGGCTGGATCACCTCCTTTCTAAGGATATTGCCTATTGGCAATCGGAATGCGGACCTTTGGGTTCGTAAACGCATTCTCGCGAATTCGTACAGTTGACCGCTTGTTTGTTTAGTTTTGAGGGAGCGATTCCTCTTTTATATGATATATGGGCCTATAGCTCAGCTGGTTAGAGCGCACGCCTGATAAGCGTGAGGTCGAT
>NZ_JAMBOF010000068.1 GCF_023715485.1 Mesobacillus subterraneus | reverse complement strand
AGGTGGGACAGATGATTGGGGTGAAGTCGTAACAAGGTAGCCGTATCGGAAGGTGCGGCTGGATCACCTCCTTTCTAAGGATATTGCCTATTGGCAATCGGAATGCGGACCTTTGGGTTCGTAAACGAATTCTCGCGAATTCGTACAGTTGACCGCTTGTTTGTTTAGTTTTGAGGGAGCGATTCCTCTTTTATATGATATATGGGCCTATAGCTCAGCTGGTTAGAGCGCACGCCTGATAAGCGTGAGGTCGAT
>NZ_JAMBOF010000067.1 GCF_023715485.1 Mesobacillus subterraneus | reverse complement strand
TCAAGTATGGAGAAGCAAAAAAGGCTTATTTGAGTGCGATTAAAGACTTACACGATGGAACCATCGTCAGTTACGTTTTTGGGCGTTCCAACAACAATAAACTGGTGTTTGATACGCTGGATCAGGCAACAGCCCTTTTGAATGGAGACCGTCCACTCATACATAGCGACAGGGGCTTCCAGTATACCCATCTCGGATTTAAACGAAGAATAGATCAAGCACAGATGACTCAAAGTATGTCCCGAGTCGGAAGAT
>NZ_JAMBOF010000066.1 GCF_023715485.1 Mesobacillus subterraneus | reverse complement strand
AGTATGACCTTGCGATTCAACAACTTGAAAGAGTTGAGCTGGCAATCAAGGATGAACTACCTAAAATTCCTTTCGCGAATAAGTTACTTATGATTAAGGGAATTAGTGAAATTTCGTTAGCTGGTATCTTAGGGGAAGCAGGAGATTTAAGTGGTTTTTCACACGGCAACTCTTTGCTTCGCCATGCAGGACTCCATCTAGCCGAAGCCAGTTCAGGGAAGTGGAAAGGGCAAATTATCATTTCAAAGCGTGGAA
>NZ_JAMBOF010000065.1 GCF_023715485.1 Mesobacillus subterraneus | reverse complement strand
CTTATTCTGTACAAAATATAGAGGATTTAAAAGCCAAAATACACGATTTTATCTACCGTTATAATCACACAAGAAGGCAAAAGCGTTTGGACCGGCAGTCTCCTGTTAACTTCCGTAAGAAGTTTTCTGCAGCATAAAGGGAAGGAAATGGCTCCCTTTAAATGAATGAGTTGATTTTTTAGTAATGCATCACTTGATGTGGAGTGAACGCATGATACCTTTTTTCGGAGAGGCAGCTGATATCCTCCAGCTGCT
>NZ_JAMBOF010000064.1 GCF_023715485.1 Mesobacillus subterraneus | reverse complement strand
TCTCTATTGCTTTCGCAAGTTTTGAATTGTCTCCGTATTTTTCAATGAACTCTGTTTTGTATTTTCTCGCGTCTTCCACTTTCGCTACTTCGAATATTCTCTTTAGTGCGATCTTCACTTCATCCATCTCTTTTTTCGGCATATGGGTGATGATATTCTTTTTGAAATGGACCGTGCATCGCTGCCAGGCGGATCCTACAAACTCTTTTCCAATGGCAGCTTTTAAGCCCTTATGGGCATCGGAAATGATCAGCT
>NZ_JAMBOF010000063.1 GCF_023715485.1 Mesobacillus subterraneus | reverse complement strand
TGTCCAGCTTTATCAACACGGGGTTGGAGTTCGGCAGGTAGGAAAAATCATGAAAAGCCTTCTTGGCGAACAATACTCCCCAGGAACGATTTCCAATATTACTTCGGCTGTAATGGAGGACGTCATACAATGGCAGAATCGTCCTCTTAATCAACGTTATTGTGCTTTATTTCTTGATGCCTTATTTGTAAAAGTCCGCAGGGATACAGTCGGCAAGGAAGCTGTCTATATTGTCCTAGGTATTACTCCAGAAGG
>NZ_JAMBOF010000062.1 GCF_023715485.1 Mesobacillus subterraneus | reverse complement strand
GTGCGGCTGGATCACCTCCTTTCTAAGGATATTGCCTATTGGCAATCGGAATGCGAACCTTTGGGTTCGTAAACGAATTCTCGCGAATTCGTACAGTTGACCGCTTGTTTGTTTAGTTTTGAGGGAGTAATTCCTCAAGACTTTTTTGTTCCTTGAAAACTAGATAATCGTAAGTAAGAAGAACCAAGAAAAACCGAGTGATCGCCATTTTAGTTTTTCTCTCTATTTAATAGAGAATCAACCACGACAATTTAT
>NZ_JAMBOF010000061.1 GCF_023715485.1 Mesobacillus subterraneus | reverse complement strand
GACTAACCCTGAGAGGACGAGCCTTCCTCAGGAAACCTTAGGCATTCGGTGGATGGGATTCTCACCCATCTTTCGCTACTCATACCGGCATTCTCACTTCTAAGCGCTCCACCAGTCCTTACGGTCTGACTTCAACGCCCTTAGAACGCTCTCCTACCACTGACATCTAAGATGTCAATCCACAGCTTCGGTGATACGTTTAGCCCCGGTACATTTTCGGCGCAGAGTCACTCGACCAGTGAGCTATTACGCACTC
>NZ_JAMBOF010000060.1 GCF_023715485.1 Mesobacillus subterraneus | reverse complement strand
GACTAACCCTGAGAGGACGAGCCTTCCTCAGGAAACCTTAGGCATTCGGTGGATGGGATTCTCACCCATCTTTCGCTACTCATACCGGCATTCTCACTTCTAAGCGCTCCACCAGTCCTTACGGTCTAGCTTCAACGCCCTTAGAACGCTCTCCTACCACTGACATCTAAGATGTCAATCCACAGCTTCGGTGATACGTTTAGCCCCGGTACATTTTCGGCGCAGAGTCACTCGACCAGTGAGCTATTACGCACTC
>NZ_JAMBOF010000006.1 GCF_023715485.1 Mesobacillus subterraneus | reverse complement strand
GGATTAGACGGACAGGTGAGACCCCGCAGGCGCCAGCGGCGACGAGGAGGCTCAGCGCCGGCCCCGCGGAAAGCGAAGCGCCTGGAACGGAAATCAACAGCCCCGTTCCAGCACCAACCAAAAAAAGGACTGTAAACAAACACGATTTTCATCGAGTTTGTCTACAGTCTGAGGCTGCGGTATAATAACCGCAGCCTTTTATTGTGGCAGTAATTTCGGTGTAACTTTTACGTCATCATGAAAGCAATTGAGTTTCTCCTTCATTTTTCTTGAGTTCACCATCAATCATTTTGTCGAGCCTGATAATGCTCTGTTTCGCACGTTCATGGTCGATCTTTCTGTAATGGTGGTTTCCGCCTTCCTCTTCGTCTTTTTCATCTGCCCATTTGACTACTTGCTGAAGCGGAGTTCGGACGATATCATTCGAAGGCAAAAAGGAGTCAGTGTGGAAAAGGATTGCAAGTGAAGTGGCTTTCGCCTGGACGGGGTTTTCTCCGAGCCGAATCAGTAGCTTGTGTGCTCTTTCTGCACCTTTTATAGGATGAATATCGTTCTTTCGGTATAGCTCATAATCCCATTTGCCGTTTTTGTACCAGGTGAAATGCCCAATATCATGCAAGAATCCGGCTTTTGCCGCAATATCGACATCTACCTTATGTTCCTTGGCAAGATGGAAAGCGTGGTAGGCGACCGCAATTGCATGAGCCATTCCCGATCGTTTCAAGTATTTTTGCGCAATATGGTGCTCGAATATGTTTAACAGCGTTACGTCCCTCATTACATTCCCTCCTTAGCTGAAATGATACCCTTATTTTAATGAATGGTAACAGAATTTGTCCTTAAATGCATCCAAAAATACTCTCTTTCTACCTTGTCCTTTATTTTAGTATATTAAAATAGCTGGCTAAAGGATTGTATATCTCCCCTTTGCCAGCTTTTATTTTATTTCCAATCCTTGAGCTTTGCTATCAGCTTCTCTTTAACTTTGCCGATGAAAGTTTTCTCACCCTTAGCTCCTTGTTGTTTATTCCATTCATTAAAGCTTGCCACACTGATTAAAATCGTCCCTGCTATCAGCAGATATCCCCACCAAGGGAGATTGCCCCAGAAAGGCCGCGTTTGCAACAGGACATTAAGTAGCAATACTCCTGCTCCGACAAAGAAATAGGCTTTTACTCTCAGCCACATTCCGGCCAGCATGGAAATCAATGACAAGGAGCCTAGTATTAATGCATCGTAGACTGTATTGCTGGCCAGACCGTCCTGTATGAGCACCAGCGAGACAATGATTAAGATAGCCCATTGGATATATCCGGTGATCTGCTCCCATTTCCCTTTGGTTATAAACCTCAAAAAGATAACAAGAGCGACAAAAGGCAATACGTATACTTCCCTTTCCCATAACTGTGGTATTTCAAGTTGATCAATGGCCGCGTAATATGGGACTAACAAATACGCTCCTGCGATGAAACGAATAATCATTTTTCCTTCGCCATGGATTCTGTTACGCTGCAGCCATAAAGCCGCTGAGATTAGCAGTCCATGAACAATCTGCGCCCAATAAGTTTCCATCTTGAATATGGAAATTGAAACAAAGAATAGGAAAGAAACAATGGTATATGCATCCATGCTCTTGAACGCGAAATCTTTGCCTTTTTCCCACAAGTTTAAATACAGCAATCTTCCAGCGGCAAGCAGGATAATACCAAATCCTGAAAGGATGGCTATGTCCCAATAAACATCCAACCTTGCCTGGAAGATGAATTGAATTGTTCCGTAAAATATCATCAACAGCGGAAGCAGAGTCAGGAAATCCCATTTTACACGGTGCAGAAACAGTAAAGTCGCGGCTGCATACACCAATGTGAATCCAAAAAACGTCCAACTGTAAGGATAAGCGACAAGGAAGCTTGCGATTCCTAACAGCGAAAATGGTACAATATAAAATGCCGATTTTAGCTTAAAGGCATCGGAAGCTAATAACCAGAAAGCTCCCATAAGTATACTTGCGGCCATGAAAGCGTAGTATCCAGAATCTTCTCCAGTAATAAAAATAATCCCAGTTTTGATCGATAAAAAGAGAGTCGTGAAGGCGCCATATAATAATGCTTTAACCTTCCATTCTCCTTTGACAAACAATATGTTAGCAGCATATATGCCAGTAGCGATCAGATAACTCCAAACAGCCTCTTCCCCGTACATTATATAGGAAAGCACCAATATCGGTGCCAAATACACATGGGCTACCCAGGCTAATCCCTCTGAAAGCATCCTTTCCTTTTTAAAAAGTAATGCAGCAGTTGCGAGCAGCAGCCATCCCCCTCCCGGCAAAATGATTGTTTCTGCCGTGGTATTGAAGTTGAATAGTTCTCCATTTAATGAATCAAAGGTGATCAAGTACCATGCAAGGCTGATAACACCGGTAATAATCGATATAATTCTATCTTTAGTCGATTTAAAAAGCAGAAATGACATCAGGATACCGCCAAACCAAATCAGCGACTCTCCATAAATATTCTCGATCGGTGCTGTGAATGTGAAAAATAATCCTGAAGCATAGAATCCGTGTGCGATGAAAAATGAACTGTTGGCAAGTTCATTTTCGTTACGTTTTTTAAAGATTATGCTGGCTGCTAACAGTAGCACTCCTGCAACTGCAAAATTGCCCGGCATACCTAATATCTCATCAAATGAGCGGAACTGACTTCGGAGCTGCTCACCGAAAGAAGCTGCTGACAGTCCTAATGAGATTGGTGCAGCCCACTGCGTGATCATAGGAATGAAAGGTCTGCTTTCTATTTTGGCCATTAAGTAAAACAAGAGGCCGGTAAGGAAAAACATCAACCCTAACTCCCACCAGTGGAGCATGGCGAACGAAACAAGACTCATAAGAAGCATGATTGCCATTCCAACGTCTCTTGAACTTGTCTTTATGACAGCCAAGTAATTCGTTTGCAGCTTCCATCCGAATATAGTGAATAAAATAAAACCAATGAAATAAATTGGCAGAATCAAGTTATTGAAACCAAACCAGTTGTGAAGCTGTAAAACTGCTTCAAACAGAGCCGAGGCCAGGAAAATTGGGCTAAGGTAACAGAAAATGAGATTTTTATTTGTATTCGCCAAGTAAATGAAATTAGCTGAGATAATCAAATATGCTGCAAATAGTGTGGTAGATGGTTCCTGTGAGCGAAGTTGCATCCCTTCCGCTGTGATGAATAGAAAAGCCAGTCCGGACACGACAGCACTTGTTAATTGAAAGGCTTTTTTCAAGGCGAATTGCTCATTTAAAAATTTAGGAAGCAGGACAAATATGAAACCAAGCAGCGCGTACCCAATTATACTCGCCTCAGGAAAGCTCCAGTTTTCGAGAATTTGATATGATCCATAAACGAACATGGCGCTGAAAACAAAATGGTACTCTTTACGTCCATTCACGAAAATCATTGAAAGATAAATGACAGCGGTCAAAATCAGGTTGAATCCCTGGAAAATTCGATTATCGAAAAATAACAGCATTAATAATGTAGATAAAATCAGGTTTGCCTGTGAATAGATTGCAAGTTCCTTTGTGAATAGCGGAAGCAGTGTTTTCTTCCTTAAATGGTGATAACCTGCAATGATTAAAGTGTTATACAGGATCAGACCTAGATAAAAACCATCTGCCTCCAGCCCAATGGATTTTAATAAATATGCAGCCGTTACAGAAGATGCAATATAGGTAAACCAGACAAATAATCTTGACGACAATTTTTTTGCGAGCATTGCATAAATAGGAATCAGTACAGAACTGCTAATCGTTCCTAAAATGAATCTTCCTTCTCCATAGAATGATAAGTACGACCCTAGCAATTCAAACCAGCCAAGGGATAATGTGAAAATTGGCAAGAACAGGCTTCCCAGCACAACGAATGCGAAGGCGGTTTTTTCAATTTTCAATACCCGATAACTCACGAATGCTAATCCGTAAAATAAACCCGAAACGAGTGCAATCGATCCAGCTTTCATCCAGGGAGTCATCGTTTCCCAATTGCTTGTTGCGACAAACAAGCCGCCAATCAAGAGCATGAACACTCCAATATTCAGTGACCAAGAAATGTTACGCTCGCGTATTTCTTCAGCTGTTTTCCTGGGTTTAACTTTAACAGGCCTGGGTTTTGGCTGTTCTTTTATTGGCTTTTCAGTTACAATCTGGCTTATTTGTGTTGGCAGAGGTGCTGGTTCGGCAGTTCTTATCCTTTTCACTGCCTCTTTTTCTTGCTGTTCTTTTGTCAGCATATCCGAGAAGTA
Organism: Mesobacillus subterraneus; assembly: GCF_023715485.1. Classification (GTDB taxonomy): domain Bacteria; phylum Bacillota; class Bacilli; order Bacillales; family Cytobacillaceae; genus Mesobacillus; species Mesobacillus subterraneus_B. The sequence goes on along the minus strand of NZ_JAMBOF010000006.1, from coordinate 300,413 downwards.
TTCATTGTGAGCTTCTGAAACATTCTTGTATTGTTCCGAAGTGACATATCCTAATTCTTTTAAATTATACAGTTCATTGCGGAATATCCTGCGTCTTTCTTCTTTAGGAGTGAGTTCCATTTTAATCCCCCTGTCCTGAATCCATTTTTAACCGTTTAGTGTAATTTTACACAATTTATAAATTAATTCAATATTTTTCTAAAAAATACCTGAAGTGATTTTTCGACAAATTTCTATTTTGAAAGTATGCTTGTACCTTTATAATGAAAGAGATAATTTACTGATGAAGAGGTTGAATGAATGGCTGATTTTTTTTGGTTAATGTATTTAGGTTTGATGGGTACGACTGCGGTTTGGTTTTTGATTAAAGGCAAATACAAAAATAATATTACCAAGCTTGATTTTCTGGTATCGATCATTACGTGGTTTGGGCTATTTGGGTATGTAACTGAAACAGAATTGCTTACACCAGTTGTGTGGAAGTTTGTTTTTGTCTTTGGCCTCCTATGGGATGTATTATTCACAATATTCTTTGCTGAAAAGTTCGCTGGTGATTTTGGGCTTGAAGAAGAAGAGGAAATGCCTCTTGCAGCGAAATTAAGCGGTTTAGTTTTCGTTCTTCCTTTGTATTATGGAATCTATCAATACGCATTTTAAAACGGTGTATGCCGTTTTTTTTTTGGTTTTTACATTTATATACTAGAATAATATATATTATTTTTAGAATAATATTAGTGTTTTAATATGATTTTAGCGGGTTAAAAGGGGTTAATTTAATTTGTCTTAGCACCAGGTACTAGAATCAGTGCCGATTGTCTTTTTCAGAAGGACAAACTTCGCGCACTCTCTCTATCTGTTAGTGTGCTTATTTCCGGCTTATTTTTTTTATTTTGAAATTTTGGCACAAAAAGGCGCAACCCAAGAAAAAAATTGGTTTGCGCCTTTCTTTCGAACTCTTGTATGCATTCAGTTTGGCGGGGAACAAAATGGCCAGTTAAGGATTTGTCGACCACATTCCTGCTGTTTTGATAAAGACACGGCGGTTCAGTTTCAACTGAGCTACCATCAATTCAGCTAAATCCTCTGGCTGCATCACTCTTTCCGGATTTCCATCTGTCAAGTTTGTTTCGATTGCAAGGTCTGTAGCGACGGTGCTCGGAGTAAGCGCGCTTACACGGATATTGTGCTTCCGTACTTCAAGCATTAACGCTTCAGTTAAGCCAAGAACACCAAATTTTGATGCACTGTATGCACTTGTAACCGGAGCGCCTTTCTGCCCTGCGGTTGAAGAAACATTGATGATGTCACCAGTTTTTCGTTCTATCATTCCTGGCAAGACAGCACGTGTAACATAATAAGTTCCCATTAAATTCACCTGAATGATTCTTTCCCATTCTTGAGGTTCAAGGTCAAGGAAGCCGCCGAATTTTGCTATTCCAGCATTGTTAATCAGGATGTCAATAGGGCCAATCTCAGACTCGATATGTTCGACAGCGTGCTGAACAGATTCCATATCGGATACATCAGCAACAGCTCCTGCAACATTAACATCGAATGCTTCCAGTTCAGCTGTCACCTTTTCCAGGTTTGGGAGTGTCTGGCCGATCATCCCAATATTTACACCTTCTTTAGCAAGAGCTATTGCAGCAGCGCGGCCAATGCCTCTGCCAGCCCCGGTGATCAACGCGTTCTTCCCTTTTAAAGATTCCATGTGATGACTCCTTTCGGTTATGTAGTCAAGGGTTAATTATAGAAAAACATCTTGATGAAAACAAATCGTAGGATTTTAATTCATGATCGGAGGCTGGATAATTTGGAATTAAAGATTCATCCGATACACAATAAACACCGGGGAGCCCCCTCGTCGCTTCACTCCTGCGGGGTCTCCCCAGCCCCGTTTATCACGCGGGACTTTGATTGAAATTCCTCGAATCTGCCCACGCGCAATGAAAATGCGTTAGCATTTTCGGAGGAGTCTACGCGCCTGGAACGAAGATCAACAGAGCTTAAAAATCAACAATGACCTTTAACACAGCCTTATGAAAAAAAACAGCGGATCATTGTTGATTCCGCTGGTAGATTGAATTATAGAGGCAATAATTCAACAGTTTCTTTTCTTTTAAGCTGCTCAATCATCTTAAGCCATTTTTCTGGCTTCTTTTCGAGTACAGAGTAGTATGTTGTTAAGAAGTCTGCAATTAATGCTGCAGGCAATTCATTGGTATTTACGTCGCTAGGCATAAAGCAAAGGTCCAGTCCCTCGACAGCTGCCCCGTCATTTTCCCAGGAAGGGTGAACATATTCAAGATCAATGCGCTTATATCCTAAATGCGATAACACTTCACGGCGGACAAATGGATCCATAATTTTGACGCCGCCAAAGTCATGATCCGTATTACGGTACGGATCATATATTTCAGCAAACATACCGAACAATTCAACCCCTTTTTCGCGAGCGAGGGTCTGTAAGTCTTCCATTCTTTTATTGGCGAGGAACCGGCCAAGGCTCAATCCTGGCTTGCCAACGATCGTAAAATCGGTCATGGCTATATTCCAGTCTGGGTAGTATCGATATTCGGTCACACCTATAACTTCACCCTCATGTACTGCGACGAAAACCCTGATGCCAGGGTCTTCAAGCGGTTCTTTCCAAAGGTCAAATTCCAGTACTTCCTCTGGAGGGAAAACGTCCTTCATTAAATTATGGAGTTTTGTAAAAAGCGGATCTTCGATACTGTTAACGCGAATATATTCCATGTCTCATGCTCCTTATCGAGTTAAATTTTTTCTGCTTCTTCCCAGTCAGGGTAAAGATCTGTGCGACGGTCACGCCAGGTTGTGACTGAACCACGTTCACGCACTTCGTATAAAAGTTCCAAATCCAGGTCTGCAGTGACAATCATATCGTTATTTAACTCACCTTCGACTTGAAGGCCTTTTGGAGGGAACGGAATATCGTTGGGTGTAATGACCGCCGCCTGGCCAAAGTTTGCCCGCATAAAGTCAACTGTAGGCAAGGCCCCGACGGTTCCTGTCAAAACCACATATACCTGGTTTTCAATGGCCCGCGCATGGCTGGTGTAGCGAACCCGGTGGAACCCGTGACGGTCATCCGTGCACGATGGTACGAAAATAACGTCAGCCCCTTTCGCTTTTGCCATTCTTACAATCTCAGGAAACTCAATATCGTAACAAGTTAAAAGTGCAATGCGGCCTTTATCTGTATCAAATACCCTGAAATCTTCTCCCGCACTCATATTCCATTCATTAACTTCCGTCGGAGTGATATGAAGTTTTGCCTGCTCCACGATTCTTCCGTCAGGATAAAACATGTGGGCAACATTATATAATTTGCCTGCTCTGGCGATTACATGTGTTCCGCCTATTATGTGCATGCCTGCTTCCAAAGCGAAATGTTGGAACAGGTTCAGGTATTGTTCAGTAAAACCAGGGAGTTCATTAATGGTCAGCCTTGTTCCCTGTTCACTTCCGATCGATAGCAATTGAGTAGTGAAAAACTCAGGAAACAGGACAAACTCTGATCCATATTCCTGGGCCGTTTTTATATAATGCTCACATTGCTGAGCGAACTCTTCGAACGATTTGATCGTGTGAAGATGGTATTGGACTGCTGAAACTCTCATTTTCATACACCATTCCCCCTGAATCTATAAAAATTGTTATCATCTTGAATTAAAATCTTCGGAAATACGAAAATCATTATAATGCATTTTTTCTCGTATGAATACCCATTTCACTCAATTTAGGCATGGAATTTTAGTATTACGTTTTCTTGGTTGAATTCAACTGATTCTAAAGGAAATTTTTTTAATTCGAGTTTTGTTTACACCATATTAGTTCCCAAGAAAATGTGCATCATTGAGAATCCGGGTGAAACAAAAATAGCCGGATGCAAAAGTACTCTAATGATTTCGATACCGATCCAGTTTTAAAAATTTTCGAAAAAATAGTTCCATCACCTTCCTATTTAGAATATAATCTAATTAGATTTTAGTCTAATTAGATAACGGAGGATAAAATGATTAAAACATTAAAGGCTGAATCGTCATATCGCAAGCTGTTTTCTGCAGGAATCGTCAATGGAATTGGTGACAGGTTCAGCCAGGTTGCTCTTCTTGCCTTGATTCTTCAAATGACGGGTTCAGGGTTTTCAGTGGGTATTACCATGGCTTTAAGGATGATACCTTTTCTGTTTTTCAGTCCATTAAGCAGCAAAATTGCCGAAAAGTTGGGCAGAAAGAGGGTCCTGATTGCGACGGATCTTTCAAGGGCAGTAATAGCAATATCTTTTCTTGCAATAAATGATCCGGATGATATGTGGATTGTGTATACCGCCTCATTCCTTCTTGCTTCTGGTGAAGCAATATACTCGCCCATTAGGAAGTCGAGCATACCAGCCATTGTTTCATCCAAGTCTCTAAAAAACGTAAATGCGTGGGAACAAGTATTGATCGGTTTTGTTTTAGTGATAGGAGCCTTGAGCGGTGGTGTCGTGTCGTATTTTTTGGGAGCCAAAGCAGCGTTTGGGATTAATATCGTCTCCTTTCTAGCTGCGGGATGGATTCTCTCTACTCTGCCAGCTTTAGAAAGTAACGCACAATCCGACCAGGTTGTAAAAGTGAAAAATGAAAAATACAATGAACTGTTGCCAGCAATAGCTGCGTCCTCTTTTCTTCTGATGTTAATGCTGTTTGAGCTTGTTATTCCTCTGATTAACGGTATTGAGAATGTTCTTTTAAGCGTTTATGCCGTTGAGACATTTGGCAAAGCGGATTTAGGAGTCGGAATTTTTTACAGTGTACTGGGTCTTGGCCTGATAGCCAGTCCCCTTTTTACCAGAATGATTAAAGGTCGTTTTCTCTTGTTTTCTTTCTTGTGCATTATTGGTGAAGGTCTTTTTTTAATGGTCATCAGCCAAACTAGTTTGTTTTTTTTGGCCGCCGTATTGTTTGCGATGACGGCGATTTTCAGTGGCATCGGAAACACGCTGCTTGATACGGTTGCGATGGAAACAATCCCAGCAAAATGGCATGGCATGTACTTCGGGCTTACTTCCATGGTGTCTAATACTTTTATTGGGATCTCAATGTTTTTCACAGGAGTGGCACTCGAGTGGTTTGATCCAAGATTAGTAGGGTTGTTTGGAGGTTTTTTGTATATTGTAGCAGGAAGCCTATTTTTAATTTGGTCGCTAGGATACTGCCTTCAATTTGAGAAGGAAAAATTAGTAAAGAATACTATGTGAAAGTCAAAAAGAACGAGGACAAGGGGTCCTCGTTCTTTTACGAATTTTTATATGGTGCTGTCCGGTTCAGTCTTTTTAATCATTGTGAGAATCCATAACTCTCTTTTTTATAAAATGAAATCGATTAATAAGCCATTTCACCTGTTATTAAAAGAAGGTATTATCCCTATCAAATTGCTAGCAGTTGATAACTATTTATTATCAATAGCTATCATTCGTGGTTGAATCTTGTCAAATTGGCGCTAATAAAGGTATTTACCTGCTTTCCAATTTGTCGAATAGTGTATTTTCCGTTTTCCGCTTCGGCAAGTCCGTCAATCAACACTGCGACGAAGGCCTTTCTATCCCCGTAACTGAACACTGCGCAATCATGTTCCAGACCAGGCAATTCTCCCGTTTTATTCCCGGCATTTATTAAGGTTTCATCAATATAGGCTGGCAGCTTTTCTTTAAATTGCTGGTGAAGGAGGATTGAGTGAAACCTGTCTCTAGATTCGAATTTCAATAATGAACCATCTATTCCTTCTTTTAGGCATGCCACCATGTCGGCAGCAGATGTAAAATTGTCCTTCCCAGAATTGATTGAATCGAAATCCAGCATTTTACGGTGCATAACCGTATTGGACATACCCAGTCGACGGATAGTGGAGTTGATCGTTTCTATACCGAGCATGTCAATCAATAGATTCGTTGCAGAATTATCGGAAACAATGATCATAAGGGTGAGCAGGTCCTGAATTGAATACTTATGACAACTCAACGCCTGTAGGACTCCTGTGTCTCCGACTTTATCTGTTATTCTTAAGCTCACATCTGCATCTGCAGAGATGATGCCTTTTTCAATCTGCCTGAGAGCTTCGAAGAGAATTGGGATTTTAATTAAACTTGCAGACCGGTAAGCATCATGACTGTTAAACTCAATAACATGGTCTTCAATCTCCATAAACAAACTCGCCCGGCCCTTGCACCTGGCGAGTTCTTTGTATACGTTATCTTTTAAATTCTGTATGTTCATTTGTTTTGATCCCTATCTAATATTGACAAGAATATCTTTTTTTTCATTGTTGCCAACTTGATCATTATACAAGTGGCATGCGACAAAGTGGTCTGTATCTATTTCCTGCCATACAGGTTTTTCCTTGGCGCATACCTCCATAGCATGCTGGCAGCGCGTCCTGAACACACAGCCGCTTGGTGGATCCAATGGACTCGGAAGCTCTCCTTCGAGGATGATGCGTTCCCTCTTATCTTCAATATCCGGGTCGGGAATCGGGATGGCTGACAATAAGGCCTGTGTATATGGATGAAGCGGCTTTTTATACAGCTGATTGCTTGCGGTAAGCTCCACTATGTGGCCAAGATACATGACACCAATCCTGTTGCTGATCTGTTTTACCATTGAAAGATCATGGGCAATGAACAAATAGGTTAACCCTTTTTCCTTCTGAAGCCTTTTCAGAAGGTTCACGACCTGTGCCTGGACAGATACGTCAAGAGCAGAAATCGGTTCGTCCGCAATAATAAAATCAGGGTCAAGAGCGAGTGCTCTCGCAATTCCGATCCTTTGGCGCTGTCCTCCGCTGAATTCGTGGGGATATCTATTGGCATGGTCCCGGTTAAGACCAACATCCTCGAGCAGCTGATAAATACGCTCAAGGCGTTCTTTCCTATCCGGATAAAGGCCATGGACTTCCATTGGTTCGGATATGATTTCTTTGACTGTAGATCGCGGGTTTAACGAAGCATAAGGGTCCTGGAAAATCATCTGCATCTGTTTGTGAAATTGAAATCTTTCCTTCTCAGACATTGTGTGCACATCTTTTCCATTAAAAATAACTTCGCCGTCTGTTCTGTCATATAAGCCAATCATCGTACGGCCGGCAGTTGATTTGCCGCATCCTGATTCTCCTACAAGGCCAAAAGTTTCACCCTTATATATATCTAAAGAAATTCCATCAACAGCTTTAAGGATTTCTTTTTTACCCATATTGAAATGTTTTTTTAAATCTTTTACCCTCAATAAAACTTCTTTTTCCATTTTTATTCCTCCGTATCAATCCAGTAGCGTCTTGCTGCACAGAGTTCCTTTTCATAGATTGTTCCTTCAAGTGGTATGACCTCAATATTCTTGCCTGTATTCGGTGAATGGAGCAGCTTGCCGTCTCCATAATAAATTCCAACGTGATGGATTCTTCCTTTTCCTTCTTCATAAGCAAAGAAGAGCAAATCGCCTGGCTGGATTTCCGATAACTCGACATTTTTACCAGCCGCTGCTTGTTCATGCGCATCTCTCGGAATGATATAGCCATTTGCGCGGCACATATTATAGCTGAATCCAGAGCAATCGTAGCCATAGCTGCTCATCCCGCCCCAAAGATATGGAAGACCGATGAATTGTTCCCCGGCAGCGACGATGGCTGTGCCGTTCCGTTTCGGAACTTCCCTTTCCGATGAGATGACAGCAACATCCTCAGCCCTTAAGATGCCGATCCCAGTCGGAGTTTTGACTCGAATACGATCGACCATGTCTTCAATGACTGGAAGCATGGTCTGGTAGCTTAATTCCATAAGTTTTTCATTTTTTTCGGAATATAGCAGGGCTTTTTTAGCTGTAATGACAGAAGCAGGGCCAGGTTTCTTATACCAGTCTGACTGCTGGATCAGCTGGGCTTTAGGAATCCAACCTGGATAACCGCGTTCATCTTTTCCTGAGGGCTGGTCAGGGACGACAACATGTGCCCATCCGTCTCGTTCATCCATGATCAATACCTCCTGGCCAAATAGAACCTGGGATTGAACAAGGTTATCGTCGCATAAACTTAGTCTTGGTTCATAGCTTAGTTTTTCTAGCCATGACTCCAGATTCACTATGCCTGATACTGCCTCTTTGTCAATTTCTCTAGCAGAATCATAGGAAGTCCACAATGTTGCGACAGGGACGTTTACGAGCCATAAATTATTGCTTTCCATTGGAAATTCCTCCTTCTAACAGGACATTCTCTATTCCAAGACCAGGACGATCCGGAAGTGTGATTGTTCTTCCATTATACTGTATACCGCCTGAAATCGCTTTCCGGGCCAGCATAAGCGGTGCATCGAAATCGAAACGTGTGATATTTTTCTTGCTCGCCGCAAAATGGGCAGCAGCCGTGATGCCAAGGCCTGTTTCGATCATGCTTCCAACCATGCATTCGATTCCTGCGGTTTCTGCCATTTGATTAATTATCTGAGCCTGGTAAATTCCGCCTGACTTCATCAATTTTATATTGATCAGGTCGGCACTTCTCCTGCTGATAATTTCAAAGGCCTGCTTGGGCGTGAAGACACTTTCATCAGCCATGATCAGCGTATCGACCGAATCGGTTACCTGTTTAAGGCCATCAAGATCATCAGCTTTTACTGGCTGCTCGACTAGCTCGATATCAAGGCCCAGATCCTCCATTTTCCTGATTGCCCTGACTGCGTCCTTTGGTTTCCAGCCTTGGTTGGCATCGAGGCGAATTTTCACATCTTTGCCAATCCGGCTTCGTATTTCCTGAATCCTTGCAATATCCGTAGCCACGTCACCTATACCGACTTTTACCTTCAGGACATTGAAGCCTCTATTGACATAAGCATCAGCATCCGCCCCCATTTCTTCAGGGCTGTTCACGCTTACGGTAAAATCAGTTTCAATTTCGCTTCGGTATCCCCCAAGGAATTGATAGAGCGGCAGTGCGCAGTTTTGCGAAATGCAGTCATAAAGAGCCATATCCACAGCTGCTTTAGCACTGGAATTGCCAACAAGAATTGTCTTCAATCCCTGGAAAATTTGTTCATAGTTTAAGAGATTCTTTTTTAATAAAAATGGCTTAATGACTTCATTGATCGCTCCATCAATACTCGCCAGGCTGTCACCCGTAATGACTAATGTAGGTGGTGCCTCTCCCCATCCGGCAATCCCGTTGTCACAGGTGATTTTAACGAATATTGCCTCCGCTAGCGTGACCGTTCGAAGAGCCGTTTTGAATGGCTTTGTTAAAGGGACAGCAGTGCGGAATGTCTCGATATTTTCAATGATCATATCAATATCCCCCAATTAAATAGTTCTACTTGATTCCGCTCTCTACAAAGACCGACTTCATCTTAGTATCCATGCGTGCATCAGTCCCAAACGGAACTGCGATATGCGGTGTGCAATGCCCCATTTTAAATCCTTTTAAAGTTGGCCTGTCTGCGAGTTTAATATAGTGTTCGATCACTTCATCAAGAGATAGGGAAAGCTCCCTTTCCGGTACACAATTATTGAAATCGCCAACCAGGATCCCTGACGCTTCCTGCAGCTTTCCAGCCATGTAGAGCTGGTTAAGCATACGGTCAACGGCACGGGGCTCTTCGTTGATGTCTTCAATCAACAGAATTTTTCCTTTTGTATCAATTTCATATGGTGTTCCCATTGAACTGGATAGAAGTGAAAGATTCCCTCCGACCAAAGGGCCGCCAGCTGATCCAGGAACCATCTCTTCAATGAGAGAAATCTCGATACTATAATGTAAATCTGCAGGTTCAAATAATTGCTGGAAAGTATCTTTTGATACCTGATTTACATCTTCTTTGCCCATATCAGAAGCGAGCATGGGTCCATGGAAAGTAACGAGGCCAGTCTCCTGTCGAATTGCTGTGTGCAGGAAAGTAATATCGCTATATCCCCAGAAGATTTTGGGATTATTCTTGATTACTTCAAAATCGATACCCGAGGCAATGCGGGCCGTGCCATATCCACCGCCGGCACAGATGATTCCTTTAACCTCATCATCGAGGAACATTTCATTCAAATCTGCTAATCTCTCTTCATCTTTTCCAGCTAGATAACCATATTCTTTATAAAGTGATTTCCCAAGCTTATAATTCAGTCCTAGTTCCTCTATGAATTTTAAGCCGCGGACAAGATTCTCTTTGTTTGGCGGGCTTGCAGGCGCGATGACACCGATTGTATCCCCTTTTTTTAGGCGTTCAGGCTTTACCATCATGGCAGATCGACTCCTTTTCGCTTATTTTCAAAATTTATTAAGTTTAGAGTGAATCTTTGCATATTTATGTATGTATATAGTTGTTATGAGTAAGTGCTGAGGATTAGAATCACAAAGCAGTTGCCCCTGGTTTTCTTGCAGATATTTTACGTTAACCAGAAAGATATTGCTTATGACTTATATAAATACTAGTAAACTAAAATGCAATATGTATTAGTAAAAAAGAGGCGTTCCAAGACGCCTCTTTCTTAGAAAAAACAGGATTATTACTTCTTATCTGCCCATTTCAGTTCAAGGTAGCCGACTGGATGACGTACAACGTCAGATACAGCTTCGTTCTGAAGATATACCTGGTTGTAGAAGTGTACAGTGAAGATAGGAGCCTCTTCAAAAAGAATCTTTTCTGCTTCGTACATCATTTCGAAACGCTTAGCTTCGTCGGATTCATTTTTCGCTTGCTTGATCAGCTCATCATACTTCGGATTGCCCCAACCAGTACGGTTCATGGAGTGGCCAGTCTGGAAGTTTTCAAGGAAGTTGATTGGGTCAGCATAATCAGCAAGGAATGAACTGCGGGAAAGCTGATGCTTCAGAGCTTTCTGTTCTTCTGCGAAAACGTTCCATTCCATGTTCGCAAGCTTCACTTCAACGCCAAGGTTTTCCTTGAACATTTGCTGCAATGCTTCAGCAATCTTTTTATGAGTGTCATCTGTGCTGTAAGTTAAAGTGACTTCAGGAAGCTCAGTATAACCTTCCTCTTCCATACCCTTTTTCAACAACGCTTTTGCTTCTTCAATATTTGTCTTGTTAAAATCACCATTGACTTCACGGAAGTCTTTTCCAGATGGATCCTGGAATCCTGGAGAAACAAAGCCGTATGCTGCTTTTTCCTTGTTCTTTGTTACAAAGTCAACGATCTTCTGCTGGTCAACTGCAAGGGCGAATGCCTTACGGATGTTAACATTCTGGAAAGGTTCTTTTGTAACATTGAAACGATAGAAGTAATCGCCGGCCTGGTCTTCAACTTCTACCTTACCTTCTTTGAATAGCTTGTCAGCCAGCTCAGAAGGTACATCAGATACATCAAGGTCTCCTGCCTGGAACATTTGATACTCAGTGTTTGTATCATCAACGATTGCCCATTCAACTCGGTCAAGTTTTACATTTTTAGCATCCCAATACTTGTCGTTCTTTTCCATGACAAACTTTGTGTCATGTTCCCAGTTCGTTAAATTGAAAGGTCCATTTCCAACAAAAGATTCCGCTTCTCCGAACCACTCTGGATTTTCCTTCGCAACCTTTTCATTGATTGGGAAGAATGCAGGATTAGCAATGACACTCAAGAAATACGCTTGTGGACTAATAAGGGTAACTTCGAAGGTCTTTTCATCAACTGCTTTTACTTTCACATTGTCAGCTGAACCCTTTCCGCTGTTGAATTCTTCTCCACCTTCAATGAAATAGCCAAGGAAAGCTGCAGCAGAACCAGTAGCCGGATCCAAGAGTCGCTTCCATGCGAACACAAAATCGTTTGCTGTTACATCATCACCATTAGACCATTTTGCATTTTCACGGATGTGGAATGTGTACGTTTTGCCATCCTCAGATACATCCCATTTTTCAGCAGTAGCTTCTTCAGGCTGGTGGTCAGCGTTCAAGCGCGTAAGACCTTCCATTACGTTGTTTAACGCACTCCATGATGCAGAATCGAAACCGATTGGCGGATCAAAAGAAGTTGGCTCCTGGCCGTTGTTGAGGTAAAGGACTTTTTCGCCTCCCTTTTCTTTATCTCCGTTGTCTTTTCCGTCTGTTTCCTTGCCTGCGTTGTTATTCGCAGTACAGGCAGCAAGCGTAAATACTAGCATGGCTGCCATCAGCATTGTCGAAAATTTTCTCACTCTGTTTCCCCCTTATGTTGGTCTGGCTTTTTATATCAAAAAGGCATTAGCCTGTTTGAACCCTATTTCGTTGCTAACAGTTTTTGTGCGCGCTCATCCTGGAGCCAGCAATCGACCCCATGGCTGCTTGTTAATTTTGTCTTGTAAGGATACATCTTGTCACAAACCTCCATTGCATATGGGCAGCGGGCAGTAAACGGGCATCCGGCTGGAGGAGAGAATAAATCAGGCGGGGTTCCGCCGATTGGAATCAAGTCAGCGCCGTCAACATCCAGGCGCGGCACTGAGTTTAACAGTCCCTTTGTATATGGGTGCTGAGGGTTATAAAAAATCTCCCGCCTTGTCCCAGTCTCGACGATTTTGCCAGCATACATTACCGCTATTCGATCTGCCACCTGGGCAACAACACCCAAGTCATGTGTAATCAAAATGATTGAAACACCAGTTTTCTTCTGGATATCCCTGAAGAGTTCCAGGATTTGAGCTTGGATTGTCACATCTAGTGCGGTTGTTGGCTCGTCCGCAATCAGGACTTCCGGCTGGCAGACCAATGCCATTGCGATGACAATCCTCTGCCTCATCCCCCCGCTGAACTGATGAGGGTATTGCTTCAGACGTACATGCGGACTTGGAATTCCGACGAGGTCAAGCATGTCGATTGCGACTTTCTTTGCCTGCTCACTTGAGAGCTTCATATGCTGGAGGATCCCTTCAGTAAGCTGGTCGCCGATTGTCAATGTTGGATTTAATGAGGTCATTGGGTCCTGGAAGATCATCGAGATATCAGACCCGCGAATTTTTCTCATCTCGGATTCCTTCAGTTTCGTTAAATCATTATCTTTATAAATGATCGCTCCGCCGTCGAACTTGCCTGGCGGCTCTGGAATCAATCTCATGATGCTTTGAGAAGTGACGCTTTTGCCGCATCCTGACTCTCCTACAATCGCAAGAGTTTCTCCTTTATGTAAATCAAATGTGACACCGCGGACTGCTTTTACTTCTCCGCCATATGTCTTGAACGAAACATGAAGGTCTTTTACTTCAAGTACTTTATCCATGAGGCTACCTCCTTAGCTTCGGATCGAGTGCATCCTGAAGCCCATCACCTAAAACGTTAAACGAAAACATCGTTAATGAGATGAAGAATGCCGGGAAAAATAACCGCCACCAATCTCCTGACAAGATGACCGGCAAGGCGTCGCTTGCCATCGAGCCCCAGCTTGCCAACGGCGCCTGGATACCCAGCCCGAGGAAGCTCAGGAACGCTTCGGCAAATATCGCTGATGGCACAGAAAGAGTCATCTGAACGATAATCGGTCCCATTGTGTTTGGCAGTAGGTTCTTACGGATGATCCGGCCTGTTTTAGTTCCAAATGTTTTAGATGCCAATACAAATTCATAATTCTTGATTTGCAGGACCTGCCCGCGGACAATTCTGGCCATGCCAATCCATCCGGTAATGGTAAGTGCGAAAATGATCGTCGCAAGGCTGGGTCCCATGACTACGCTGATTAAAATAACAACGAGCAAATATGGAAGACCATAAAGAACTTCGATCACTCTCATCATATAGTGGTCCGTCCTGCCGCCTTTATAGCCGGCAATTCCTCCATAGATGACGCCGATCAAGAAATCGATCAGGGCTGCCGCAATCCCTACAAATAAAGAAATGCGTGCACCATACCATGTTCTTGTAAATACATCTCGGCCAAGCTCATCGGTTCCAAACCAGTGTTCACTTGACGGCGAAAGGTTTTGGTTGACCAAATCCTGATAATCCACTGTGTGAGGCGATATGATAGGACCAAAAATCGCCATGAAAGTCAAAAACGATAAAAAGAATAGACCCATCATTGCCAGCTTGTTTTTCAGGAGGCGTCTCCAAGCGTCCTGCCAATAAGACAGGCTTGGTCTGACAACAGCTTCTGCATCTGATTCGTTTTTTTTGATAGGAACGAACCAGTCGTCTGGAATCGAAGATTGTGTTTGTGGTTCCTGGTGTTTGCGCAGAGCCATCATTTCCCCTCCTTTTTATGAAGCTTGATTCTTGGGTCAAGAATCCCATATGCGAGGTCAACGAGGAACAGCATGATGATCAACACTGTGCTGTAAAAAATCGTCGTCCCCATGATCACGGGATAATCACGCTGGTTGATGCTTTCAACAAAGTATTTGCCCATTCCCGGAATTGCGAAGATTTTTTCAATGACAAATGTCCCTGTCAAAATGCTGGCAGCCAGTGAACCAAGAATGGTGACAACAGGCAGTAAAGCATTCTTCAATGCGTGTTTAAAAACAATTTTTACAGGCGACAATCCTTTAGCTTTAGCTGTACGTATGTAATCCTGGGTAAGTACCTCCAGCATGCTCGCTCTGGTCAGTCGGGCAATAATAGCCATCGGACCTGTGGCAAGTGCCAGTGTAGGCAGGATCATATGCTTTGGACTTGTCCATGTTGCTACAGGCAGTATTTCCCATGTTACGGCAAGCTGCTGGATGAGGAGCGTGGCCATCACAAAGTTTGGGACAGATATTCCTAGTACGGCAACTGTCATTGCAAGATAATCAATGAATCCGTTATGGCGCAGTGCTGCAATGATTCCTAATAAGATGCCTGAAAAAATTGCCACGATGAGAGTGACCATTCCAAGTTCGAACGAAACCGGGAAGCCTCTTCCAAGCATTTCATTCACAGTCTGAGATGATTTTTTTATCGAAGGCCCGAAATCGAATGTTGCCACAGATTTGAGATATAAAAAGTACTGTACGTAAAGCGGCTCATCCAGATGATAATAGGATTCCAGGTTCTTTTGGACAGCCTCGCTCGTGGCCCGCTCTTCGTTAAAAGGAGATCCGGGAATTGAGTGCATCAAGAAAAATGTAAGAGTGATGATGACTAGCAATGTAACTGCCATCGAACCAATCCTTTTGACTAAATATCCGAGCATTAACTCACTTCCTTATCATGTGTTTCTGTATTTTCATATGATGTAGGGCTGATCCTTCTAGCAAAAAGTAGTCCTCATTGCCAGTTCGGTCATGACAAGCATAGCTTGATAGGCTTCTAGAATATCCTTAGCCTGGTAGCGGATAACTGTCGTGCCCTCCTCTATTTCGGTTCCTGGCATGAGATTTGCCCACTCTGCCTGACCATAGTTGGCAAATTCGATTCTCAATACCGGATTTTCTGGAGGAGTAAGCGGTTTCACAAAGTCCTTATTTTTTAATGCGAATTCTGTTTTTGCAGCCAGAAGTTCCCCGGCTTTTGCAGGAGTCAGTGATTTTGCTGCAGATCTGGAAATCGATTCCTTGACAACCGCCGTTGTTACATTTGGAATCAGGGCCTCAGCCTCACGGGCCGCCCCATCATCACCTGCTACCATGATGACTGGTACTCCGTAATGCCCTGCTACATATGCGTTAAAGCCTAATTCACCAATTTGAACATCATTTATGTACATGTGCCGAACTCCGTAAATCATTGAATGCGACATCACACCCTTCATCGAAGCCCTTGCGTGGTAGCCGACAAAAATGGCACCGGCAAAACTATCATCAAGACCCTGAACCATCGAAAAAGGTTTGACGTCTCCTGTGATCAGCTGCGTCTCTGGATGCAATTCTTCAATAAGCAAGTTGTTCATCTTAGAGTGACTGTCATTCACAATGACTTCTTCACAGCCCTTTTCAAAAGCAGCTTTGATTACATGGTTGGCTTCCTGTGTCATGATCCGCCGACCACGTTCATAGTTATGCTTAGACGAATCCACTTGGGTATGATCTACCAGGCCAGTGATTCCCTCCATGTCCACTGATATGTACAATTTCATTTTTTTTGCCCAACTTTCTTTAAATAATTATCTTAAAATTATAAATAATAAATCTACCATAAGCAACCTTTAATCCTAGAAATTTCAGGTATTGCAAAGAAATAGTAGATTTGGCACTCCTATCCGGATCGTTGAAAATGTGTTTGTAGAATAATATTTTTTGAAGTTTTTCTAGTGGAGAAATGGAAAAGAATTGGATGTAGTATCGAGTGTGAGTCAGAGAGGCTAAGGCAAATACTAAAAACAATTTTTTTAAAATAATGGTTAAATAGTTAAGCTCTATTTGAAAACTATGCTGCTTTCCCGATCAAAAGCAATAATCGGTATTAGAAGCCACTAGATATATGGAATAGAAGTTTGGTTCGAATCTATACGTAAACAGTCAATATAAAAAAGCGGGTAATTCTTCGGTATTGAAAGACTAGCTTTTGATTGATGCCTTGTAAAAAGAAAGATAGGACCGCAGACAATTTTGCGCTCCTACTCATTTTGCTTATGATTATCCAACAATTCAATAAAATGGGTCAGGACTCTTGCTGTCAGGCCCCATATCACCTTTTCATTGTGACGATAAAAATATTCATGCATTGTCCTTGTTTGCCAGTTATAATTTTCCCCGCCAATAATTAAGTCGAATGGAAATCCATCTTCGGGTTCAACCTGGAAATTAATTTTGTAGCTATCGGGCTGATTCTTTTTAAAAAACGATAGGGGTACCATAAATACCTCACCTACTTCAGCTACATTTGGGGCGATTTTTTCCGTATCTGTAATCTTTCCAGCAAATGGGTAAATGATCGTACCGAATGCAGACACCATGAAATCCAATGGGAAGACATCAGTTATATCGCTTTCCTTGATGCCGAGCTCCTCCGAGGTTTCCCTGATCGCAGCTTTTTGTGGATCTTCCCCTTTTTCAATTTTGCCACCAGGGAAACAAACTTCTCCTGGCTGCCTTCTTAACGTCAGTGCACGTACTTCAAATAAAATATGTACTTCATTTTCAATTTCCACCAGCGGGAGAAGCACCGCGAATTTCATGAATTGCTCATGGCCAAGAATTGTGGGCGTCCGCCCCGATAAAGTATTAGTTATTTTTTTAAAATTCATTATTGGACTTCCACGCTCCCTACACCAGTTTGTATACTATTTTATTATGAGTGAGATCAGAAAATAAAGAAAATGGCTTTTTTATTTTTTTCACGGAAAAAGGCAGCGGCAATAGCCGCTGCCCACTTATTAATGTCTTGTGCCTGAGGTTCTTCCTTTAATGGCATTGTATGCAATCAAAATCAGGCCGATTACCAGGAGGATGTGAATAATGCCCCCTGCAATTTCAAAGACCAGCCCAAGAACCCAAAGAACCAGCAGTATGGCTGCAATGGTCCATAACATAATGAACATCCCCTTTCAAAGATTTTCTTATCAGTAGATTACCCTTAAGCTTTTTCCATTAAACAAACGAGTCATTGAATTACATGCAAAAATTTGATTACTTCTTTTCCTGTATGTAAAACTAAATATAAGTGATCAACTTAAAGTTAGGAGCATGATATGCCAATATACAAAATTTTATTTTTAGATATTGATGGGACAATTTTGAAGCCTGACGACACTATTGAGGTGTCTACAAAATCAGCAATTGCTGAAATGAAGAAACAAAAAATTGAAGTTGTGCTTGCGACTGGAAGACCAATTCATGAGATATCCGAAATTGGCGAGGAGCTTAACATCACTTCCTTTATCGGCTATAACGGGGCTCTAGCCATTTATGAAGGCAGGACAATCTTTGCTGAACCGATGAAATCCATTGATGTGCAGTATATCCTCGATGTTGCCATTGGAAATGGACACGAAGTAGTATTATATACAGCTGCAAAAAATTACCTGACAACCCTTGACTCGGACTTAGTGAAGTCTTTCCTCCAGCAATTCCATTTAAGGCAGAACGCCCTTTTTAGTGAGGCTGTCATCAATGATATTCTAGGGATGACCATCATCACTTCAGGTAAATCCGGGCATGAACTATATCAGTTTAATGATGGAATCCACTTGTCCCAGGTTAACATTGAAGGTATGCAGCACTGTTTTGATGTCATCCGTGACAGGGTGAATAAAGGTGTCGGAGTGGAATTCCTGCTCAATCGTCTTGGGATTGAAAGAGAAAGCTCTATCGCTTTTGGTGATGGAATGAACGATAAGGAAATGCTTTCCTTTGTGGGTGAAGGGTTTGCAATGGGAAACGCACATCCGGATTTGTTTCAGCATGCAAAGCATAGGACAACCTCAGTAACTGATGCAGGTATATATAATGGTTTAAAATCAATCGGACTAATAAAATGAAAATGGAACCTCAGCTGGTGAGGTTCCATTTTCATTTTATTCGCCTGGCTGCCCGTTCACGGGAGCTCGCTTGAGAAAACTGATTCTCAGGCTGTGCAGCTTGTTTTTGAAGGTGAGCTTTATAGCTGATCCAATACATCAATGCGACAAAGACGCCCCCGCCCACTGCATTCCCTAAATATACTGGTACAAAATTGGCGAAGTATTCGCTCCAGCTATAGTGCCCTGCAAAAATCGCAGCCGGGATGACGAACATGTTAGCAACGACGTGCTGGAAACCTATTGCCACAAAGCCCATAATAGGGAACCAGATTGCGAGAATCTTCCCGGTCATATCAGAAGCACCGTACGAAAGCCAGACTGCAAGTCCAACAAGCCAGTTGCAGCCGATACCAGAAAAAAAGGCTGCCCAAAAACTGTCATCGATTTTTGCTCCCGCTACCGCAACGGTTTTATCCAAATATGGGCCCGATTCGGTAAGCCCGACAACATGCCCGAAGATATAAGCGACGAACAAAGCACCGACGAAATTACTTAGGGTAATCCAGAACCAGTTATTCAGCAGCTGCGGCACGGTCACTTTTTTTGCAAGGCTTGCGATCGAAATGGCCGTCATATTCCCGGTTAGAAGCTCACCACCAGCAAGCAGAATCAAAATTAAACCAAGTGGAAAAACTGCTGCACCTAAAAAGGTCCCGAAAGTTCCCCATTCATGCGGAAGGTTTGCAATCACCCTGATATCCAGCAAATAACCTATAGCAATAAACGCTCCTCCCAAAAAACCTAGCACAAGCATATTCCTGAGCGGCATGGAGGCTTTATATGTCCCAGCGTCTACAGCGAGTTGTGCAATCTCCTGCGGTTTTCTAAATGCCAATTTCATTCCTCCTGTTCTTTAAATGCTTGTATTCCTCATTGGCGTGAGCGTTTACTTTTACTGGCTTAATTCCCCTTTGTCCATTAAACAAACTGTTTTTACTTTTGTTTGATTATTTTTTGACATTTTTTATTCTAAACATTCATATTGATATATCACAATGATATATATAAATAAGGGGTGAAAATTCATGTCGATTGAACATTCCATATTGGCGGTAATTAGCTTTCGCCCAAGTTCGGGATATGACATTAAAGCAGAGTTTGAACACAAAGCGGCGGGTTTATATTGGGGGTTAAGCTATGGGAGCCTGTATCCGAAGCTTAAGAAACTTGAAGATGAAGGTTTTATCGTAACAGTCGAGTCTGACAATGACGGCCGTAAGAAAAAGTTATATGAATTGACTGGTAAAGGCTGGCTTGAGCTGGAAAGCTGGCTTGCGCAAACACCAGCTGCTCCTGCAATCAAGGATGAACTGTTTATGAAGATGGCTGCATGGCATGAAGAAATGGATATGCACACTCTTTCAGACCATTTGAGAAAAAGGGAAAATGAATCGGAAGAGCTTCTTTCCTATGTTAAGATCTGGAAGGGTAATAACACGTCATACATCAACAAGGTCGGAATGCTTGCGATTCGTTATGCAGAACTGAAGCTAGAAGCAGAGCTGAAATGGTTAAAAGAGTCGATAGATGCCATTAAAAACGATGAGTTGCCTGCTAGCCAGGACCCTTTTGACCTTGGGGGGAAACAGCTTGAACGTAGAAAAGCTGCATTAAAAACTGACATTTAGGAGGGCTGCCGGATGAAGTCTGGAATGTTTAAGCCGTTGCGTAACAAGGCATACCGGTCGCTTTTTGGTGCCCAGGTGTTTTCTGACCTTGGAAACTGGCTCGATTTTGTGGCGATTCAGGTTATAGTAGCCTATCACTGGGGACTTGGCGAGGCAGCGATCGCATCGGTCATCATTGTTCTTGGTCTGCCATGGGTAATTATTGGGCCGATTGCAAGCGTGTTTGTCGATAGGCTTCCAAAAAAAATGATCATGATCTCCTGCCTTATGCTCCGAATCGTTTTCGTAGCAGGGTTGTTTTTTGCTCCTAACCTTTACGTTCTTTTAATTTTTGTTTTTCTTAAGGCAACTGTAGCCGCTTTATATGATCCTGCCAGACAAAGTGCGATCAGGTATACGGTCCCCGATGATGAGCTCCCGGAAGCTGTTACCTTAAGCCAGCTTTCAGTCAATACAATGAAAATTATCGGGCCGGCGTTTGGAGGAGGGCTTATTGCCATATTTGAAGTAAAAAGTCCCTTTGTATTTGAAGCTGTCGGTTTTTTTATTGCTGTATTGTTTTTGTTAACCTTGCCGAATATTGAGACGGAGCGTGAAATATCGAAACGTGAATCTCAGAAAGGTTCGTATTTCAGGGATTTTTCAGAAGGAATACGTCATATCCTTTCTGCGGGTATTTTAAAAACGGCAATAATTCTCTCCTCTATCGCATTCTTTATTATCTTCCTATACGATGGGTTATTTGTGTTTGTAGCACAACAGCTTGATTTCGGCCAAGAAGAATTCGGCTGGCTGATTAGCTCGGTAGGGTTTGGAAGCGTCGTGGGTGCTTTGCTTCTCGGGAGATGGACTGATTGGAAGATGAAGCCGATTCAGTTAATGGCTGTTGCATCCTTATTCAGCGGAGTCTTTATCCTCACAATAGGGTTAGGGACGAAAGGGATTTTTGATTTGCCTAAGGTTGGCTGGATGGCGGGTGCTTTCGTCCTTGGTGTCCTTGCTTCAGCTGAAGGAGTTCCATACGGATATGTCCTTCAATCAGAAACACCAAAGAAAATGATGGGAAGAGTATCGGCAGCTGCAATGTCGTTGCAGACGTTTTCAATGCTGGTCGCTCCTGCCGCCGGTGCCCTGCTTGCGAAATTGATAGGAGTGTCCGGTGTCCTGATTGGTGCAGGAATTGCAACATTTATCCTGGGAGCGACCGTTCTAGCTTTCCGGTCCAACAGACACTCTAAAAAAGCAGAATTGAACAGTTTTGGCAGTTGAGCTATGAAGGCATGTTCTATTATACGAAATGGTCTACAGAAAAGCCGTTGTCATCAGACAACGGCTTTTTGTTCAGTCTTTATTAAGCAGATCTTCCCCTGCTATTCCCGGATTCGTCATTTCGTACGGATTCAGGATCAGGTCGAGTTCTTCTTCTGTCAACACGTCATACGCAAGACACAGCTCGCGGACGGACTTTCCTGTAAGGATCGCTTCGCGCGCTATCCTTGATACCGCTTCGTACCCAAGATGTGGATTCACCGCGGTAATGATGCCGACGCTTCTTTCTACATCCTTCTGCAGTTTATCCTTATTCGCTTCAATACCTGCCAAACAATGGTCTGTAAAGACTTTAAAACCATTGTTCATGATGCTGATCGACTGTATCAGATTGAACACAAGGACTGGTTCCATGACGTTCAGTTCAAGCTGTCCGGCCTCGGATGCTAGGCAAATTGTATGGTCATTGCCGATGACCTGGAACGCGACCTGGTTAATGACCTCAGGCATGACGGGATTCACTTTTCCTGGCATGATCGATGATCCCGGCTGTCTTGCAGGAAGGGAAATCTCATTGAATCCTACTCTAGGTCCTGAAGCCATCAACCGTAAATCATTAGCGATTTTCGACATATTCATCATGCAAACCTTCAAAGCGGCTGATACAGTTGTATATGCATCGGTATTTTGCGTTGCATCTACTAAATGTTCAGCGTTTCTTAACGGATATCCAGTTATTTCAGAAAGATGTCGGACAACATCCTTAATATATTTAGGATTGGCATTTAAGCCTGTCCCAACTGCAGTCGCACCCATATTGACTTCATAAAGATGGCCGCGGGTATGCTGGATCCGTTCAATATCACGTTCGATTACGCGTGTGTATGCTTCGAACTCCTGGCCAAGGCGGATAGGCACTGCATCCTGAAGATGGGTCCTCCCCATTTTTATGATGCCGTCAAATTCCCTCGCCTTCTGTGAAAACACTTCACGCATGGTGGCCATTGTCTTCAGCAGTTGATCCAATAAGGAAAGGACTGATAAATGGATTGCGGTTGGAAATGCATCATTAGTTGATTGAGCCATATTAACATGAGAATTAGGGCTTAATGTAAAATAATCACCCTTTTTCTCACCAAGCAATTCCAAAGCACGGTTTGCGATGACCTCATTCGTATTCATATTGATGGATGTTCCTGCTCCACCCTGAATTGGATCGACGATAAACTGGTCATGCCACTTTCCGTCAATGATCTCGTCAGCAGCTTTGACGATTACCTCGCCAAGACCTCCATATAGTCTTCCGGTTTCCATGTTAGCAAGTGCTGCTGCCTTTTTTACCATTGCCATGGCTTTAATTAATTCACTATGTATTCTGTAACCTGTAATTGGGAAGTTTTCAACTGCCCTTAAGGTTTGAATTCCGTAATAGGCATCAGCCAATACTTCCTTCGTACCTAAAAAATCTTTTTCAATCCGGACATTCAGCTCTGACATGTCTACCCCTCCAGAAAGTATCTAATGTTTTAAATTAATGGCTAATTATGTACTGAAGGATACCTTTTCCTTACAGTTTTCGACAACCCAACCAGGCATGCTTTTTATTCATATCCCCCTTGGACTTCAGTGTGCGTTTACATGTCTATTGTAAATCAAATTGCGGATTTCATCACGATAAATCATCTTTTTTATAAAGGAGTGCAAAAATTGGTGCGAAGTGTGTATGATTTCTGCTTGTTATGCAGAAACTTCACTATTTTTGAGAGCTTTTGTCACCATGCAGGAAAACTGGAATATCAATGCTGAATTTTATCATTACACATATTATTTGAAAACCTAAACAGAAAGGAATGTGCAAGATGACTGACACTCAATTCATGAAGGCTTATACGATTAAAGAGGTGTCCAAGAAAATAAATGTTCCTTCCGGGACCATCAGGCAATGGGAAAAGGATCTCGCAGGCCTTCTAATCGTCCCCAGGACGAAGCAAGGCGCAAGATTTTATACTGATATGGAAATTGGTTTATTGATGAAAATCAAACAGATGCGAGATAAAAACTTAAGCAAAGAAATGATCCGAGATCTTCTGCAGCGGCATGTGAATCATGATGAAAATACTAGTCCTGAACCATTTGCAGATAACAACGCCCTAACGCTTGAATCGACCTTACCTACCCAGTCCACACCTGAATACGACGGAGGCTATGATTCGTTCATGTCCGTTATGGAGCAATATAAGGAAGCGCTTATCGAGGAAGTAAAAGCTGAAATCCGCAATGGTATTCGCAAGGAAGTTTTGGAAGAAGTTAAAAAGGAGATTTCAAAAGGTACTTTTACTACAGTCAAAACAATTTCAGATTCTATTTATAAATCAGGCGAGCGGACAACAGAACAAATAAAGGTATTGTCTGAAACTGTAGCCAAGACTTCCGAAGAGAATTCCGAAACACTCGGAACACTTTCGGCAGAACTTTCGAATGTTTCGAAAGGGACTTCCGAATTGAGCAGTAGCATTGCTAAGGTATCAAAAGGCACAACTGAAATGTTCAGTAAGCTTTCTGATAGTGTCATAAAAGCTTCACAAGGGACGACAGAAAAAATCTCCCAGCTTTCAGACAGTATCCAAAAGACTTCAAAAGGCACAACGGATAAAATAACAAAGCTGACTGAGAGCGTTGCGAAGGTTTCGAAGGGTACTTCCGAAAAAATCAATGTTTTGTCAGGAAGCATTGCGAATGTTTCAAAAGGTACTTCTGAAAAAATTTCCCTTCTGACAAACAGCCTGACAAAAACATCAAAAGGTACAACCGATAAAATCGTTAAACTGGAGAATTCCGTCGAGAAATTATCATCTGGCACTAACAAGGAACTGACGTTGTTGGCAAAACGCTTGAACGAGACAACAGAAACAGTATCCGAAGAGTTTAAAATTCTGGCTGACTATGTTTCCAACAGCCGGGAGGCAACCAACCAGGAGTTGTCTAATCTGAATGAAGTGATCAATCAAGAAAGAGACTATTTAGTACGTACGATTAAAAGTGAGCGTGACGAATTCCGCAGGGAAATCAAGCAGCGGGATGATATGTTCAAAGGTATGGTCGAAAGTTTCAGGGAAACCGCTGCTTCTAAACACACGAAACGCAACTGGTGGAAGGTTTGGAAATAGTTTCGGTTGTTTAAGTAAATAATAGTTACACTTAGTCGTTAACCATTATTTTTGCGACGGATTTTCAAAAGTCTCCCAATCATATCTGTTTCGAACAACCTTGAGAGGAGAATTTGGAGATGAATTGGATGTGTCGCGCAGCTATATGCGCTGCTTCTTTAGTTGTTTTAACCTTTTCCCATGTCCAAGCCGGAACGATGCAACAATCCGTGAATATTTCACACAGGGGCGCTTCCGGCCATGCACCTGAACACACTCTCGCGGCTTATGAACTTGGGCAAATCATGAAAGGTGATTATATTGAAATCGATCTCCAGATGACAAAGGACGGAGAATTGATTGCCATGCATGATGAAACCATTGACCGTACGACCGACGGCACAGGGACGATCAAGGAGTTTACCTTGGAGGAATTAAAGAGATTTGACGCGGGATCCTGGTTTAATGAGGCATATCCTGATAAAGCAAAGCCTGAATACATGGGCCTTGAAGTGCCGACTCTTCGTGAGGTAATCGATCGGTTCGGAGCTGATGCTAATTTTTTTATTGAAACAAAATCCCCCGAGGTGTACCCAGGGCTGGAAGAAAAGCTAGTGGAGATATTATATGAGTACAATCTTGTTGGTGAAGAACGACAAAGCGGCAAAGTAATCATTCAATCGTTCAGTGCGGAGAGTCTTAAAAAAATACGTCAATTGGATGATTCAATCCCGTTGGTCCAACTTCTTTCCTATTATGCTCCAGCAGTCATTACAAATGTAGAAGTGACGAAAATTAAAGAGTATGCTTCCGGTATTGGCATGCACTTCACGGCAATCAACCCTGTATATGTCAAAAGGGTTCTTGATTCAGGTCTGCGGATATATCCTTATACAGTCAATGAGAAGGAAGATATGGAAATGTTACTGGATTGGGGAGTCACTGGCATGTTCACTAATTATCCAGACAGGCTCGAAGAGGTCATCTCAAACAGGAAATCAAAATGAAAGCTGCCTACTCCGGGCAGCTTTTGCTGTACAAACTATTCAAAGGTAAATAGTTTTCTGTGTTGGAAAGTTCGATCTTAATGATCTGATTTTCATTTTTATAAATTTTAAAAGCTTTTGCTGTATGACTTGATTTTAAGATTCGATAATTTCCCCCATTGAATTCAATCGCACAATTGTCGTCAATAGCAATACCAATAAGGTCATTTGCTTCGACCATTCTTTCAAAATCATTTTCGCGGCCTTCCTCGGTATAATGGGGACAATGAATCCCTGGAACGATTCCTAATCCTCCTATTTTAAAGAAATCCTGCTGCCGCCCTGTCCTATACGTATATGAGTCGCTGTGTCCATACTCGAACCAGCATATAGACCCTGCGCTTAATCCTGATAGGACTGTCCCGTGATGATAAGCTTCTCTTAAGTATTCATCTACCTTCTTGCCCTTCCATATTTCCAGCATTCTTTCAGTATCCCCGCCGCCAACATAAATTAGGTCAGCCGAGAGTATTTTTGCTTTTATTTGATCATTTGATAGTTCTCCATCGATGAGAAATAAGGTATCGGTTTTGCAGCCTAATTCGCTATATACTTTTTTGAAGGTATCAATATACCCTTCAGGCTCTCCGCTGGCTGTGGGGATAAAAAGTGCTAAAGGATTTTCTTTATTGGTAAGCTTTACAATTTCCTTATCAATGTGATGGGTTTCGTTTTCGCTGATTTCTCCCCCGCCAATTGCTACGATTTTTCCCAAGATTCTTCCCCTGCCTTTGTTATCTATCTCTAGTGTGATTTTAAAGATCTTTGTAGCCTTTGGTGTTCTTCCTGAGATACGACCAAAAAGGAAAGTTCCTTTCCGGATTCCTCATTGTAAAGTCTTTGCCCTTCACCTTTAATTTCCAGCTGGTGTATTTCATTCCTGGCATCCTTATCGTTTTGCGGTATATCTGTCATTTCGCAACTGACACTATCAGGAAGCGATGCATTGAAATTTATCAGTATGAGATATGAAGATGATCGTGGAGACTTCGGCAGGGAGTTCAAATCCGTCCTACTCTAGTAAAGCCGATTCTTATACCCATCTTCTAATCTATCTTTAATATCAACTGCTGTGGTCCCTGGAAGCTTGGAGTGTGCAGCGAGAATTTCTGCACCTGAAGGTAAGCTTGATTTGTCTGTCCATGTTTCAGGGTTCCAAAGACCGGATCGTTTTAATGCTTTACCACATTGGATGAAGCATTCTTCGATTTCTACTTCTATTCCCAGAAGTGGTTTTTTTCCTCCGGCAATCATTTTTTCAAGCAGGACCGGATCGAGGGTAAGGCTGGCTTTGCCGTTAACTCTCAATGTTTCAGCCATGCCGGGAATAAGGAACAATAGTCCTACACGGGGATTTGATAATATGTTTTTTAAAGAGTCCATTCTTTTGTTGCCTGGACGGTCCGGGATGACGATCCGATTTTGGTCCAATACGAGCACGAAGCCTTGAGCGTCTCCCCTTGGTGAGGCATCGCTGTAACCATTAGCATCCGAGGTAGATAATATTAAAAATGGCGATTGCGCAATATAATTTTGGCAATGTTCATCTATGTATGTGATAACTTTGCGTTTCGCTAGTTCACTTGGTTTTCCAAATAAAGTCCTTAACTCTGCGAAACTACTTATTTTATGGTCCATTATTTCATCTCCCCAGGTGGTTTCAATCATATTTGTTGGTTTATGATATGATAATATTACCACAATCTGGATTAATTAGTTCCGTTTTATCATTTTAAAAGAAGGTGCAGATTTGAGCAAAAACAGCAAAGTTACTTCATTCTTATATGCATTACTCATAGCAGTGCTCGGCGGTTTATTATTTTCATATTTTAGAGTTCCAATTCCATGGCTTCTTGGTCCAATGTCGTCGATCCTGATTTTTTCCCGATTTAAACGGATCAATTTGTACTGGCCGCCTTTTCTAAGAGATACAGCCTTAATAATAGTCGGTTATTCAATCGGGCTTTCCTTTACTCGGACCGCAGTAAAAAATATCATTGCAAATCTTCCGTCAATGTTTTTCATGACAGTGTTATTGGTGTCATTCGCAGCATTCATGGCCTTTATCATTTCTAGGCTTTCAGGGGTAAATTACCCCACGATGTTAACAGGCAGCATACCGGGAGGACTGTCACAGATGATCGTCTTCGCCGAGGAAACGAAAGGCATTGATATTACAGTAGTTACTTTCATGCAAGTATCCAGGTTATTGATGATAGTATTCTTTGTTCCGTTCGTCATTTTTGGCCCGATTCTTAACTTACAGCACACAGAATATGAAACAATAGGCCAATACCAGCATGATGCTGGGTCATATTCTGCCCTGTTGTTCGCAGCTGCCTGTATCATAGGTGCTTTTGTCGGAAAAAGACTTAGATTTCCGACCCCTTTTTTATTAGGGCCGATCCTTGCAGCAGCATTATTAACAAACGTTGGTTTTACTGGCCCGATTTTGCCATCAAACGTACTGGA
Organism: Mesobacillus subterraneus; assembly: GCF_023715485.1. Taxonomy (GTDB): domain Bacteria; phylum Bacillota; class Bacilli; order Bacillales; family Cytobacillaceae; genus Mesobacillus; species Mesobacillus subterraneus_B. The sequence goes on along the minus strand of NZ_JAMBOF010000006.1, from coordinate 272,464 downwards.
CGCCTCACAATTGTTGATCGGCGGATATATAGGCATGCTATTAAAACCGGAAAAATTACAGCGTAAAACTTTGACCATCTTTCTGGCCTTGTTAAGCGGTTTTTTTCTTGTCTCTGGATCATTGGCAATGAGCTTCTTTTTATCAGAGAAGTTAAATATCTCAATCGTTACAAGTTTCCTGAGCTTAGCCCCGGGCGGAATGGACCAGATGGGAATAATTGCGCATGAGGTGAACGCCGATTTATCAATGGTTACCGGATTTCAATTATTCAGGCTGCTCTTTGTTTATTTTGCGGTGCCTCCACTATTAAGGTGGTATTTTAAGAGAAAATTAGGCAGTAAACAGGAATCACTTTAAGATTCGGGGGTATATTAATTAACATATTTTAAGAAGTTTGGTATGGAGGGATAAAATGAACCAATCAATCAATAACTTTATTAATAAGGCCAAAATGACTTTGAATCAAGCATATGGCCACGCCAAAGAAACAATCTATTCAGTGACAGGTACTTCTTCAGCCTCTGTTCAGCAAATTGCTGACTTTATCAAGAACCATCCGGACACAAAAGTAACAAAAAACCATTTTCTAGGTGTGACATTGTCATTTTATCAGCTGCAACAAGGCGATATGAAATATTATTTGGAAACGAACAATTCGAAAATATTGCAGCTGGACGTGCATTCTCTCAATCAAAGTGTAGTTGCTTATCGCTCCTACCGTGACCAGCTTTCGCTCGATACGCCGGTTAAATTTCCTGATTTGCATAGCACAAAATCATAATTTCAAATGTAAAGCTTCTGCAGGTATGCAGAAGCTTTTTCTATATTTGAAAGCACATCCCACTTCAAGTATTGTTTATCACCTGCCATTGCCAGTTTTCAACCTTAGTCAGCTTTATTGTAATAACCTAATATTGCTTCATGCATTCTCGCTCTTATTTCTGCCCGGCAAGCTGGTCACGGTCATCAGCCATTGGTGGTTCCTCGAGCCAGGCATTCTTAATCATAATATTTGCTCCGTCTTCAGCATACAAAGCAATTTCGGGAATCAGAGAAGCATATTGAATACCAATATCCTTGCGGGGACTTGCCGACATCGCAGCACCATAATTGCCAATACCTGCAGCAATCATTGCAGAAACATGGAACATGATCAGCTTGTCCGAAAATATTTGTGTGGTCGTGTCGGTAATTGCAGAGTCCCAAAACATCGGAGCAGGGATATCATTTGTTTTCAGGATGTCACTGAACAAATCAACATGTTTTTGGGCGATTTTTTTTCCTCGCTGAAGAAAGCTTTTGACTTCTTTGTCCTGTGCTACCTGTAAGAATCCCATAATCAATGCCTTGCCGATTTGATTGGTTTGGACGTTCATGAACAGATGGGTAATTTCGATAGAAGAAAGTGAACGTTTTCTGCCTTTAATGCCTGATAAGAATCTTTGTTTCTCAACAAAATCTACTTTATCAGGTACCGAAATGAACGGAGGTCTTATATATGTTCCTTGCTTCAGCATCAATTCTCTCGTTAGATCCTGAAGGCCAATTCCGGATTTTAACACTCTTTTATGGAAAACGATGACATCTGGACGGGTGCCGAGACCTATGGCTGCACAATTTGCTGCCATACCCAGTATGGACATATGCCTTAAGTACATCATTTTAAAAGTATCTGAAAAAAGCCGTGGAGCATGTATATTCACATCATTTTCAGTAAAGCCGACTGGATAAGGGAAATGATCATGTTCGAAAATTTCTTTTAACATGGTGATGTTATTCTTCGATGCTTTTAACCCAAATTCTATAACTTCCATCACGCTCTCATCGACTGTGTTGTTTAAAAAATATTCTAATACACAGATAGACACAGTATCATTGATATATTGTGACCACAAACTAGACATTTCTGCTGCGGTTAAGCGGATTTTTGTCTTGTCCTCCATCTTCACACCCCAATACACTTGATGATATACTTATCTTTCCTTAGACAAAGGATTTTTATGAAGTACTTGGAAATACGATTTTAACATCAATTCCAACTTGGTAAAATTGTCCTATCTATTTCATAAAATAGTAGTAAAATAAGAAGTAAGATTCCTGATTAGGAGTGAGCAAACTGGATGTGTTTTTCTTATTAATCGGTACGGCCATTGGGTTAGCATTGGCCGCTAATTTATTTCGATTTCATGTAAGCGCTTATCTTAATAAACTAATTTTCTCTGTCGCCCCCCTTCTTCTTATAGAAGCTTTTGTGGCTTTTTACGGCTTAGAACATTTAAGATGGATGATTCTTTTTTTTATTGGTATAGCTGGATACTCCTATAAATTAAAGGGTGGTTTGAATGCTGCGGGATTTAGCTTCATTCTCGTCGCTGTGCAAACTAAAGGAATCTTTCTTCTTGATTTGCCCGTTTACCTAACAATTGGAGCAGGATCTGGACTTGTTACGCATTATTTAATTCACAAGAAAAGAGACCACCATAGGTGGACGAATATGCTTATGGAGCAGTCGAAGCACCTGCAAGTATTTCGCGAAGTAAGTACGACTATGCAGCGTACCCTTCAACAGGACTTGCTGTTAAAGGTCATTTTGACATCGGTGACGGCAGGTCATGGGCTAGGGTTTAATCGCGCGATGATTTTTCTTTCTGCAAATGGATCAAAGTCATTAAAAGGGGTTGTCGGTGTCGGCCCAATGGATGTAAAGAAAGGATATGAAGTGTGGGAAAAGATTTCAGAAGACAAACTGAAGCTTCGTGATTTGATAGAACACAATTTTGACAGCAACTTTACAGATCCTGAATTAAATGACATCCTCAAATCACTTGATATCCCCTATGATGAGCAAAACGTCTTTGGGATGGCTTTATCAAGCCAAAAACCTGTGATTGTAAACCATATTGACAAGAATGACTCATCCCAGGTTCTTATTAACGCCCTTTTCCGAACTGAAGAATTCGCGGTTATCCCGCTGATCAACCAGGGTAAGAATATCGGGATTTTACTCATAGATAACATTGTCAATAAACGCCCCATCACATTGCAGGATACGGAGAATATCATACCGCTATCAAACCAGGCAGCTATTGCCCTGGATCATGCGAACCTATATGAGCAAATAGAAGAAATGGCTTTAAGAGACGGCTTGACTGGGTTGCTTAACCAGCGCGCCTTCCAGACCATCCTTAACGATCATTTCCCGTTTGAAGGCCAATGTCGCGGCCCTCTTTCGCTGATTATTTTTGATATTGACTTTTTTAAAGTGTTCAACGACAAAAATGGTCACCTGCTAGGAAATGAAGTTTTGATGAAACTGGCAAAAGTAATTGTCCAATCTCTCAGGCACGGCGACTATTCCTTCCGTTTCGGCGGTGAAGAATTTGTTGTTCTTCTTCCCGATACTACCTTAGAACAAGCCGAAGTCATTGCAGAAATAATCCGACAGAATGTCGAAACAGCAAGCTTCCCTGGAGAAGATACGCAGCCTAATGGTACATTGACTGTCAGCATTGGGACAGCGTGCACAAGTCACCCTGCTATTTCCACCAAGAACGAATTAATAGACGCCGCCGACCAGGCTCTCTATAAAGCAAAGAACGCAGGCAAGAATACCGTAGTTTCATTTAAGGAGTTCGTGAGCATTGATTGAATTGACATTTATAATGGGTGTATTAATCTTTCTGATGACAGCTGCACTTACAAGCAGGCATTTATACAGTTTTTCGATGAAATCTTATTCGAGACAAATAACGGCTCATTTTGGATTTAAGGTATCGGAGCTGCACTATTCCTATGACCAGATGATTTATTTCATTTCCCTTCCTACCACGCTTCCATATGTGAAATCTGCTGTAAAAGAAGACCTGGTCATAGAACAGGATTATTCATCTTTCTTTTATCCCGTATTAAAAGGAATTAGGATTTCTTTGAATGATAAGGGACAAAAACTTTATCTTGCATACCTCCCGATTGGGAATTTCCGTCTTCCTCACCTTGATAAGCTTCAAAATGATGGCCAGATTGATGAGCAAACTTATTTGAAAATCAGCATTAGTAAACTTCTGCACCCGAAAACACTTCAAGAAGTCCGGGAAGAGGTATATAAACAGTTACAGGTAGGCCGTTATTAAAGATTGTTCTTATAAACGCAATGCTCCATAATAAAAAAGACTTTTATTCTTAGGACCATTTTTTAAAGAAGCCAGCATCTAGGTGCTGGCTTCTTCACTGTCCGCTAGGGTGGTAAGGGTTTCTTTTTGTCGCTTCAGATCGATGTAAATCCATTTCTTGAAGCGAGTTGCCAGATAGATTATCAGGACATGGATTGAATTATTGATAAGAGTATGCCGGAAGTTTTGCTTAGCTATGCCGGTTTTCATGACCAGCAAGTCCATGATTTTTGTGAAAGCAAAGGCTTTTGCCATCCCATTGATTGTGGAGTCATTTTTTATGATACTTGCGGTTGCCAATGACAGGGCTATGGAATAAAGAGGGCCTATCTTGAAATGCTCCTTCCAGTTATGCCATCGTCCCAATCCGAACCTGAACTTTCTCACGATTGACATTGAATAAAATAAATTCATGCCGTTAACCAAAATAGCGAGAAATAATGAGCCGAATTGAAAGATTGGAGTTCCAATTTTTAGCTGATTGTACCAAATATCATTTATGTAAAAATAGAGCGGAATTAATGTGGCCGTGAATTTCGTTTTCCACCAATTATTTTGATGGATTTTTAATTTAAGAAATATTTTTTCAATGGCAGCAAAGTAAAGCGCAAAAAACGCTTTCCACTTCCAGCTAAGATTAAATGCAGTCAAGAAGGCAGCAGTGAATGGGACAAATACTGCCTGGGATAAAATAGCTCCGAAAAAATTGTCCAGGTCCTTATTTAGGAACAATTTTGGTTTATAACGGTATGCGCTGAACAGGCTGAGAACGATATACTCAAACAGGAAACACAGACCCATTCCCGAAAGGAGCAAAATCGTTAATCTTTTCCGGTCCTGATTTTTATAGAAGGTGTATATCAATAATAAAGTATGGATGATTAGGAGAATGAAAAATGGAATGTAATTCTTTTTGTTCCTGTTCATAAACTTTATTCACCTTCCTTAGAATTCTGCGTATGTTCCTTAAGATTCTCGTATTAGGTTAGTAATATGTACATCATCATATGTTAAAAGTAAAAAAGCCTAATACACTGTCATTAGGCTCTTGATTTAAGTAGTTGTAATGTTATTTAAGGTGCCCTATAAAATGGAGATCTGCAGCTTCATACATATTCGATGGGCTTTCGAGTATCTTCCGAACATCCTTCAATGTGTCATGCAAGCTCACTATTACACCTTTCTTTCCAGTAAAGGCTTCCGCGACGAAAAATGGCTGGGTAAGATACGCTTCCAGCTTCTCTCCTTGCTGATAAGTTTGAAGTTCGGTCATTGGCAAACGATCCAGTCCATGAACATTGACGATTGACCGTAATTCCCGGTACCGGCGCAGCAATTTTTGCGCTCTCTGTTGGATGCTGTGATGAACGGGGTCTAAATAGGAGCCCTCTAGGATGGATGAAGTTGAGTAGATGGGATTAACGGCAGGATATTTATGTCTCGCTGCCAGGTCGGCATCAAATTGCCATAAAGTGTCGAGTGGTCCATATGGCAAGTCTTCATCGACAGCCTCCCCTTTTAAATCTACAAGAAAGGTCGTTACCTCGTTGATTTCTTTGTCCTCCATCATTTCCTGCAGGCAGTACATCTCTCCTGATAAAATATATGAGCGGTCAGCGGTTAACACGAATTCTTGATCTGACCCTGCTGAAAGCATTACTTGGAATGTTTCCTCAATAGAATCAGTGACATAATCAATACCATCCACTACATCACTGAGTTCAGGATGCTCTCCTTTTGGTTTTATGAGAATTGTAATAAATCCATTTTTCTTCAATCGGTGTAACATTTCCGCCAGTACAACCAATTGTCCCATACCTGGGCGCGCTACAAGCCCTACAGTTCCTCCCTTTGCAATCGGAGCGAATAAATCTAATGTCTTAATCCCTGTTTCAATCATTTCAACACTCTCCCCTCTTATAATCAGCTCATCCAGTGTGCATCCAGCCAGAGTTGCCAATGCTACAAGCGTACGTACCTCAGCCCTGCCAACCGGAATTTTACCTGTTGACAAGTTAGATACAGTCGCCGGTCTCAATCCTACAGACTTGGCAGCGGTCGTTAAATTAGGAACCCTTTTTCTGAGCAGTGCAACGTTCAATCTAAGATTTTCCATAGTTGCCACCTCCTTACTTTAAAGAGTAATATAATTTACTTTCAAAAGCAATAAGTTTATTTGCTTTTGAAAGTAATCTTTTTTACTTTCCTATGAAAGTGTTTTAAGTATCTTAATGGGTAAAATAAAAAAATCTTCGTGAAAGGAGTTGTAAGAATGATTCCGGTTGGTGTATCAAACCGCCATCTCCATTTAAAACAAGAGGATTTGTATACTCTTTTTGGAGAGGGGTATGAATTGTCGATTGCCAAGGAGCTGTCACAGCCTGGCGAATTCGCAGCAAATGAAACTGTCAAAGTGATTGGGCCTAAGGGTGAATTTCCCTCCGTGCGGATCCTTGGTCCGGTAAGGAAGTTCACCCAGCTTGAAATTTCTAAAACGGATTCATTTTCTTTGGGAGTAAAAGCCCCCTTACGCTCGTCTGGCAATATTGAAGGAACTCCAGGCATCAAGCTTGTTGGTCCAAAAGGAGAGCTGGACATTCAGGAGGGGGTTATTATTGCAGAGCGTCACATTCACATGACACCAGTGGACGCTGCGAACTTTGATGTTAGTGACGGCCAATATGTAAGTGTCAAGAGCCAAGGCGAAAGAAGCCTGGTATTCAATAATGTCCTGATCAGAGTGAAAGACACCTACGCTTTGGATATGCACATCGATACGGATGAAGCCAATGCTTCTGGGCTTAAGACAGGTGATCAGGTCGAAATCGTAAAATAGAGAAGCCAGGCTTGCACATAGTGCTGCCTGGCATTTTTGTTAAGTAACGTAAAAAATACCATCTTACTCCCAAACTTCTTTTAACGTTTCTCTGAAAATCCGGTTGAGAGTTTCTGTCGGATCAGCTACTTTCCTATTGAGGTCCTTTGCGTATTTTTCTATGCGATCCATTTCATCTATTACAAATTCATTTATTATTAAGTTTTTATCTATGTAATCTTCCCCGGACTGTTTGGATACCAGAAGTCTTTGTGCTTCCTCCTTAACCATACAATCAGGCAATACCCTCAATAGCTCCTTAAAATCTATCGGTGGCAATGACTGATGCTTTTCAATCCATTTAGCCGCCATAATCGACCGCAGGACGTAGAGGTACAATTTAATTTTAATCTTTTCATTTTTTTGAAATGATGTGAAATTCTTTTTTACTAGGTTCAAATGATGGCTGATATAAGGCTTTGGCGAAAAAAATTTATGTTGAATAAACTTCAATTTAGTAGCCATGCCATGTTCATTGCAGTAAACTATTTTGGAATTAAGCCATTCTAGCAGTGAAGGGTTAGATTTTCTATACAGCCTGAGGGCTTTGGTGATTTCCCACCCGCTAGCATCCACGCGCGGATCTACAGTGATAGACAGCCCATCATGATTGGGCACTTCCAATACATCTGAATGCTGGTCAATCGATAAATACCATTCCTGTTTGTGGATGTAGATAAAGCGAAGATCATAATCACTTTCCTCTGATGAAAAACCTAATGCTCTGCTTCCAGCATCACTAGCAAAAATGATTTTTACATCATAATCTTCTTCAATCTGTTTTAACACAGCTAAAATATGACCTTTCATGCCAGTCCCCTTCCCCCTATAGTAATTTCATCCAATATGCTTTATATAGTTTGCCACTATTTTGTCAGGGTATAAATGAATATACCAACTTCAAGGAGGTTAAAACAAATGAATGACGAGCAAACTAAAGGTGCATTTGACCAAGTTAAAGGCGAAGCAAAAAAACAATTTGGCAAACTGACTGACAATGAATCCATGGAAGCGGAAGGCCGCGTTGACAAAGGAAAAGGAAAACTTAAAGAAACGGCCGGTGATGTGAAAGAAGATATCTCCCGTGCATTCAATAACGCTTCAAGGGACTAGTTTTATATAAGAAAAGCCTTTGCTATCTAGGAGGGCACTGAAAATCTGACGATTTTTTAGATTTTCTAGAAAATCCAAACGAAAAGAACCGATTCACTTCCATGTTTTTGGAAATGAATCGGTTCTTTTTCTGTTTTTTGTCTATTTTTTGCTTCTATTTTTGTAGCATTAGTTTTAGAATTCTTTTTAAATTGACTGTAAATATGGCCATAGCACCTTTCATTTCCATGCCAATTCATTATAACTACCTTCCCTTAACGGGCAACGCTTGCATTTTTCAATATCAAAATAATAGGTATCTACCTGGTTCTTGCCGTTACTCCAGTGTTTTTCTTCCCTTGTCGAGCTTTCCCGATTGATCTTCATATACAAAGGAAAAGTCGACCAGATCATTAATCTGGCGCAACAAATTATTCTTTGGAACGATAAGATCATAGAGATCCATATAAGGACTTAGCTTGATCGATTGTTGCATTGGCATCGATGGAACCACCCATTTCGAATAGATTACCTTTATAATAAAATAAAAACCGTCCAATTCCCTTAAAAAAGTCAGGGATTTGAACGGTTTAAAGTTTGTCTAAAATATAGGTTTAGTAGCACTAGGTTGATTGGAACGGAAGGTGCGTAGACTCCTGCGGGATCAGCGGGACAGGTGAGACCCCGCAGGCGCTTTAGCGCTGAGGAGGCTCACCGCACGCCCCGCGGAAAGCGAAGCATCCTGGAGTGGAAATCAACCGTCCAATTTAATAAAGCTATCCTTTAAGGACTTGTTCAGAGGCCTCCTATCCAGCAAAGGCTTTTTTTGTCTTAATCTATATTGGATTTATTCTTCCCTTTTACAAAACGATAGGCAAGGTAAGCTATATACAATGGTGTGGCAATATAGATAAGATAAGGAAATTGCCCATATGTTCCTTTCCAAATAACGAATAGCAAGGATCCAAGGAAGATCGTCACGATGGTCCCGTATTTAGGAAGCGGGACTTCCTTAAAGCTTGGGATTCGAATCCTGCTTACCATCAAGAAGCTTAAAGCTGTAAATACTACAGTAGTGACAATGTTTGGAATCATATCACCAAAAAGCGTAAGGATAGCCATGATTCCGCCAGCTGCAGTGATTGGCACACCAATGAAGTAGTTCAGTGAAGATTTATCAGTACTGATGTTGAATCTAGCTAAACGGTACGCGCCAAACAAAGGAAACAAACCTGCAACCATTAATCCCCAAATTCCAAATTGATAAAAGTATGTATAGTAAACCAGAAATGAAGGTGCAACTCCAAAAGTGACAATGTCTGCCAGGGAATCTAATTCCTTGCCGAGCTGGGTATCGGCTTTTAGCATCCGGGCAAGCCTTCCGTCCATGCTGTCCAGCATCATGCCGATCAAGATTAAAATTGCCGCATTATTAAATTGGCCAGTAGCCGCAAATCCAATTGAAAGAAAACCGCAATATAGATTCCCCAAGGTAAACATATTTGGAATCATTTTAGTAAACCGCATCAGTTGTCATCACTCTCCGAAATCTATTTTTACATCTTCTTTATTCCTATTTTTACCCAAGGCAAACAATAATCATGTTTATTTTATCAAATTATCGCCAAAAATAGAGGTGAACTATATCATTATATCTCAATCCGGATAGTGTTTATAAGAAAATTTTAAGATTTCGAAGAATGTTTAGTCTGAAGTAAAAATATGGTTAAAAAAAGGACTATTAAAATGATTCATCAAATTGTATACTATTTTGGGGCTGGTGAATTATGATGAATAAAAACATGCGAAGATTAAAATTCCTTCTTATAAAGCTATTTAGAATTAAAGGAAATGCTCATAACATTTCTTTAGGATTCACATTGGGATTTTTAATTCACTTTATTCCGTCATTTGGGTTGGGTCCAATCTTATCAACTGCGAGTGCGAGACTTTTTAAAGGAAATCCAGTTGCAGGATTTATTAGCGGTGTGGCATTAATATGGCTATTTCCCTTTTTATTTTATCTGAATGTAGTAGTTGGTGAAACTTTATTTCCATATGGAATCTTCCCTTCTGCTGCTGGTATGCCCCATCATGGAATGTCTTTGGATGCCGGCATGCATATAGGAGCTGCCTTTTTCCTGGGCATGGTCGTTAACTTACTTCTTTTTGGAATGATTGTATACTACTTAATCTTTACGATTATTAAGAAATATCGCCTTAATTTCCTTTCCCTTATAAAAAAATGGGATGTTAGAAAATAAACGAGTGAAAAATCCTCATGATTTTTCACTCGTTTTTAGTTTCTTGGCTTATTATATTATTCGGGATATTTATCTCGAGGAACTCAAGTATTTCATTATCGGGGCCTTGATAAAAAACAGTTTCCCAACCGTTGTTGAGTTGATATGGTCCCTCTTCAGGTGCGATATGCATTTCTTCAAATCTACGGATCTTCTCCCTTAAATCATCTACTTCGAAACAGAGGTGGACATGTTCACGGTCTATTATAGTCTGTTTGTTGTTCCCGATCAGTTCAGTCAGTTCAAGCTTGAAACCCGCCAATTCGAGAAATACTATTTTCTCTCCAAGAAATGTGGGTTTGCTATGTTCTTTAAACCCCAAAACATTTTCATAGAAAGTTTTCGATAAAGCCAAATCCTTCACTTCCATTGCAAAATGATGAATTCTCATAGGATACCTCCCAGTTATTGACTAGATAATCAAATTAATATCACCGAACTCATGCCATAAATATTTCTGTTCAACCGCTGTTTCATAAGCAGCAAATAGTGTCTGTTCCGGCACGAAGGCTGTCAGCAAATCCAGGTGGCTTGCCTTTGGCTCGTGAAAGCCAGAAATGATTCCGTCTACAAGGCGCAGTTTATATTCGGCTGTTACATATAAATTTGTCCAGCCTTCTAAGGTTGATTTTGCAATTGCTGTTTCCAGAGCACGAACCACGGTTGTGCCAACTGCAACTACTTTTCCACCTGAAGCTTTAGCTTCAACGATTGCTGCCATATCTTTTTCAGAGATTGAATATTCTTCAAAATGATTTTCAGGTGAATGACCATAATCATCATCAAGCAGATAACTTAGCCCGGTATGGAGCTGGAGATAGGCTAGCTTGATCCCCTTTCGCTGCAGTCTCCATAAGAGTTCCCAGCTGAAAGCCCTGCCAGCTGAAGGCATCTCAACTGAACCCGGCTGGCATGCAAAAACAGTCTGATAGTAATCCAGCTTCCATGGATGATTGATATATTCATATCTCACGGGCTCCCCTAGTAAATAAAATGCTTCGAATAATTCTCTTCCCTGCAAGGAAAACCGGATGATTTTTAATGGGGACTTGAAAACTTCACCGATCACTTTTGCCTGAAGGGTATTCGCAAAGCATAATTCATCTCCGGCTTTGATACCATCTGCGACAATCAGGACCTCCCAAGCAGAAGCGTTCTTTTTCTTCGCAAGCCTTATTTCAATTTTATTGGCAAGTACCTTCCCCTTTCGAAGCCAATCAGCTTTAAAAATAGCTGGAATGGTTCTGCTGGTATTAAGTACGAGAACATCACCAGGATTCAAATAGTGGTCAATCTGGAAGAAACGATCGTGCTTTACAACGCCTGTTTCCCTGTCAAGCACCATCATTTTTACATGGTCCCTCCGCAGACTTCGTCTTTCCGGTGGATGGGAAGCATTAAGTGCAGGTGGCAGATAAAAATCATAACCATTTGATTTTGTTTTAGTCCGCATTATAACCCCTCCTGATTGAATTCCTGAGCCTGGAAACGCTGACCGTTAATCTTTCTTGAATCATCCGATGAAAGGTATAGAAAGACATTCACTACATCACTTGGGTCTGCAAGCTCGTAATCACAATCGGGTACGGCGAGTGCATGCATTTCTGTGTTCATTTCACCAGGATCAACCATATTCATTCTTACATTTGTATCGCTTAATTCATCGGCCCAGGTTTCTGTCAGACCCTCGACCGCGAACTTCGATATGCCATATGCTCCCCAGCCAGCATAGCCTATATGGCCCGCTTCGGATGTTACGTTAATGATTGAGCCTTCATTTTGCTTGAGCATAACAGGCAGTACACGGCGTGCAACTAAGAATGGACTGATGCTGTTTACCCTGATCACTTCTACGAAATCCTCCTCTGGAAAATCCAGTAACAGTGGCATCGGACTTGGCCCGAGTATGGAGGCGTTGTTGATTAGAACATCTATTCGTCCATATTCTTTTACTGCTAGTGCAACAAATTTTTCTGCATCCCGTGAAAGCGATACATCCGCTTTGATTGCAAGCACTTCAGCGCCTAATGCTTCTGCTTCCCTTTTTACTTCCGCAAGCACGTTTTCCCTGCGTGCGCAGACAGCTAATTTTGCTCCTTCCTTTGCAAATGTGAGTGTCAATGCTTTTCCAAGCCCCTGTGTGACTCCAGTTATCATTACTACTTTATTTTTTAACATCATCAAGTTCCTCCTTTGTTTTCTTCTTGTATTCATCATAAGATTTAGAAGAAAACTCTTCCTCGTAGAGAAGCTTGATTTTTTCTGCGACTTTAGTCTAAGTTTTATAAAAAGGTTGTTTTCGCATAGAAAAGAGCCTATAAAAAAGAAGGCTGTGTCTCCACAGCCTTCCTAAGGTTAATCTTCTATTAAATAAACAATCGCTTCATATGGCCGCAACGCAAGTGTTGGCTTGATTTCAACATTGCCATTATAATTGGAAATCAGGACTTTGCCCTGTTTGCCTTGAAGCTCTTCTGGTACATTGAAGCTTTGCTGTTCTGATGAGAAATTCAATGCCACAAGTAAAGTCTGAGATTCATGAGCTCTTGTATATACGTAAATCTTTTCATCGTCGGGCACTAGCAGGTCGTAGCTGCCATGCACGATAATAGGATGTTCTTTGCGAAGCTGGATTAATTGGCGGTAGTAGTGATAAATGGAATGTTCATCTTCCACAGCCTGCTTTGCATTGATTTCTTTGTAATTCGGGTTCACCTGAAGCCAAGGTGTACCTGTTGTAAATCCTCCATGCTCACTTTCGTCCCATTGGAATGGAGTACGGGCATTATCGCGTCCCTTTACATAAATGGATTCCATTACCTTTGCAGGATCTTCACCGTTTTGAACTACTTTTTCATTGTACATGTTCAGTGTTTCGATATCCTGGTACTCCTGAATAGAGTTAAAACGGACATTTGTCATCCCGATTTCTTCGCCCTGATAAATGTATGGGGTTCCCTTCAGCATATGGAGGAAGGTACCAAGCATTTTTGCTGACTCAACACGATATTCTTTATCATTCCCAAAACGGGATACCATCCTTGGCTGGTCATGATTGTTAAGGTACAAGCTGTTCCAGCCTTCTTCTTCAAGTCCCTTTTGCCATTTTGTAAAGCTTCTTTTTAGGTCTGTAAGCTTCAATGGCTTTAGGTCCCATTTGCCTCCTGGGCCAGAATCCAAATCAACATGTTCGAATTGAAATATCATATTCACTTCATTTCGTTCCTCATTTGTATAAAGCTTTGCCAGTTCAACATTTGCACCGGGCATTTCTCCAACTGTCATGGCTTCATAATGAGCCATTACTTCGTTATGCATCTCCTGCAAGAAATCATGAATTTTTGGTCCGTTCATAAAGAATTTGCTACCTGATGCATATTGCTTTCCTTCAGGATTCGGTGCATCCGGAAGACCATCTACTTTGGAGATGAAGTTGATCACATCCATCCGGAAACCATCTATGCCCTTGTCCAGCCAAAATTTCATCATATCATACACTTCCTGGCGCAGCTTAGGGTTCTCCCAATTCAAATCAGGCTGCTTTTTGCTGAAAAGGTGAAGATAGTATTCATCTGTAGCTTCGTCATATTGCCAGGCTGACCCGCTGAAGACTGATTCCCAGTTATTTGGTTCCTTGCCATCCTTTCCAGGTCTCCATATGTAATAATCGCGATATGGGTTATCTATTGATTTCCTGGATTCGACGAACCAGTTATGCTCGTCTGAACTATGATTAACGACAAGGTCCATGATCAGTTTGAGCCCGCGGTCGTGCATTTCTTTTAAAAGAAGCTCCCAGTCTGCCATTGTTCCAAAGTCATCCATTATATCGCGGTAATCGCTGATATCGTATCCGTTATCATCATTTGGGGATTTATAGACAGGAGAAAGCCAGATAACATCTATTCCAAGTTCCTTTAAGTAGTCTAATTTAGAAATAATCCCAGGGATATCGCCTATTCCATCTCCATTGGAATCCATGAAACTGCGAGGGTATATTTGATAAATGACCGATTCTTTCCACCAATGCTTTTTCAAGAATATCACTCCATAGTTTTAAATTTGAGTAAACGTTTACGTAACATGCGAAAATTATAGGATTCTTACACTTTCCCGCTCTATTATAGTGTGTGACATAATTCTGCTTTCAATCTTCTGCCCTGCATTCATCATCGAAAACAGCATATTTGCAGCAACAGATCCCATTTTTTCCAATGGCTGCGCTACTGTTGTCAGTGGCGGTATTGACATTTCTGATATAGGCAGATTATCATAGCCGATAACTGAGAGATCTTCGGGAATTTTAATCCCCATTTTATAAGCAGAGGAAATTGCTCCCATGGCGATTGCATCGCTAGCGGCAAAAACCGCAGTAATGTCGGGGGCCTGCTCAAGCAGGTTGGGCAGACTATCCAGGCCGTCAGTGAAGGAAAAGCCTTTTGAATGGACGATATTTTTTTCGTCGAATGTTAATCCTTTATTGGCTAATGCTTGTTTATATCCATCAATACGTGGCTGGCCTGCAATGATATCTTCCTTGTTGCCGCTGATCATGCCTATTTTATGATGGCCCATTTTCATTAAGTAATCAGTAGCGGTAAAGGCTGCATGCTTATCATCGACTTTTACGAATGGCAAAGGATATTGATAGGATTCTGTGGCCACCAGGACAACCGGTGTGTGCATAGACTCAAGCTTGTCATAATACTCCTCGGTAATGATCTCACTCACAAACAGAATTCCGTCGACCCTTTTCTCAGCTAAAAGCTGTAAATATTTCATTGTTCTCTGGCCGTGTGATGCTGTATTGCAAACGATCACACTCGAACCGAAACCATGCACAGTCTCCTCCACACCCCTGAGGATTTTTGATGAGAATTGGCTTGATACTTCCGGGAAAAGAATGGCGACTGTATTGGATTTATTGTTTATTAATCCACGGGCAAACGCATTAGGCTGATATCCTAACTCTTTAATAGCGTTGAGTACCTTCGCTTCCGTTGCTTTTGAATAACCGCCCTGGCCATTGAGGACCCTTGATACGGTAGCGATGGACACATTCACTTGTTTTGCTACATCTTTAATTGTAGAACTCATACTCACCATACCTTTTGAGTAAACGTTTACGTTGCGTGTTAATAATAATAGTTTTTTTAAATTTTTTCAAGTTTAATTTCTCCTCTTTAACTGCCAGCATATGTACAAAAAAACCTCCTGTAATTAAGTTCCTTAATTTGAATAACAAACACCTATAATTTGCATTTTCCTTTTGCTGAAAAAAGGAATTTCACTGCCTGACAGTGAACTATATTAATCATTGAAAAATTCGATTAGGATGGGGTTTTTTGTGAAGATAGGTTTATTAAGGCATTTTAAAGTTACGTTAGGTTACCCTAAAAAGCTTGTTTCCTCTCAGGAATTGCTAAGCTGGCAAAGGGAATATAATGAATCAGAAATTGAGGAAACAGAAATTGAACTTTTGGGTCAGAACTGGAACAGGTGCTATTCAAGCGATTTGGACAGAGCAAGGCGAACTGCAGAGAAGGCTTTTACCGGAAAAATTATTTATTTAGAGGAATTGCGCGAAATGGCAATCTATCCTCTGATTCAAGGCAATGTCAGGCTGCCCCTATCTCTGCATATTTTCTTGATCAGGATGGCTTGGCTTTTAGGCCATAAATCTCAAAAAGAAGGCAAAATTGAAGTCGTCCAAAGGATAAATCAAGTGTTAGATAAGGCAATAGCACAAGGTGAGGATGTACTGATCGTTGGCCATGGAGGGATTATGATATTCATGCGGAAGGAATTGATAAAAAGAGGTTTTTCCGGTCCGAAATTCAATCGACCGGAAAACGCAAAACTATATATTTTTGAGAAAGAATAATCCGGTAGGCGCAAGCAAATGCTTAGGCGTCTTCATTTAAGGCTCTTTTTGTGTACTTTGTTGTTTTCACAACCAAAAGTATACGAGTTTTAAGGCATTCCCTGTACAGAAACCTCCTCAAAAAGAGCCCGAGGTGAAGAAAATGCGGGATGAAAGCTCAGTTCGAAAAAAACAATCTATGCGAAAACAGCCTCATTTAAAATAGAATACATTTTTACGTCATAATGGACTCCTTTGATGAAAATAAACTTTCTTAACACACCTTCGAAGCTCATTCCCGCTTTTTCCATTACTCTTTCTGAACCAGTGTTGGCAACAAGGCACTTTGCCTGGATCCTTACTAATTCCATATTGTTAAACCCAAACCTTATAAGTTCCATTGCTGCTTCGGTTGCAATCCCTCTCCCCCAGTAATCCTTGGATAACGCATAACCCATTTCCGCGGTTTTATGCTGTGTCTGCCAGGATACAAAATCAATAGTCCCAATCAGTTTTCCATCTTCTTTGTGTTGGATGCCCCATGGTGCGATCTTGCCATTTTCATAAAGACCCAATATAAAATCTACATAGTCCTCAGTAGCGGATAATGATTGATGAGAGTCCCAGAATACGAATTTTGAGACATCAGGATCAGAAGCATATGTATGTATATCCTCGACGTCTTCCCTCTTGATTTTCCTTAGGATCAGACGTTCTGTTTCCAGTGCCGGAAGATCACTGTATATATCTTCTATTTTCAATTTATTTCACTCCTAGCAGTCAGTTATCGTCATTATAACGTAATTTCTATTTGCTGATAAATTTGTTTAATTAGTTCTCTCTTAAGTGGTTGTTGCTTGAATGAATTCTTTGGTTAATGGAAAAAGTAACGACGAGCCATTTAAAATCAGGAGGTACCGCAATGGAAAATACCCATGAATATGTACAGAAACTGAATGAAAACCAGCGAAAGAATGAACAGAACAAAAAAAGGCAAGGCAAAGAAAACCCTAGCGATAAACTCCCGAATAAGCAGCATTAAACAGAGAATAGACCGCCAATTTGCGGTCTATTTTCTTTGCACTGCCTATTAGTTATCTGCTTCGGCGATTTTTTGTAACTGTTCGCTTATTTATTCCTTTATTTTTGCGGCCCTCTGGCAAACCAGTGTGCCTTCCATCTCTGACATTCCGTTCTTGGCCGGATTTGCCTGAAGCATTGTTACTTCTGGTTCTTTCAAAGCGTGTTCCGCTATTTTCATTTTTGGAGCCCCTGGACTCCTTGCCAATAAATTCTGACCGATCAGATTCTTGCCTTCTGTCTCTTTGATTTCGTGAATTCTCACTTCTTTCCTTTACCTGCCTCGTTTGCTGGCCTTCTTGTGAATGATTTCTTCTTCGATCACGTGAAGGCGCCTGCCCATCTTTATTCCTCATAGCTGGTCCTTCAGGGCTGCGTTCACGCTTGTCTTTTATATCATTCCGAGAAAAACGATCCTTTGTGATCTTTTCTCCGCGGCGA
Source organism: Mesobacillus subterraneus (assembly GCF_023715485.1). Taxonomy (GTDB): domain Bacteria; phylum Bacillota; class Bacilli; order Bacillales; family Cytobacillaceae; genus Mesobacillus; species Mesobacillus subterraneus_B. The sequence continues at coordinate 254,640 of NZ_JAMBOF010000006.1, read as the reverse complement.
TCTCTTTCAACCTTCCCATCTTCACGCCTTCTCGACCTGGTATTTTTACCTTTATAATCTCCTGTTCTTGTTTTTCGGTTACTAGAAAGATCAGGATCTGTTTCATTTTCGGATTGTCCTTTTCTTGCATTCCCGATATTTTTCTTTTCAATCCTTACATTAAGATCTGATTCAATCATATCTAACAATGGTTTGTCTTTCGGCGAATAGAAGCTTACTGCCAACCCTTCATTGCCTGCTCTGCCTGTTCGTCCAATTCGATGAATATAGCTTTCTGTATCAAGTGGCATGTCGTAGTTAAACACATGCGTGACACCATCCACATCCAGCCCTCTGGCTGCAACATCTGTGGCAATCAAATACTGGATTTTAGCATCACGGAACTTCTTCATCACCTGTTCTCTCTTCGCCTGAGATAGATCTCCATGAAGCTCATCGCAGTTAAAATGGTTGGCTTTCAATGCGTCATTCAGCTTGCTGACCCTTCTTTTTGTCCGGCAAAAAATGACTCCTAAAAATGGCTGATACATCCTAAGAGATTCAATCAAATCATTTTGCTTGGCTCTATCTGCGGTACTGATAGCAATTTGTTTGATATTAGCTAATGGAGCTTGAGTCTTTTCAATTTGAATATTCTCAGGTTTATACATATGTCGCTTAGCGAGCTTCCGTATTTCATCTGGCATTGTAGCTGAGAATAGCAATGTCTGTCTAGTCTTTGGTGTTTGCTTGATGATTTCCTCTACCTCATCTAAAAATCCAATATGGAGCATTTGATCGGCTTCATCCAGTACAAGGAATGCAGCTTTTGAAAAATCGACCGTCTCCCTGCGGATATGGTCCAGCAAACGTCCAGGAGTGCCAACGACTATATGAATGTTTTTCTTCAGTTTCTTAAGCTGTGATGCAACATCCTGTCCGCCATAGACAGCGAGAATATTGATGCCATCGACATGTTCGACTAATTTTTGTATTTCGTGTGTGATTTGCAAGGCAAGTTCCCTTGTCGGCGTGACGATCAATGCCTGGATGTTCGGGTTACTGGCATCCAATTTTTCGAGGATTGGCAGAACGAATGCGAAAGTCTTCCCAGTCCCAGTCTGTGACTGGGCAATGATATCTTTGCCATCCAGCAGTAACGGTATCGCTTTTTCTTGAATCGGTGTCGGTTCTGAGATTCCATGTATTTTCAACGTTTCCGCGATTGCTTCCGAGATTCCGAGTGATATAAATTTATCCAAAATTAGATCCCTGCTTTCTTTAATGAGCTGAGTAGATATATTTCTGTCCTCAACCACTAATTATTGCTTTTAGTATGGAAAAATAGCAAGTAAACCTTGCATAGAAAATGGTGTCTAAAGCTCATGCCCAGTGTTAGGCATTAGGTAATGCAACTTTTTACTGTGCAGACAGTGCTGAATATAAAGCAAATAAAGCGGGACTGGATGGCGTCTGTATAACTGAATATGCAGGTTAATAAGCTAAATGAGCCTGGCCCTTTGCAGTAATGAATTACTGCTATGTGGGTCAGGCTTAATTTTATTGGGTAAAATAATATATGTGGATTTTCAATTTAGCGTGTGGTACGATTTACTAATTGAAGAATAGGAAGTGACTAGAATGATTAAAATCGAACTACCTTCACCGGATGTTGTGATCACAAGAAGCAGGCAACTAGGAGAAAAGGTTGAAGCAGTAATCAGCAGCGAATATGGTTTTACGGATTACCACCGGATTCCAAGAGATAAAGGCGGAATCATCATGTTTTTCAACGCGGATGATGAATTGATGTACGTCGGAAAAGCGCGGAAGCTAAGACCACGGGTAAAGAAACATTTCGAGGATACTGTTTCTCCTATCAAAAACCATCGCCACGAAGTACACAAGATTGCCGTATGTACTGTGGAAGACCCGATGGATAGAGAAATTTATGAGACGTATGCGATTAATACGTTAAAAGCAAAATACAACATCGAAAAAGTTTTTTATAAGTAGATTTTACTGCATATAGAAATCTGAATATGGAAAAGTGCCTGAAACGTGTTTCAGGCACTTTTCTTTGAAAATAAGTCTGTTGATTTGCGTTCCAGGCGCTTCGCTTTCCGCGGGGCTGGCGGTGAGCCTCCTCGTCGCAAGCTCCTGCGGGGTCTCACCTGTCCAGCTGATCCCGCAGGAGTCTGCGCGCCTTCCACTCCAATCAACAGGGCTTCTATACTTAGCGTGTAACTATAACAAAGTCTAATCTAAAATAGATACATATAACGATTGAGGTGATGAATTCAAAATACAATATAATCCAACGAGATCGATTAGAGATGGTCACTTTAAACCTTTTCTTTATTATAGATAACAAATCTAATTTATAACTCATCAGGATGTACAGGAAGCTACTTGCTCTTTAGTTCGCTTTCGACTTTCATTTGAACCAGCCTTTTTCCTTTGATTGAGTGATTGCTTCGATTCTGTTTGTTACTTCTAGTTTATCTAGAATTGTAGAGATGTAGTTTCTGACAGTACCGGTTGTAATGCTAAGCTGCCCGGCGATTTCTTTTGTGTTCTTACCATCAGCGACAAGCTCGAGTACTTCCATTTCCCGTTCTGTCAGCGGATTTTCCTCACTGTACACGTCATCCATGAGTTCAGGTGCGTACACACGCCTTCCTCCCATGACACTGCGAATCGAGCTTGCCAGCTCCTCGCTAGGGCTGTCCTTCAACAAATAGCCGCTCACACCGGCCTTTAACGCACGCTGGAAGTACCCTGACCGTGCAAACGTCGTCAAGATGATTACTTTGCAGCCTAGGCCTTTTAACTCTTCTGCTGCTTCTAGTCCGGTCTTTCCGGGCATTTCAATGTCCATAATACATATATCGGGCATAAGCTGCTTAGCGAGAGCGACTGCTTCCTCCCCGTTAGTGGCCTTTCCCACTACTTCCATATCATCCTCAAGACTTAACAGGGATCCTAATGCCCCCAGCAGCATGCGCTGATCTTCCGCTATGACAATCTGAATCATATCAGGTCCTCCCTGTAAGTTTGCTTTAGAACTTTAGGTATTTTAATCAAGAGCTTTATCCCATCTTTCGAAAAAATCTCTAGTGTGCCGTTAACAAATTCGAGGCGCTCTCTCATCCCAAGAAGTCCGCTTCCTTTGTAATAATCTTCCTCAGTAATGTTGCCAACGCCATTATCACTGACTTCGGCAATCAGCTCTTTTTCAGTCTGCATAATTGAAATGGAACAAATGGATGCTTCGCTATGTTTGACAACATTCGTTACCGCTTCCTTTAAGCACATGCTGAGAATATTCTCTGATAACAGGGACACATTGTTTATATTGAATTCCTCATCCTTGCCAACAAATTTTATTTCCGCGGCTTTGAGTATTTGTTTGATATGGATGAGTTCATCCCTGACGCGTATCCCCCGCATTTCCGCCACCATTTTTCTGACCTCATTCAATGCGGTCCTCGCTGTCTGCTGGACATCCTTTAATTCTTCCCTAGCCTGTTCAGGGTCTTTATATATTAATTTACGGGCGAGATCACTTTTTAGTCCAATCAAAGAAAGTTTTTGTCCAAGAGTGTCATGAAGATCACGCGCAATCCGCTGGCGTTCTTCTATTTTTACTAACTCAGAAATCCGCTTGTTCGCATCCTCCAGCTTCTCTTCAAGCTCGCCTCTCTTGTTTCGGTTATAGATGCTGAACGGCAGCAGGATGACGCTGATCCAGACAATCACGATAATCGGCAGCTGCTTTATAAAAAATTCTTCCTTCAGGACAATCTCCAAGTTGATGACAATCGAAGTGCCCACAAGATGAATAAAATAGAGCACCAGGAACGGGATTCGGTCTTTTATATTTCCGATGAAATAGGCAATGAAAAACGCAAAATATACGTAGCTGAACAAGCTTGCAGACGCAATGGAAATGCCTATCAGAATACATGTCCAAATATATACAGTCCAGCTTTTCGATACGAAAGCCAGCCAGTATACGAGAAAGAACATGAGAGTCAGAATAGTGCCGGCTACTTTAACAGTTGTAGATGGCATTTGCCAAATAAAATAAAAAGGCAATATTGCGAGAATTGTCCATATGTAGGGTGAAATGCCAGTACTTTTAAGTGAATTAAAAAATCTCTTAAACATATCAAAACCTCTGCTTTATTAATAACTGCTTTAATTTTATCATAAGGGAACCTCACAGCCAGGAAAACTCCAATAAAAATTTACATAAAATTACTCCCCTCGCTCCAGGCTTCTCACCTGAAAAAACGCTTTGCGTTCTTCAGAGTTGCACCTGTCATAAGGGGAGTGATTTTTAAAGTTCAGGCTTAGTCTGAGCCGTCATTTTACTGTTATGCTGCAATGATTTAATTTCTTTGAAGCTGATGAATTGTTTGCTTTTTTCGTCCCATAATCGGAATCGCAAAGAAGTTAAGCTTGTTGCAAGTGTGATTGTTGGTACATTTTGCAGAGGCTTAGTGTTATTGTGCACTTCTTCAAGCTTATAGTTCGGTACGCGCGGACTCAAGTGATGTACGTGGTGATATCCGATGTTTCCGGTAATCCACTGAAGTACCTTTGGAAGCTTGTAATATGAGCTGCCCTCGACTGCTGCCTTTACGTATTCCCATTCCTTGTCTCCTTCGAAATAAGAATCTTCAAAAGTATGCTGAACATAGAACAACCAGATGCCAAACATACCAGCAATGAAGAAAATCGGTCCCTCTACCATCAAGAAAGCTTCCCAGCCAATTGCCCATATAAGCAGGGCAGAGATGCCAAAAATCAATACATTAGTCAGATAGGTATTCAATCGTTCCTTAAGTCTTGCATCTTTACGATTGAAACGGTTGGTGATCAACACTAGATAAATCGGTCCCAATACAAACATGACAAAAGGATTGCGGTACATTCTGTAAGCAAGCTTCTGCAATGATGGAGCAGCCAAATATTCATCAACTGTCATTACCCAAATATCTCCCGTGCCACGTTTGTCCAAATTGCTGCTTGTTGCATGGTGGACGGAGTGTTCATGACCCCACTGGCTATATGGGAACAGCGTCAATACTCCAGTCAATGTGCCAACTACTTTGTTGGCTTTACGATTTTTAAAGAACGAATGGTGTGTGCAGTCATGAAAAATAATGAAGATCCTGATCATAAATCCTGCCGCAAGCACAGCAAATGCCAGTGTCAGCAAGTAGGAAATGGCAAGGCTCTGATAAGCCAAGAACCAAAATGCCAAAAATGGCACGATTGTATTCAGCATTTGAATGATGCTGTCCTTTGTGTTTGAGCTTTCATAAGGGGCGACCTGTTTTCTAAGTTCTTTTGCGTTGTGAGTTGTCATCTTGATAAAATTTCCCCTTTCGGATTTGTTAGTTAACCAAATTATAAATAAGGGAAATGCTTTTGTGCAGTAGCAGGTGTCATATGTGACACATGACAAATGTCATGTTCGGATAAAAATTTCCCTTTAAATCCTTATATATAGCGGTTTTTTTGTATTGTTACCAGGTAATATTATTTGCTGTTAAATTTTTTAGAATTCATTTTTCCTGCAATTTTTTAACGCTTTATTAAAACACTTAGGATTCAACGCCTTGAATGTAAAAAAATTTTAAATTAATCCATTTTTTTCGCTGAACAAGCAAAGTTACATATTCAAATGTATTTTTAAACTGTAGAATGGTCTAAAAAGATGTTGCAGAAGGAGTATAGTATGAAAAACGCAATTGTCACTGGATCGTCGAGCGGCTTTGGGAAGCTGATTGCAATCGAGTTAGCTAGATCCGGATTTAATGTAATCGCAACGATGCGAGACCTGCAGAAGGCAGACAGTTTGCTGGAAATAGCCAAAGCTGAAAAACTAACCGAATTTATCGATGTTTATCCGCTGGATGTCACTTCTGCTGCTTCAATAAATGGATTTAAAGCTTATATAGAGGATATCAATTCAGTGGACTTGCTTGTGAATAATGCGGGTTTTGCCAAAGGCGGTTTTTGTGAGGAGCTTTCGCTGGATGAATATCGAGTTCAATTTGAGACAAATTTCTTTGGGGCGGTTGCTGTCGCGCAGGCAATCATACCTGCTATGCGGCAACAGGGCTCAGGAAAAATTATCAATATGAGCAGCATCAGCGGCAGGTTTGGCTTTCCTGGATTGTCCGCTTATGTGTCCTCGAAACATGCTTTGGAGGGATTTAGCGAAAGTCTGCGGCTGGAGCTTAGACCCTTTGGTATCGATGTTATTCTTGTTGAGCCTGGATCATATAACACAAATATTTGGTCAAGCATTGAAAATGTCCAATTGGGACAACAGTCACCCTACAATTCATCAATGGCTGCAATCCTTAAAGAGGTTAAGAAAGGAGAAACGCAGTATGGCCATCCTCAGGAAGTCGCCATGCTTGTAACGAAGATTGCATCAGCCAGCGAAAAAAGCCGATTAAGGTATCCGATCGGCAAAGGAGTAAACAGGACAATCCTGCTTAAAAATCTCCTCCCCTGGAAAGTGATCGAGAAATTCCTAACGAAGAAGTTATATAAATAACATTAGACTCTTTTCAATCGAAAGGAGTTTTTTTTATTTTAAAAAGGTTTTTTTTACCATCGTGTAGAAATTTAAAAAGTCTGAAAGGAGAATTCTCATGAAAATAAATTCGAGGACTTTTTTAAAGATAATTAAAAAAACAGCTTATTACTTAGTCATGACAGGAACCTTCATTCTGGGAATTGCATTTTTCCTATCCTTTATATATTTGTTTGATTTTAATAAAAAGAAAGGGGAACATTTAGGCTTCTCATTTGATGGGTTTTATAAGCAGCTTAAATATGTTCTAAATCAATTTATGGATTTCACCCCAAAAAGCTTTATAGAATACGCATCAAACCCGACGGTATTGGATGGCTTCCTGCATTCCCATACGATTCTTGGAATCTCTCTAGCCATAATAATAACCGTAGGAAGTATTCTTTCTATCATTACCATGCTCTCCCCTGTCAATCTAAGGAGGAAGCTCCATCAGTTTCTTGATTTCTTTGAAGGATTGCCCGACCTTGTGTTCATATTTGCCATTAATATGCTTAACATTATCCTTCTTAAAGAATATAACTTTAAAATTTTTCCTATGTATGGACTTGGTTCAACCCAGCCAATCGCTTTTCCGGTTATTGTGATCTCTTTCCTGCCCGCGATTCTCTTTGGATTGTTTTTATTGAAGAGCATGGAGGATGAAGAACAAGAACATTATATCCAATTTGGATTTGCCAAAGGTCTAAGAAAAAGCTACGTATACCTTATTCATTTGACCGGAAATATTTTGCCTGTATTCATTATTAAATTCAGGATCATCTTATACATGCTGCTTTCTAATCTTGTGCTGGTAGAGCATATGTATTATTACGAAACAGCTCATACTAACCTAATCATGATGCAGATGTTCAGGGGCGAACATGTCCTGCCTCTGATTTATAGTATTGTCATGTTTGTTCTTCCTGTGATCCTGCTTGAGTACCTAGTAAAATTCATTGTTAAAGTGACTGTCATCAGGAAACGGGGTGCACTGCCGTTATGAGAACACAAAACTATAAAAAAACCAAAATAAGTCTGGGCATACTTCTCGTCTTTTTGATAAGCAGTATTCTATACGATTTTGTAGGCCCTGAAGATTATCGCACCATGATCAACCAGCTTTATGATGAAAATGGAAAAGTAATTGAAAATCCTCCTTATCCACCAAGCAAAGAATACCCGCTCGGAACCGACCGGGATGGACGGGATAATCTGCTTCTTATAATCGATGGACTCAAGTACACGTTTGCTGCGGTTTTAGTTGTGTCATTTATGAGGGTGGTTATAGGATCATTATTGGGTATGATTGTTGAAACATGGATGCCAGCATGTAAATCAATGTTCAAAGCATTTTTTCTGCCTTTTCACTATGTTCCGCTACTGCTAATCGGCGTCCTTTTAATGGACCCAGTAATATTTCTGTATAATGAAATTCCCATAATCGTAAAGATTGAATTCCAGCTTATTGTGTTATTTCTGCTTGGTTTCCCGACGGTATTTTTCTTCACAACAGATTTTGTCAATGAAATCAAATCAAAGTCATATGTGATGAGTTCTTATCTATTGGGTGGCAGCAAACTGCATATTATTATGAAGCAGATTTTGCCCCATCTAAAACCGCAGCTTGTCATTATGTTTGTTCAGCAGGTTCTTCAGACATTGCAAATTTTGATGGGCCTGGCAATGTTCACTCTTTTCCTTGGCGGCCCTCATAAAGAAAAAATATATAATACGCCATATAATAAATCAATTACGAACGAACTTGCAGGACTTACTGGGCAAAATTTTTGGACCCTAAAAAACGCTCCCTGGGTTGCTTTCAGCTCACTGGGGATGTTGTTGATTATCTTCATTTTGGTGAATGTCATAAAAAATGAACTGGTCGCTAATATAGAAGGGAAAATGGAGCAGTACAGCGTCTTCTCTAAAAATAAGCTGGAAATGAACACAGAAACAGTAAAAAGAGACATTAGCCCTGGAAAATTTAATCCTATAGAACAAAAGGTGCTTGATCAATGATCGAGCACCTCCTTCTTCTAATTGGACAAAGCTTTATTATTGAAAATAGTATTTATAGGATTCAGCAGCATCGCACCGATTGCCTGAATAATAGTTTTCACAATCACTTGGCCCAAAATCGCTGCGGGAACTGCTTCCCATGGAAGGAAATTCGCTCCTATTGGGCTTAAACCAATAATGACGAAAATAACTGAATCTAGTAATCCTCCTACTAATCCGCTGTAGAAAACTCTCCAGCTCATCGGCAGCTTAAGCCTTGAGTAGATTTCCGTATCGGTTGTTTCAGCAACGGCAAAGCTCAATGCAGAAGCGAATACGATTAAAAGTGTATCTCCAAGAATGAAAGAAACGATGGCAGACAGGACAAGTGCTGCCCCGATGAACATATACGTTTTCGCGCGCCCATATTTGTTTTGAACCAAATCACGGAATATAAAAGTCGCACCAATCAATAATGTTCCCATTGGCACGATGAACATTCCCAGCGTAAGTGGTGCAAACGCAGCCGTTATGACGTTTGCAGTGACAATAGATATTAAATATAAAAAGATTCTCATTTTCTCTCCTCCTATTAATCTAAACTCCTCTTTTGTTTCCCCAGATGTAAGTGTGCAGTTGTGGAAGAATTTTTACATTTTTAAGTTCAATGTCCAGCATGGCTTTATTGATAAGCCAGTCATATTTATCAAGCAGGTCTGACAGCAATTTTTCTTTTTTGGAAGAGACAATATCGTCGTTTCCCACTTGCATATAAAATGGCAGATCTTGATAACGATGGTGAACCAGCTTGGCATATTCATAATCAACCGCATCGAAAACAACTACCTTCAGGCTGACATTTTGCGAGGATTGATTTTCTTGCAGACGATCGATGATACTGTCCAGTATCTCAAAATCTGTATTCATACCTGAACTTGGCGGTTTTGGCGAAAGAGTCAATTCATCGATTTGTAAAAACCAATCCTGCCACCTGCTTCCCTGTGTCTCCAGGCAAACCTTGATATTTTTTTCTTTAAATAACTCTACCAAACTAGATAAGTTTTTTAGAAGCGCCGGATTGCCGCCAGAGATTGTGACAAATGAAAAGCCCTCACCGCCAAGCGATTTAAGTTCTGCCCATATCTCGCTTGCATCCATTTGCTTGATCAAATCTTTTCCGGACCCATCCCAAGTGAAAGAAGAATCGCACCAGGAGCAGGAATAGTCACAGCCGGCAGTCCGCACAAACATCGTCTTCTGGCCGATGACCATTCCCTCTCCCTGAATCGTAGGCCCGAAGATTTCCATAACGGGGATCTTACTCACTCTCGATCCACTCCCGTCTTGCTTCTGCATAACTTGTAGGAGTTTCATAGAGGCGGACGAACTCCACTCTCGCTCCAAAATAAAGTTCGCGCCTGTCAGACAAGGCCTCAGCCATTTTTTCATAGATCCAGACTACCATGTTTTCAGCAGTTGTATTCATCGGAGGCATGGTCTCATTCAGGTATTTGTGGTCAAGGTGAATCTCGATTTCAGATTTCCAAATTTCCTTAATATCGCCAAAATCGATCATCAATCCTCGGTTATCTACAAAACCACTTAAGCCGAAAATGACTTTATACGTATGCCCGTGAAGATTTTTGCATTTACCTTCATAGTCGTGCAGATGGTGCGCCGAGTCAAACGTGAATTCCTTGCTAACAAGTACACGTTTTGTATGATACTTTAACTGTTCCCTCTTAATATCTTGATCTATTTTTTGAAGCTGTTCTACGATGCGAAATCCGAACATGTTTATACAGCTCCTTTCAAAAACTCATCCAGCCCATTTTTTCTTAGCTTGCAGGCAGGGCAAACGCCGCATCCATCGGCAATGATTCCGTTATAACAAGTTAGAGTTCTTTCTTTAACGAAGTCAAATGCTCCAAGTTCGTCAGCAAGCTTCCATGTTTCGGCCTTGTTCAGCCACATCAGCGGAGTATGGATAACAAAGTTTTGATCCAATGACAAGTTTAGCGTGACGTTCAAAGACTTTATAAACACATCCCGGCAATCCGGATACCCGCTGAAATCAGTTTCACAAACACCTGTCACGATGTGTTTTGCATGAACCTGGCTTCCCAGCACGCCGGCAAAAGACATGAACAATAAGTTGCGGCCTGGGACAAACGTTGAAGGCAATTCCCCGTCTTCCCCATCTTTCACTTCAATATCGGTTCTTGTCAGAGCATTAGGCGCCAATTGATTCAATAGACTCATATCGAGAATGTGATGCTTAATCCCAAGTTCCTTCGTGATTTCCTTCGCGCATTCAATTTCAGTTTTGTGCCTCTGGTTATAATCAAAGGTCACCGCTTCCACTTCTGCAAATTCCTTAATTGCCCAGAATAAGCAGGTCGTACTATCCTGGCCGCCGCTAAAAACGACTAAGGCTTTGTCTTTTTTCATCCCGAAATCTCCTTTTACACAGAAAAAAACAGCACCACTAAGACAGCAGTACTGTTTTTCCTTAGTTTTTTTGAGAGGGTAGCTAGAACCTCTTCCGTAAAGACGGACTTATATAATTTTGACTTATTAATTTTATCATACATTTTATAAAAGGAAAGCTTTTCTTACAAAATCAGAAAGTATAAAATTCACTTCGAGAATTGTCCAGCTTCAGCGCCTAGCCCCTCGAGTCGCTTCGGTCCGCCCAATGAAGTCAAAGAACGACTTCACTGGTCGGCCCTCCAGCGCTTGTCGGGGCTGACCAAGGCGCTTGCGCTTTTCTTTTTCATGTATTATTTCTTGGACTTAACCTTGTCCTTATGCCTGAAACGCAGCGCAGACCACTTTTCATCGACGGAGACATTGCTGACAGCCCTAAAATGTGAAAGCTCCTGTACCAATTTGAATAAGCTGTCACGGTTGATGTCTGTTTTCACTTTGGAGCTTTGCTTAGGATATGTAATCCAGAACAGTGCATCTTCATTTAGCAATGGGAGTGCATCTGGGAGCCATTTTCTTACATCCTCACTGTTGTTGACGAATAGCTGGATGAAATCAAAATGTTCTGAAGCGCCCTTGTCCGTTTCAATGCCTAGAATGTATCCCTCGGGTGGGTTTAATACCAAAGCAGGCCCCTGCTTATAACGCAGCTTTTTAATTAATTCTTCCAAAAAACTCATCCTTCCAACTGTGCTTACAAAAACAATATTACATATTGAACTAAATGGTCAATGGAGTTTTTTTATAAACCCGGGCATTTGTTCAAGCGTTTTACTATTCTATTCATAAACTGATTACAAGAAATATTGCATATTAATATTGCTTGGACTAATAACAAGGAGGGATAGTATGGAAAATGAATTTAACCGGCAGCAGTTTAACGATATACTGCACTCTTTTCATAAGGAATGTGAGAATCCTGAATGCAACAAACACGATTCACCTTTTGCTTCAATTGATTCTTGTAGAAGTCATCATCAATCACCAGGGGATGAAAATTTAGAATCAACTTCTGCTGAACAATGTGGTTGTCATCACAGGCATGCGTGGAAGTCGGCTATCATATTTGACCGAAGGTATGAATATAGTGACCGAGAGATATGCAGCAGGAATTTCAGCTTGCGGCTCGGCGGATTAGGGAATCGAATGGCGTCTAAGTTAAGGAAATACTTAGGTTGCAAAATCGAAATTGGAATTCAATGTGAAAGCATGGTGGAAAAAGTATCTGGCAAAATCACTCATGTTGGAGCTGATTTTGTTGAAATCCATACAGATAAAGATTCTGATTCAGAGCTTAATAAAAGTAAAGGTAAGAAAAAGCATAAACAAAAAGGATACACCATGATCCCTTTTGATACAATTAATTGGATGGATTTTGATAATGATACCTCCTTTGAGGCGTAAACATAAAAAACGCTTGAATCCTGCTGATTCGAGCGTTCTTTATTTTACTCTTATTTTATAATGTAACAGACTGAATTCATGGAAATGCTAGTTGAACTGGCGGCTGTATTATCTATTATTATGTTATGGCTGTCGATGCTTCTTACAATTCCTTGCAGTCGTTCATGATCCGTTTTAACGAGTATCCTTTCTCCCACCGAGGTTTTCAAGTACATGGATAACTTTATCCTAAAAAAAAGCTGTATCAAATCCGGATCGTTTGCGACAGTCTCCCCAAAATTAAAAGTAAGTTCCCTGCGGAAGCAAGGCTCTATGTCAATGAGAGAGGGTTCGTGGACAGGTAGCTGGTAATGTTTTTTAGTTAAGGTAACACAAACCTTGCTGTACGGTATGAGGAACTTTTGACCTTTTTTCTTGAGCTGTACAAAATCCCGGCCAACCAGCTCGACTACTCCTTCAATAATATTTTTGTTCTTTCTCCAGGTTTTTCTTTTTGCTTTGAATTGTAAACGATTCTTCTTTGATAGCTTTTTCTTCAGCAATCTTTTCTTTTTGCTTTTTTTGCAATGATTCTTTAATTCTATATCAGATTGCACATCCGCTCCTATTGTTCCGGTTCCTGCCTCTGCTTCGGGATGTTCCTCTAATTCTTCATGGGAGCAGCGGACTTTGATCTTGACTGTCTTCCCTTTTAAGCGATCAAATAAAATCCGTCGGCCGTTTTCAGATTGTTCGTTAGATAATCCCAGATCTAAAAGGAGCCGATTGGCAGCGTCAATCCTTTCCTCAAGCGCATGCAGCCTTTCCTCCGAAAGGCAGGAGGTCGGTGATGGGAACTTTGGTGTTTCAATTCTTTCAGGGCACCCATCTGGTATACAAAAATCGTCCACCGGAATTGAAGAAGTACTGCTTTCGCATTCCTCTGAGCTTTCGCTTTCGAACTCGGTCTGCTCTATTTTGTGCCTTTTCTTCATGCAGTCACATCCTTTCTCTCTTTATTCAGTCACTAAGCCGCGGCAGGTTTTCCTGAAGCTCGTGATGAACCCTGAATATTCCCCACATTCCCAGTTCGATATCCCAGCGGATATTGCCAGATCGGTACAGATAATCGCCGGGGAAATTGAAGACGCCTCCAGCGCCGCCTATTAAAGGTAAATCATCTGAATGTCCAGCGACTATATGTCCAATAAAGGATTGGGTTCGTGAATCCAAATCCTTGGTATCGAACTTCCAGGAATGCCCGTGTAGATGAAAAGTGTGAGCTCTTCTTCGTTCTGCCGGATTGGTCAGCCGAATGACGACAGGTTCGCCAGGATATGCTTCAAATACAGGAGTGGATGGATCCCCAAACACCTCTGATGAAAAAAGTTCGTGCATGACAGAATGTTCTTTGTAACGGTTAATCAATCTTTCGCTCCGATAATTAAATCCTCTTGATCCATAATCATAGGTATCCACTTCTTCCAATACTTCCGTTTCCGGGATGACTCCATCGATCGGGTCAATAATTACCTTCCCGTTTTTGTCTTCCAACCGTACGCCGTCGTGCATGATTAGTACAAATTCACGGGTGGTTGGCAGCAGTGGATTGCGCAGGACAACATTTTCACCCGTCTTCACTTCTTCCAGACTGTATGGGTCGTGGTAGGTTGTGAAGCGGGGTTCGGCAATGAAAGCACCAAACGTCCCAAAAGATCGGTGATTCCGTAAATCCGCCATATCCCACATTGAGCAAGTGCCAAATTGTCCATCCACAAACCATCTGTACGTGATTGTTTCGCCAGGGCCGACTGTCTGGTCCGGATTGAATCCAATCGTGTCGCCGCTCGAAGTTTTTACATCATAATCAAGAAGACTGGTGTGCAGCGAAATACGAAGCGACGGTGGATAAAAGGCCTGTTCTTTTACTGGAGGATAAGGATGGATCCCATCAGGGAAAGGGAATAGTTCCTTTTTTAATTTACTTGTAAGTGTTACTTCTACAAGATCGCCTACATTTGCCCGAAGAATCAATGGAACCGGATTCTTTTTTCCGGACAGGATATCATCAACATCTTCCTCAAGAGCAAAAATGATTCCATAAGGGTCATGGTCACCGTATGAATTGTATTTTATCGACGTTTGGAAGGCGATTACATCAAACTTTTTAACAGGTGCATCTGGATACGCATTCGGTGGCAGGCTTCCCTGCGGATCTGCAAGTTCAGGTGGTTTGCCTGTTTGTTTTGGAAGTTTTTCAGTTCGTCCAGGAGGATCATTTCGGTCAGGTAAAGTAATTAAATCATCGACTTTCTCTTCATAGGCTCGGATCAATCCCCAAGTGCCTAGCCAAATATCCTCTTCATCCTCAAACGCCCAAAGATAATCTCCAGATGAAGGGATCTCCATTTCAAATGTAAACGACTCAGAAATACCGATATGCTGTTGTGCCTTCATTGAGGAGCTCAAATCCGGCCTCTCTTCCTTCCATTTCAGGCCGTGAATATTAAAGCTGTGTGATTCCTCATGTGCCCCTTGTAAAAGCCTGATCCTTATCGGGTCCCCTTCATATGCACGCAAGATCGGGGTAACAGGGTCGCCATGCACATAGGAACTGAATGAATAAGCAGGATCACGATCTTTCCCAAGTCTGAATTTCAATGGTTCACATTTATAATTGACCCCGAACACTCCTGGATCATCTTCAGATCCTGGATAATCCGGCGGCTGGATAGGACAGCCATTTTTATCAAACAACAAGGCAAAGTCGTGGACAAAAAGTGTTTGATCTCTGTAGTCCGGAATTAGAGGGTGTTCTACTGTAACTTGAGTACCATGATCAACCTCTTCTCCTGTCCTTGAATCAAGGCACCTAGAGAACCTCGGCTGGATGACGCCTGCACCGAATATTCCGTGCTGTTGATGTGAGTTGGCAAAAAGGTGATCATGAAAGAAGAAAGCCTTTAACTCTGTATCGGCAAACCATTCATATCTGATTGTCTGTCCCGGCAAAACCGAACTGTCATAATTCCAGCCTACATTTCCTCCATCACAAACGAGCACATCAAATTTCACAAAGTGGATGTGAAATCCATTTTCATATGTTCTTGTAACTAGTTGAAATGCATCGCCATCAAGAATATGAGGCACACGATTCGTATAATTAATCCGAATGCACGTTCCGGCGGGTACATGAAATACCAATGGCTCTGGCTCTTTTTTTCCTGAAAGAATATCATCAAAGTCTTCGTCGAACACATAAAACCGCGCTTTAGGATCATGCCAGCCTTGCCGGTTATAAACTACGGGCATTTCTATGACTGAAATATCGAATTCAACAACGACAGGATTATCAAGGCATGGATCAGCAAAGACAGCCCCGGGTCTTGCATTAGGGATAGCTGCATTCTCTTCTAAGACTGTCATTTCACGTCCGCCAACAATACCAAGCGGGGGACGGGGAGCCTTAAAGCCAACCTTCCCGGGAATAAAATTAGGAAATCCCGGTTTTTCAGGTGTAGGTTTTGGCGGCAGTGGCCGATCTGGCAGAGGCTGCAGGGCTTCAATTTTCACCCCGTTAGGATAGCATTGGCTTCCATCCTGCAATGTGTCGAATACGCGATTTATACCCCACATACCAGCCCCGAAATGAGGATACAAATGGCAATGGATGATAACATCCCCTTTGGCACCATGAAGACTTCCGAGGCCATAAAGCGGCTGGATTGAATAATGCGATTGGGGACTAATTGCTTTAGCATCCAAAATCTCTGCCTCAATATTTTTCGAATCCCCCAGCCATTGATGGACATGGTAATGGAATACATGAGTTTCCCGCACACCGCCGTGTATCAGCCGGATGATCGCTGGGTCGCCGACATAACCGCGCAGAATCGGTGTAGCGGGATCGCCGAAAACCCAAGAATCATGGTGGACCTCTTCTGAATCACAATCAGGGCAAACGACGCCTTCTTCAATCAGCCTTTTCCGGTTCGTCATAGGTTCATATCGCAGGTTAACTCCATGGAAGGACTCCGCTTCCTGATTCGTCATCGGATTAAGCGGCCTATTTCCTGTTAAATCCTTGACCTCCATTTCATCGTTGAAAAACCAGGCATATTCCCTGAATGATGGCAGGAAAGGATGATGGATGTCTGCGTAAACCCCGCTGTTAATTGGGCCGCCTGTAATGGGGTCGGTCCAGGTTGATCCCCTTTTTTGTACTAGTAGGGCTCCGAATAATCCTTGGACGCTTGATCCTTGCTCAGTGCTCGAGACATTGCCAAGGTCAGTGAAAAAGTAAATTCCTTCTTGGCTTGCATTGAGGCGATAAAGGATTTTTTCCCCGGGCTTTACGGTGGTATCGGGATAGAAACCTGCATCTGCACCGTCTGAAGTCAATACATTGTAATCTGCTTCCTGAAAGTGCATCCCAGCTGAAAATGGCAGCTGGTTTTCAAATAGAATATCAACTACATCCCCTTCATTGGCTCGAATCGCCAACGGCTGAACGAGTTCTACTGGCTTAAATGGATTTTTGCTGACTAGATCTTTTATTTTTGATTCATTTTCCTTTAATACATAAATTCTCCCGTTGGGATTGTGGTCACCAAAATTATTAACGACAATCCTTAAGGAGATGGCGACGACATGATATTTCCGTATCATTAAGTTCCCCCCTTCAACTTTTTTACAAGTCGTCTAATTTTGGTATTTTGGGCGCACCTGGACGTTCGATATAAAAAACTTCAATATTGTGGATATGGATATACCACTTCCTGTTTTCCAGTTGGGCAAAGTGTGTGGTTTCAACGTCAATTTCTACCGTATCGCCAAGCACCTTCTTAATTATCCCTATAAAAATATAAGGATAGGATGGCGACAGAACGAGAGCTTTATGGTTAATTCCATTTTTGAAATGTTGAATGATCGCCTGATCATGAATTTCATTAACGTCTGTCACTTGTGAAAAATCTAGTGCCATACGAAAGCCTCCTTATATGCTTTTTTAAACGAGCGGAAATCTCATAGTGCAATCAACATCAGTTGTGAAATGGGCAATTTTTTCAAAAGGGATCGATATTGGTGTTGGGAATTGGTAGAATGGTGCGTTTAATAGCTTGATTGTAACTGGAGTAAGTGTAATATGACCTGGTTCCACTTCCGCAATTTTGCCGCAAAAAATGGGTCTGAAGGTTTGCCCGAGCAAATTTAGCTGTGAGGATTCTGTAATGATCAGTACCTGTTTCCCCATCATGTTCTGGAAGAGTTCAAGTAATTCATCCTGAACCTGTGATGGATCTGGTGAAGGTGCTAACGACTTTAATAATTCATCATGCAACATAATTCACCCTTTCTTTTGTAGAATAAATCTTGATTTAGAGAATTGGACTAAAACAGCAACAATCTCAACCTGCAAAACTTTTGATCATGTTTTTCCCCATCATGTACAACCGCATTAACAGCCGCATAGAGTATATATGTGTTATTTGATTTAGCTCAATTTCAATTGGATCCGTAAGAGGTTTGATCATTACACTTTTATCCGTTGCAGAGATGATTTTTCCCCAATAGGTATTTTCTATAGTGATGACCTTGACCCATACCCCTCGCCATCTGCCCAAATTGGTCATGAGGGTTTCTTCAAAAAACTGTTGAACGAGTACATCTCTTTTTGCCACAGTTTCACCAAAATTTGTCGTCAGCTTCCTTTTCAGGTCGTTATCATAAATAAAGTTCTGATGTGCACTGTCAAAAGTTGGTACACCAGCCGGGACATTTGCGGACTGGATTGTATTATATGGAATCCAGATACGGTCCTTTAAACTTGTCAGCATGACAAAATCCCTACCGATTGCACTTACCTTTCCGGTAATTTCAGATGTATCACCTTTAGAGAGTATATAAACGATGACTTCTTGATTTCTCCGCATTTTAAAGAATTTTTTTAACAATAATGGTTTTTTCATGTCTGGCTTCGCGGTTACAACAGTATGCAGATTCTTCTGCTCCATATATTCGATCATGAATCTGCTTTCTTCCAGAGGTGTTGCACCAGGGGGCGAGGTGATTCGATCGCCTACTTCATGAATAGGGTCGATTTGCCTGATTTCGTCCTTTCTTTTATCTAAAAGAACTTTAATATAATCCGAATGGCGCATCCCCGTTTTCAAAATTGTCACTCCTCTCGAGCAAAGTATCTCATTATCCTATGAGCAGATTTCCCTAATTGACATATGAATTGGTAAAAAATTCAAACACCATAAAATTCATATACGAATACATTAAAGAGAAGAGGTGATGTGTTTTGCCAGAATGGATTATTCTGTTTTATCCCTTGAATTTTTTTTCAGCGTATATTTTGTATATCTACATTTACAATCGCAGGAAGCAAATTGGGTTCCATTTAGGAATGAATATTGCCATGGTTGCGGCTGGGGGAATGGCACTGGGGACAGGGATTATCTCTATTAATCTATATCCTTTGTATTTTTTGGAGACCACCCTGTTTGCAGTAGTTATTGGCAGTATAACGGGAATTTTATTCGGAAACCTATTCGACTATCAAACTTTGCTGACCGGATATATTAACGGCCTGATGATGGGAATCATGGCACCGATGGTAGGCGCCGCCGCGTCAGAAGGGATTTTATTTTTGATCATGATTGAGGTTTTCATTATCAGCTGCTTCTTCATACTGGCATCCTCTGCCTACAAAAGTTAATGGAGTTTGCATCGGAGGTCTCTAATGCACATAATATTAATCTCAACAACTTTTATTAATCTCACATTCGGTGTCTGGCTTTACTATGTCCTTAATAAATCCCGAGTTTTGTATAATGACAGATTCGGATTTACAGCAACCTTTTCTGCAAGCAGCACGCTTGGTCTGATAGCTGCGCTTAACCTTTTTTTACTTTTTCCTGATCATTTCGAAATTCTTGGTATGATTAATTTATTGCTCGGCATTTGTATTGGCTGGCTGTTTGGTTCGATGCTGAATGCCCAATCACTGATTGCCGGCATTTATAATGGCGGCATAGGTGGAATTATGGGGACGATGGCTGGTGCTGTTATCATGAATCCTGCTATTTGCGGATTGCCGGCAACCGCATTGACGGAACAGCAAATCATCATTTTCTTTGCGCTGCTAAGTATCTGTATCCAGGGTATTTCCGCTATATTGCTTATTTTTTCTTTTAGAGCATAGGAAAAAGCAGCTTAATTGGCTGCTTTTGTTTATTTTATAGAAAAACCTTCGAAAAACTTTCCGCCGAATGGTTCCAACACCGAATCTGCCAGATCTATGATCAGGCTCTTCTCGCCAGTTCGATAATAGTTGTCAAATGCATCGACGAAACGGTTTGTAAAGAACGGATCAAAATTGTTTAATTCCCGGATCATCCATTTGGATTTCCCAATCCATCTCTTGTTAGTCCTTAACACAAATTCATGCAAACTCTCAGCTAAAGCGTTTGCGATGAAAAGCTCTTCAGCCCTATTTTCTGAGCCGATGAAATCATCAAGTATGTCTGTTATAAAGTACCGTTTCATATCTACTTCTTTTGTGGTCCACTCTACCGGTCCATACTCTATGGTTCTTGCAGCTTCTGCCTGGATAGTGGGAAGAAGAGTGTTTTTTTTGACTGGTATTCCTTCTGCAACCATTCTTGGCAAACTGGGCCTAGCTCGTTTTACATCACTATCGAAAAAATATTTATAGGATTGTAAATTATGTACAAAAACCTCTATAGGCCATCCGTATGCAGTCAATGATTCCCTGTATGCCGAGGGGACAAGGTGATCAAATACAACAATATCTAAATCTGAAGTGGAGGTAGCTTCTCCTCTTGTTACACTGCCGGCTAGCAATGCGGCGTCACATGCGGGAAACCGGTCTTCTATAAAAAGCTTCGCTGCCCCTAAAGGATTAAGCTTATCTTTTAAATTCATGTATTCTCCCCCTTTCATCGTATGAATCCGCCTTCTGAATGGAGGATTTGCCCTGTTATCCACTCAGCATCTCCACTAGCTAAAAACCTCGCAAGCTTTGCAGCGTCTTTTGGCTGCCCTACACGCCCAAACGGGAACCGCGGCAGCAAATCGTTTTTAATTGCTTCATCCATCCAGCCGGTATCAGTTGGTCCAGGATTTATCGCGTTAACGGTAATCCCTTTAGCTGCAAGTTCAGCTGCCAGCGTGATCGTCAATGCGTCGATTGCTCCTTTGGTGGCTGCATATGCTAACTCTCCTGGCATGGGTCCTTTGAATTGGCCCGAGGTCATATTGATTATCCTTCCTCCATCATTTTTATTAAACCTTCTGGCAAATTCAATACTCATGAGAGTAGTGGCGCGGATATTTACCATGTAATGCCGGTCCAGCTCAGCTGGAGTCAAATTCGAAAAGTCGTTGCTTGTAGAATAAGCAGCATTGTTCACTAAAACATCAGCAAAACCGATTTCCGCTTCCGCAGTATCAAACAATGTTGCTGCTGCTGCATTTTCAGTTAAGTCCAACTCCATGCATGAAACTTTTATACCCTTTTCTAAAAGCTCGGCCTGAAGCTTCTGTGGTTCGTCATTTACAATACTCCAGGGCATTTCCTGGTCATAGTTGGTCCAATATGTAAAGAAAAGATCATAACCTGTATCCGCCAGCTCATGGCAAATCGCAGCACCAATTCCTTGCAGCCGGCTGGCACCTGTGACAATAGCAACCTTTTTTCCTATCAAGCTAATCCCCCTTCCTTTAATTTGTTTAAATATAATTATTGTTCATTTCCAAATTATTGTCGATGATTTGTTGTGAAAAAACCTTTTACTCCTACCCGAGATGCCAGTATATTCATATTGTATTGCATGTTTTACATCAATGCTCCAGTGGTATCCTACCTTATAGGCATCACAAATTAAGGGAGGATATAACCAATGGCCTTTTCATTAAAAAGTGTGATAATACCGCTTGGTTTGGCCGTTTTTATAGGCAGCGGCTGCAGCAGTGAAGAAGCCGAACAAGGCGCAAAGAAAATCGAAGAAGAAACAAAAAATGCCGCAAACGCTACAGAAGAAAAGTCCAAAGAAGTTGCAGATAAGGTTAAGGCTGAAACTCCGGGCATTATCCAGAACATGAAAGATACTTACAAAGAAAGTGAACAGAAAATCAAAGACAATACCCTTCAAAAAGGAGATACAGCAACTGTCCAAAAAGATGCCTATCTTGCTCTTACCCCTGAAGTATACGATGAATTATATCAGTTGATCGAGGTCAATGACATTGAAGGTGTGGACCAGTTTGTTAAGGAAAAGCAGGTATCGGAAATAAGCCAGGACAGTGAAGCTGAAATCATAGAGAGAGACATCAGGAGAACGAAAGTGAAAATGAAGGATTCTGGTGATGAAGGATATTTGCCAACGTCTTTGCTTGAACCTGTTAAATAACTTAGTTTGATTTCCAGAATCTAATAATTTAACTGGACAAGGCCCTGAAAAATTTCAGGGCCTTGTCCAGTGTTTGGGCTTTTGATATGTAATGAAAGCTTGAGTTCTAATTGGCTGTAAAAGTGCTTGGCATTACGACAGCGACTACTTCCCCTCTTGCACATACGGTTTCACCCGCATATACTTCTGTTTCCACCTTGTATTTTTTTGGATGAATTTCAACCACTTTCCCTACAGCTTTCAGAGCCGCTCCCTGAGGAGTGGGTTTTAAGAAATCAACATGAAGTGAAGCCGTTACAAATCTTGGCGGTTCTTCTCCATCACCAGGTTCATTGCCATTTTTCCGATGCAGGAAAAGGGCTGCAGACCCTGTCCCGTGACAGTCCACTAGCGATGCTATGAGACCTCCGTACACAAAACCAGGGAGTGCCATATGCTCTGGCTTTGGATTGTATATCGTCACTGTTCTGTCTCCGTCCCATCCTGTCCGAAAATGGTGGCCGTGTTCATTCATACGCCCACATCCATAACACCAGGCGAAATCTTCCGGGTATTCATCCTGTATTGCTTTCAAGATTTGATCTTCCATGACATATCCTCCTTTTACTGCCTTAGCTTTTAAAATTCTTTTTAATAGGCAAAATCTCCTTCAAACCAGGAAAAATAAAAAAGCTCTTAGACTTTAAAAAAGGAATAATCTTTTCGATGAGATTTCTACTATCTATATTCTGTGTTAGAGATTATTTGGTTCATAAATAACACGGCTGCTTCAGGTTTCAAAAAATAATCATTCCATGTTAAGCTTGTCCAAACTACATTTTCGAGGTGATGACATGAAGTACAGACAATTAGGCAAAACGGGTTTAGATATATCTGTAGTTGGGATAGGAACCTGGCAATATGGTGGTGAATGGGGCAAGGATTTTACTCAATATGAAGTCGATGCAATATTAAACAAAGCGAGAGAAACAGGTATCAATTTTATTGATACTGCAGAATGCTACGGGGACCATTTATCTGAAAGCCTCATTGGAGATTACCTAAATCGAAGCAACCGTGATGACTGGATTGTTGCAACAAAATTCGGCCACCATTTCCATGGGAATTTTGACCGGACACGCCATTGGAATGCAAGTGATGTGTTAGACCAGCTCGACGCTTCACTTAAATCACTGAAAACAGATTACATTGATTTATACCAGGCACACTCTTGTACCGATGAAGAATTCAGCAATGACGAACTATGGACAATGCTCGACAAACAGATACAGGCCGGAAAGATCCGCCACCTGGGAATATCACTTCGTTCAAATGAGGAAAGCTACCAGACCGACCAAGCCTCAAAAGTGAATGTTGGTGCGATTCAGGTTGTCTACAATCGGCTTGACCGAAAGCCGGAAGAGAACATCTTCCCTTCCAGCCAAAAACAAAATCTTGGTGTGCTTGCACGGGTTCCACTTGCCAGTGGCTATTTAAGCGGTAAATACAAGCCGGGATCTATCTTCAGCAGTGACGATGTCCGTTCGAAGCATGACAGTAAAGAAACAGCGCATTTGTTGAAGCAGGTTGAAGAAATAAGGAAACACGAAGTTCCTCAAGATGTCGAGAT
Source organism: Mesobacillus subterraneus (assembly GCF_023715485.1). Lineage (GTDB taxonomy): Bacteria > Bacillota > Bacilli > Bacillales > Cytobacillaceae > Mesobacillus > Mesobacillus subterraneus_B. The sequence goes on along the minus strand of NZ_JAMBOF010000006.1, from coordinate 231,137 downwards.
GGCTACCTGGGCATTGGCCTGGGTCTTGAAGCATCAGGCAGTCACAGCGGTCATTCCAGGATGCAAAACACCAGAGCAGGTTGAACTGAATGCCAGAGCAGCCGAATTGGCAGATCACAATCATCCACAAAATGTAAATCTATAATATACAAAGCCCCGGCATTAATGCTGGGGCTTTAATTCTTTAAGCGATGAGTGAGTTTCTTGCGCCATAGCACTTGAGGCATTTGACCTTCTAATCATAATAAGACATCCTGTACACTAAAAATCTCTCATTGATATTATTGTCAGGCAGGTTAACTTCAAGTGCCAATTCAAAGGGTGTCTGATTCTCTAGAAAGTAAATATAATCCTCAGATGGATAATATAAAATAAGGTCGACTTCTCTTCCGTATTTTTCGACTGAAAGCATAATGTTTTTCACTACATTCATGAAAATTTGAACAGTAAAGGGATTGAAAAAATAAAAACGATTTTCATTTGGTGCAATTGAATATTCTTCTGCCAGGCAGCGTTGGAAATTAATTTTATCTGACAGGTTTTTAAAGTTTTTCAAATAGCTTTTTCTGTTTTCAAGTGCTTCATGATAAAAGACTTCATTCATTTCTATCCCGACAACAAACGTGTTGAATAGGGAATTTAAGTAGAAATTCAACCGGCCTTTTCCGCAGCCAAAGTCAACGACCGTGTCATTTGAGTTGAAGGTATACTCCTTAACGAATAGCTCCAATGCAGCGTATGGAGTAGGCTCATACCGATGGTAATGAAGCGACCGCAGGAAACCTTTTTGATCACCCGTGGTTTTTACGTTCATCATTTTATCAAATTGGTGTTCCTTCATCAGTTAATCTCCATTCATTGCTTCTGTAATGTAAAATCCTTAAGCCCAGGCGATTTATATATCTTTATTTTTCCGGGCTTTTACTTCTGCCATTTTCTCATAGAAGCTTTCTTCTATATCGATGTCAAAGTAATTATAAAATTTCAGCAAATATGCCAGGCTATCTGCCAGTTCTTTACCTATATCCTCTTTTATAGTCGCTTTCGCCAATATGAAAGCTTTTTCCTCATCCATGCCATAAAGGATTCCCTGCTGAGTTTGATTGAATGCCTTCCTTAACTCTTCTGCCACCTCGGCTATCTCGGTTGTCAACAGCATATAATTATTCAGTAAAGATTCCCTTGTTTGCGAATAGCTTTCTGCATTGATGTCCCAGCCCATTTCTTTTTGGTATTGTCTCGAAAATATTTGCAGCTCTTTCATTTTCACACCTCTTTAGGTAAAATTATCCGTGTTGTTATGACATGAGTTTATTATTCTATTAAATGTAACACAACTCATCCAGCTGATAATAATAAATCATTTTAATAGAGAGTTCGTATTCGGGGGTTTGGTGATGGCATTACAAAGAGAAATTGGCAAAAGAGTTGTAGTGATTGGGGGAAGCTTTGCCGGCAAGCTTGCTGCAAGGGTCCTTTCCGATTTTTTTGCGGAAGTAATAATAATAGAGAAAGACCATAAGGATGAAAATGTCGCAACGACCAAAGGAGTTCCACAGGGGGCCCAGGGACATGTATTGCTTAAAAGCGGTGAAGAAATTCTTGAAGAACTATTTCCTGGTATCATTCAGGATTTGGTCCAGGATGGTTCGAAACAATCTGATTTCGCTGAAGACCTATCCTGGTTTCATCACGGAAGCTGGAAAGCCAGGTATGATTCAGGTTTAACGATCATTCAACAGAGCCGCCCGTTCCTTGAGTGGCATATCCAGAGAAAACTTGAAGCTATTCCTAATATCATGTATCGATATAGTTCCAAAGTTAAAGGGCTTATTTTCTTCGAAAATGAAATTAGCGGAGTTGTCGCAGAAAATGCCGATGGCAGTACAGTAGATCTCGAGGCGGATATAGTGATCGATGCTTCCGGGGCAGCGGCATTTACAACACGCTGGCTGAAAGATTTCGGGTTTGAACAACCTCAGAAAACAGAGGTTGAGGTTGATTTGTTTTATGCGAGCATGATATACAAAAATCTTTGCTATAAAGAGTGTAATTGGCATAGCATTCTCGTCTATCCTAATCCTCCGGAAATCGAGCGCGGCGGCAGCATATCCCCGATAGAAGGAAATCGATTTTTGGTTACACTTCTTGGTTATGGAGAAAAGGAAATACCTAATGATCTTACATCGTTTTTAAGATACACCAAAACACTTGGACAACCACATCTACATGAAATGATAAAAAACGCCGTTCCCGATTCAGAGATTGAGGTCTACCGTTTCCCTGCACTTAGTCGCTACCATTATGAAAAATACAGGAATTTCCCAGCAGGTCTGCTCGTTATTGGGGATGCTTTCGGCCGGGTAGACCCTGTATTCGCGCAAGGCATGAGCATTGCTGCACTAGAAGCCTATGCTATGAGGTCCTTGCTTCTAAGGTATAGAAGTAAACAGAAATTAACGAAGGATTTTCACAATAAAGTTAGCAAGATTATTGATATCCCATGGCTGATCGCCCTTACCGAAGACTTTCGTTTTAAAAATACAAGTGGAAATAGACCATTTGGACTTCCATTCCTTCAGTGGTATGTAAAAAAAGTCGTGAAAGCATGTTCCCATAATGAAAAAGTTTACGGGCAATTTATGAACGTTCTCCATCTGAAAGCTCACCCAATCAGTTTATTTAAACCTATGGTTCTTGTTGGGGTGTTCGGAGAACATAAGATTATTAAATAGAAATTACTTAAAAGACTAAGACACCGTTATCAATGAGATTCGGTGTCTTAAGAATAGATTTAGCAGGCTCTTTTCGTAGCTTTTGTTGCTGCCTCACACTAAAGGTTTACAAAGGTGAATTCGAAGACTCTGACTTTCTTCAAAGTGTCTGTGGAATCTCGTCGAGACAAATATAGTAGAATTTCCCAAGTTGATATTGTCCCTTTCTGTCAGTTAATGTGTTAGGCTTAAGAGAAGAACAAAAACTGTCTAGGTTTTATCCATCTTTTCTTAGCCAGTCACCCCTCTTTTGGGAAGGAGTGCTAGAAATGAAGAAAATCAGTGTTTTCCTGGATGACTATCGACAACCACCTGAAGGCTATGTTTTAGCAGAGACAATTGATGAATGTCTTATTCTTTTGAAAAACTATGACATCGACCATCTTTCCTTGGATCACGATCTTACCAGTTATACAAGGAATGGTTTGTTACTCGTTAAAATTATGGTTGAAGAACAGCTTTTTGCTAATCGGATTACGATCCATTCTGCCAATTCGGTCGGTGGAAAAGCGATGTATAAATGGTTTAAACAAGCCCAACATGACTACCAGATGCCGCCGTCCATCAATATTAACTTACGTCCTCTGCCCCTCCATTCCTTTACTTCACGGATGTTATTGACTTACAAATAATTCCCTTTCCCTATAATCCAAGGTTCCACAAATTAAACTCGCTTATTAGCAGGTAATTTCAAAATGCTCTTTTCGTAAACTTTGTTGCTTCTACAACCAAATTTTACGAGTTTAAATGCATTACTTGTTCAGAAATGTTAACAGAGATATGCGGGATGGTCACTTGCTTCGAAAAACAACAATCTATGCGAAAACTGTTTTTAAGAAAAACAATCTTCAATTTAAAGGATATGGCCTCTAAATTATCGAATAGATAAAAAAATGGAGGCCAATCTTATGAAAAATCGAATCAATGAACATGATATTCATCAAAAATATAAGCAAGTGATTTTTGATATGTTTGAGAAAGATACCTATGCTAAGTCTTTGGGAATTAAACTTATCGATCTTGGCGAGGGCTCAGCAGCTGCTGAAATGGAAGTGAAAGACAATATGTTAAATATGCATGGATCACTACATGGTGCTGTTACTTTTGCCCTCGCTGATTTCGTTTTCCAGGCTGCATGCAACTCATATGGCAGGGTATCAGTTGGCTTGACAACTACAGTCAATTATATGTCAGCCGGCCATCTTGGCACAGTTGTAATGGCCACAGCGGAAGAGGAAAAGAAGAATTACAGGACTGCATGGTATAAAATCAGGGTAGAAAGCAACGGGGAATTAATCGCGACCATGGAAGCAGTCGCTTACCGGAAGGAACAATATTTCATTCAAGTGGATTGATAAAAAGTGGACCAGGTTAGCTTGGTCCACTTTATTTTTGCTGTTTTCACATGGATTGTTGCGTTTCGAATCGGTCCCTACCCAAGATAGCGTGAAAACCGGAAACTTTTGTTCGTTTGAAAAGCAACAAAGTTTACGAAAAGAGCCTAATTTATTCATATAAATAGTTAAAAATTGCAGGTACCCTTTCGCGCCATGCGAGTTCATTATGGACTGCGCCTTCGGCAACGATGAATTCCACATCCTTAACCTTATCTTTTAATAACGTGTATACAGCCTCGCTGGACTCAATATACCTTCTGCTGTCGATCGTGCCCGAAGATTCATTTGTGCCAACATCAAGATAAAATTTTTCAATGCTTGATAAATCGCTATCTTTAATAAGTTGTTCAATTTCTTCTTGAGTAAACCAGTATGCGGATGATACAGATGCTACTTTTTTAAAAATATCAGGATATTTGCAGGCTGCGTATGTAGAAATCAAGCCTCCCATGGAGCTGCCGGCCATCGATGTTTCTTCCGGGTTTGTCCGGTATTTCTTATCGATCATTGGCTTCAATTCGTGGACAATATACTCGATATAATCCTTCCCTTCCCCGCCTATCCCATCAAGTTCTGGCGCGAAAATTTTCCGCATTTCCGAGCTTGCCCATGGTGAATATTCATCGAGCCTTTTATAGCCATCATTACAGTCGATTCCCACTACAATCATTTCCAGCTCTCTGTGGTCGAGGAAATCCGAAATGCCCCAAGACATACCGTAGCCAGCATCTTCGTCTTTATAAAGGTTTTGGCCATCATGCATATAGAGGACAGGATATCTTTTTTCTTGACTTTCATTGTACTTGTTAGGCAGATAAACTCTTACCATTCTTTCTCTATTCAAAGGTGTAATAGTAACATTGAAATGTTCAAACATGCTAATCCTCCTGTTTTTTTGTTGTTGTATGGAACAAGGTGATAATTTAATTTTCTTGTACTCTTCGCTCCCATTTTGACGCTCCTGCAGTCACATAATTCCTGTTCCAGTCTTAATATAAATCTGCTTTACAGATATCCTTTGATAGTTAATAATTAACAAAACAACTTGTTTATAGGAGAAATGTACGTGGAATCTTTTTTGTTATTTAGAAAACAGCTTTTATATAATTATATCTTTGGCTCGACATTAGCTGTTCTCGGGGTTGGCGGTGTTTTTATTTTCTTCACTCTTTCACTCTCCATAACTGAAGTCTACTACATGGGAGTCATTTTGGGGATATCTTTTTTGGTGATGGCTTTCTTTGAATATCGTGCATTCTCTAAAGATATCCAGCCTATATTGCAGGTATTTGAAAATGACAAAATGGATTTGGAAGATCTTCACAATGCGTTTAACAAACTGCACTGTTTTCCTATCCAGACCTTCAAAAGGATTATGGGACCGCATCTATTTGGCTTGACAATTCCTGCAGTAATTTTGGCTGCTTCATTTATTTCTTTCAACCTGTTAAGTATACCTTATATCTTCATTACTTTCGCAATCATCGGGGCAATTCTGGTTGCCGGCATGCATGCTATTATTGAATTTTTCATGACGATTAAAGCAGTCCAGCCATTATTAAAGGAATTGGATCTAATCTCCACAACACAATTCAATCACACTTTTACGCAAAAGGGTAAAATGGTCATGTCCATCAAGCGGAAATTCCAATTAAGCTTCCTCTATATCACTGTTTTTCCTATTCTATTATTCGGCCTTGCAACTCAGGTGAAACTTGATATCTTGAAAGAATCGGGTCAGAATTATTGGAGCTGGGCATTTGTCATTATTCTCATAGGTTTGGCGTTTGCCTATTTCGGGGCAAAGCTATTGTTTTTAGATGTCCAACAGCCAATCCTTCAGCTCCAGGAATCGATGAAAGAAATTCAGCAAGGCAACTTAATAAAAACAGATGAATTGTATTCTGATGAATTTGCCGGTTTGGTTAGCGGATTCAATCATATGGTTGAAGCGATTAAGGACCGCGATAATCAAAAACAGTTAATGTTTGAGAGTTTTCTCGAGAGCTTGTCGGCTGTATTGGACGCGCGGGATCCATACACCGCCGGACATTCAACTAGGGTAACCGCTTATTCCCTCGCTATTGGAAAAAGGTACGGCCTGTTAGAATACGATTTATCCTTATTGAAGAAATCAGCCATTCTCCATGACATTGGAAAAATAGGCATCCCAGATGCAATTTTGCTCAAAGACGAAAAGCTTTCAGATGCTGAATATTACGAAATAAAAAAACATCCTGAAATAGGTGCAAATATTGTCCAGCAAGTACAAGGATTTTCAGAAATGAGTGTAGTAATCGAAGGCATCATGTATCATCATGAGCGTTATGATGGAAATGGATATCCATCCGGGCTCAAGGGAAATGATATCCCTCTTTTCGGAAGGATTATTGCAGTAGCGGATGCGTTTGATGCCATGACTTCAAACAGGCCATATCGCAAAGGAATGCCGTTCGAAAAGGCCCTTCGAATAATTGAAGATGGTAAAGGAGTTCAATGGGATCCGGAATTCTCAAGTTTGTTCGGAGATTTGATGAAGAAAGGTGTTTTCAACGAGACGTCTTTTGGAACTGTCCAGTTTCAAGATTATATAAGGAATATAAGTTAATTTATTTATATGCGCAAAGAGCAATGGAATTATTCCATTGCTCCTTTCTTAAAGTGGTTTAATATCACTTTATCTTCCGGATATTCTTTACCGGTAAAAAGACAATCTCACTTTTACCAACGATGCTGCTTTTTTTGATATAACCAAGCCCATTCCGGCTATCCATACTGTGCAGCCTGTTGTCCCCCATCACAAATAAATGTCCTTCCGGAACCACTAATGGTCCAAAGTCTCCAGTCAACTTGCTTCCGCTTTTGTTAGCTGAATGAAGATTCGCTGTCAAATATGATTCTCTCATTATTTCTTTGTTAATATATAATTCATCATTCTTCATTTCTATTTTTTCACCAGGGAAACCAATCACTCTTTTAACGTAGTTCTCACCTTTTCCTTTGATGATAACAATATCGCCTCTTTTTAGGTCATTCGAGGTGCCCAATTTATTGACGAAAATCTTTTCCTGATTATGCAAGGTCGGCTCCATTGATGCTCCTTCTACTATATAGGGGGAAAAAAGGTAAGTCCTCATGAATAAGGCCAAAATTATGGCCAGCATCAAGGATTTTATCCAAGATATCAATTCTTTTTTAGGGTTCATTTCCAGCACTCCCTGCATTTTAAAACTGAAGATTCTTAACGAATATATTCTATTTTTTCCTTTCACTCTCCTGCTATTTTTATGATTATATATTAGTTATTAGTGATAATGAATTGGTAAAGTATTTGTGGGAATGAATCCATACGTCTATTGTAAAATACTAACAACAATAACGAGCAATAATACAACCACATGCATCCATACTAAGAGTTGTATCAAAAAGATGGCCCATCCTTTCCTTTTTCTTGCGAAAATTAAGATGATCAACGAAAATACTAGGCTGAAAAACGAACCTGCAAGTGAACTTCTATTCGTATATAAACCATAAAAGAAAGTAGCAATCGCTGTAATACCAAATATAATTAGATAGATCTTGAGAATTTTTTCTTTGCGCTCGCGTTCATGCTTGAATTCATACATGCCTGGCTCTCACCTTTGCTCATTTAAATATTCAACTTTGTTATAGGGTATCAAAAGATAAAATATATGCACTGACGGTCACTGCAATTATGATTAAAATTGCTGCCAGCCAAAAATGGAGATCCATAAACAAAATGGTACCGCAAATAGAGAGCCACATCAGGGTGAGACTGAGGATTTTATTCTTGAGGGTGATTCCGTTTTTCTCGCGGAAATCCCTGATATAGCCGCCAAGCCATTTGTTCCTAATCAATTTTTGATAAAGTGTTTCTGATGCTTTGACATAGCAGGCTGCACCTAGCAGAATTAACGGCGTGGTTGGCAAAAGAGGAAGTACAATCCCGATTACTCCTAGTGAGATGGAGATTGTGCCAATAGTAATCAATAAAGCTCTGACTGCGAAATTCACTTGAGTCCTCCCTCCTGCTTTTTGCTGCAATTTGTCTCTATAAATTTACTATTAATTTGTAAATATTGATCGGGATACCGATCGAAAGAACAGTTGAATGACAATTGCATAAGTATACCCCTATTATTAACAATGACAAAATTATCCTATAAGCAGGGTGGTAATACAATACCTTTCCGTATATAAAAAACTGCTGTTCCCTAAGGACAGCAGTTTATTTGACGGTGATTGAATGCCTTGTATAATAATTGCTATATCTATAGAAAAATTCAACTAGGGTATCTTGGTCCACTATTGAAAAGGTATAAATGGTTTTTGTTGGTTCAGATATTTTTTGAAATTCGATTGCATGGTTCTCTGCGTATTCTTCTAAATATAACTCTAATTCTTTTCTTTTAATAGTATTAGGTCGTTGCACTTCTGAACTGATTTGTTGTTTTTCTTTAATAAACTGATCGATGAATGAAGTTAAATCGGTGTTGTTATTGGTCATTATTATAAAGAATCATTCCTTTGCATCTTATTTATCCATTGTCTCTGTCAATCCTGCCGTTAAATTCTTACCATTTATTAAATTCCAATAAAAAAAGCCAGAAAAGGACTATAAGCAAACAAATCCTTTTCTGACTTATGTCTGGTTCTATGCCCATTCATTGCTATCAGAATAAATATTATAAGTTTATATTATTGTTAAAATGGTGGTTTATTGCTATTTAGTATGATTAAGAGTTTTAATCATTACCCTGATGATTATAATATCATCTATATTAAAATAAATCAAGGTCATCCACTCATGGCTTCAATATGAATAATGTATAGCTTTTATCCTGGTCAAAGTTCCAGTCGATGAAATAATCAATGACCTTTGCATTTAGAAAGGCTTCAAATTTCACTCTATGCCGGTTTATTATTCTTTTCTCCAAGTTCCGCTTTGCGATTTTTAATGTTTCCTGGAAGCCCAGTCCAATAAACTCCTTTTCAAGACTGATTAAGATACCATGCCTAATAATAATCAATGTGCGTTCATTCATGAGCAGGGAATGTGTGTGTTCCGGTGCCTTTTGGATTTCCATGCTCAGCTCGCCAATTTCCTCATGGATCTTCTCTTTGTTCTCATATGACGCAAAGTCATATGGCTGGCCATTCTCAAAAACAAATAAAAACATTCCTGACTTCGCATCCAGATTCCAGTCATAATGAAATTCCTTTATTTTATCCTCTGTATGCAGCTCTATAAAATATTTTATCTCTTCTTCTAAAGTTTCCATCATCAGGTCCCTTGTCTTTTGGACATACACGCTTTGCTGATTCGAAATTAGTGTATTCTCCATCGGTGATAAAAAATTTGTAATATAAATAGAGACGAAAGGTCGGGATATTGTACAAAATACATTGCCAGGACCGCGGCCGAAATTTTCACGCAGCAATCTACCAATGTAACCACTTATTTCTTTTTCTAAAATTACTGCTTCCATAATATACCTCGCTATACAATATACTCCTCTTCATTTTCCCTATTTTATAAATAATAAAACTCTAAACGTCTTCTATAAATTTTTGGAACCTGATAATTTATGTATAAAAAAGTATGGGTGCTTCCGCTACAAACAACAGGGTTAAATAACAATATTGAGCTTTAACAGAGCCTAAAAGAAAAATACCTTTTCCCCTGTAAATTCCCCTTTTTTTGCCGATATTATTAGTAAGTCAGAATTAAAACTTCCAAAGGAGCCTGCCATGGATATTTCTAAAGAAATTCTTACGATGAAAATTGAATTGTTTAGAGAAGAAATGATCAAATTGGGACTAAAAACTGGTTTTGGAAGTCCTGAAACGGTACAGATCAGCCAAACGCTTGATGAGTTAATTTTAAAATACCAGGAAATGCTTCATTAAATAGATTAGCTACACCCCAAAAAAGATCACCATAGTCGGTGATCTTTTATTTTTAGGCAATATTAAATTAGAATGTTGATTTCAGTTCCAGACTTAAAATTCCTTTTTAGAAATAGGCAAGAAATATTTCACGCCTCTTTTATTAAACGGCAGGATTTTCATATCGGCAATCAGATGGCTGGCGTATGCCCCCATGCAAGCGGCAAATGTACCTTCTACCCCTATTGATTGCTCGAATCTTAAAGCTATTGCAGCGAAGAACAGCATTCCTATTAAGGTATGTGTGTAGCTTCGGTGAGAAATAAATGATGCGACGATAATATAGATGCCCAGCAAGATCAGCCAACTTTCATGCAGCGACAGTCCCCCCGCCAGTACTCCTATACCTGTGACTGTCAGCATTCGTCGCTGTGTAAGAAAGGATGATATAATCATCATCCCTGCCCCAATAATTATCCCGATCCATTTTTCAGAACTGCTTCCCTCCAAAAAACTGTATAAGATCATAAGAAATCCTATAAGCTGGGCAACAGTTCGTATCAATTTATAAGAAAAAGTAATTTTGTTGCTCAACTTTCCATCTACATCCACATCTGGGAGCAAACCTGCTATGCCTCCCACCGTCACTAAAAACATGGTAGCAGAAGGATCGCTCTGCAAGGAATTAGCTGTTATGAATCCTGCTCCGGCCCCTAATGCTGCATGCATTGTACCTTTCAACCCTTCCACCCTTACTTTCTATGTAAAATATTTATTAATTATATTTTAATATAATAATAGTGACAATCCTGTAAATGGCTTATTTATAAGGCGAAAAGATCTTAGGGTTATTGATTAAAATCAGTCATATCCGTTTGCCATAGGAATCGGCTAATTAAAATTTTCTTTTCTTCTACGAATTCGACTCCTTCTGATTCCAAGAGCGTTTTTTGCGTAAAAAGCATTTCTTCATCTTTAAAACCTATTTCGCCTTTTGAATTAATAACTCTGTGCCATGGCAGATTGTATTTATTGGACATTGAGTGCAGAATACGTACCACCTGTCTGGCAGCCCTTGGGCTTCCTGCTTCGCTTGCCACTTGGCCATATGTCATCACTTTTCCAGAAGGAATACTCTGGATGATTTGAAGGGCTTTTTCGGTAAAACTCGTCATGTTTTTTCATCCTATCTTTTATCAAGAATTTCAATTTAGAAGAGAAAGATTTAATTTTTTAGCTTTCTTACATTATACTGTTGATTTCCGTTCCGGTCATGCGCAGAACGTCCGGTGAGGCTCCTGCAGTGGATAATAGAATATATAATGCCTGTTCAATGAAAAAATCCCATCGAAACAGGCATTCTTTCCTATTTTTCATATGATTTGAATTTTTTAATGATTGCCCAGCAGCTCAACCCTAAAAGCCAGTAAATAGGAAACGAATAAATGTGTTTCCATGTCAGCTCTTTATATATACCAAGGTAAACCATAGATGGTTCAGCAATGAAAGCGAGAAATAGAGATAAAATTGCTGTTGCGAGAATAAATTTTTTTAAGGAATATCCGTATTTTTGATAAATGAGCATGAAGGGGATGATCACTACTCCGACATCATATGGGTAGAGCTGCGGGTTCAAGTATGGCGTCAATCGGACAGGATAAGTCCAGACCATTGCATTGCTTCCAATCGAATCTAAAAAAATGGCTGCTACACCATAAAATAATCCATAGGCTGTATTTTCAACCAATTTCTTTTTATCGACTACAAGCCACCAAATTATAGCAGGTATAATTGATAGAACTACTAGGAACCACCATCTTAAGGTAAGAAAATTATTATCATGCCAATAAGCTTTTAAAACATTATGATAGTTCTTCTCAGCTTCAAGTAAATCTTGCAATGAGATGGAGGCTAGAACTTTTCCTTGGAAAGTCATGAGTGGTTGTATAAGTTCTATAGTCCACGAAAGCATTTAATCACACCCTTTGTATATAGAGTGTGATTTTTTGTTGTTTATATGTATTTATTTTAGATTAAATGTTGATTCTTTAGCTCTTTATATACCTCAATAAGCCGGACGGGCTCAATGTTTGTGATATAAGAATAAACTCCGCTTGTTGTGTGCAGATAAAGGAATCCTTTTTTCCCGGACATATTCTTAAAAGAAATATCTAAAATGTCGTGCAGTTTAAAATCCTCGGAAGCTGTTGTTATTCTGTCTTCAAACACCTTAATTAGTTCTTCATTCTCTTCAAATATTTGTTCATTATCTTTAATTCTGCGTTTCACTGTTAAGTAAATATGTGAACATAGCACCTGCAGCCCCCCTTTCAGATATTCTGCTTAACTGTCTTATATCCCATCTTTTTTATTTTACTCATGTTGATTAGGAATAACTAATATATTTAACAATAATAACAGGTCAATGCCGCGAAGGGGGATTTATTTGAAGTGTATCGGGGAACTGTTGGACTCAGAAAAGTATTATGTCAATGGCCGGATCGCTATCATTGAAAATAAGGAAGCAGTCATGAAGGTATTTGGGTTGAAACAAGAGCAATGGCTTAAGGTATGGAATATTGATCCGCGGATTTTGACCCTGTTTTATAAATCGTATGAGGCAGAATTTGATTGGTTTATCGTTGTGTATGATTATCCTGCATTTTGCGCCGACCAAGAAATTAAAGAGGCGATAATCTGGCATGAGCTGGGACATATTGAGTATCCGGTATATGAACAGGAGCTGAACGTTGACAGCGAAATTCAATGCGATGGCCTGGCAATCAAAAACGGCCATAAAGAGGGTATGCGCAAAGTGCTCGAACTCACATTGAAAATGGCCTCTTCGCTTAATCATGAAATTTTGAGTCAGATTACTACGGAACGGCAAATGAAACTTCTGGGCTAAAGTTGCAGCTAGCTGAAGCTTAATAACATAATGCCATTTTACGAGCAAGAACCATAATCTTGTGGGCTAAATCTTGATTTTTTTTGAATAAACCAGCATTAGTATTGAGAACTGGATAATAGCATCGGAAATTCGAGGTTTAAATATATTTTTTAAATTAAGAAACCCGCCATTTTTAAGATGGCGGGTCTTTTCTTATCAACCTGTATTCCTTAATCCTGCAGCAACGCCGCTGATCGTTAACAGTACTTGTGTGAGCAATTCATCATCCGGATCTTCATCACTGCGAAGTTCCTTGATCAGTTCGACTTGGATAAAGTTAAGTGGATCAACATATGGATTTCGTCTATGCACAGAATCCTTGATATTTGGAGTATGGTCAAGAAGCTCATCATCCTCAGTAATCTGAAGCAAGATGTTCTTGGTCCGTTCATACTCCTCTACAATATTGCCGAAAATACGGTCTGCGATCGATTTATCTTCCACAAGAGAAGTATACTCCTGTGCCGTAGTAATATCGGCCTTCATCAATGCCATTTGCAGGTTGTCAACAGTGCTTCTGAAGAAAGGCCATTCCTCGTACATTTCCTGCAAAAGCTTCAAGTTTTCTGGATTTTGCTGCACAAAGCTTTCCAGCCCGGAACCTGCTGCGTACCATGCCGGGAATAGCTGCCTGCTCTGTGTCCAGGCGAAAACCCAAGGAATTGCGCGCAGGTTTTCAAATTTGCTGCTGTTTTTACGGCTCATGGGACGAGAGCCGATATTTAGCTCGGCAAGTTCTTTTAATGGTGTAGCCTGGTTGAAGTACGTAATGAAATCCGGATCTTCAAAAACAAGGGATTGATATTTTCTCAGTGATACAGCAGAGATTTGTTCGATTGCATCTACCCATCTTTGATCACGTAAATGTCCCTGTTCAGATTCCTTCAATACGTTTGCGGCTGCCTTGACCATTGTCGATGTAGCTTGTTCAAGACTTCTGTAGGCAATATCCTTGAGCAGGTAGCGGGACGATAGAACTTCTCCTTGTTCAGTAATTTTTACTCCCTGTCCAAGCGTTTCGACTGGCTGTGAAAGAAGGCTCCTATTTAACGGTCCGCCGCCACGGCCTAGGGATCCGCCACGTCCATGGAAAAATTTCAGTCCAATCTGATATTTTTTCGCCATTTCATTGATTTCCAACTGGGCTTTATATAGTTTCCAGTTAGCTGTCAATGTTCCGCCATCCTTGCTTCCATCAGAGTAACCGAGCATGATTTCCTGCTGGTCGCCCATCTTCTTCAAGTGATCCCGGTATACTGGCATCTTAAATAAAGTTTCCATAATTTTAGGTCCCGCTGTAAGATCGTCTATCGTTTCAAGCAATGGTGCTACATTCAAGTCTGTCTCAAAGCTTCCGTCTGCATGTAGCCTGTAAATGCCAGCTTCTTTTGCAAGAACTAGCACTTCAAGTAAATCACTTGCTGATTGAGTCATACTTACTAGGTAAACTGTGATCGATCTTTTACCGAATTCACTGTGCGCGCGTTTGATCATTTCAAACACTTGGAGCATTTCCTGTGTTTCTTTTGAATAATCATCATGCAAGAGCAGCAATGGGCGCGGATCAGCTAAAATTTTTGACAGTAGATCTTGTTTCGCTTCTTCCGATAAAGATGGATAATCTTGAGTAACTCCTACCTTCCGCAGGATTTCAGTGATTGCGGCTTCATGCTCTCCGCTATGGTTTCGAATATCAAGCGTCGCAAGGTGAAAACCAAACAGCTGTACTTGGCGAATCATCTTTTGCAGTGTTTTAAGCTCATGATGTACAGGGTGATGGAGATAAATGCTTTCCCGGATCATCATTAAATCTTTGAGCATTTCTTCGGACGATTTATAACCAACCTCGGATCTACCTGCTTCTTTCAGTCTTTGGATGATGACAGCAAATTTCCTGCGGTATACTTCACCTTCGATTTTCCATTTCTGCTCTTCTGTCAGGAATTTTTCCTCGTCCCTCACGACAGATTCAACTAACTCCTCACTAACTGCCGCACGAGTTGTTGAATGGCTGAAGCGTTTCATTAAATCGACAAGAACAGCCTTGTATTTTTTCAGGACAAGACGCCTTTGCCTTTGAAGGGTTTCCCATGTGACATCATGCGTTACATTCGGGTTCCCATCGCGGTCACCGCCAATCCATGAGCCAAAACGAAGGAAGTGAGGCACTTTCCATACATGGTCAGGGTAATGATCTTTTAGGCTTGTCTCAACTTCCTGGTGTATTTCCGGAAGGACGTCGAAAAGGGTTTGGTCAAAATAATAGAGTCCATTCCTTACTTCATCAATAACAGTTGGCTTTCGGTCCCTCAATTCATCTGTTTGCCATAGGACAGATACCTCATTGAACAAGCTTTCTTCGATCTGTTCGCGCTCTTTATTTGACAGGAGCGGATTATCCAAGCTTTTTAAGATATCAGCAATCCTTTTTTGGATTTCCAGGATAGAACGTTTAGTTGCTTCCGTCGGATGGGCGGTGATAATCAGTTCCAAGGAAATGGTATTGAGTACATTTTGGATAATTTCAGAGGATATATAATTGTCTTTTAATGAAAGGACGGCTGCTTCGATTGAGCCTGGCTGTGCGCTGATTTCAGACTTGAGCAGATAGTCGCGGCGCCTGCGGATCCGGTGGTTTTGTTCCGCTGCATTGATTAAATGAAAATAGACGGAAAATGCACGGATTATATTTCTTCTCATAGGAACAGACAAACCTGTGATTTCTTCTTTTAGACCCAGGTATGTGTCAGGGTCACTATCATTTCTGAGCGTTTTACACATTGCCCGTATTTTTTCAACTTTTTCAAATAGTTCCACCCCGCCATGGTAGACTAGAATGTCGCCAAGGATGTTTCCAAGCATCTTTACATCTCTGCGTAATGGTAAACTGCTGTCGTTCACTTCGATTCCTGATGTCATAGTGTCACCTTCCTAATACTTGTAAGAATATTTTAAATATTAATATATCATAAAAATACATAGAATGTGAAATGTTATGCATATAACCTTTAATTGTTAGCTTGGAATTTTATTAGATTGAGCATCATTATTCATCAAATAATTTTCCACAGTTTTGCTTTTTCTCAATCCCCTTCCAAAGAAAAGGCTTCCCTAAATGGGAAGCCAATATCAGCATTTGCCTCATATTATTTAGCTTGCTCTGTCCTTTTACTCTGGTTTGCCAGTAACGATCAATTTCATTGATTTTAATGCTTTTGTTTTTCCGGCGAAGTTTTCGGCTTCAGCGATCAAAGTGTGACTTCCATTATCAAGATCTAACACAATCGAGAAAGTCCCATCCAATCGAGTTTTGACCGATTTTAACAGAGATACGTCATTGCCATGCTGTTCATAAATATTGATTGTCGTACCAAGCTCTGCACTGCCTTCTATTAATGCTGGCTCATTCTTGACCATGAGTTCCTCTTTAGCCCATGTTGGCTCTTCAGGAATTTCCTGGTCTGCATCCTTTGACCAGCGAAGTGCATTTACGAACAACTGCTTGCCATCTTGAGTCCATCCATAGTCTGGACCGATGATATTCGTTACCGCAAAGGAAGACATCAAAAGGTGCATGTGCTCTTTGCTTCTGTATTCATATGCAATCGAATCACCTTTGCTCTCATCGTCTACATATAGGCTTGCGATAGGAATACCGGTGTAATTCTTGAAGGTTGAGTAAGGACTCTTCGCTGCATGGATTTTAACTTTGCCGTTATTGTCTGCATTGATTCCTTCAAATAACGGATGTCCATCTGCGGCCTCGACATATATTGCTCCTTCATTATATCCTTGTTGATCCATTTCCGGACTGCCCTGATTTTCTTTCAGTCTTTGGATCGAACCTTCAGCGACGCCCCATGTTCCAGTGAATACCAGGCTTGTCTTATGTTCATCGCTCTCTTTAATCAGCTGCTCAAACTGTTCCTTAGTTCCTTTGCCCGTATTGACAAGAATAACATCGTAGGCACCTACGTTCCCTAAGATATCCCAGGCTTTTTCTTCTGCATAGAGCTTCTGCTCGTTAAGCAATCCTGTCAGTGAACCGTTGACATCACCCAGCACAGCAGCTTCAAATGCATTTAGCTCGAGGTTGAATTTCTTATCTTCTGTTCCGATCACAACATCGAATGTTTCCTGCAGATAACCTTCTGCAAGTACATTCATGGTATAGTCTCCAGGCAGCAAATTCTCAAATGTGAAGGTCCCGTCTTCTTTACTGGCAATTTCCATTTTAAAATCTGCATCATCTTTAGGCATCAGTGTTAGTGAAGCCCCGGCCACTGGTTCTTTACCTTTCTTGCCGGTGATCATTCCATTCAAGTCGGAACCATCAATTGCTTCAAGCGTAAAATTCAGCTCTACACTGCTTCCCAGCTCTGCAACTTTCGCCTGTTTTGTTTGCTCGGCGAACCCTCTTGCCTGTACCTTCAATTCATAATCGCCAGCACCGATGCCAAACTTATACTGACCAGCTGCGTTGGTTGTTGTCTTTTGGCTGGTTCCCTCGATGGTGATTAATGCCCCTGCAATTGGTTTTCCTTGGCTGTCTACTACTGCTCCTTTGAGTTCACCCTGGCTTGCTGTCAACGCATAATCAATAGCATTTAAGTAAATCGCCTTTGCATTTTCCGTCCATCTGTCATTTGGCTGCCCGTAGTTGCCAATTTGCAGAGCGGACAATAGAATGTGGACGCTGTTCGATGAACTGAATTTGTAGCCGATCGTACTTCCAAGATCTCCTTTAGCGGGATTGGTAAGAGTAGCAAGGGTAGTGCCGCTGTAGTTTTTATAGACAGAATACTGTACAGCGCCTTTCGGATTTAAAAGGAAAGGAACTTCATCTCCTTTATTCAATCCTTTGAGAATCGGATGGCTTTCTTCCACTCTCAGGTTGATTTCCTTGTCGACATAACTGTTCACAAGTTCTTCCGGATCTCCGTATGCATCCCTTAAATCTCCGATAACTCCACCAAACATGGCAGTAAACATTATACTGACTTCATTTTCATTCGCTTTTTCGACCATCGCTTTAAATCGGTCATCCTTCATATAATAAGATGTGTCATTGGCGATGATTAATTTGTAATTTGGTACATTCTCTATCAAGCTTTCGTATTCTGCATAAGGATAGAAATCAAAGTCATATCCATTTGATTCAAGGAATGGCAAGATCTTATCCTTTTGATACGGATTCGCCAGCACGGCAATTTTTTCCGCAACAACAAGAGAGACATTTATTTCTGTTTGTTCACGGGTTACAATTTCCACAGTCTGGAAAACCGGCTTAAATCCTGTTGCGATTACCTTTACTTCATAGCTGCCAGCAGGAAGTGTCGCTTGAAATTTACCTTCCTCATTTGCCTTTACTGTCACAGGTGTGCCAATTACCTCTACCCTGGCTTCAGGAACGGGGTCTTTAGTAGCTGTATCTACAATTTTGCCAGCTAGAATACCGGAATCTACAGATTTGATGATGAAGTTTTCGGCAGCTGCCTCTCCATTTTTTAAGGTTACTGTGAAATCCTTTGCTGAATGACCGAATGCTTCAACAGTAAGGGTATATGTTCCTTCCTCCAAAGCGGCAAAGAACTTCCCTTTGTCATCCGTTTGATAGCTCTTTCCTGTTTCTTTTACTGTGACTGTGACTGTACCTTTTAAAGGGCCGCTTTCATTCATGACAATACCATGTAATTCACCGACGAGTGCTTCCTTTTCGTCGAGAGCCCAGTTCAATGCATTAGCCAAAAGGCGTTCCCTGGCCGGGTCAAAAGAATCATTTGGTTTGAAAACATGACTGATCGTCATATTGGCAAGCAGGATTTCTACTGAATCGGTTGTCCTGCCTTTGTACGCAACCATGCTGCCCTTCTCACCCGTTCCACTATGGGAGAAATCCACGATTGTTTTGCCAGAGTATCCATCGAACCCATAATAATAACCGGACTTGCCAGGAATCGCGATTGTTTCTCCCGGTTTAAAACCGGATGTCAATGGATGTTCTGCCAGTACTGTTCCTTGTGCCCCTGGCCTGTTGTTATGTTCATAAATTGTTTTCGGATCGTTCAAGAATTCCTGAAGGTAGCGGATTGAACCACGGGCTCCAGCCTGACCGGTCCAGATAACGGATTTCCTCTTTTCATCTAGTGCTTTCTGGAATGTCAAAAATACCTCTTTCGACGGTATAACATCAGGTTTATAATCAGAGTTTGCAAAAACAAGATCTACTTCATCCAATTTAGCTATATCTTTATAATCCAGGTAAAGTACCTTATATCCTCTTTCCTCAAGATATTGCTTATAAGTGGTGCCAGAAGCAGTCAAGTCCCCTATGATTCCCACTGTCGGTGATGGCCTTAGTTTTACCTTTAGGGAAGCCTTCTGATTGTCCGTGATTTTCACCGCAATATCCTGTCGTACATACCCCTCCTTTTCAATCCTTAACATATAATCTCCAGGTTCAATTTTTGAAATGCTGTACTGGCCCTGGACATTGGTCACAGCTTCTCTCGGTTTGTCTAATACCGTAAGTATTGCTCCCTCAACTGCATTTCCATCCTTGAGGTTCTCGACTGAACCAGAAATTGAACCGATATTTCCAGATGCTTCCATCTGAATCGTTTTAGGTTCACTATCCTTTTCGGCCGTCACTTTTATTGTTTTATTGGCATAGCCAAAAGCACTGATTTCAATTTCATACTCACCTGACAACATTGCAATTGAAAAACTGCCATCCACACTGTTTGACTTGGTTTGGAAAGGCTGCCCCTTTACCTTGATATCGGCCTTTAATGGAGTGCCTTCTTCATCAAGAACTGTACCGCTTACAACCGGGAAGTTTACATTTGCCGCCCAGAGAACGGAGTTGACGAGCAGCTGTTTCCCTTCCTCGGTATAGTCTTTCGCTCCGTGGTAATAGGCAAAACCATGTCCACTCATCAGCAATTCGACGCTGCCCGCAGATCTTGGTTTATAAGCAATACCCAGACCATGTGTATCATCTGATCCTTCATGTTTGATTTCAGCAAGAGGGTAGCCGCTGTAATCTTTGAAATATCCGACATAGCTGGCTGCTGGTGTAAGGATGTCAATGAGATCATTTACCTTTGATCCATTGAAGATCGGATGCTCCTCGAGTACCTTATACTGGGCTGCTTCTGTAGTTTTCCTTATCGTTTTCAGTTCTTTTGGATCCTTTCTGACGTTCACGAGCTGCTTTATGCCTCCACCCCACACAGCATCACCAAAAATCAAGCTTGTTTGTGCTTTGTCTGCCGCTTCCATCATCTCATCGGAAATAGCTGAGGAGATTGGGTCATTAAAGAAGATAACATCAAATTCAGCCATCCTTTTCACCAAATCAGCAGGCTGCACATCTAAGACATTCACACCTAATTCATTAAAAAGAGCCTTGAAATTTTTATCAGATGAATAGTAATCTCCCACAACTCCCACGGATGGCATCGTATGAAGCTGGATATCAAGATCGCCCGAATGGCGTGCGACATCGACATTCTGTGAATGGGCGATGTATCCCGCCTTGCTGAATGAAATTTCATACACCTCTTCTTCTAACCCTGATACTTGATATCGTCCATTCGCTGCAGTTTTTACTTCAGCGATAAGATCCCCTGCTTCGTTTTTCACTGCAACATTGACATCCTGTAGTTCCATACCAGAAATAGAATCCGTTACCAGCCCTGTCAGCAATCCTTTCTCCGATTCCCCCAGGGCAATCAGGACATTTGCAGGTGCTCCTTTAGCCACTGTTACAGTTTCCGATTTTGAACCTAAACCTTTGGAACGGATTTCGAGTTTATAGACACCTGGATCATGGAATATTGTGAAGTTTCCATTAGCGTCCGTCTGCGTTTTCACGCCAGTTTCCATCACTTCAATATTCGCTTCGACAGGTTCACCTGCTGCGTTGGTTACTGTACCCGAAATTTTTCCGAATTTCGCGTTGTAAAGAAAATCAATACTGTTGAAGAGAATCTGCTGTTGCCCGCGCAGCCATCCTTTTGCTGATTCCCAAAGAACGGAAGCATGGCTGGACAATAATAAATGGGCGCTATCTTCTGATACTGCATTATAAGCGACACCTGATCCTACAAACCCCTGGTCAGTATTGCCGATTTTTCCTATTGTCCTGCCGGAATACTGATTAAACCATGCAAAGTCAGCGTTATTTTCTAATACATTTATTCTGTCCCCAGGTTTATATCCTTTGAAAATAGGATGTTCTGCTTCAACCTGGATTCTCACTTCACCGCCATCATAATCGTGCCCAAGCTCTTTAGGGTTCTGCAAGAAATCTTTCAAATGGTGGATTGATCCATAATTTGCTCCCCACTGGTCAGTGAAAATGATGCTTACATTATTATTCTTTGCCTTTTCCGCCAATTCTTTAAATTGAGCTTCTGTAGGCTTGATTCCATCTGAACCATAGCTGCCGTTTAAGTAGAGGACCTTATACCGGCCGATATCTTCCACCACATCCCAGCCGCGTTCTTCGGCGATGTATCCATTGACATTCAACAGGCTGGTAATTTCACTCTTATAATCGTTAAGGACAGCAATGTCGATCGGCTGCAATTCGTATTTTATTTCAGTTTTTTCACCAGCTTTGACAACGATTTCCACGCTGCCTGGCTTATAGCCATTTAAAGCAACCGTCGCAAAGTAATTTCCTTCAAATACTTCTTCTTGGGTAAAGGATCCATCACTGCTTGTCTTCCCCTCTACTGGTGAATCCGAAAATTTGATCAATGCTCCCTCTAAAGGCTGATTCGTTCGCTTATCTTTTACTAGCATGGAGAATGAACCCTTGTCTGCATCTACTAGGTCATAATTTTTAGTATACTGGTAACCTGAGGCGAACTTTACTTTCTCTGTAATCTGCTTTTTACCATAAGAGGAAATTCTTATTGTGTAATCACCAGGCGTATGTTTCAATGAGAAGCTTCCATTTTCATCTGTGCTGACAGATTCTCCCGTTTCAATTACAGTGACAGAACCCTTGACAGCCTTTCCACCGCTATCCTTAAGTGCACCTTTTATTGTACCTGGCGCCTTAAAGCTTTGGACCCCAGTCTGGTAAGGAACAATAACCTGACCTGCCAGAATTGGAATCCCGGACGTACTATAGACAGGGAGGCTGAAATCTTTCAATCTTTCACCGGTGTATACATCTATCACGGAGAGGTTTCCACTTGTGCCTGCAAAAAATAAGAGTCCATTGGCGGAAACTGAACCATTGTTCAGGGTTGTGCCAACTAAACGGTTTTCCCAAAGCAGTTGTCCATTTTCAGCGTCGAACGCACGCAGTGCTGGCTGTGCCGCAGAACCGATGACGACAATATTTTCATAGACGATTGGAGAACCAGCCTGTGTATCCCCTATTCCCTCAGCGTTCCAGATTTCTTCTCCTGTCTTGGCGTCAAGGGCATAAAGGGTACCTCCTCCAGTGTTAAAATTGGTGCCTGCCAGATAAAGTGTCCCATTGTCGTATACCGGCTTGGAGGCAACTCCTTCATTTACGAGCGTTTTGTTCCATACCTCGGAACCATCTTCGATTCTAAGCGCCCTTAGCTTTTGATTATCATAGCTTCCGATAAATAGCATCCCATCCCCTGCACTTGGCCCAAAATAGGTTGGAGCACCGAGAGCTACACTCCATTTCTTTTCACCAGTTTCTGCATTTAATGCGTTTAGCTTTGCGTTATCTGTCAGATCTGATGCGACAAACAGAGTACCATCAAGGAATATTGGAGATTCATAGATTGCCATAGATCCAACATCAGTAGTCCAAACAATGCTTCCAGATTTCAAATCCAGGGCATAGATCTTCCCGTCTTCCCCGCCTGACAGATATACAGTATTTCCTGCAATCGTAGGTGACGATCTATTCGTGTTTCCGATTTTTACGGTCCATTGTTCCTTACCAGTAGCTGAATCAAGCGCTACCACATAACCGCTGTCAGTTACCAGGACCACTTTGTTCGTTGCCGCGGCAGGAGTGGAAAATAAGATTTTCCCTTTTCCTGAGGCATCGTACTCCCAGCTTTTTTCAAGTGCATCAAGGTCTATCCCGTTTGCTGAGACTGCATTACGATGCATGTTGCCGTTTGCCATCCCCCAGTGACCATTGAACGTTGATGTCTTATTGTTGACTTTCAATTCGAGGGAAGTATCCTTGTCTACCTCAATTTCTTTCGGCAAGCCGTTTATTCCTTCGCCTGTAAGCTGGAGGACATATTTGCCAGCAGGCAGATTTTTGACCTCAAATGTCCCGTTTGAATCTGTACGATATATTGGTAACGGTGTCCCATTTACTCTTACATACGCATAAGGAACAGCTTTCCCATTTTCATCCGTTACTTTTCCCGATAGAGAAAATGTCTGGGCATTCTCCAATACCCAATTAACCGTAAGTGCTTCGCCTTTTTTTATCTCGATTGTAGTTTCGAAATCTTTGTAGCCGAAGGCTGTGATCCTGACTTTATGGCTGCCTTCCCTGATCTTAAAGCTGAAATCCCCTTCGTCTTCGATGTTATAGGAAATTCCTTTTTCTTTTATTTCAAGCTTCCCTCCGATAGTCTTCCCATCCTTATTTGTAAGCTTGCCTGTGAGTTCACCTGCAAAGGCGGCTTCAGTCACTGCCTGGTATATATTCATGATTCCGCTTCCATAGGAGTCATTAGGCAAGTTTCCCATATGTGGTTCAACCCTTGAAGTCCGCTTTAGCAGTTCTTTTACCTGGTCAACTGTCAGGTTTGGATTCGCCTGCAGCAGTAATGCCACTGCCCCAGAGACATGTGGAGTGGCCATGGATGTCCCGCTGATAGTGTTGTATTTTCCTTCATTCAATTTGGCCGGCCATGCAGAATAAATCTTATGTCCTGGTGCTGAAATATCAGGTTTGATGATCCTTTGTTCCTGGCCATTTTCATCTTTCCAGAACACTGGTCCACGGCTTGAAAAGGATGCTGTTTGATCGAAAATATCAGTTGCTCCAACTGCAAAGGTTTGTGGAAAGCTTCCTGGGGAACCGATTGTCTGTGAACCCGGTCCGTCATTCCCTGCAGCAAAAGATGGAAATATACCTGCTGATACCCAAGCTTTGACATCTTCATAGAATTCAAGGTTATAAGCATTTGAATTGCCCCATGAGTTGTTGACTACATGCGGCGCTTTTGTTGGGTCCCCGCCTGGTGCCATGAACCACTGAAATGCCTGGTGAATTGCAGATAGAGTCGTGGATCCTCCATCGTTGAAAATTTTTGCTGCGATCCATTCAGCTTCCGGAGCCACCCCGATTGGTTCTCCAGAACCTCCGCCAACTGCTGTTCCCGCAACATGAGTCCCATGTCCATACCCATCATTTGGACTTTCATACTTTTCTCCTGATAAATCGATCCACGAATATTGATGGTTACCATCCCGGCCACGGTAATTTCCCTTGAGCGCTTCATGGTTGCCATCAACGCCGGAGTCCATGATTCCGACGACAATTCCTTCTCCTTTTAACCCATATTCTCCCCATACCTGCGGAGCAAAGATTTTTTCGAGTCCCCACTGAGGCATACGAGGCGGGTTCTCCTCCACATTTACTTCTGGCAAACTTAGCGTTTCGTCAAGTGATATTTCCGCGATATCATCACGCTTTTGTAATTCATTTAGGGCCTCAATTGTAATTGAAGCCGTAATACCATTAATAATCCATAGTGAATCTTTCTGTTTCCCTTTCCCTTTGCTTTCGAGAGCAGTTAATGCCTGCTGAATTCCTTTTTGTGAGTTTTTTGCTTTATCCTTGAGGTGATCCTGGATGGTTTGGATTTTTTCTGAGCGGTTTTTCTTTGTTTTTACCTGAGGATAGATCTGGGTGAGGTCTGGTTTGTCCTTCATCCTGATGATGACATTGACTTCCTGTTCCTTTTCAAATGCTTTTAGAAGATTAGCTGCTTTATCTTTCTCATCGCCTGTCCCTGCTTCAGTTTCACCTTTTAAAGGCGGTGGCTCAATCCCGAGACCATTAAGCAGGTTGGTCAACTCTTCACTTCCAGTTCTTGTCTTCGCTGTTGATTCTGGCAGTTCCTCCCCTGTTTCATAGGCCTTTTCCCGTTGTTTTTCGAGTGTTAGTTCTTGTTCAGAGAAACTTTTTGGTTTTTCTACAGAAGCATATGCCAGCTGTGGGGTAAATGTAGAGATTACCATCAGCAAAGCAAGCATCATTGTAGAAAGTTTTCTTGCAGTTTTCTTCTTTGTCAACTTCAATTACTTGCACCCCCAGAAAATATGATTAACGAAAAAATACTGCAAAATTTTGTAAATACCTTTAAATTTTTGAATATTAAATCTATTTTAATAAAAATGATTCCATAGTATTACTATTTTTGTAATATATAGGAAATATTATCGAGACAGAAGCTATGAAAAAAAGACCATTAATATGGCCTTTCAGTTTCACTATATCAATCAACAGGAATAACTTTAGCAGCGCATGCTCTTTCATAAAACTCAATCGGCCCTGCCTCGCCAATAATTATTTCTTTGTAACCCAGGAGTTTCATTTTATCCAGAGTTTGATGAAGCAGCGATTCACCAATCCCTTCATTTCTTTTTCTAATAGAGACACCCATTGGACCAAAATATCCATTGCCTTTTGTAACATTGAACGCTGCAAAGCCAACTATATTGCCTGTAGAATCCAAAGCGACGAAAATCGGGGGCTCATCTGCTGATAATCCTTTTTTAATCGATTCATTCCAGCGACCGGAAAATTCTTCGTCAATAAACCTTCTTAATGCTTCTTCATCAGTTTTGGTTGCTTTCCTTATATTTTTGTAGCTAGTTTCAGGAGACACGTAGTCAGTGAGATTCAGCAACATATCCCTTGAAACAACCGAGAAGGTAATGAGAGCTTGTTTTTGCTCCTCTGATAAAAGTCCATCTGCATGCCCAGTAGTGATGATTGCCTTCAGTACATGCCCCTCATTAAGAAAAATTTGATTGTAGTTGACCATATTTTTTATTGCTTGGTCGATGACCTGTATGGTTCCTTGGCTTAACGGAATTTTAAAAGGTTCGCAGATTGCTAATGAAAAATCCCGAGCTTCATCAATGATTGATTCTCTAATCAAATCAATATCAATCCCGCTTTTTTCATAGGCTTCTTTTACAGGAAAGGAAGGTTCATCCAAACAGCCGATCAATAAGTGCATTGGATATAAACAATGAATATTTTCCTTAAGGCACTCTTGTTCTGCAAGCATGAATGCTTTTTCCATTTGTCTTGTAAGCTTTACATTCGTTAAAACCATCAAGAAGTCACCTCCCTAAAATTATTAGCGGCCAATTGGATTCACTTATGCAGTTTTTTGACCTTTGATATGATCTTCCTTGGTGCTGTGGGATGAATAGCTATGGAGTGCCATGCCTGCCATCACGATGGAAATGCCAACCCATGACATTAATGCAGGCAAAGCCATTGATAAAATAATGAATTCACCAGCTAACGCAAAAAGCACCTCTATTGACTGAGTTGCTTCTACCGCAGCTAGTTTTTGCATGTTTCCCCTAACAAGATCAGTTGCTTTAAAAAATAGTACGGTAGCAATCACGCCAGAACTTATAGCTACTAAAAGAGATTGATAGCTTTGGTTCATCGTCGGCGGTCCCACAGTATATAAACCGTATAACGAAAGAAGGATCCAAAATGGCAAACTTGCCAGTGTCATTCCCAGGACACGCTGGTAAGCATCCAATCTTCCCTCGCAGACGTCCATCATTTTCCTGTTTCCCAATGGATAAGCAAATGAAGCTATCATTACTGGCAATACCCCCAGGAATACCTTTTCGAGTGGGATATGCCTTGCATGCTCCACTTGCATCAGGATAATCCCTAACAGAATGATCAGGGACATCCCAACACCTTTGTACGGGATTTTAGCGCGGACATTAATCAATCCGTATGGTGTCTGGATCTTTTCGTGAAATAACGGTGTCAGCAAGGCACCCGATATAATCGTAACCTGCCAGGTACCTGCGATCAGCCAGCCTGGTGAATAAGCAGCAGAGTAGGTTAATGGTGCATAAAATAAAACAAAGCCCACAAAACTCCAGAGCATCCATGGTAAGGGGTTCGTTTTTATTACCTGGATTAATTGGCTTAAGTTCTTCCTCGCCGCGACTATTGCCAGCAGGAATGGCACCATGAAAATGTACCTTAGTGAAGCGCTCCAAATCCAGCTTCCGCCTGATAACTCCATCGATTGGTTCAAAACAAAAGTAAAGGCAAAAAAGAAAGCCGCTAAAACGCCTAACAGTATCGGTCCCATTCAGTCACCCCTTGTTTCATTTCTCATTATCTTTACTAAGGATTTGTTACAGCCGGAGCCATTTTTTCGATTTTATTAGTCCATATGAATCCGGAAAAATCTTCAGGGAGCCGCTTCAGGTCATCTTGTGAATCAAAACCCTCCGAAAATCCGCTGCCGTTTCCGCCAACGATAATTGTTCTTGAATCGTTTTTCTCCATCCGTTGAACGAATTTTTCCGGCCACCCCCAAAGCCATGGACCGATTTTTTCAGGTATATGCAGCTGGGTATACTTACAGGCTTCAGGTACGTAGCCGGTCCAGCCAACCGCTATGTATGGCAATAAACAGCTTTTCATCGTTTCCTTTGACATTGTGCGCAATTCCGGGATTTCCTTTTGCAGAGCGGCTATAGGCTCATCTCCTCCATATACGGAAATATGTTTCACAGTTTCTATGGGGTAACTTTTTAGGTACTTTCCGAGCTTCCTGCCTTCTGTGGGATCATTGCTCTTAACATGGATGAGAAGTTCTTTACCATTAAAGTTTGTCAAAACTTCCCCCAGAGTCGGCATCATCCCTACACCTTTAACGCGAAAAGGGTATGTTTTGCCATCATCAGCTGTGTATCCATAACCGACATCCAGGGCTTTCAATTCGGACAGGCTGTGTTCCCTTGTAACCCCTTTACCGTTTGTACGGCATTCGAGTGTCCAGTCATGGAAAACGACAAACTCACCATCAGTGGTCGGATGCACATCGAATTCGACGATATCTGCACCTGCTGTAAAAGCAGCATCCATTGACGGAATGGTATTTTCCAGATAATTATGTTCAGGCTTGTGAATGCGTTCTGCTGTACAAGATTCACCAGTGACTCCTTCCATGTTGAATGTCTGCGCCACTCCCCTGTGTGCAAGCAATCGTGGTTTGGTATTCGTTGTTGTAAAGAGTGTAGTGTTGTTAAAAAAGGTGAAAGCGACCAAAATTAATATGGAAATGACTATTTTATTTTTAAAAAAATTCATTAGGATCCTCCAATCTATTTAGAATATATCATATCGAGAGGAAATGAATCACCGATTTTTCCCATATAAAAACGCCTGGGATTCCCAGGCGTTCTAAAACATTACATCACTTTTTGTTCATAGCTTACTTCATTTGGCTTTTCATATGTCACATATGTTCCAGCGATAAAATCGTGAATCGCCCTTTTATCCTGCCGTAGACCCACCATGAATGCACTGACGATAACACCAATTCCTAAAGTTAAAAGATATACAAGTCCACCAACTATCGTACGCATAAACATCGTTCCGAAACCGAGTTTCTCTCCGTTGACTTTTGCAATCCTGACTCCCACAATTTTCTTGCCCACCGTATAGCCTGCCCAAACAACAGGTACGAGAAGGGTGTATAAGAAATTAAGTGTAGAAGTGAAAATATTATCCTCTGCACTTCCTGTTACTAAGTAACTGATAATTGCTAACGGTACCCCAATAATCAATCCATCTAAAATTGCTGCACCAAGTCTTACCCAAAATCCTGCTGGTCTGTTCATTCGTTTTTCCTCCTGGTTGTTCTTATTTATTTTAATAAATCTGCAATTTCCTGCTCGCCTGATTGCAGGGCGTGCATTCTTGCAGTCATACCCGAATAGTCTTTCTTATTGCGGTCAGCACCTAACTCGAGAAGCAGTTTCACCGCTTCGATTTCTCCGCTGAACACAGAGTAGGTCAACGCAGTATATCCTGCGCTTGCTTCCTGGTAGTTTGGTTTCCCGCCTGCCTTATGGAGCATTCTTATCATCGCGGTATTTCCCGTTTCAGCGGCCGTCATGTATGGAGTCATTCCATAATCGGACTCAAAGTTTGGATCTGCTTTTAAATCTATGAGTAACTTCACCATTTGTTCATTTCCATCCTTGATGGCCCAATCCAAAGGCGTATAGCCATTATAATCGACTGTATGGATCTCTTCTCCATCATTGATCAGGCTTTCAACCTTCTTCATGTTTCGTGAGAGAACGGCTTCTGTTAATGGAGAAACCTCTGTTTCATCCTCATCCATGTATTCCTCTTCTGCGAAGAAAGAGGAGTTAAAGATATTTATAGCGTAATAGCTTCCTGCCCATACAAAAACAATAAGCATGAGAGAAATTACAGCAAAAACAATCGGTCCTTTTGATTTGGTATACTTGATAAAAACCTGGTCCTCTTCACCAAAAAAGGCGCTGATTTCGTTAATTCTTTTAGGGAGTGGCGGGTGTGTGGACAAAATTTCCGCTAACCAGACGAAGAATCCCTTTTCATTATTGATTTGGTCAAGATATGCAGCCCTGTTCACTTTTCTATATAATGTTTTGCCAATGGACAGCATCGTAAGACTGTTTTTTGCAGCAGCGTAATTCCCCGTATAGTAAGCTGCATAGCGGTCACATGTGTACTCACAAGCACGCAAATACATTTCCGCGATACCTGGTATCCACATAGACGGTAAAATGAACAACATCTTCCCTAAGTGATTACGTTTGATATGGGCAAGTTCATGTGCAAGTACAAAATGGACTTCATCTTCTGCATTCTGTTCCACAAGGTCGAAAATTTCAGAGTAAATTACTACCATGTTCCTTCCAAAGAAACGGGTTGCAAACGCGTTTAGTACCCCTCCTGACTGCATGACGTAAATGTCAGGAATCTGCTTGATTTCCATTTTTGCGCAGAGATCTTCGACTGTATTATGGATCAGCGGAAATTGATTTGCTCCAATTTTCACACCATTAAGGCGTATATGTCCAATCATCAAAGCGTGAAGCAATAGTGACACAGTTAAAAACGCAGCAATAATCAAAATACCAACTACGCTTAAAGCAAAAAGGATATAAGACACAATACTTATACTTAATACGATCCAGAAGTATTTATTCTCGTTTTTATGAATAAGGTCCTTCTGAGCTAATGTTTGTTCTGTCATTTGGTTTCCGGTCTCCTTAGGCACAATTAAGATGATTATAAAGAAAATTAATAAATTGGCATAGAAGAGTTTTATAGGTTCTTAGACCTTATTTTGCCAGTTAGAAACCTTCCTTTTGACAATATTCTATATAATTTTACAAAACTTACAGATAAATGCAAATGAAAGTTTAAAAGATGTTGATGTTGTTTAGTCTAATTAAATTTTTCTGGTTCTTAACCAAAAAGATTGGCGCCTGTGAGTACTGAAAATAAATTGACTTTCTTAACCCTTTTGCTCTCCGTTCTTCTAAACATGAAAAAGAAGGCCAGTACCGGCCTTCTCCATTTCATCTTTTTAGAAATGACTTAGGATTTTTTAAAATATCCTTTAATTGTGCTTTTTGAATGGGCTGCTTTTTCTTTTGGTACTGATCGATTAATTCATCCAGCCTTTCGAGCTGTAGTGCGTAATCATAAATTCCTGAGCCGATGATGATTATGCGCAGCTTATGTTCCCGTTCGAAGGTAATATCATTAATGATTGATTCGAGGAAATGGGCACTCTCTCCAATTAAATCCTCGTTGTCTATTTCTTTGATTTTCCCAGCATATTTAAGCAGGATCATTTCATGATAGTTGATCAATTCCTCAAGCTGTTGATCGAATTCCTTGGTTTCCTGCTCGTCTGGCCGGCTTTGGAAAAAGTGATCTTCAATGATATCCAGCAGCTTTAAGCCCTGCTGCAGGCAGGAAAGCATTTGTTTGAAAACAACTATTTCCCTCACGTCAAGCGGCTTCAGCTTTGAAATTTTTTCCCGTTCTTCGTCGAGGATTTTATAAAGCTCCTCTAATTTAGAAACGTCTTTCTTAAGATCGCTCCATTGATCCTGGAATGTTTTTTCCGTCAATTCATTTGAAATTGCTGTCCTGATCAGCAATGACATATTCCTGAAGCTGGAGTTCATTTTTTCGATGAAATTTTTATTGAAATTTGGCGGCGAAATGACAAGATTTATGAAAAAGGCTGATCCCATGCCAACAAGGACGATTAAAAATTTATTTCCTGCTGCAACAATTCCCTCGAATTCATGCGAACTCATCATTATCAAAACGGTAATTAATGTTAATGAAATCGAACCTTCCATTTTAAGTTTCAAACTTACGATAATGACTATGACCATGACAAGGCCGATGACAATGGGGTTGTTCCCAAAAAGGTAAATGGAACTTACTGCAATGATTGCTCCAAGAGTATTCGCCTGAAACTGCTCCAGCACTTGTTTCCAGGAACGGTAAATCGACGGCTGGATTGTAAATGTAGCTGCTATCGCTGCAAAAACGGGAGGATTCAATCCAAGCCACTTCGTTATGTAAAGGGCAAGCACCACGGCGAGTCCGGTTTTTAAGACACGCGGACCTAGTGTAATCATTTAAAACACCCTACTCTCTCAAGAGAATCATTCTAGTCTATAATTACCTTTAAGAGGTAATTGAAACCAATATCATCATAACTGATATTGAAGGAAACTTTAAATGAAACCGCGTAGACAGCTTTTTTAGCTACCCAGCATGCTTTATTCAAATTGGCCCGAAAAATGGTTATCATCCCCCAGAGCGGGAAATAATATTCAAGCAGCATTTTTAAAAAGGTGGGATAAATATGATCCATTTGGATAGAAATCATGATCCTAAAAAGAATTCCCAAATTATCTTTGATATTACTGGAAAAAGTTTAGATATAGAAGAATTAGTAAAGGACACAAATGCATTATTTCTAGAAGCTAGCAAGGACTACTCTCCTTTTATAGCAAGAAAAACTACAGCTATATATTCTTGGTTAACAAATTTCAGGGCTACATTAAGAAAGATAGTCCAGACGAAATCTGCGTTTGATGAAGCTGAACACTATGAAACAATAGCCGACCAGAACGGGAATGTATATCCCGAATGGATGGAATTGTTAAATGAAGAATACAATCGCTTAGTGAAAGAAATAGATCGCGAGGTTCACATCGAGGATTATGGTGCTGTTGGCGATGGTATTACTGATTGTACTGAAGCTTTCAGAATCGCCCTTGGCAATGGACGAGTGAAGGTGTATATTCCGGAAGGTGTTTTTGTTACTAAAGGAATCAAACTCCCTTCCTGGACTATACTAGCAGGTGCCGGAAAAGGAAAAACAATCATTAAGCTCCATAATTTAGCACCGAAAGGCAACAGGCTCGTTACAAATCGAAATCATCGGACAGGTAACAGAAATATATATGTAAAAGGAATGACGCTTGACTGGAATGTTGAACGTCTTGGAAACGTTGATAAGACAAGTACATGGGGGAATCATTCTAGCTGCCTGTTGTATGCCAACGTGAAATATGGATGGGTTAAGGATGTGGAAGGTGTTAATCCAGGTTTGCATTGCTTCGATATTTCATCTCCTCTCTATAATTATTATGGCGATGGTTATCGTGCGCGGGGAGGGAGTGAATTTATCTGGATGGACAAGCTTTCTGGTTATGGTTTTGGAGATGATGGCATCACCACCCACCATAGTGACAATATCTTCATCTCGAATTGCCATATGAGCGACCCGAGCGGCAGAGCGCATAAAAAAGGATTTTCAAATTCCAATGGAATTGAAATTGATGATGGTTCCCGCAATGTATGGCTTTTGAATAATTCGTCTGCAAGATGTTTTGGGGGAGTAGAAATCAAAGCCCACCATACATCATCTGCCGCTAATAATATTGTCATCATTGGCCATATTTCAGTAAATGATAACCGTTCCTATAATTTCAGGCATATTGGCCATCACAAAGAAAATGATCCGGAATCCAAAACGGCAATTAATATCAGAGCAGCCAATTTAGTTTCAGTCAACCCGATCCATACAGATTTATATGCCAATTCATCGCCTCGTGCGATGGTCGTTTCAGCTTATAAAAATGTCGCTGTGAATCATTTTACCGTTATTGGTGATCCGTCTTACGATTATGGAGGCGAGCCTGTTATTGCGATTCAATATCGTTCAAGGAATGTTATTTTAAAGAATGTTCATGTCAGTGGTTTTACAAGTGCCGGCAATGATCTAAAAGTGTTTGGTGGCAGCAACCATGCGGACAATGTCAAAATCCGCAATATAACTGTGAGGCATTCAGCTCCAAAAGCAATTCATATTGGCAAAGAGATAGAAAATGTTGCAGTTGAGAATATGTATG
Source organism: Mesobacillus subterraneus (assembly GCF_023715485.1). GTDB lineage: Bacteria > Bacillota > Bacilli > Bacillales > Cytobacillaceae > Mesobacillus > Mesobacillus subterraneus_B. The sequence goes on along the minus strand of NZ_JAMBOF010000006.1, from coordinate 197,619 downwards.
CGGAGGCAGTTAATGGCGGAGCAGCTGTAGACGTAGCAGTAAAAAATGCCAGGCTTGCAGATATTCATGCTAAGGGTTTTAAGACAACGGTTTTGCATCACGGTGAAGGCAGTCGGACATTAGGATAAGTTAAGAATATTAGTTTAATGAACAGGAATTCGTTTCCTGAAAACCTAAATCATAAATAAAATGAGGAAGCAGTTTGAATCTGCTTCCTTGAGATTATGAGAGAACCCATTTCCTGATAGCCTGGGCGACACCGCTCTCGGTATTTTTTCCGGTGATGTCGTCAGCGGCTTCCTTGACGAGTTCTTGTGCATTTCCCATTGCAACCCCGAGCCCGGCCTCGGTAATCATAGCTATATCGTTCAAGCTATCTCCTACAGCCATCACATTGTCCAAAGTAATTCCAAGCAGGCTGCAAACCTTTTCCAAGCCCCTGGCTTTATTGATTCCCATAGCGTTGACTTCAATATTTTTAAGGCTTGAATTGCTGATTTCAAATATTCCCTTATCCTTTAACTCGTTTAGCACTTTATCCCGTATTTCGTCCTCTTCAATATGGAAGCCGAACTTCAGCCATTCTAATGAAAGGATATCCTCAGGCATATTATTGTTCCAATTTTCCTCGCTGCTGATAGCCCAGAATTTGGCCTTGTGTTTTACGGATAAATCATACATCCATTGAATTTCCTCTGACGATACAAGATTTCTGTCGACCAACTCGCCGTTAGGGCCCCATATTTCACTCCCATTTACAGTGACAAGATAAGAAGATAGTTGAAGCGAAATGACATAATCTCTCGCTGTTTTCAGGCTGCGACCTGTACTTAATACAACATGGACGCCTTTTTTCTCGGCCTCCTTGATGGCTTCCCTGTTTTCATCAGACACTTCATGATGCTCATTTAAGAGTGTCCCATCCATATCGAGCGCAATTAGTTTGATTTCTGGTCTGCTATGATCCAAAACGTACCTCCTTCTCTTCTTAAAAATTATTATTAATACTTTCAATTGCCTGTTTTACTGTTGAGAACGTGTTAATGCTGGAGAAATCTACTCCACCCTCTACTGCTGCCTGAGCCAGTTCAGGCCTCATGCCAGTAGCAATCGAATCCACGCCCAACAATCTCAATACATTGTGTATATCAAAAATATGCTTGGCAATCGTGGCGTCAATAGTTACTATTCCCGAGAAATCAATGATCAGGCATTGGATTTTCTGTTTAGCTACTAATGGGACAGCGCGTTCCATGATCAATGTGGCTCTGTCATGATCCATTTTTCCCACCAGAGGCAGTACTGCAACATTTTCCTGAACTGGGACTACTGGTGCCGACAAATTATCCACTTCATCTTGGACTTCCTTCATCAGCTTGGCATTCTGTCTTTCAAATGCAAAAACAGTTTCATTTATGCTGATGTCGAGCATATTGTTGATTCGTTTATTGATCCAGAGCAAATCCTCTATTTTTAGCTTGTGCTCTATACAGATGTCAGCCATTTTATCTATAAATACAAGCCTCGTCGGAGGATAGCGGAGAATAATATCCGAGACCCTGCCTCCTTTTGCCGCTTCCCGTTCCCCGTTCGCCCTGCTCCATTCCAGCAAGGCATCAGGAGTTGTTTCATCAAAACTTTTGATAGCGTCACCTAAGTATCCTAAGTACTCTGTATAAACAACAACTGCCTGGTCTATTTCAGGCTGTGGTATTTCCATCCCGATTTTTTCAATTATTTTTTCGACTATTTCGTTCGCGATCGATTCGGAATTTTTCTGAAGATCATTTGCTACCGCTGAAATTGAGTTCACCGAGGTCACTTCCCTTTTCTTCTCTAAAATCATTCTAGTTTAATCAGATTTTCCGTAGTAATACCGTTTTAATACTAGAATACACTTTTACAGAAGAAATATCTTGTCTCAAGGTGCAGGATTAAAGACTCTCTATGAAAAACACTCTGGTTGTCCTAGGTAGATAATCCTCATTTTAGCTTTGTGAAAGGAATCGCAATAGGATTTGTGCTTCAGTAAATGCTCCTTCACCTACCACTCTATTTAATATTCCTTTGATATTCTTGATAACTCAAAAAACTCTTGTTCAGGTTTCATCCATTTCGTACCTTTTTCGGAAACGAAATAGATTCCTTTATCCATTTCATAATAAACTTCTACACTTACTGATCCAAAATCAATCGTACTTATTCCACTATAAAGAGTACGTTCTCTATTCCAGTCACTTGCGCCATTTACAAGTTCAACAATCTTGCTTATTGTTGGTTTATCTGTCATTTTAAAACAATCATCACTTCGATCAGGCTGTTCATTGATACAGATTTCTACAGGTTCGTTCTCAATCCAGTTTGTCGCCGATATTTTTTCTCTCTTATCAAAAACAACCTCGGTTTGATTGTTACTGTGAAAATACGATGCATTAATTGTTAATTCCCATTCCTGCCCTTCTTTTTGCCAGGCAGACATGAAACCGGCACCATCCTCCGTAGAATCAGGAGAAGATTGAACATAGATCTCTTTCCATCCATGCTCAGGGAGCACTCTTTTATAAAAACTCAGTATATCCTGCCAAGAATCGCCGTCAATGGTGTATTCCGTACTTTTAGGCTTTAAGCCTTTATAGAGGGGAACATCTTCTGAGTGTTCGGGTATGAAGGTCATCCCGTTATACCTTTCCTTTTGTTCCTGATGGTAAACGTAAAAACCTCCTGCAAATAACAAAATAAAAAAGATAACAATAGCAGTTTTTTTCAAGCTAAATGCGTCCCCCATTCCCTTTTTTCTATATGAATTGTATATGATAAAAAGCTGTTTAGCATTTGTTGCCATCTTTCGGTTAACAGGTGATCATCGGAATCCTCGCGGAAAGCGAGTGACCGGAGCGCAATTGTATAATTTAACACAGTTTTCTATTAAAAATAGGCTCTGTTAAATCCCATTGCTGTTTTTAATACCTGTTGATTGTAGTGGAAGGCGCGAAGACTCCTCCGAAAATGCTAACGCATTTCCATCGTGCGTGGGCAGGTTCGAGGAAGCTCAATCAATGTCCTGCGGGCTTAGCTGGTCAGGTGAGACCCCGCAGGAGCGAAGCGACGAGGAGGCTCAGCGCCAGCCCCGCGGAAAGCGAAGCGCCTGGAACGAAAATCAACAGCCTTGTTTAACAGAGCCTAAAAATAAGTTACACTAATAAAAAGAGCCTAATTGTATAATCTATAATAATGCAAATAATGGAAGAATAAAATCCTGATTTTTTTCGTTAGGCCCTGTTAAAGCCCATTGTTGTTTTAAAGACCTGTTGATTGTAGTGGAAGGCGCGTAGACTCCTCCGAAAATGCTAACGCATTTCCATCGTGCGTGGGCAGGTTCGAGGAAGCTCAATCAATGTCCTGCGGGCTTAGCTGGTCAGATGAGACCCCGCAGGAGCGAAGCGACGAGGAGGCTCATCGCCAGCCCCGCGGAAAGCGAAGTGCCTGGAACGAAAATCAACAAACTAGTTTAATAGAGCATTTCGTTAAAGACATAATTCCCTTTTTATTTAAAAAGGATTATACTGTATGTACCAAAAATTAGTTCAGGAGGACACTCATGGTTAACAATAACGAAGAACCTAAAAAGAAAATGAGCCTGCAGGAAGCAATTAAGCAGCAGCTTGAAAATAAGAAAAAGAATGCAGCAAGCGGTAAAGGCGTTTCTAATCAACTGGACCAGACAAAGAAAATGAAGAGCCAGCAAACGAAAAAAGTAAGCAATCAACGCCGGAAAATGGGTGTATAATGAACGGCCAGAACCGCAATGATATCAGACCCGGGCTAAAAGTGAATATTGTACTAAAAGCGGACCAAAGAAGCGGCAAGCTTACGTCCGGAATTGTTAAAGACATCCTTACAAAATCAAGTTCACATCCACATGGAATCAAGGTAAGGCTCGAAGATGGCCAAGTCGGCCGGGTTAAGGGAATTTCGGAATAAATATTTCTGCTGTTTTAGCATGAAAAACAATAGTTAGATATCAAAAAAGCATCAAAGGATCTCCATCCTTTGATGCTTTTTTGGCTCTATTTTAACTCGTTTTTTCTTTTACTTTTTCCACTATCCTTTTATTCAGCCTCGGCGCCAACTGGAATAGGATTGTACCAATGAAGGCAATGACTAATATATAGATGCTGGCAAACATCTTTAATTCTCCTGTGGCCAGCGCAGCGATAATGACCGAAAACTCTCCCCTTTGTGTCAGGGACAAGCCAGCCTTCAATGAGTGGCTTCTTGAAAGACCATACCATTGACCACCGAAATATCCTACTATTAACTTGTGAATCAGCGACCAAATGACAAGTACAATTAATAATCCTGCGTACGGTATTTCACTTGTCAACTCGATATGAAGTCCGAAATTCAAGAAAAAAAATGGCAGGAAGATATTCCGTACAGGCAAAGCAACTTTTTCGACCTTATCCTTGATTGTCAGTTCTGATAGCATCATACCTGCCAGAAATGCACCGATGACCTCTGACAATCCCAGCAGGATGGCAATACCTCCGTAAGTAAGCGCGATACCTGCTATCAAAACAATAAATATATCATCTTGGTTTATTTCCTTCAAAATGGGTTCAGCTTTTTTAAAGATTACTTTTGCAAAGAAAATGGCTACTCCTGCAAGAAGTGCGATTTTAAGTAAAATGACTAAGAAGTCTGTAAAGGTAAACCCTTCACCCGTAAGACCGATCAAAACCGTTACAAGAATTGGAGCAATCAAGTCTTCAAAAATAAGTATAAGCAAGATGAAATCGGATTCCTTGTTCTCCGTCCTGTTTTTATCCTCGAGCAGTTTAGCAGTAATAGAGGAACTAGTTGCATAAACAATTCCCCCGACTATTAACGAAGATACCCAATCCAGGCCAAAGAGATAACTAATTCCTGCAGTGACGACAACCCCCAGGAATGCATCAAGCAACCCACCCTTCCATACCTTCCCGCTCTTGGTAATCAGTCGCTTGACGGAAAACTTCATGCCAAGAAGGAAAAATAATAATACCAGACCTATTTCCCCTGCGACCTCTATCACCTTTGATTCCTCAATAAACTTGGATAAAATGAGCCCGAGTAAAATATATAATAATATATCGGGTATTTTAATTAATTTGATTCCGATGATGCCAATAAGAAACAGCACCAGTAAAAATAGCCCGATCGCTAAGGTTAAATTCAATAGTCAACAACACCTTTTCTATAATTAAAAGCAATCTACCTAATTAACTTCTCTTTTTTGTACCCATTTTATTAGCAATCAACACTGGAAAAGTAAATAATCTCAGTGCTAATTTCGGTTATGAGTACGAAAATATGCTAAAATTAAGTTGTTATGTAAAGAATTTGAAACATCTTATTTTTTTAGTTTAGGGGGAAAAAATGAACAACATTCCTGCGGAAGCCCTTGTCCAATATCAGCATAAGGGAATTTCTAAAACAAAACTGGCAAAAAGAATTTTTTTTATAATATTTGGTGCTGTATTGATGGGTGTTGGAATTGAGGAATTCCTCGTTCCTAACAAAATACTGGACGGTGGTATTGTTGGTATTTCAATAATCCTTTCTCATATAACAGGATTTCGCCTTGGACTATTCATCTTTATCTTAAATATCCCTTTCTTTTTCATCGGTTATAAACAAATCGGAAAAACCTTTGCCTTATCAACCCTATTGGGGATCACTGTATTATCATTGACCACTACTTTCCTGCATAATGTTCCTGTTTTTACAGAGGATCTGTTGCTGGCAACTGTTTTCGGCGGCATCGTTCTTGGGGCTGGAGTAGGAATTGTCATCCGGTATGGCGGTTCTCTGGACGGGACGGAAATATTGGCTATTCTGGCTAATAGGAAGCTGCCATTCTCTGTCGGTGAAGTAATCATGTTTTTTAATATTTTTATTTTTGGTACTGCTGGATTTGTCTTTGGCTGGGATCGCGCCATGTATTCTATCCTTGCTTATTTTATCGCCTTCAAAACAATAGATGTTGTAATTGCCGGTCTTGATGAATCAAAGGCCGCATGGATCATCAGTGACCGGCATAAAGAAATTGGGGAAGCAATCATGGCACGTCTTGGCCGTGGGGTTACATACCTGACTGGTGAAGGGGCCTATACGGGAGATGATAAAAAAGTCATTTTTTGTGTCATCACTCGTCTTGAGGAAGCGAAATTGAAATCCATAGTTGAAGAGCTGGATGAATCAGCGTTCCTGGCTGTTGGTAATATAGCAGAAGTCCGCGGCGGAAGATTTAAGAAGAGGAATATTCATTAAAGAAAGGCTGTGTTATAGGAAATTGTTGATTTCTAGCACCTTGTGATTGGAGATGTGATCAGTCGACTCCTGCGGCCTCACCAAAGCGGAAATCACCAGTAAATTAACCCAGCTTAAAGAAAAAAGGAAAGAGTCTGTCTCTTTCCTTTTCGGTTTTATTTCGGCTCTTTTCGTAAAATTTGTTGCTTTCACAGCCAAACTTAAAACCTGGCATTTATTTAATAATTGAATAAATATTTGTGTCATATGATATGCAGTTTTGTACGATATAACTTCTCAATATCCCCTCTTTGATAAAACCGAGTTTTAACAGTAATTCTTCTGAAGAATTATTTTCAAGGAATACCACCGCGCCAATTCTCTTCAGTTGCATTTCCTGAAATCCATATTCCATTGCCTTACTGATAGCCTCTTTGGCAAACCCTTGGTTCCAGAATTCAGGGTTAAGCTCGTAACCAATTTCAGCTCTATTATTTTTTGGTGACCAAGCATGAAAACCTACAGTGCCAATTAAATTCTTTTTGCCCTTTAATTGGATTCCCCACCTAATTCCTCTTTTTTGTCTGAAATTAATCGTGAATCCATTAATCAAACCTACAGCTTCCTCTTTATTTTCCATCGGATTGGATCCGTAATATTTCATCACTTCCTGATTAGAAAAATTGTTGAATAATTCATCCGCATCCTCCTCGGTAATTTCTCTAAGTATAAGCCTTTCTGTTTCTAATTTAGGGAATTCCATAAGCCCTCCGTGATTTTAAATCGATCTAATTATTCTATTCTTTATTGAGATGAAATTCCCTTTTAAAAATTGAAATATGCCGTCCATTATTGGACGACTTGGATTACTCTTCTGCAGGTGCAGCATCAACAGCAATCTGATAAGCATTTAGCAAATTTGATTTATCCATTTCATTATTTAGGCCCACTAAAAATTGTTGTCCATCCTGATCTTCCACCCGCATCAATACTGTTCCCTCTTGATCCCTCAGCATTGCAAAGGTTTCCCCATTCATCTCAAACAACGCTTCCACTTCATACTGCCGTTGATTTCCCTTTTCATCCAGTACCGTTACCAGGTCTCTGATTGAATCATTTTCCATTGTTTGGTCACCTCCAGAAGTTCTGTTTTAACTTTCCCTCCTATTCTCTCCAATCTGATAGGATTTTTTCAGGGTCAAATGTCTAACAATATTAATTAGGAACCTCAAATTTAAATTCTTAATTAATTTTAAATAAACTATTAAATTTACTTCTTTCTTTTCATCTATATAATATTTCTAACGAACATGTTTTTTGGAGGCGTCATATGTGAAAACCACAGGAATCATCATTGGATCCACGATCGTTTCATTTGCATTTAATCTGTTTTTAATTCCGCACGAAATCATGAGCAGTGGAATCAGCGGCCTTTCAATTATTTTCTCAATGCTCACTTCTATTAACACGGGAGTATTCAATTTTATTTTAAACTTCCCATTATTGGTCCTTGGATATTTTAAATTGGGACGGAAATTCATCCTGTACACGATTCTGTCTGTAATTACCATTTCGTTGACACTCTATATAATTCCAGTTGTGCCTCTTGCCAAAAGCCCTATTCTCTCTTCCATCTTTGGCGGTGCGATAGCCGGCCTGGGTATTGGAATCATTTTTCGTTCCTCAGGTTCCTCCGGCGGATTTGATATTATTGGTATGCTGCTTACAAGACGGAAGGATTTCCCGATGGGGACTTTGCTGTTTGCAATGAATTCGATTGTTATATTACTATCTGGTTTTTTGTTTAGCTGGGATGCAGCACTGAACACACTTGTCTCCATTTATGCTCTAGGCAAAGTAATAGATAAAGTTCACACCCACCATGTCAAACTCACATTGATGATCATCACAAGAAAAGGTGAGGAAGTAAAACAGCACCTGCTGAAGAATGTCTATCGAGGCGTCACTGTCATTGATTCTGTGGGCGGCTATTCAAACGAAAAAAGTAATGTAATCATAACGGTAATATCCCGCTACGAACTTACAGAAGTGAAAACATTGATCGAAGAAATCGATCCCGATGCTTTCGTGAACATAACGGAAACATTGGAAGTCATGGGACTATTTCACAGAAAACATCATTAATATAGACTCTTTTTGAATTTGTTGCTATCACACCTAATTCTGGATTTTACGAAGCTAGGAGATATTCATGGTGTAAGCCTGGTAAGCAGTATTACATGGATAAATACCCTTAATTTAAAAGCATTCATTAAGCTGAAAATTTAGCTTTATGAATGCTTTTAAAAATTCCATTAAAATTCATCTTGAAATATCTCGAGTTTCATCATATAATAATTGAGTCGTTAAAATTATATCCTTGTCTCAGTAGCTCAGTAGGATAGAGCAACAGTTTCCTAAACTGTAGGTCGGAGGTTCGAATCCTCTCTGGGACGCTTTTAAAAGCCTTGACTTATCAAGGTTTTTTTTATTCTTTAGGAAATTATAAAATTATTTAGTTGTGGATAACTATATGTAGTCTTCTTAATCCAGCTCCAGCGCCTAGCCCCTCGAGTCGCTTCGGTCCGCCCAATGAAGTCAAAGAACGACTTCACCGGTCGGCCCTCCAGCGCTTGTCGGGGCTGAACGAGGCGCTTGCGCTTTTTGTTCTTTCTACTATTTTGCTTCCCCTTGATTATTTTCTTTTATTTAATCCACATAACCTTCTTATTCGGCCAACATAAATAATCCCTGAAATTTTGTAGCCTATCCTGGTGCTTTCCAATTTAATATGCAATGCTCCCAATGAGAGAGATTGTCCTTAAAAGGGAGTTATTTTAAACAATTTTTATTAGGGCGTTGGAACCATCATGAAGTTCTGAACGTCTATATAATTGGAGTTGTTTTTTTTAACTATAATATTTCTGAAAAGTATTATTATCTTCTTTGTGATTATTAATGATGTTTTGTGGTATTTATACATCAGGACCAATTAAGTTAAAGGGGACAAATTATGAACGCTAAATTGAAAGAAACGCCTTATTTATTATTTTTACTGGTGATGCCAGTTTTAGGATTAATATATAAGATTTTAAATACCAATCCTCGTAATCCAGTTATCCTCTCAACCAATCTGGACACAATGATTCCTTTCCTGCCGATTTTTATTGTGCCGTATATAGTTTGGTATGCGTTCATCCTGGGTTATCTGATATATTTCTGGTATAAGGATATTAGTGTATATCTAAAAACATTGAGTGTAATAGTCGTTGGCGAATTAGTTTGTTTTGTGATTTACTTTTATTTTCAAACGACAGTTCCTCGGCCTAAACTCGTTGGAGATGGATTTCTGGTCGACCTGGTAGGGATGATTTATAGCCATGACCAGCCTTTTAATGCATTTCCGAGCATCCATGTTTTAACGACGTTTGCAATCATTCTCGGAAACATCAATATCCGCAATAAACATATTTTTCATTCAGTCTTTGTATCAGTAATGGGTTCGATGATCATTATTTCTACCCTCTTTGTAAAACAGCATTACATCTTGGACATGTTTGCTTCTATGTTTTTAACGTCCTTCATTTATGGAATCGTTTTTGAACTCTATGAACTTAAATTCGCTGCAAAGTCGAATACTGTATATATAAAAGAATGAGTATTCCTGCCGTCCAAGTTAGTAAATTGAAAAGAGCTGCCGAGGGCAGCTCTTTTTGGTTATTCTTTTTCTGGGTCGTCGCTTCTTACATCAGGTTTGACGGGGTAAAGCTCTTCAGCAGCCTCTGTTTGGTAACGATAATTTGTATGAGGTTGATGTCTTCTATCTTCGTCTTCCAATACTCTGTCTGCCATATACTTGTGGAAAAAATATTCAAAAACCGCTACTCCTGCTGCTGCAATAAGTGAAGGTAACAATAAACTTTCCCCGTATGTCAGGCTCTCCCCCAATAGCCAGATGACCATGAATGCCAGTCCAAAGTCTGCCATTGTGGCAATCGTGTTATTGGTTTTCGGCAGAAGGAACAAGTCTCCTATTACATAAGAAGCTAGTCCAAGGACCAGAGAAATCCAAAATACGTTCGTAAATGACATGTCATACATTACTCCAAGAATGACATATAGAACAACGAGGCTTACAACGAATTTTGTAGCAATTGCTCTAAGATGCTTCATATTTGAATCTCCTTTATGAAATTTGTTTTAAAGAGACCGGTTAATCCATTACTTTGTTCAACTTCTCTTATTCCATACCTTTTTTTGTAAGACTGCCGCAATAATACCGATGATAAAGACCACAACTATGCTCACGAAGAACCCCATTCTGATGCTTTTCTCCATCAGTGTTCCGCTAACAGCTGCGAGAATCAATGCTATACCGGTGAAAGCAGCCAATTTTCCCCAGGCTTTCATTTCAAGGATCTTAAGCGAGGATATGATGATAAAAGCCCAGTTGAACAAAATGAGGATACCTGCTGCAGTTGTAATGTATTCATAAATTTTTCCTGGCAGCAGCAAGGCTGTTACAATCGAAGCAATCAGGCCTACTACCGCTAAACCCAGAGACGGCAAAGGCAGCTGCTTCCATTTCTTAAGTTTTTTAGAAAAGACCTTTGGTGCATCTCCATCGTTAGCTAGTGTGACCAGCAAAGTCGTAACGCCAAACAATGATGCCGTCATGGTAGAGAACCCTGCCACGATAATCGCTCCGTTAAATACATGTGGGAAGAAAGCTAAATCGTATTCACCAAGAGCCGTTACAAAGGGACTCTCTTTCTCATGGAAGGATCCATGTGCAGCCATCAGCACAGCAAGTCCCAGAGCAAGAACATAAGTAATAACCAGTAAGATTAACATGATTATGCCGGCTTTTGGGGCATCCTTTTTCTTCTTAAGCCTGGTGGCCATCAGACCGATTACTTCAATTCCTCCATATGCATAAAAGGCATAAATCAATGAAGACCAAAAGCCTTTAAAACCCTCAGGGAATAATTTTTGTGAGGAATTGGGGATCAAGGGTTCTCTTGCATCCAAGTTGAACCAGCCTAAGAAAGCTGCAACAGCGATGATAATGAACATTATAATTGCTGCCGTTTTAATGATCGCCAACAAATCCTCTACCTTATCAAACCCCTTATTTCCCGTGAGGACAACACCAATGGACAAGACTGCATAGCCAGAAGCGAAAACCCACAAAGGGACGTCCGGAAACCAGAATTGCGATAAAATTGAAAGGGCTGTTAATTGGCTGCCCATGATCAAGATATTGGAGCTCCAATAATTCCATCCGCAGCTGAATCCAGCCCACTGGCCATAGGCTTTATTGGCATAATAACAGAATGATCCTTCATGAGGGTCCTCAGCGGTCATTTTAGCCAGTAAGTTATATACAATATAGGTTCCTATTGCCGCCAAAATAAATGAAAATACGATAGATGGGCCAGTAATTTTAATTCCAATGGCCGAACCAAGAAAAAATCCGGTACCAATTGTACAGCCTACCCCTATCAGGGATAATTGCCACCATTTTAAATCTCCTTCATTAGAGGCATTCCCTTTACTCGAATTTCCTGATGGGAGAAAGAAATCCATACCCATTACCTCCTTCAACACGTATTATCATTCGAGTAATAAAGTTATTTTATGTACTGATCCTCTCCATGCCGGCGTCGAGTTACTTAAAAAGCCGACTCCAAAGGAATCGGCTTTTTGTCGCAGCTTTAATCATTTTTTGTTTTTCTCTGATTCGGAATCATTTTTCAGGCCAGTCATTGTACGGTACATCTGTGTGAACATACTACCCTGTACGATATTTTCCAGGAAGAATTCCCCGATCAACTTTTTATATTCTTCATCTTCAAACATCTTTTTGTTTTGAAGCTCCATTTCCGCCAATCCCTCGTAGGTTGAAATTAAAGCATATTTATGGTCCTCGCCGGAAATAGGTGATAACAACTCGACTCTGTGATCATATTGTTCATTCCGGAAGTTCTGCATCAATCGTAAATTTTTAATAGCATCGGGAAACTTATCCTGCTTTATTTCGAATGTTTGTATAACGATAACAGACATATCCTATCCCCCTGTAAAATTCTTCGATAGGATTAGATTTTTCAAAAGTTGGACCATCTATGCATGCTGGGTTTATCAAAAGCATGGTTTGAGGAATATGATTTATGCTGTTAGGTAAGACATCCTTATACGCAAAATAGTTTGGCTTATGATAGGAGCCAACTTAAATCTGTTTCTCAAATAACGTATTTCGATCATTATATTTTGTCATCACTTTTAATAATATGAAGTTTATCAGTGAAATAACTACCCCAATTAAAGTCAATAACATGGGATTAATAATAAGGAATCCTGTTGCCTGGCCAATGAAAAGACCCATGATCGGGAGAATCAGAATTCCGCCTAGTTGCTGGGCTTCCTGAAAACCTTTGGACCTCGCAGAAACGAATACATTTACAAGGATGGTCAGGATTGTGATCATGGGTGCGACCCACAACATTAAAATTAGCCAGTTTGCGTTCGGAAAGATCAGAAAACCAAACATCTCGTATGTCATGCTTATTGTGATTAGACCAAATAAAAAGAAGCTAACCCATGTTATGGCAATAGACGGGATAAACGCGGCAAGTACCTTACCAATGAATAACTCTTTCACTGTAATTGGCGAGAATAATAATGTTTCAAGAGTTCTTCTTTCCTTTTCCCCGACAAAGCTGTGCAGAGAGATCATCATCGCATTTAAGCTTGGGATCAGCAAAAATATAGATCCGAGGAGGTAATTCACGACTACATAAATGATTTGATGCTTCATGCTAGGAAGACTGTTGATCAGCCCCCCGCTATTCGCTTCCTTTAGGCCGTTGAGTACATTATTGACTAAATCTGTTAATTCCGGAGAGGAAAGTGGGAAGTTTTTTATCAATAAAATAAAGACTAAAGGAAAAATGACGGAAAAGATAAACGGTAATAATACTAATCCGAGCCAAACCTGGGTAGAGCTGGTTATAGCCTTTATATCCTTTGAAGCGATCAGCCAGATGAGTTTATTATTCATCTCTCCCACCCCTAACCCTGAAGTATATTGATTCTAAATCATTATTTTCTATCTCAACATGGTGAATCCATGATTTTCGAATGATTTTTTCAAGCAGAGGTGAAATATGGTCCCTTGAAGGCAAAGTGAATTGCAGCGTATTCTTCCCCTTCTTTATGACAGGATAGTCAGCCCAATGGTCTTCCTCAGGTTCGAGGTTTGTCACTACTTTTAATTGGATTCGGCTAACATGTTTGGTCTGTAACTCAGTTAATGTCCCAGACTCGATAATCTTTCCATCATTAAGAAATAAATATTGCTCACATATATTCTCTAATTGATGCAATATGTGCGAGCAGAGAAAAATTGTCGTTCCTTCACGCTCGTTTAGCTCTTTAATAAATTTCAGCACAAGCTTTATACCTTCCGGGTCCAGTCCGTTCGTAGGCTCATCAAGGAAAAGAATCCTTGGCTTGTGCAAGATCGCTTTAATGATTCCTAGCCTTCGCTTCATCCCAGTACTATAAGTCCCAACTTTTTTATGCTTGTGCTCAGCAAGCTCAAACTCATCCAAAAGATTTGCGATTTGATTTTTATCATAATGTCCGTAAAGCTTTGCGAAGAAAATCAGATTATCCATCCCTGACATTTCGTGGTATAAACCAGCGTTTTCAGTAAGGATTCCGCAGTTTTTACGGAGTTCATCCCCATCATGCTGTGGATTCAGTCCGTTTACAGACAATTGACCGCTCGTCGGGTTGATGACACCATTCATCAGACGGATCATAGTGGTTTTTCCTGAGCCGTTCGGGCCAAGCAGACCAACGATTTCTCCTTCTTTAACAGTCATTGAAACATCTGCAAGTACCAGCTGTTCACAGAATTTTTTTGAAACTGATTCCAACTCAATCATATTTAGTGCCATGCACATTCCCCCTGGTTTACAATTCTCTCTATAGGACGGTCGATATCTGAAAATCGTTCAAAATATTCTAAGATTGATTTTAGCAAATCAATAATACAGTAGATAGAAAAATTTTTCTTAAAGGCTGTTTTTGCATAAATTGTTGTTTTTCTAGTCAAGTTTTCATCTCGCATATTTCTTGAATTCGAGCTCTTTTCGGGAGGATTCTGTACAGGAAGGCATTATAAATCGTGAAAATTCAAATGCTGATTTTTCCTTTATGTTGTGAAAGCAACAATGTTTACGAAAAGAGCCTTCATAAAAGAAAGGCTCTGTTATTATAATTTGTTTATTTTTCGCTTAGGTATAGGAATTCATAGGCGGAGAAATTCCGGCTAAAGTATAAAGTAGGGGCTTAAGAAGCAGATATAAGCGGAGATATTCCGATTAACTCCACTATATATAACTAAATCTAAAGATTAGGTTAATATATACGGAAAAACTCCCCTTATTTTTAGGGAAACGTTGGTATTTCCCAATTTAACCGGAAATTTTCCGTTTATTTTTCTATCACAGTGAAATCAACATTCTATTATTACAGAGCCAAAAGAAAAGAAATGACTAAAACCTGCGCTGTGGCTGGTTCTTGTCATTTCTTTCTATACTTCTCTTCTCATTGCTTGAAGAACATCGACTTTCGTAGCGCGCTGGGCTGGTCTAAGACCAGAAAGAATGGTTACGATATAGCAGATCAGAAAACTAATGATTGGCAGAGTTATCGGAATGTAACTAAAAGTCAGCTCCTCGGGTGGCTCTTCTCCAAATGCTTGTTTTATGATTAAAGGCAGA
Organism: Mesobacillus subterraneus; assembly: GCF_023715485.1. GTDB lineage: Bacteria > Bacillota > Bacilli > Bacillales > Cytobacillaceae > Mesobacillus > Mesobacillus subterraneus_B. The sequence continues at coordinate 182,533 of NZ_JAMBOF010000006.1, read as the reverse complement.
CCAAAATTTACGATAAAACTAATGCCATAGGCAACAAGTGTCCCAATTGTAGCCCCAATCAAACCAATATAGCTGCTTTCAAGCAAGAAAATTTTCTTGATTGTTCTTGGATTTGCTCCAATCGCTTTCATGATTCCGATGTCAGGTGCCCGCTCGGTAACAGCCATTGTCATAGTATTATATATTCCTATTGATGCGATGAGGATGGCGATTGTCCCGATAAAAATCAAGCCAGTCTTTACGATTGTGAACATCATATTGACATCCTTTAATTCATTTATCACTGAGTAGGAAGGATAATTATTTGCTTCTAACTCATTGGTGATATTTTTTACAGATTCCATATCTTTTGCATAAACCTTTACTTGATCATATTGATCGGCAGCGATATTGGGAACCTCCACATCAGGATTATTTGAATCTTTCAGAATACCCCGCGGAGTTCCTGTGAAATCTTCCACCTGTTTAAGAACTCCCTCTGATACAAAGACAATATTATCGTAATTCCATTCCTTGGTTGGCTGTTTCCGGATTCCAACTACTGTGACTTCGATAGGCTCTTTTACTTCTTTGCCTTCTTCCAGCTTAATGACGTTCATGGAAATCTTTTGCCCTATCAAATCTTCTTTATAGCGATACTCGTCTTTAATTTGGCCACGTTCATCATATAAATCATCCTTGGCATCCTTTGGATGAAGTTCTTCAACAAAGTGATAACCTACCACTACTTCATTTTCTGCCTTTGGGAGACGCCCCTTCGATAATTCAAGTCCGGCTTTGGTCTCGGATGGCATATGGGCTACAACCGCCTGGGCGAAAACTTCATGGTTCCCGGTCACGAATAAATACTCCTGGAGGCTTTTTCTTCTTGTTACCGCTTTGACATCTATAATCTTTTCGAAGTAGGCGATATCTTCATCAGTCAGCTGTTTGTACCCGCCATTTTCGTCTTCTTTTCCCGGTACCTCTATCTCTGTCACAATCCGCCTCTCCAATGTTTCCTTGACGATTGACTTATGTAGACCGAATCCGACAGAAGCAAGGACAATCAGGAATGCTACACTCATAGCCGTAGCAAGGATTGTCATGAACAGTCTTGTGCGGTTCTTTTTCATATTTTGCCTAACAAATTGGAATTGATCTTTAAGCCTCATATGCATATGCCTCCTCTAAAACACGACCATCCCTTAATTCAATCGTTCGATGTCCTATCTGCGATACTTTTTCGTCGTGGGTAATAATTAAAAAAGTAATCCCTAATTCTTTGTTAAGTGTAATGATAAAATTTAATAAATCCTCTTCTGTCTCAGAATCAAGGCTGCCTGTTGGTTCATCGGCAAGAATGATCGGCGGGTTCACAATAAGCGCACGTGCAATGCTGACCCGCTGCTGTTGGCCTCCTGAGAGTTCGCCAGGATAATGGTCCTTATAATCGTACAATCCAACCATCTGTAAAATTTCATTAGTCCTGTGTTTCCGTTCATTCTCCTTAACTCCCTTTAGTATTAGAGGAAGCTCAACATTTTGATACGCAGTCATGCTGGGAATAAGCTGAAAGCTTTGGAATATAAACCCCAGATGCTCAATACGGAAATCAGCAAATTTAGATTCGTTCATGGTAGAAATAGCGACACCATTAATTATGATTTCACCTTTTTTTGGTCTTATGAACCCGCTGACCAAGTTTAACAATGTGGATTTGCCGGACCCGCTTCGGCCGACGATGGTTACAATCTCACCCTTGTTTACCTCGAAGGATACATTCTTTAAAACAGGGATGATTGTTTTGTTGCCTTTCTTACCAATTTCGAATTCGTGGCTTATATCTTTTATCGTAATCATGCAGCACCTCTTTTTCTACTAAATTGAAATAATATAAAAAATTTCCAGATGGAATTGATGAAAAAAAATAGGCGATCGTTTAATAAATCGCCCTGTAAATGGAATGTTAGGCTGGGTATTTTTCGGTCATGACCTTTTTTAATTGTTTCCGGGCTCGGTGTAGCCTTGTTTTCACCGTTCCAGATTTAAGGTTCAATTTGTAAGCAATCTCATCTTCTTTTAATCCGTATTGAAGCCTCAGGACAAGCACCTGCTGGTATTCTTGGGTCAGCATGTAGAGAAGATGCTGGATTTCCTCTTTGAAGAGAATGATTTCCACTTCTTTTTCAATCGAGTGGATAATGTCTTGGTCGCTGAATATTTGCTCCATTAAGCTTTGGTCGGAAGGCAGCCATTTTCTTCTTTTTTCCGCTCGCAAATAATCAATTGCTGTTCTGCCCGCTATAGCAGCAAGCCATGCACCGATTTTTTGTGTGTCTTCAATCGTTTCGATTTTTTTGTAAGCCTTGATGAATGTTTCCTGAACTACGTCCTCTGCTAAATGCCTGTCTTTCGTTATGCTAAATGCGATGTGACAAAGCTTTTTCTCATGTTTTCTGTAAAGCTCGTCAAAGTCAATGTAAGCCATATTCCATCCCCCTTGCATTTGTTACTAAGTTCCTAACTTCCTTGTTTTACAAACAAAAGTACAATTTGGCTTTTCAGATTTTATGGTTTTAATGCTTTCTTGCATATTGGATCTTCAAAAAAGTAGTCGAACCCATTAAAATACTGTATTATTGTTTTTCCGAACAGGAACAATCATTGCAAAATAACCCTTATTTAAAATGTTCTTTAATAAAGTCGGGAACATGCTTCTCGCTGAAGGTTCGAATTTCTTTACGATTTCCGGACTTATAGACGAAAATGGCTGTATAGGGTTCTTCATTGAACCATCCGTAACCAGCATTTTCAATAGCCGCTTGTAAATCGTCTCTATCAGTCAATTTAAGTGTGTTTTCATTTGCCTCAAGCGTCTCCTGAATTTCCGCCTCAGGAAATTCTTTGAACTGATTTTCTTTTATTGCTTCATTTGTCACTAGGATATACTCTAAATCTTCCGGCATAACCAAGGCTTGCTCTAGCATATCGTTATTCTTCAGCCAGGCAATCATGAGTGAATACGACTGTTTCAATTCAGTATGGACATAATCACCCTTACCTGCTTGAATTTCCACGGTTGATCGATTGCCGCGTGGGTAGTAATCAGAATCGTACGGATCAATTACGGTTTCCTTCTTTAAAATATCCATTGCCTCTTTGGTTTTATCGGGATCTGAGATAATCAAGTTATTGTCTTTACTGCCATTGATGATTCTGATTGAAACTACTTCATCAGATTTCACCTTGAAAATTGGATTGTTGGCATGTTTGTATTCCAAAGATTCATTAATTTTTTTAAGATGATTTACGTAATCAAGTCGGTCAATGGAATATTGGCGGACCATTCTTGTTCCATATTCTAGTTCATAGATAAAGAGTGCGAATTCAGTTGACTTCATATCTAATTCATTGCGTTTTTCGTTTTTAATGATATCTGCATGAAGGTTCCTGACTGCTTTAATGTTTTCAAGTTCTTTTAACGGTTTAGCAGCCTGGTCCTCATCCAGACCAGAATAGATCATGTTCGTATATGTGACACTCTTTATCTTTTCAAGCTCTGGAACTCTTTTTTCGTATGGAGCGAAAGCTTGGATAATCAATACGAAAATGACCACTGCAACACCGAAAATGCCAAGTCCTCGAATATGTCCAAAGACTCTCCAGGTTTTCTGAAGGACCATTTCTGCGGCAAAATAACCAATGGTTCCGCCAGCAGCATAGCCAAATAACAGCCAGCCAAACTTATTTTGCATTGCATCGAAATACATTCCGCCAAGAAGCATCATGCAAAAAGCTACTCCATATTTAAAGATTACTTTCAGGCTGAAGAATGCGATTGCTTCAGATGCTGCTTCAATTTTTCTTCTTTTATAAAGGATGAGTGACAGAATGTAAAAGCTGATCAAAAATACTGAATATATCAATATTCCTTTAAAAGAAAGATTCTGACTTTCCATTAGTGAAAGATGTGTTATTGGTGAAAGTTTTTCGATATTCCTTATCTGAAAGTAATCACTGGGGAAGCCGTAAAGCATTAACCCTAAATTATAGATAATCAGTAAGGTGAAACCTGCCGGAAACAGCAGCATAATGTAGGTTAATACCCCATGTACCACTGAAATACCGGTAACCATGGCAACAAACACTCCTGCCATATATAAGACAGCGTTAAAGAGAATGACCGTTCCAGTCCATCTCCATACGTCTTCTAGCTGAAAGTATAGATTTAAATCATAGACACTGTGTATAAAGATTGAAATCAAAGCAATTAGGATCACAGGGAGGATTAAATAAGCAAAACCTGTCAGCGTATAAAATTGATAGATTTTTCCCCTTTTCAGCGGCAAACTGTGCATTAAGTCTGCAGCCGCCTTTACGTGAAGGAAACGGTAAAGGAATACAGCGAGAATAACCGGTACTGTAATGTACATCATGAACTGAACACCATACTCTAAATCAAAGATGCTGTGAATCGGTCTAAAATACTGATAATTATCTCCGGAGTAATTCATCATGATTCTTAACGGAATCACGAAAAATAAACCAAGGAAGTAAATGACCGAGATCCAGCCTACATTTCTGCCAACCTGAAGAATCATTTCTCTATTAAACAATGACATTTTTGATTGCATAGCCGATATCCCCCATTTCATAGATGAATATTTCCTCAAGTGTCAATGGGAGTAAATCGAAGATGACAGGCTGGCTTTTGCGAATCTTTTCTTCAATCTCCTCTTCTTTGCCTCTGATAATACAAAGCATTACGCTTCCTCTCTTTTCGCAATGGAGCACCTTTAAATTATCTTCCAGGTAAGCAGGAGGATCACCCTTGTATGCTACTTGTACCTTATGAATATCAGATTTCAGATCATCAAGGTCTTTTTCGAGAAGAAGTGCGCCGTTATGTAAAATTCCGATATGATCACAAATATCCTCGATTTCACGCAGGTTATGGGATGAAATTAAAATGGTCATTTCCCTGTCTGCGACATCCTGTATTAACAGGTTTTTGACTTTTTTCCTAGCTACCGGGTCCAAGCCATCCATTGGTTCATCAAGAATCAAGATTTCAGGCATGGCCGATAAAGCCAGCCAAAACGCTGCCTGCCGCTGGACTCCTTTTGAGAAAGTTTGAATCTTCTTGTTCATGCTGAACTCAAAGACTTCTGCAAGTTTGATGAATCTGCTTTCATTCCAGGATGGATAGATACTTTTATAAAACTGGGCCATTTGTTTGACTGTATATTGCGGGAAAAAATATGGCTGGTCTGATATATAAAATAACTTTGCTTTCAATTGTTCATTTTCATAAATCGATGTTCCATTAAGAAGCACTTCGCCTGAATCCTGTTTATAAATCCCTGCGAGCAATTTTATGACAGTAGTTTTTCCGGCCCCATTTGACCCAATCAATCCATAGATCGAACCTTTTTCTATCGTTAAATTGACATCATTTATGGCTGGATGTTTTTCAAATGTTTTATTTATCTCTCTCATTTGAATCATTTCACTTGCCCCCCCCTTTTGAAGCGTCTAAATCTTTTATTAGAGCATGAAGTTCATCTGCTTGAACGCCAAGATACAAAGCTTCTAGCAGCAATTTTTCCAGCTCCTGTTTCACTTGCTCGATTTTTTCGTTATCTTTGCCAGGACTTATCGGATTTACAAAGCTCCCTTTGCCTTTTTGGGAATAAATAAACCCCTGTAATTCCAGCTCCCTGTATGCTTTTTGGATTGTGTTCGGATTTATCGTCAGCTGTTGTGCCAGCTGGCGGACGGAAGGCAATTGTTCATCAGGTTTGAGCACTTCATTAATGATCAGCTCTTTCATTTTATCGATAAGCTGTTCGTAAATCGGTTTGCGGCTTCTCAGGTCAAGCTCAAACATAATGACCCCCTAACTGTACTAAGTGTACTATTATTATTAATACAGTTAAATTATATGCCAACCTCTTCCAAAAAGATAGGTGTTAATTTCTTAATAATTTCTTAAGAAAAGTTAAGAAATGATTTCGGTTGTGAAATTAAAGGAAGATGTATGCAGATGTCTAATGAGGATAAAAAACTTTGGAGAGTAATTGAGACAATTCCCACTAAAAAATCATGTTGACTATGTTTTTGTGGTGTAATTTTACACAAATTATAACATAAAGTTCTAATTATTCAATAAAAAAAGGAAAAAAACACTCTATAAGTCTAGAGTGTTGTTAACATGAGCTGAACTTATAATAGATAATCCTAGTTCATCTACCTGTTCTTTTTAGTCCGGATTTCGCTATAACCTCGTTATTCAAACTGATTTATCCTTTCAATGCCGTATCCAATTCTATTTTGCTGGGCTTCTTTCCCTTCATGCCAAATAAGACACGCAATACCGTAATTTTCTTAATGAAAAATTCGTAACTAAATAAGATCATACTGAGAGATGTGGTGATTAAAAAGACCAGTTTGACAGCAATTGGCCAGTCTAATTGGTAAATCAAGAAGCCCACCATAACAATTACCGGCTGGTGCAGTACATAAAACGGCATTGATAAGGCAGAATTATAGTTGAAAAAATTGTTTTCCTGAGTCAAAAAACGATTTGCCAAATAAAAAATAAATAACATGCTATTCAAACTGCTTACTACTTTGACGATTGTGAACAAGAAAAACGTCAATTCGGTCATCTTTGGAATCCCTAGCATGAACCATGTTATATAAATACCGGTCATGCTAACTGCCAGAATCGCAATAGTATTTTTATTCATCATTAAAAATTCCTTGAACGATTCATTTGAAAAAAAATAATAGCCAAACAGGAATAATGCAAAGTAATATGGTATACCCCAGCCGCCTAAATTCACGAAGTTGAAATAACGCGCTATGACAACCAAGATCACCAGTATTACCGCATAATGGTTGAGCTTAAAGGATTTCACGTTATTCCTTTTTCTAGTCAGGAGTGGCAAGGTTATTGCGGAAAAAAGAAAAAGAACAAAGAGATACCATAAATGAAGCCCAACAAAAGCAAAATTGCCAGTCCCGCCTATTTCCAAATAAAGCCCATCAAAATATTTAGGTAAGAAGGAAAGGAATGATCCTGAAAACTGCTGGTGACTCAAACGTTCTATATAAACTTGTGGCGGGCTTAAAATGAGGATTCCAAACAAAAGTGGAACCCCAAGCTTCACTATTCGCTCCTTCAAAAACACTTTGCCTGTCCTTCTAGTTAGCGCGAAATAGGTGCTAATTCCCGATAATGCAAAAAAAATGGGCATAATCCAAGTCCCTACCAACAAACTGAACACTAGGATATAACTTGAATTGATAATTTCATTTTTTACATGCCAGGGAAAGGGATTAAAAAACATCGAACAATGAAAAAGGAAAACCACGTAAGTTGCAAGGATCCTAATCCAATCCAAGTCTGCCCTTCGATTCTGTACCATATTACACCTTTTCACTCCTCTACAATAGGTAATATTCCTTATTCGGCATATTTTTATAAATTCCTTTTTTCACTTCCATTAAAAACCAATAAACGAAAAGCACATTAAATTAATCCAGGTTAACCATAATAAATTGAGAGGTGAAAATGTTGAGATTCTTATTGATACTTGGATTGGTCCTTACAAGCTCCACTGTGGATAAGAATGATAAAATTTCGATTATATGGGATGGTGAACCCGTGGTCGAGGTGAACCGGTCGGATTTCTCTATCCCCTGGTTCGGCTATCCATTGCTTAACCATACAATGCTTGAAACCTTAAACAACCAGCTTGAACGGCAAATAAAAAAATCTCCGACGAATGCTGGTTTGGATGATTACGGAAGAATCATTCCTGAAGAAGTCGGCTATATGCTCGATCAAGAAAAATTCAAAGAACAGTTCACTGCCAGCTTCTTTGGGAACAAACCTATAAGGATTGACATCCCAACACAGCCTGTCCATCCAAAAGTTGATAGTGAGATTATCTCAAATATCCGCACAAAGCTTATAGGCCATTACATAACCTATTTTAATAGCGGCAATCAGGAACGTTCGCATAATATTGCTTTGGCTGCTGAAGCAATCAATAACAATGTCGTCTTTCCGGGAGAAACATTTTCTTTTAACAAGGTGGTAGGCAAAAGGACAGCATCAAAGGGCTATCAGCCTGCGCCAATCATTGTACGTGGTGAACTATCGGAAGGAATTGGCGGAGGCATCTGCCAGGTGTCATCAACTCTATTCAACGCTGCTGACAGGTCTGGCTTGAAAATTCTCGAGCGCTATTCCCATAGCAAGCAGGTTCCCTATGTCCCGCCAGGAAGAGATGCAACAGTAAGTTGGTATGGACCTGATTTCACCTTCACAAATAGATACAATCAGCCGATTTTGATCCGTGCAAAAACTTATTATGGAAAAATGGTTGTAATGATTTATTCTTCTGATGAAATTAACATTGAAAAACGAAATGTTCCGAGCACAGACAGCAGTACTCTTATTCCTGAGGAAGCAATATAATCTAAAAAAGAATCCTGTTAAGTAACAGGTTCTTTTATATTTACAGGAAAACCTTTACATCTTATACAAATATTACGTACACTTATGGTAATAGATGGATTTAATATAATAATATCTTCATAGGATGTGAGATGCTTGCCTAAAAAGAAAAATCCAACACCATTAAGGGTCAATATCCTGTTTTTTTCCGTGTTTATCCTTTTTTCCCTTCTTGTGCTTCGGCTTGGTATTGTCCAGATTGTCCATGGTGAGGACTATAAGCGTGAAATAGACCGAAAAGAAGATGTGACCGTCAACAACCCTGTCCCCCGCGGTAAAATGCTCGATCGAAACCTCAAGGTGATTGTCGATAACAAGCCGCTTAACGCCATTACATATACGAATGAAGGTGCGTCACAAAAGGAAATGCTCCAGGTGGCTGAAAATTTGGCCAGGATTATCGACCAAAAGACGGATAAGGTCCGCGAAAGAGACAAGAAAGACTTCTGGATGATAAAAAATCCTGATGAAGCCAAGAAATTGATTACAAATCAAGAAATGGAATTATTCAAGAACAAAAAACTAAAAGATAAAGACCTATATAAAAAGCAGCTTGAGAGGATAACTGATAACCATTTAGCACAACTATCCAAGCAGGATATTGAAGAATTGGCTATCTTCAGAATCATGAACAGCGGCTATAAATTCACACCCCAAATCATCAAGAATGAGGATGTGACCTCTAAGGAATTTGCGGTCGTAAACGAAAACCTTGATATGCTTCCGGGTGTGAATGCGACTACAGATTGGAACAGAGAATACAAATATGAAGATACTTTTAAACCAGTCCTTGGCAGGGTCACGACTTCTAATGAAGGCCTTCCTGCGGAAAGAATCGATTATTACATGTCCAGAGGCTATACGCGAAACGACCGCGTTGGCAAGAGTTACCTGGAATTGGAGTATGAAGATGTTCTCCAGGGAAAAAAAGAAAAAGTAACCAATGTCACTGATAAAGCCGGTGAGCTTTTAGAAAAGGAGCTTGTGTCTGAAGGGCAAAGAGGGAAAGATTTGGTTCTGAGCATCGACATGGACTTGCAGATTGCTGTAGAGGAAATCATAGCAAAAGAATTATGGACTGCGAAAAGCTCCCCCGGAACTGGTTTACTCGACAGAGCTTATGTTGTATTGATGGACCCCAACACAGGGGAAGTTTTAACAATGGCAGGCAAGAAAATCGTAAAAGATAAGAAAACCAATGAGATCTATCTTGAAGACGATGCACTTGGGAATATATTGAATACCTTTAACGCAGGTTCTGTTGTTAAAGGGGCGACTGTATTGACAGGCTATAAGAATGGTGCAATCAATTCATCCACTCGTTTTGATGATAAAGGGATTAAAATAGCGGATACTGATTGGAAGAAGTCGTATAGATATTTGGGTGTTCTCAATGATATAAATGCACTTAAACTATCCTCAAATGTATACATGTTCCATACTGCAATCAGGATTGGCAATGGAGTTTACAGATATGAACAGCCTTTGAACCTTAATCCACAAGTTTGGGATACAATTCGTAATTCATTTGCTTCCTTCGGTCTGGGCATTCGTACTGGAATTGACCTGCCGAACGAACAAACTGGTGCTAAGGGTGTTAATTATCCTGTAGGTAAGGTCCTCGATTTAGTTATTGGCCAGTATGATACCTATTCAAATATGCAGCTCGCACAGTATATTTCTACTATTGCTAATGGAGGGAAAAGAATGCAGCCTAGAATCGTTAAGGAAATACGAGATCCAGATTCTTCCAGCGATCAGCTTGGACCGGTGTATATCTCTTATCCTCCTAATGTACTGAATGATATAGGCGTGGAAAAACAATGGCTGGATCGTGTTCATTCAGGTTTTGAAAAAGTGATGCAGGAATCTGGTGGTACCGCATACCGATTTTTCAGTGATGCACCATATTCTCCCGCAGGAAAGACTGGGACAGCTCAAGCATTTTATGACGGTCCATTGCGGAAAAAAGGTGATAAACCAATGGATACTATGAATTTAAGCCTGGTAGCCTTTGCCCCATCGGAAAAACCAGAAGTAGCAATGGCAGTCTTGGTTCCCTGGGCTTACCAGGGCAGCGTAGACCACAGGGCGAATCTTAAGATTGGCAGAGCTGTTATGGATGCTTATTTTAACTTGAAAAAAAATTCTGGTGTGATAGAAACAGTTGAGGAAGAATGATTATTGAATATGAAAAAGCTGTGCCAAATCTGGCACAGCATTTTCATAATAGAATTATAGTTCTTTTGCAAGAGATGGCTTGTTCATTTCCAGGCTTTCGAACGCTGCGCCAATTTTCTCTTCACCTTGAGCAAATTTTTCATCAGCGGCATCTAAAACTGGTGCATCCTTCTTCAATTCCTCAGACTTCAACTTATAAGACTCAGCAATATCCTTAAGTGCAGCTTCAAGATCAGCTTGTTGGTCCTTCAATTCTGCAGGAACTTGTAGACCTTCTACCTTTGTAGCAACTGCAGCTGCAGACGCGCTTGCTGCTGCTTTGTCTTCTGCAGTTGGCTCTTCTGCTCCTTCAAATGCGTTAAGGTCACCATCAGCCTCGTTGATTGTGTTCACGATGCTCATGTAGAATTTATACATTACACTTTTAGGATTTACAGCCGGCTCAGCAGCCTGTTCTGTTTCCTTATTTTCTGTTTCCTTCTTTTCTGGTTCAGCTTCCTTTTCCGCCGAACATGCTGTCAACCCGATTGCGAAAGTGATCGCTGAAAGTAAAATCCAAAACTTTTTCATCTTTTTTTCTCCCCTTCAATCTATATATATCGCTGATAATGAAAGCCCCAATTTACACTGGATTTCACACAGCTTTTTCATTATATAGGGATTATTTAACATTTTCAAATATTAAGTTGAGTTTTTTTAAAAAAAGTCCCAACTTGCAATAAAGCAACAAAGCTTTGCTATCTTAGCGCTTTACCATAGTAATAAAATGGTTTAAGCCACTGTAAAACTCTTTCTCTTTTTTGAATCCCATATTTGCATATAATTTGATTGCCCTGTCATTAAACGCTGCAACGGTAAGTCTGGTTATGTAATGAGGAAAGGCTGATTGCAGCTCAGTTAAAATAAAGGAGAAGAAGGCCTTTCCGCCCCCCTTGCCAGTCAATTTTGGGTTCATGCCAATACCAACATCGACGGCAGTTTCGTTGTATGCGCCCGCTTCCCTGCCGGCTGGCACTTGTGCCGATTCCCCGCTGCAATAAAAACCAGTTAATGATCCTTTTAAATCTGTGATTGCCATGTAATTCTCTTCCAGGAGCTCACTTATTGACGCATCGTTCACTTCATTGTTGTAAAAATCGTAAGGTGGTTCATAGTTCCATTTTAAAATTTCCATCGCGTAATGATGATTCATTTTCTTACTTACTAAATTCATTCCCATCCCCCCATGAAGATAGACAGCCGCTATGCTGTCATTAGTCTATACATTGCTCACCACAGCTGATGGTGAATATCTCATTTAAAGATTCGATATTAAATTTGAGGTTCCTTTAGGAAACAATTAATAGAATTTTCTCTTTTTTTACAGAAGAGATATTTATTTTAGTTTTTCTGTCATTTTTCTCTCATAACAGGTTTAATAGTTTGCTAATCGGGAACTATAAAAGTAACAAAACAAACACTATTAAATGACAGGAGCGATTACATAATGATTACTACATTTGTATTACTTGGAGGAGCTTTCGCAATCGCCGCTGGACTGAATTTCTTCGCTGTTAATGAAAATGCATTTATAGATGATGAAGCAATGAACTAAAAAGACGCACTCGAGAGCGTCTTTTTTTTGTGTTTTTTATGAAGTATTTTTGTATTTTTCCCATAGAGCAGGAAATAATAGAATGAAAGAGAATAATTTAAGCATAAGATTCTTGCTACATTTTATAGGTTCTTTTCGTAAACTTTGTTGCTATTTCAACCAGAAGTAAAAAACCGGCACCTGGGTTTTTACGAGGTTAAATGCAATCTTTATTCAAAAGTCTCCCCGAAAAGAGCTCCGACACTTTTATTAACACGATTTGCAGAGCATATACGAATAACACCATTCAATGAGAAAACAGCCTTTTATCAAAGGGGGTACGGACAAATGCAGACGCCAGACATTTTGCCAGGCGAACTTGTTCACCTGAGCAAGCTTAAGGAAGAGGATTTGGAGATTTGGTGGGGTCTCATCCATAAAGATGAACATCCCGAATGGAAGAAATGGGATGCACCTTATTTTCCTCTAAAGAGGATTGAACTTGATAAATTTAAAGAACAAATGACAAATCTCATTCATCAGGGCTATGACAGAAAGTATCTTATAAAAGTCGATGATGAAATTATCGGAATGGTAACGTACTATTGGGAGCATGAATCCTCCCAGTGGCTTGAGATTGGGGTTGTGATTTATCTTCCTGAATATTGGAACGGAGGATACGGAACCGACGCCCTGAAGGTCTGGATCCATCATCTTTTTCAAACCTTTCCTATTCCAAGAATCGGCTTTACAACCTGGTCGGGAAATGCCAGGATGCTCACTGTCGGTAAAAAACTTGGAATGGTCGAAGAAGCTCGAATCAGAAAATGCCGGCTCTATAATGGGAAATATTATGATTCAATAAAGATGGGTTTATTAAGAGAAGAATGGGAAGCAAAAAATGATCAAAAATAAACAGCACGCCATTTGGGTGCTGTTTTTCTTTATGTTCTTTCGGAAAGACCAGAACATGTCGGTTAGAATGTAAATGTTAAAAGAAGTTACTATATAATTTTTGACATATAGTATTCGTTTATGTAATTCCCATCCACCAATAATGAATCTTTCTTCGTCCCTTCAATTTCAAAGCCCATCTTCTTATATAAACCAAGACCTGCTTTGTTCTCGGTTACAACGGTCAATTCAAGTCTGTGGATTTTAATATTGTCTGTCCAGGCAAAAAGCTCTTCAAAAAGCTTGGTGCCGACTCCGCTGCCTCGATGGCTTTGCATTATACCAATCACAAGGTATGCAGTATGCTGATTTCTGCTCGCGCTCCCACCCCTTGCAATTAAATAGCCAATCAATTCATTTTCCGCTTCAGCAAGGAAGATATTTGAATGGTTGTCTGCCTTAAAAGCTTGAATCATCCTTCTTTGTGCTTCAGGATTAAATGTTCTTTCACCCGGGCCAAAAAGCATATAATTGGAGGTGTTTTCTACTTCAAGGATCAATTTCGCGAATTTTTCTGCATCCTGTTCTTCTGCTTGTCGAATCATCATTTTAAAACCCCTTAATATTATTCAGAATGTTCTAGTATATTCTATCTTAACAAATAAGAAACCAGAGGAGAATCCTCTGGTTTAAGAAAATATGTTTTTAATGCTTTCAACTAACTCTTTAAAGAAATTAGATACGGACTGAAGAAAGCCTTTATCGCCTACAGCCTCCTGGATACGGTTTTGAATATCATTTGATAAGTCTTCAAGCTGTGACTGTACGTTGTCAAAATTAATATTCAGATCACGCATTTTATTGAACAAATCAACGAGCAGCTGTCTATCTTCCGGACTAAGCTGAATTTCAAGTGCCTTTAATTTCTCATCAATGATTTTCTCGATCTCTTCTTTTGTCGCAGGGTTCTGGGCTGCGATTTCTTTTTTGATTTCAGTCAGCAGTTCACTTACCTTATCCTGGTCAAGTCCTTCTTTTTTTGCTAAATCGGTTGCCAGGTTAAGCTCTTCATTCGCTACTTTTGTACGGTCTTTATTAAGCTCAGTTCCTTCACCCTCATCATAGGCTTTGTAAATTCCTACCAGCGCGGAATGACCGCTTACCTTCACAGGTGAAGCTACATCGACGATTGCATCCTGGATGCCCGCAGTTAATAGTGCGTTAGCATACATTTCATCAGTAACTTCAGTGATATTTTCAGGGGTGACCTGATTGATCACAAGTCCCTCTCCAGAATCTTTCCTGGTAATTTTTGCGGAAGAATACATATTTGAATGTTCATCGCCTTTAATATAGGTAACGAGGTCTTTACCGGTTACAGTGATTTCCTTAACTTTTGAAGAATCTTTAACTCCGAGCAATTTTCGCACTTCATCCTTTTGCTTGTCAGTTAGAGCCTCCCCGTACACCACGATCGGAGGGCCGTATTTCTCGTTAATGCTGTCTTCATCATTGTCACTGGAAGCGAATGCAGGCAATGCTGCTCCTCCAATTGCTAACGTAAATAAACAAATAATTACAGCTAATTTCAAAAAACGTCTTAAATGCATGTTTGTTTCTCCTTCTCTAGTAAAATCAGATTGATAAATAACAATACCCTTTATTTATCGAAAAATGCTTATCAGCACTTGCAGACCATAATGTGATTTCCATCAGGATCCCTGAAGGTAAACCAATGGTCATGTTCAATGCCAGTTGCAAACTCGACTTCTTTAGACTTTAAGAAATCAAAAGCTTCCTTGATATTTTCTGTGTTTAAATGGAATACGGGTGCGCCAAAGATATTTTGCTCCGAGTAAATCTTGCTGTCTAATACTATGCCTGTACCCTCCATGGGCAGAACATACAAATGACCAAATTGTACTTCTCCATCAGCTGACAGTCCCAGGATATCACAATACCAATCGCGTGCCTTTTCTATGTCTTTTACTGGAATGAAAATTGTACCGACTTCATTCTTGATTGGATTCATATTAAACCACCTTTTGTTTTTCGATTGTTTTTTCGAGCTTTTGAACTCTATGTATTAAGTGGAATATAAGAGTAGTTATAAAGCTTAATTGAATGAATAGAAATATTCCTATAAAAAAAGCAGAATCAATATTAAATCCGGAAAAAAGAAAGCTTAACAAGTAAAATACAAATATTCCCCCGAAAATGTTTGCTATAAAGATAAACAGCCAATTATCCATAGTTCCCCGCCTTTTTAAGAATACATTAATTAATACGAAATTTATCGGTAAAAGGTTTCATCAGAAAAGACTCCAGCTAAGCTATTATAATTTTCAGGGTACTTCTCCAGCAGTCTATTCCAATTCTTGTTTATCTATATACCTGATTTGTTCTATTAAAGAATCCCCGGTCCCAAACCCATTTGTGTTTTTTGGGAAAGGCGGATAATCATCGTATCCGTCCTTCGCGACCGACCGCCAGCCAAAATAATATTGAGCAGGCGGGAAAAAGTTTGAAAAAAGAGGATCTGGATTAATCGATGCCATCAATTTGTTTTCTGACAGCATAAATTCACACCAGTCCAAAGGAATTCGTGTATGGCCAAAGGATGTTTTTCCCTCTAATTCTGCTTTGATGTCCATCTGGACACTCGGCTGGTAGTTGTGCTTTCCTTCATTAATGCTATATCCCCTGTCCTTTATTAAATAAAATGTGAGATAGTGCAAATTATTTTCCGGATGAAAGTTCCAGACGATGAAATGGGAAGCCGGATTTTCAGGATCGATTTTCCAGATCCTTGGAGTAGCGCCCGTATCAATGCTTATAAATTGCCATTCATGTTTCTGCCATTGCCAGAAGCTTAGCCCATAGCTGTCGTTTTTTGTAATAAAAGGAATATATACATGCTTTTTATCAAGATAAATGATGTCCTGCATATCTTTTATATTCGCTTCAGGAAATTTATCCATAATTTCATTTATTGCAGCTTTTTTATTAGGAAAGTTATCTGGAGGGGCAAGGAATAACCAATATCCAATCGTTCCAATTCCTAAAATTATTAACACTGCTATAAGGAGAAAAAGCTTCTTTTTTTTCAGCATGCTACTTTCCCTCCTTTAAGAAAGATTGATCTGAACGAAAATAAAATTGTTCTTGTCCAGTGGTTATTAAAATACCTTTACCATCACGTTCGACAAGAATCAGTGAATGAACACCACTTCCCCATTTAGAATTAATACCTGTAAGCTGGTAAGGAAATCGTTCATCCTTTCTATTTTCTTCAGCACTCGTCTCAAAGGTTTCACGGTACCATTCGTCGCTATAAATTGGTTCATATTTCATGTTGTCGATTTGAGACATTAATAAATGACGATCAAGTGTAAGGTTGGCTGCGGATGGATGGGTCTTGATTATATGGGCACCATTTATCTCAGAAATATAGGTTCCTATATCGTTTTTAGGATAAATGCCAGCATGGAGGAGAATGGATAATATCGACATCGCAAGGAACAGGTAATTGGCTAAGAAACCTAGCCAAGCATACTTTCGATATTTCTCCCAGCTTTCCCCTTCGTTTTTTCGAGAATAGAGGCCGTATAAAATCCAGACACCGAGAGGCAGGATCGCTAACTTCACCTGCTGATCAAAAAACGGCAGATTAATAGAAAATGAGAATAAACCGACGAAAACAACAATCAGCATTTTCCAAAGCTTTGGTCTCCATTCCTGCTTCCTATAAATCATTCTAATTGCAAGCAATATGACTATCCATGTGATGATATTTAAAGCTGTGGCAGTCGCATTCATATATTCACCTCATTAGTTTGAAGTTCTCATTTAGAAAATGTTTAAAATAAAATACTTCGTCAATGCCAGATATTCGCGGACATATGATTTTAATAAAGCCTGTACTGGAGTTTTCGCAGGCAATCCGCTTAGTTCTAGCCCTTCGTTATTCGCAATCATCTTAGACCGGAAGATATGGAAATCATTCGTAACTACTAGCCCTAACTCAGAATTTTTAGGAATAAGCTTTTTGGAAAATCGAATATTTTCATATGTCGTAGTTGATGTATCCTCAAGAAGGATTCTGGATTCTTTGATTCCATGGGCTATTAATTCATTTTTGATCGATTCAGCCTCGGAGATGTCTTCTCCAGGTCCCTTTCCGCCAGATGCAATCGCAATGGTATCAGGGTTTTCCTTTAAGTACTCCGCAGCATGGTCAATCCTGAACTGCAATGCTAAGGAAGGAACCGTTCCTTTCACTCTGGCTCCAAGTACTATAATATAATCAGCATTTTTTGGCGCTTCAGGAGTAGCGTGCTGGATGATTTTGTAATGCAGGAAACCTACATAGAGAAGGCCGCAAACGACTGTGATGATCAATGGTTTACTAAATAAGAATTTATAATTCATTTTCTTCGCACCTTTTCATTTGATTATAATAATATTACCATCCATTGCCAGAAAAAGTTTCAAACTTTTCAAAAAAAATATTTGAATTAGCACATTTCTCCCTGGTTATCAGTAAAGCTTACATTTTGTTTCATCTTGTTGCATATCCACTATCTTTGGCGAATGAATACTAGTTTTGTCAGTGCGGAAGGATTAAGAAATCCATTATCGAAAACCTTTACTAACAAAGGAGGGATCATGATGAATACTAGCGCAGTGGCAAAGATGCTTGGAGTATCACCGAGTACGATTCAACGTTGGGTGAAGCAGGCAAACCTTCAAATGGAACGGACAGAGCTTGGGCATTATCAATTTTCTGAGGAGAGCATTGAGATATTAAAAAATATCCAGGAACAGCTCAATAACGGTGTTTTGCTCCAAGACTTGAAAATCAAAGGGAATAAACCGAGGAAAGCAAAGGTTACGGCAGCACCATCTGATCTGATGTACGAAAAGTTGATGGAACGAATCAATAACCTGGAGAACAAGCTTGGCGGGAAAGCGGATGATATTGTTTCATACCAAATACTGCATCATCGTAGAGAAATCGAGGACTTGCAAAATGAAGTGGGAAGATTAAGCGACATTATTGAAAGTCTGCAACAAGCTGCAGTTCAAAAGGAAACAGTGGTTGAAAAGGAAAGTAAAATGGCAATAATCCCTTCTACCCCATTCAGGAAATTTAAAAAACGCAATATACTGAGTTCATTTTTTGGTTTTTAATTGTAGCACATCATGGATGTGTTATTTTTTTTGCAAAAAAAGTACTTTCTTAAAAATAGTTAATTATTTCTCAATAGATGTTTTTATCCTAAATCAATTAAATTCATTATGATCAGCCGGTAAGACTGCCACGGGCATTTTTTCAACCAGAAAAAAACAGACCCAGCTATGTGAGTCTGTTTTAGGTATCCTTAGTTAGGCTTTCTGTACGTTTGTCGCTTGCGGGCCACGCTGGCCTTGTTCGACTTCAAATGTAACTTCTTGACCTTCATCTAAAGACTTGTAGCCTTCGCCCTGGATTGCTGAGAAGTGTACGAATACGTCTTCGCCGCCTTCACGCTCAATGAATCCAAAGCCTTTTTCACTGTTAAACCATTTTACCTTACCACGTTCCACGATTGTTGCCTCCTAGCGATTAAAAAAATTGCAATTTAACCTTGCGTGATTATTATATCCTTCCTTAAACTTTTTAAACTTAAAAAGGGATATTTTTCTCAAGAATATTTATCGTTAGCTGCAGATCTTTTTGAAAGTATCTTCGTCACAAATGACGAACATTTTCGCACCGTCAGGAATCTTTTCGTTGTGCCTTCTGGCGACATCAAGGGCATGCCCATCTGAGATTAGTGTTGCACCTAAATCAAAAAGCTCCATCGCAGCTTCCTTATAGGTATTCCAGTGAGGCTTTTTCCCGATTTCATATAAGTTCTCCCCATCGGTATTGCTGAGAAGCTGTTTGAAGAGCCTGCTCGAGCCGGGATAAATCGCTGCCTGAGCCATTAGCTTAGAAACTGATTCATTAGATAAAATAAATTCGTCCACATTTGCATGTTCGAAAAGGGCGATATGTTTTTCCTTCATGATCTCTGCAATCGTATATAAATTCTTTTGATAATGCTTTGAGATGTGTTCCACCCGTGAGGATATCAGCAGCGTTTTTCCATCAGCATATTCTGGCAGCTCGATACGATCATCGGTAAAAACCGCCACGGATTTGGATTCAAGGATATTCGCTTGCATCAGCACTTCTTCTTCCGCCGGGTTGCCGCTTACGAAATGCACACGATCATGCAATACTGGCGATTCATTGCTATGATCGACTATCACTATTTCACATTTTTTATTTGCGGCAAGGATTTCTTCTACAACATTTCTCAGTTTGTCTCTGGAGGAACCAATCAGAATATAGTGGTCTTTTCCCTTGTAAGCCAACTTCCCTTCCTCCTTCATTTTTCTGTATAGGGTTAAACTTTCAAAGATTTTGCCAATGATGACACCCATTGCTCCGATTCCAAAGGTGTAGAGCAGGACCATTGTGAAAATCCTGCCTGGATCGCTGCTCGGTGAATAATCACCATACCCCACGGTGACAACAGTAGTCATCGTCCACCATAATGCATCCATGAATCTTGGGAAGGTTTCGGGCTCTAGTGTTTTGATAATAAAGCTGCTGAATAGAATAACTGCTACTGAAATTAACAATATCTTTAAAAGGCTGATTTTCAGCAGTTTCGAAAATATTCTCTGTAAAATCCACATTAAAGCATCCCCCTTACTATCTAGACAGTCCTGCAGGCAAGTAACAGGAAAGATTATTGGTAATCTCCCCTCCGACACGAAAGCCAATTGCAGAAGGCTTTCCATTGATCAGGAAGCTGCCAATTAGCTTATGTCCGATTTGCATGCCTTTTTCAGACTGGTAATTCGTCCGGGGAAGTTTGAGAAACTGTTGATAAATCGAAGGAACATCTGAATATGTTTTTTGTGCTTCCTCTAATAACAACTTCCCAGCTGGACTGAAAATTTGCACCGTATCACCCTCTCTGCCAAAAATAGGCTTCTTAACAAATGGGCTCTGCTTTAATAGGAAAGTGTCTGGCTCCAGATAGGTAGGCAGGAAATATTCCTCAATCCAGCTATGCTCTTCCTCAGTAAAAAAAGAATCGCCACGCTCATGCAGCCCCCAGATTACGGCCAAAACTGATTTATTTTGGAGAAGGAATGCTGAAGGCGGGTTGATGACCGCAAGTTTCTTTTCGATTACTAGATCAAGCAGCCATTGGCCAATTTTGTTCCCGGAACTGTCTTCATCCATAATCAGGCTCTCAATTGGGAATGTTTGACGATAAAGGATATCTATTTTTCTGCCGTTATCATCAAAAAGGCCTTTTCCAGGTTCTATTCTTAGATGGTTCAGCGGGATGAACTTTGCAGGCAGGCCGTATAGTCTTTGTAGGTATAGCACTGTGTTTCGATCCTCGATATTGTCCTCATGGGCAGTGAAAACTACAAAGGGTTCAACTTCTTCTAGCCATCTTGCAGTTTCATGGATGCTTTCCCGGACAGCATTCGCCAAATGGTCTTCTGCTCCATCGTTAGGGTCCGCATAACCAAACTCCCTGGCAGCAAGACCATTTACGTGGAATAATTCTTTTATGAATGTAGGAGTATCTGAATTGATTTCGATCACTTTATATGTATTATTCGTTTGGATAAGATCCAGTCTTGCGATTACAGTTTCTGGCCTGATTGTTTTTAGCTGCAAAAAATCGAGGGTTTCTTTTGGAAACCCCATTTCAAGAAGTGTATGGCTATCTGCGTTCCGCAACAGCTCGCAAACCTTGAAGAAAACCAGACCTGCCTTATGGGTGCAAAGCCTTATTGCATCCAATTCTCTTTTATCAATAGAGGAAATATCATACAGGGCATATTCCTCTCCGTATAAATCAGGCCAAAAGTTTTCAATTTTACTGTAAAATTTCTCTCTATCTATCTTATAGCGGTTCATGGAACTCCTCCTATTCCATGTTAGTATCATCAAGATCTTTTACATAAAGAACATAAACACCCCGGTCCTCATCGATTTCCGTGGACATGACTGCCATTTGGCCGATGCCGGGCACATCTGCCACATCCTTTAAAAGATAACGAATCACATCGAGATGCGTCCTGCATGGAATAGCGGTGAGCAGCTTATAATTTTCACTTTCCAAATGGAGGCGGAATTCCACATGGATGCCCTGCCCGCGAAATCCTTTTTCATCAATGACTGAATTGTTCCGCCCACGGTCCTCAAGGATGAGAATTTCTTCTTCCCCGTCCATTTCGTTCGATACTAATTCATATTGGCTTCCTTTAATAATAAAATAAGTGCAAAGCTGACGTGCGTAAAATTCATCAATCCCAACATTTGAAATGGAATACTCGAAAAAGGGTTCGTACTTCCCATTTCCAACATGGACGAAGTAAGTGAGTTTTTTCATGAGCGTTCACCTCTTTCTAATACGAAAGGCTCTTTGCGACAATCCAGCCAACTGAAAATGACAGAGAGAACAAGATGACACCAACAGAACGGTTATCTTCCTCAATTGCCGTTTGCAGACTGTATCGAACTGTAACTAATTCAGCAAGGAAGAACACGATGATTTGTGTGAAAATCCCGATGGAACCCCAGATGGCCATATCAAGGAGTGACACTGAATACTCTGCTGCAGCCCCAAGTACAATCGCAAGTCCCAGCATTTTTCCTCCTAGTGACAGCGCTGCAGTGACGTTCTTCTTACCAATCAACTCAAATTCCTTGATTTTTGGTGTAGCCAATACGAATAAGGCCACGCCAGCTGTTAATAAAAGCAACCCCAAGCCTAGATAAGCAGCAAAATTTAAATACAGATTCATCGTTTAAGCCTCTCCTTTTAACCGCCAGTCGTGCTTCTGGATCCGCTGCCGAATCCCGAACTGCCGCTTGGCGAAGTGTTTTTATAGTTACTGTCAAGCCTTGCCCCCTTGAATGACGGGCTTTTTTTATAATTCATATAGTCATTGCTTTTATATAACATGGATCGGTTGGAAAAAAACATTCCGCCGAAAAAGAAATGCCCAAAATACGGTGACCTTGAGTCATCACATTCCCAAACTCCATCTTCAGCATCCCATTCCCAGTCGGAACAATCAGTCCCCTCTGGAACCGGTGGTATATCCTGTTCTTCTCCTGAACTCCAATCCTGTTCATCCGGTGCTGAACCATCCTGATCCCAATCACGGTCCGGAACAGCCTGCTGGTTATTATTGCAGCCAACTAGCCCCATCATTAAAGCCGTCGCTGAAATCCCGGCCATCACCTTCTTCGTTTTGCTCATATATTTCACCTCTTTCGTTTTTGACTTTAGTATTTACGGAAGCAGAAGGAAAAAGTTTCAAGTTCTGATAAAATCATTTCCATCATCATTAATATTCGGCTCGTAGATTCTTTTTCCTCTTTGATGTCACCTCATCATACTTTGATTCACTCGAGATTATACCCTTTAATGCAAAAAGAAATGTTTAATGGTAACATCTTTCGTAAACTTTATTGATTTTACAACCGAAAATTTAATAAATCGCTGCCAGAAAATCAGGCAGCGACCGTTCTTTTATTTTGTTTCGCTCTCTGTAGAGTGCCAATCATAAAAGTCCTGAAAACTAAATTCTTCGATTTTGCCATTTCCAATGGCGATTTTTGCTAAAATTAATTCAAACACACATAAACCAGCTAGCATTGTAATGCCTGAAACCATCCTGAACCACTCCTTTTTTTTCGTTAAATCTAAGATAATTTGTGAAACGCGTTTCAGGTCAAGGGATTTATTTCAATAAGTGAGGAAAAAATTATGGCTAATATACGAGAAATTGCACGACTCGCTGGTGTATCGGTTTCTACCGTTTCCAGAGTTCTTAATAATCACCCTTACGTAAGTACTGCAAAAAAAGATGCTGTATTGAAGACAATCGAAAAATTAGACTATAGCCGTAATATAAACGCTGTGCATTTATCTCAAGGAAAAACAAATATGGTTGGGGTCGTACTTCCCACAATTAATCATCCTTACTTTTCAGCACTCCTTGAAGGAATTGCCGAAGAAGCGATGAAACATAATGTCCAGCTGGTCCTGTTCCAAACAGACTACAATCAGGATAAGGAACTCGAAGCATTAGAGCAATTGCGCGGGCACCTCATTGATGGTGTCATATTTTGTTCTAGGGCTGTGCAGTTTGATTTACTGCTGAATTATAAAGGGATTGGGCCAACCGTGTTATGCGAGGATGCAGACCAGCAAGAATTCCCGTCTGTTTCAATTAAGCATGTCGAAGCCTTTAATCTAGGATTGGATTACTTAGTTTCTAAGGGACATGAAAAGATTGCTATTTGTTTAGGCAGATTAGAAGGAACGAACAGCCAGAAACGAAAGGCCGCCTATGAGAAAAAAATGAAGGTTATTGGCGAGAAATTCAGGAGAGAATGGATAATCGGACAATGCTTGATGATTGAGGATGGCAAGAAAGTGATTGATGAATATTTAGAATGGGATGAAAAACCAACAGCATTTCTTGTAGGAAATGACCAAGTTGCGGCAGGAATGATTGCCGAAGCCAAAAATAATGAATTAACGGTCCCTGAAGATTTTGCCGTCATAAGTTTCGATAACCATCCGATATCAAAGATACTGGGTATCACGACAATTGAAATTCCTACTAAACAACTTGGTTCCTCTGCATTCATGGCATATATTGATCAATCCAAAGACATAGAGTATTCCGATAAAATCGTGCTCCCTGTTAAACTTTGGGAACGAAAATCTGTATAAATGTTTTGCTATTGAATCCTTTTGCCTTTATCCTTCGTATACAATATACATATTTATTCAAAAAACTGGCGGTGAAGGATCTTGTTCGGCAAAGAAAGAAGACTTTATAAGGTTAAAATTAGTGAGGATATAATGTATTACTCTGAAATATCGTTTTTTGCTCTAAGAAACAAAGTTCCTTTTGGCAAGCCCCGAAAAGGAATTATCAAAAAAGGAACAACAGGTGAAATAATCAAGAAGTGGGGAAAGAAATATTTTTCTCCAGATGTAAACCAGGCAGGTATAGAAGAGTTTACTCCTGCAGGCCAGCCTTACATCCTAATCCCCTACAAAAAAGTTGAAAACCTTTATAAGGTTATGGATTAAAATGAAAATAGCATTCCAAATGGGATGCTCAGTTTGTCGACAAAAGGAGTTTTTACTTGAGGATTGACTATGTTTCAAGGTTGTTACTGGGCTTTTCCAGGTCTAGCTGGCCATCTTTTAAAGTTATTCAAGGCAGTGAAAGTAAGCATCGCCTGCTTGGACAATTTTTTATGTCCCCTCAGGAAACTGGTCTCGTTGGGTCCGATTGTTTTTCGATAGCATCTTTATCACCTTAAGCGTTATATATATCTATTTTATTATAGGAATTGATTTAGTTCTATGCTAATTTTGAAAGCCCTGTTGATTGGAGTGGAAGGCGCGCAGACTCCTGCGGGATCAGCTGGACAGGTGAGACCCCGCAGGAGCTTGCGACGAGGAGGCTCACCGCCAGCCCCGCGGAAAGCGAAGCGCCTGGAACGGAAATCAACAGTCCCATTTACATTCCAACCAAATAAAAAGACTGCAGGCAAGCCCGAATTTCATCGAATTTGTCTACAGTCTGAGCACCCATCTGGATGCTATTCTACTTTTACTTTGTTTCTTTCGATTATACTAATTGCGCTATCCATCATGTAATAATCATGACAATCCATTAGTATTTCTTTCAGTGATTGGGGGACCCTATTTGCATCATAGGCACAGATAGTAATCAAATTAGTCGCTTGCAGCATCCTGTCTGCTTCCTTTTCATATTCCCCTAATGTCTGGAATATTTCCTCCTGGTCTCTCCATTCCACATGTGCCCATGTCTGGATTGGAATATTTTTTTCCAGGAATGGAGCGATCATATTTTCCAAATAACTCAGAATCGTTTCTTTATGGAAGTTACCGCGATAGCAATAAAAATCATAATTATTTATTGTATGAACCATGTCGAGTTGTTCTTGTTCAAACACCTCATCAAGCTTCTCTTGTATAATCGGCATTATTCTGTCATTCTCGATGATCATCACATGGTTTCCAAGCTCAAGAGCTGAATTGACATAAGCTATTACATTATTAATATACATTTTCTGATCCTTAAAGGAATAAAAAATGTGTGCGCCAGTGTCATTTACGCTACTAATGAGGTCTTTAATTGTTTGTTGCATTGTTATCAGTCTCCTTTGGAATCCAAGGAAAACAAACAATGAATTCACGTATTAAAATACATACTCTTAATTCTAACACAACTAATGTTTTTTAACGATTTTTGTTCTTTCCATATAAGTTACAGTCCAATAATGTTATATATACGGGAAGAGGTTAAAATATCCCTTTAGTTTTAAAAAAAGCTAAGTTAAATAACATTAATAACCTCCATTGATTACCTTCCCGATGTATTTTTGATAAAATCCCTTTTAAGCAGTCTCAGCCGGCGTCAAAATAGCAAGTAAAATATAAGAAAACCGGACACTCATAGGGTCCGGTGTAAGCATTTTTATTTTACAGAATGGGTTTTCAGCTTATTCGCCTGGCTGTTCAGTTTAGTTAAAGCCTCTTTGTATTCTTCTTCCAAATGTCCGATTATTTCCTCAGCGGATTCAATTTTCCGGATTGCGCCAACGCCCTGTCCAGCGGACCATATGTCTTTCCAGGCTTTAGCATTCGTTTCCCTTTGCATCGAATCAAAATTGACGCTTTCCTTTTTAGTGAGTGTTTCTGGATCAAGTCCGGCTTTGATTATGCTGGGTTTCAGCATATTTGCCTTAACGCCTGAAAAAGCATCGGTAAGAAGGAGGTCGTCCTGAGTTGCGTCAACGACCATTTGTCTGTACTCGTCATTTGCCATGCTTTCTTTAGCAACTATAAACCTTGTACCCATATATGCAAGATCTGCCCCTGCTGCCTGGGAAGCTAATATTGCTTTTCCAGTAGTAATCGCCCCTGCCAAAACAATGATTCCATCCCAGAATGTCCGGACTGAGTCCACGAATGCAAAGCTGTTTAGCTCTCCCGCGTGTCCTCCTGCCCCGCTAGCTACCAGTATGAGGCCATCAACCCCAGTTTCTGCAGCCTTTCTGGCAAATTTGACATCGCTCACATCGGAAAAAACAAGTCCCCCGTATTCATGTACGATTTCCACGACTCTTTTTGGGCTTCCTAGCGAAGTGATGACTAGTTGGGGCTTATGTTTTTTCAGCAATTCCAACTCTTCGTCAAGGCGGCTGTAAGAACTATGTACGACCATATTCATTGCCCATGGAGCGACTTTTCGGTCTGGCTCGCTCATTTTTACTTCCTCCAGGTCAGCATTCAGCTTACCCATCCATTTATCAAGGACTTCGATAGGGCGTGCGTTTGGGGCTGGGAAGGAACCAATAACCCCATTTTTACAGCAAGCGCTTACAAGATCGGGACCTGAAACAAGAAACATTGGCGCAGCGATGGCAGGAATGGTCAGCTGGTTCCACCAGTTTTCTGGTATACCTTTTTTCATGAATTCTCCCCCTTAATACATTTCTAAATTTTCTGAATATCTTTTACTATCATAAGTTAAAAAGAAGAATCTTTCAATAATGAAGAAACTCTTATTATATCAAAAAAAGAATCCTGCACATTATAGCGATGGATTCTTCTTGTATTTCTTCATTGTTTGTCTAGCCCGCTCCATTATACGATGGATTCGGGTATTCTTTTTTTCTTTTCCGTCTTTTAAATAACTTCGCCAAATAAATTGGCTAAGTTCTTCAATCAACAGCAAGATTGCTATCGGTACCAGCAGGATCAAAATCCAATTCCACATTTTGCAGGCTCCTTTCAAATGGATATATTATCTTTATCCTATTCAATCCTTTACCTCAAAATGTGCAAAACGTAAACATTTGCCTCTCAATCTGGCTGTTACATATTAATAGCATCTTTCATTCGATTTATAAGCTTGAAGAGTCTCCGATCAATTTGGCTCTTTATAGGTCATTGCTCGCTCGCTGTCCTTGAACCCTTTTGTTGTAGGATCCTGCACTATTCCGAGCATCGAGAGGATCAAGAATATTCCATTTACCAGCATTAATATTTCATTTTGGATTTGTTCTGTCAGACGGAACGATGTCCAGCCTAGCATGTTTAATCCTTCTAATACTACTTGAGCCATAATCATAATTTGCGATAAAAAAGAGATTACCCATGTTTTATTTTTCAGCCTTACACTCCAGTTAATCACATGAACCCTTCCTTCCATTTTGCTATCCTGCTTAATTCACTATATGCCGGTTTTCCAAAATGGTTGTCTGCGATTGTCCTGTAGAAAAGGTACATTTATGCTTTTTTATTCAATCTTTCCATTATATCCACTCGATGAACAAATAATATTATCAGCACTAAAACTCCTGCCATTAAAGATATTCCTATCGCTCCTTCAAGAAAATAAATAGCGAATGGAATCAGCATAAAAGAACCAAGTCCTGCAAAAGTGAAGCTTTTAAAAAAAGGAAAAAATAAGATAAATCCTGCAATAATCACGACTGCTAATATGGGTTCAAAAGCAAGCATTCCTCCGATAAAGGTGGAGATCCCCATCCCTCCCTTAAACTTCAGAGTGATTGGCTTCAAATGTCCCAGGATAGCAAAACCTAATCCGACCAATAATATTTCCGGAGAGAATTCAAGATATCTGCCGGCAAATATGACAAGTGCCCCTTTCAAAGCATCCCCAAGAAAGGTTAAAACAAACGAGGTCTTGCCATGTACTCGGCCAGCATTCCTCGCACCGACATTGCCGCTTCCCTCGACTCTGATATCTTTTTTGCCGAGAATCCTGACTATGATAAAGCCAGACATCAAGCTGCCAAGCAGATATGCCAAAATGAAATATCCGATCATCATCATAGATGAACACAACCTGTCCTAATTTTATTATTTAGTTTTATTCGTCAGTTCCAATAATAATTCCTTTATTACCAATATTTCTTGAATTAAAAATCCCGGCCAGAGAATTGGCCGGGTACCTATTAATTCTTTCCGATTTCGATTGCCTTGATGAGTAATTCTTTGTCAAAATCTTTTTCAAGCAATTCGATGTTTTTCTTGAAATGCTCGAGATTTTTCGTTCCTATTAATACAGAGCTGATGCCTTTATTTTCATAAAGAAAATTAAGGGCCAAAGTGGAAAGCAGGTCCCCGTCATTATTGACTAGCTCAAGGAGTTGCTGCAGTTTTGTTGGCTTAACCTCTGCCTGTAATGCCTTTGCGGTAAGCAAGCCACGACCGAGTCCAGTCCTTATAAATACTCCGAGTCCTTTTTCTTGACCAAGCTTAATATTATCTACATTCTGCTGGTTCAGTAAATGGTATTCCATCTGCATGACATCGAAATCTCCTGACAAGATGCATTGCCTTGCAAGTTCCCCATCAATTGAAGCTCCAAGATAACGGATTTTACCTTCCTTTTGGGCATCCTTCATTGCTCTGACCGTCTCTCCATCTGTGATCACTTTCTCAGGATCGGGTCCAAAATGGATTTGCATCAAATCAATTACATCTGTTTTCAATAGAGTCAAGCTTCGGTCGATTGATTCCTTTATTGCATTATATGAAAAATCATAAAAGGTTCCTGGTTCTTCATTATGTTCACCGCACTTAGAAGCAAGAACGTATTCATTGCGACGGCTGGAAATTGAATTACCGATTCGTTCCTCACTGCGGTGGTACGCGCTTGCGGTATCAATTAGATTGATGCCCAAATCTAGTACGGAATTCATTACGATTCCAGCTTCCTTTTCATCTGGCCTCTGTTTGTCTGCTAAGCCCCAATCGCGTCCAATTGATAAGGCTCCAAATCCAATGAAAGTTACTTCCTGATTCATGCTGCCAATCTTCCGTTTTTCTAAAGCCTTTGACATTGGTATCACTCCATTTATGTATGTCTTTTAAAGTCCATACAATTATAACAAATGCTAATAGTAATCCCTAATGCTAAGCCCAACGTAGTACAACAGACGACGTTCACTAAACGGTGTTTTTCATAAAAGTTCTTTGCTTTGATAATTTTTGCAGCCAATAATTTAGAAAGAGGAGCCGTAAAAAAATCGGCTCCTCTTCTTCTTATCTCTGGACTGCTACCTTACTGCCAGTATTATATTGTCTTTTCATTAAAATAAAGAATAAAACGAATACTCCTCCGCTGACCATACGTAAAACAGATGCGAGATTCATTGCTGTTTCGATTGAACTTAGATGCAGCAAATAAACTCCTACTTGGGGTGCCGCGAACCCGACAATAGCTAGCAGAATGTTGTACTGAGCGATGAAGCTCCCCCTGTTCTCCTCTCTGGTTACTTCCAGAAGCTGGTTAAACAATAATAGCACAGTTCCCGAAACAAAGAGGCCAGACGTAAAGTTAACAAAGGTCAAATAATACATATTGGTAGAAAGGATTGTCAGAAAAGGGGCAGAAGCCATCCCGATGGCTGTCACTCCAAGCATCTTAGCGTTACTATGCCTGTCAGCCATCTTTCCCCACCACTTATAGCTTATGATCTGACCTACCTGGTTTGCAACAGTGATTATGCTGATCCAGAAACCAGTCATATGGGCCACTTTAATATTGTAAATGTTAAATAACGGCCAAGCGAGCTGCCAGGCAAAATTAAAAAATAAGCCGCATATTAAAAAGTAAATGAATGGCTTGTGTTTATAAGCATCCCAACCAAAGTTAAAGCGTTTCTTTTCTACAGTACGATCTTTCTTAGGTTCTATATGTCTATTCAAATAGTAAACTTCTACAACTCCAAAAATGAATGCCATGATAAATAAGATCTGATATGGCAGTGGGTTTGTCTTATCAAACCATTGAAGAGCTATCCCAATAAGCAAAGTAGTGATCATGCCCGCAATGGTCAGAATCCTGTTCCTTTCGCTGAAGAAACCGCTTCTTCTGCTATCTGAAACAAGATCACCTATGAAGGACTGCCAGCTAAGCATAGCGAATGAACCTGGCAGATTCATGAGACCTATAAGTATGACGAAGGTCCAAGCCCTATATTCTGGCGGAAGATAAATGACAAAAAACATTCCGAGCAAAAACAAACGGGTGTAAAAAATTGAGAGCCCGGTAAATTTCTTTTTTTCCTGAAGTCTGCTCATAATCGCAGTTCCGAGGATCATCGCGAACATACCCACTATTTGCGGCAATGAGCTGATCAAGCCTACCTGGTAATTTGACGCTCCCAAAACTCCTATGGCAAACAGCGCAAAATAGTTATTGCTCATGCTCATTACAACCGTCGAAGCAACGCCATTTATGATACTGTTTTTTTCATTCAATTTTGTTATTTCAGAAGGACTTTGCATAAATTCCTCTTCTTTCAAAGTTGTAAAATTATTTTGTATTTCGAAATATCCACCTAATTTTACTCCTTCTGGTTTTTGCTGGCAATAGAAATTTCGCTGGCAAAATAAACAAAGAATCTTCTGTAAATTTTCTTGTTAATTCAATCAGCTGCGACGGTCATTTTGCGCTTAATATAATAAATGATTATAACGGGCAAGGAAACGGAAGGAACCAAAAAAGGAGCACTCGGCTCCTTTTTTGGTTCCTATACGTTCTTTAATACTAAGTATAGTCTGTTATTTCTCTCGAATTGTTCTTCCTCTGTCACAAGGTCATATTTTTTCAGCAAGTGGAACACTTCATTAAGAATGTCCTGGGTATGTTCTCCCTGAAAAAACTTATCGAATAGTGGTTTCATGTCTTGAGGCAAAAATTCCAATTGTGACTCGTATTTCTTTTTAACATCTTCTTGGCTGTGATCAATATTGCATTCTCCCACGTTTATCCCTCCTTATATGTATACCTTTAGAATACCAGACTACTACTGTCTTTACCCTGAATAAAAGTTTTTTATCTTATTTTAGTTAACTGTAAAAAATACACTTTACTAGCTTACAAACCCCTTTAACCTTCTTCAACAATTTTCTTCCAATATTCCCAGGCAGCTAAATACTCATTTAAATCTTCTGGATGATGTTTAATGCAAGTGGAAATTCTTAAATAAAGACCTACCAGTATCTCTTCGTTGAACAGCTCGCCTTTTTCCAATAAATGAATAGCTGCTGAATCAATCGTTTCCTTTGTCAGGCTATCTGGAGAAGAGCAAAACGCGTAAATAAGGTCGTATACAGGCGGTCCAATTACTGGAGATGGGTCGATCACACCGCAAAGCTCTCCGTCCTCAAAAATAAAATTATGTACCCCGCAATCCCCATGAAGCAAAAATGGATTTTCCGTGCTATATCGTCCTTGTTTGTTAATTAAAGAATGAACAAGCTTATGGTCCTCAGCTAATAATGTGAATTGAAGGTTATTTTCTGCTTCACTTATCCGGCTGACAATAAAGTCTTTCCAGGACTCGGCAGGTTCATCAATCCACCCCCATCTACTTTCCCATGAAGAAGCTTTGTATTGATTCAAGACGTTTTTTACAAGACTAATCAACAATTCTTGCTTATTATTCCTAGGATGATACGGCTTCCCTTTTATGTAGGAATATACTAAGTATTCGTTTTCCGAATGCTTATAAAATAATCTGGGCAATAAGGAGATGCCACTATAGTAATCTAGAAACACAGCTTCAGCTTCAACAATCTTTGGGTTATTCGCTTTAACCACTAGATTTGAATTGACTAAATAGATCTCGCTCACAGTTCCGCCGCTAAGTTTGGAAAATGTCGCTTTTTCATCTTTAATATATTCCAGGTCCTTTAGTTCTTTTAATACAATAGAAATATCCATTGCATTTCCCTCCTTCGCGGCCTATATTTGAAAATTGTATGGCGCTGAAGAACTGAGCAGTCCTTCAACTCCTTCTGGATAGTAAGCATCAATTCGTTGGCTGTTTTAAGATCAACCCATTGAATTTCTGAGATTTCCAAATCATTAATAATACCTATTGTGCCACTTATAACCTTCGCCATAAAGGTAGCCCTTATATATTCTTTTAAAAACCATTATTTCCTTTAAAAATTTCAAGGTAAAAAATCGGCCACTGTATAATGGCCGACTTTTTCTCGATTATTTTCGTTTCAAATAATAAATGATCATGCCGCTGATTAGTGTTCCAATAAAAGCCGAACCAAGGAGCATTAAATAAACAATCTCTCCCAATACAGCCATCTCTGGTGCTGGATAAAATAATATTTTAACTCCTATAATTACTGTGAATATCAATAAAAATATCGCTGGAAGCCATTTTACCCATTTTGATTTTATCGTATAAAACATAAAAGGAATTACGAGGCCAAACAGAAATGAAATTGAAAACAACATTATTCATCATACCTATCTTTATTGAATTTTGTTGTAAATAATGTATTCACTCCTTTTGATTTAAGTTCCTTTATAAATTAAACTATATGATTCATTTCGCTGACACCTTGTCTAAGGTAATTAAGAAACAGTTCCCAGATAAGTTTCAAGACAAAAGAATAAGTAGGAGAACTCAGAAAGAGGCTGACTCATAAAAGGTCGTATTTTAACGACCTTAGAGTCAGCCTAGTATTAAACATTTATCCAAATTGACTTATAAGATAAAGCATAGATATTAATCCGAGGACAAAAGAATAGGTCGGAAACTTCACGTGGTCATCTTCCTGGCTTTCCGGAATCAGTTCCTTATAAATGACAAAAAGCATTGCTCCTGCAGCGAAACTGAGTCCATAAGGTACGAGGCCATTTACTTCCGATGCAAGGAAATAGCCGATTGCTGCTGTAATGATTTCTACAGCTCCAGTTAACGTCGCGATGATAAGAGCCTTGACCTTAGAAATCTTCTGGTGGATTAAATAAAGGCCCACCAGGAATCCTTCTGGTGCGTTTTGCAGGCCAATTGCAAACGCGATAATACCGCCGAGTTCATCCTGCCCTGTCCCGTAACTAACCCCAACAGACAGACCTTCTGGCAGATTGTGCAGGGTAATCGCAGTAATGATAACAAATGTCTTTCGATCGATCCCGGAAAGGAATCTGAAATCGTCAGTGTCCAGATTATCCGTTTTAGAATTAATAACGTTTAATATAAAGGTACCGAGAAGCATCCCGAGGGATAATACCCAAAGGTTTGATGAATGTAGAGATTCAGGAATCAAGCTGAATGTAGTAGCTGCCATCATGATTCCAGAGGCATAACCGAGCAGCAGCGACTTTAATCTTGATGAAACATTATTTAGAAATAAAATTGGTATAGCTCCAAGTCCTGTTGCCAACGCAGAGATGATAATGCCCCAAAACGCTCCTGCCATAACTTTTCCCCGTGCCTCCTATTTTACAAACATAAAATACTTTTCCCTATATTCAGGAAAAATACACCTGGAAAAAATATATCATTCAGACATAGAGGGTGCTGCCAACTCAACTTTTATTCGGTCAGGGTCCTCGAAAAACACTGCATAATGATTCTTTCCTCCTGCAAACGGATGCTTGTCAGGGTACAGAATAGGAATTCCTTTCTTGATAAGTCCCTCTGTCATTTCATCAACATGTTCTTTTGAACCTGCGTGGAAAGCCAAATGGTTCAATCCAGTTTGTGACCTGTGATAGTCTGCTCGGAGAAATCTTTCTTCTGTCTGTACAAACACTAAATAGGTATTTTCAAATTTCCAGCTAATCCCTTTATCCCATTTCTGGTATACATTGTAGTTTAATTCTTTTAAAAACCAGTCCCAAAACTCTATTGTTCGGTTTAAGTTCGACACGTTGATTTCGATATGGTGTATCATAATTCTTCTCCTTTGAGTGGCCGATTTTTGTATTGTCAAGTACACTGCTGGAAATAATAACTTAAAATACAAAAGGAAGTCCTGATATGTATCTTGTTATTTTTGTTGGTATTTACATGCTATTTGCATATTTTTTTGTTGATTGGAAAAAATGGAAGGAATTTTATCCAACAATTCAATTTTATATTATTTGCAATTTACTTTATAACTTCATTTTCTTTAATCATACTTTATGGGTCTATAAACCTGAATCATCATGGCTGAATCACACGTTCATTGATTTAACCTTCAGCTTTATTATCATACCAATCGTTATTATGGTCTACCTTCGTTATATTCCTAAAAGTATAAAGTATAAGATTGTGTATTTGTCCGCATGGGTCGCCTTATTTACCTTTATAGAATTCATATTCCAGAATAAAGGACTGTTTACCTACAACAACGGCTGGGACTTATTCAATTCTGCTTACTTCAATATCATCATGTTTCTTGTTCTTGGTACACATTATAAACGGCCTTTACTTGCCATTTTGCTTTCGATTCCAACTGTGGCCGTATTGCTATATTTCCACCATCCTTCTTTCCTTGATTTAAAATGAATTATTTAATTAAGATCAACTTATGAAGGTTCTCTTTTTATTTGCGGCTTATTCTGATGGTATTATATTTTTTATTACAGAGATGAAGACCTGCTTCAGGCTTCTGCTTTGCATCTTAATCAATATTACTAATATAATAGATAAAAAAGTTTTACAGGAGATACTATGATTCGAACTATTGCTGTTACCCCTTCGGGCGAGCTTCTGAAAAACCTCAGTATACAGAAATTAATTTCAGGGGCTTTTCGATGGTATTGGATTGATTTCAACGTGCCTTCCGATGAAGAAATAGAATTATTAAAAGAACCGCTTCGATTCCATCCTTTATCAATAGAAGATTGTATTCATACTTTGCAAAGGCCAAAACTGGATTATTATGATGATTATCATTTTTTTGTTTTCCAGGCTCTTGATGCTGATTCAATGACAAAAGAAGAAGTGGACCTGTTTTTAGGATCGAATTATGTCGTAACTTTTCATAATGAGAACAACCGGGAGATTGATGACGTCTGGAAAAGATTAGAGATGGCAAAATCACCTGGAGACTGGTCCCCATCAGTTGTTCTTTATCATGTTCTGGATAAAATTGTTGATAACTATTTCCCCCATGTTTATAAGATTGAAGATTTATTGAATGATATTGATGAAAATTTTGCGGACCGTTCGATGGAAGAGATACTGGAGGATTTATTTGATACAAGACATGAATTGCTTTCGTTAAGGCATACGATTACTCCGATGAGAGACCTCGTATACCGGATGATCAACTCTCACAGGCTAGCTGAGATTATAGCCCAAAAAGAATATTTCGCTGACATACATGACCATTTATTAAGATTGGCAGAAAAGGTGGACGCCAGCCGTGAGCTGACCACTGACATGCGTGACAGCTACCTATCCATTAATTTTCACGAAACAAACCGCGTAATGAAGGTGCTTACTGTGATAACAACCATTTTCATGCCTTTAACCTTCATAGCCGGAATATATGGAATGAACTTTAAAAACATGCCAGAGCTTAACTGGACGTTTGGGTATTTTGGCGCATTATTTACGATGTTTTTCATTGGGATCACAATGTTTCTCTGGTTCAGGAAAAAAGGTTGGTTTAAGTAAGGCGAATTTCCGGAGGGAATTCTGTTAGAAATTCTCCCATCAAAAACCATTGAAGCAGATTGCTTCAATGGTTTTTTTTAATCCCTTCTTTCTTCATCATCTTGAGTTCTTAAAAAATCCTCTATCAAGCACTTACTTACCATGATCAGGCCTGATAAGAAAAGCGCGATCGTCACCGTTATTGAAAGGTAAAAGTAGGCAAGTAAAGTACTCGCACTCATCCACAAAAGCCATAGGTAGCTTTCCCTATTTTTAGCCATTTACTTCTTCAGCCTTCCAATAGATTTGGCTGATCGCTTCTGCCAATGCCTCAACTGTATTTTTTAGCTCCTTCATATTATTATCAACACCGCCTACTTCAACAACAAGTGAATTTGAATGCAAATCCTGATTATAAATTCCATCAACACCTATCCCCTTTTTCGGCAAAACTCCTTTGCTGATACCCGGATAGTTTTTATTTAGGATTTGATGCAATTCATTGGCAAACTTTAGGTTTTGTTGAAAGTTTTTATTTTCCTCTCCAATTACGAATACAAGCTTTGCGTATGGCTGGTTATTAATATTCGCTGTTGTAGAGTCTTTCCTGACGGAATCACGATGCAAATCGATAAAATACTTCAGGTTCGAGTTACCTGACATTGCGCTCTGAACTAAAGACCGTGAAATTTCGTATGATTTAGGTGTTTGCCAGCCTTTGTTTTTCAGCGCCTGACCTACATTTGTTTTATCAACGCTCGACCCAATTCCACGTTTCTCTAACTCTTTTCCAAGCAAATCGCCTACTATAGTTATATTAGTTTTACCATCCACAGCAATATTTTCGTTCTCCGCACCTTCTAAGCCGAGCAGAGGCAAATAGGATTCCCAGCTGTGAGTGTGGTAAATGAAAACGGATTTCTCAGAAGGCGGAGCGCCAGAGGGAGTATTTCCGCTGTTCAGCTCTTTCAGCTCGTTGGCTGCCATATTTCTTTCCTGAAGCAAAACTTCCATTGGAGGAGCCGATTCAATCGGAATATCGGTAAAATTGACACCCTTATCTGCAATCAGGAAGTTTGAATCAAAAGCCATAAATCCAGGGATTTCACTCCTAATCAGGCTCCTTATGTCATTCATTTCAATGTTAGTAATAAGTTTGAACCCAGTTGGGATTATAGCAAAATCTGCGTTCGATCCTGTTAATGCATGTCCAATCAATGTGTTTTCATAGCTGATGATCCTTAAGAAAACTTCAGCGCCAATATCACCGTTCACTTTGAATTTGAAAAAACTGATGTTTATGGATGAAATGAAACCTGCCAAAAGAAATAAACTCAAGGTACAAGCTAATATGACTAAAATATTCATGATTCTTTTATACAGATTGATAAATATTGTACTCATTAAATCACCCTAATCTTGTGCTTTAGATACTCCAGTAAAATATCAGTGAACCATTTGCTGAGATCAAAAACAAAGTTTTTAAAAAGACAACCTTCCTTACAGAATGAATATGTAAAAAAAAGTTTTTTAGACTAAAAAACGCCCGGACTTAGCGTCCAGGCGAAATTTTAAAAATATTTTTTCTTCCAGAATATGAAGGCTGTCAATCCAGCTAATAAAACGGCCATGCTGATGGCAAAGAAAAATGCGTATGGATTATGCTGTAATGGTAAATTAACATTCATTCCATAAAAGCTAGCGACCATAGTCGGAAAGGACAAAATGATCGTGATGGAAGTCAAAAACTTCATCACCATATTAAGGTTGTTTGAAATGATCGAGGCAAAGGCATCCATCATGCCGCTTAAAATCGAACTGTATGTTTCAGCCATTTCGATGGCCTGTGTATTTTCAATGATGACATCTTCAAGTAAATCCTTGTCTTCCTCATACATTTTTAGAAAATTGAATCGCATTATTTTGGCCAGTACTACTTTGTTGGATTTAAGCGAAGTTGTAAAATATACTAAGCTTTTTTCCAGAGCAAGAAAGGCATAAAGTTCTTTATTCTTCATCGACTGATGAAGCTCGCGTTCAATTTCGTTTGTCTTTTTATTGATTTGTTTCAGATACCGTAAGTAATAAATCGAAATGACATAAAGAATTTGCAAAGCAAATCTTGTCTTTTTAAACGTGAAAAATTCCTTCACCCTGTTACTTCTGAATTCATTAAGCACCGGAGTTTCCTTAAGCGAAACAGTAATTATGCAACCCGCAGTCTGAATGATCCCGACTGGAATGGTCTCATAAATTGGAAAGCCCGATTCATCATGGGTAATGTAGGGATAGTCAACAATGATGTAAACATTGCCATCTTCCTTTTCAATCCTTGGCCGTTCTTCATCATCCAGTGCATCCTTAACAAAATCAACGGCAATTCCAGTTTCATTTGCTACTCTCATTATTTCATCTTCAGATGGATGAACCATGTTCACCCAACAGCCTTTTGTTATTTCTTCAACGGATTCAAGCTGTCTTTCTGCGTTACTCTTGAAAATTTCAAGCATTCTACCAAACCTCCTCATCATTTATTGAGGAAGCCAACTACCTTTTTTCAGAGTTGATAGTCTTGCAGCATTCAATTGTACCAATTCTAATAGATTATCGACTTCCCCGCACCTGTCGGGATCAGGTTCTATTGAATAACCCAACAATACCAACTCCTCTCTTATTTCAACTATTACATCTTACTCCTGACTACGTGAAAGCACAATCCATTTTGAAAAAATTCCTGTATCTATAAATTAAAGTTTTAGGGATTAGCGATTCAGTTATTTTGTTACTAAAAAAGAAAGAAAAAAATGTAACCATTCTGTCAGTTCATCTTTCACTTTTTAAGGTTGACAATAAAATTATAGTATTATATATTATTTACATAAGATACCCATTAGGGTATTTAAATAGGAGGAATTTTTACATGAAAAACATTTTAGCTAAATCCATCATTGTTTTCTCAATGGTTCTATCTCTGGTTGCAGTTGGACTTCCACAGCACAAAGCTGAAGCAGCTACAACTACAGCAGATGTGATCGTAAAAGTAGGACAAATGGGAGCTGACTCTTACTCACAAAGCCTTGACGGAGTTTTATATACAGTAGATCAAATCGGTTTCATGGCAGACAGGATTTTATGGACTGAGGAACAAATCGGGTTTATGGCAGATAGAATCGTTTATGTAACTGAGTTTTCCCAGGATAATTCGATTAAGGTTATCTACATGGCGACTTCTTTGTACCCTACTGGAACTAAGGATGGCGGATACACATATAAAGTAGCTCTTATGCCGGTTGCTATGCTGCCGGCTGGGTGGTAAATAATTATTATAATTGAGGGTGAATCTTAAAAGATTCATCCTTTTTTCATCTTTAAAATTGTTGATACGCTGCTTTATGCCATACAAGTTCCCTTTCTTCCTTACTGATAAATATATTCCACAATTTTCAAAAACACATCTTTTGTCATGTTTTGGAAGAATCCGTCTTTCAAACTCTTTTTTTGTGCCGTTTTTTCTAATGAAATTCATAATTTTATATGTTAATATAATTCGATAGTTCTATTGAAACGCGTTATATAAGCAAATATTCATAATTCTGCTACTAAGTACCGATTATCCCCCCTTCCTCAAAACATGAAATTTTCTAAAAATAGACTATAATTAACCTTGAAAACTAGTAATTGGAGGGGAAAAAGAACATGAAAAAGAACCTAACCAAAAAAATGCTTCCGTTTGCTGTCGTTTCATCACTCGCCATTGGCGGACTTACAGGCACTTTTACTGCGGATGCAAAGGAATCACCGAAGGAGAATAATGCTAAAATCAAAAACGTCATTTTCATGATCGGTGATGGTATGGGTGTCTCTTATACTTCCGCATACCGGTACTTAAAGGATGATCCAACTACTAAACTTGCAGAAGGAACTGAATTCGATAAATATCTTATTGGGCAGCAATCTACCTATGCTGAAGATCCAGAGCAAAACATTACTGATTCTGCTTCTTCCGCAACTGCTATGTCTTCTGGTATAAAAACATATAATGCGGCAATAGGTGTAGATAATGATAAATCCGAAGTGAAAACAGTTCTTGAATCCGCGAAGGAAAAAGGCAAGTCTACTGGACTTGTTGCAACTTCGGAAATTACCCATGCGACTCCTGCATCTTTCGGAGCGCACGACGAACACCGTAAAAATATGAATGCCATCGCGGATGATTACTATGATGAATTAATCAATGGTGAGCATAAAGTAGATGTTTTATTGGGCGGGGGCACTGATTTATTTGACCGGACAGACAGGAATCTGATTGCTGAGTTCCAAAAAGATGGCTACAGCTTCGCTTCTACGAAAGAAGAGCTTAATGGTGATAAGAGTGAAAAAATTCTTGGATTGTTCGCACCGCGTGGTCTTCCGAAGATGATCGACCGTACAGAAGATATTCCTTCCCTTGAAGAGATGACAAAATCTGCAATTGAAAGACTTAACAAAGATCAAGATGGCTTTTTCCTCATGGTAGAAGGAAGCCAGATCGACTGGGCTGGGCATGACAATGATATTGTCGGAGCAATGAGCGAAATGGAAGACTATGAAAAAGCGTTCAAGGCTGCGATTGAATTTGCCAAAAAGGATAAGCATACACTAGTCATTGCAACCGCTGACCATTCAACAGGCGGCTACTCCATTGGCGCAGATGGTATCTACAACTGGTTCCCTGAGCCAATCAAGGCAGCGAAACGCACACCTGATTTCATGGCTGAACGAATCGCAAACGGTGCAGATGTTGAAGAAACGTTGAATGAGTACATTGATTTTGAGCTGACATCAGAAGAAGTCAATGCTGTTAAGGAAGCTTCAGCTTCAAATAAAGTATTGGTCATCGACAATGCAATTGAAGAGATTTTCAATGATCGCTCCCATACAGGCTGGACAACCAGTGGCCATACTGGTGAAGACGTTAACGTTTATGCTTTTGGTCCATCAAGAGAAGCACTCGCTGGTAAAATCGAAAACACTGATTTGGCCAAACATGTGTTCAGCATCCTGCAAACTGGGAATAAACCAATCGTAATTGAAGATAAATAATCAAGACTAGCTATCCCGCTGTCATCCAGACAGCGGGAAGTTTGTTTATCAACTGCCGGAAGGTGCGATATGAGAAATTTAATTGTAGTTTTGATTTTATTAGGTTCGCTTGTTGGCTGTGACCAGGAAAATGAATCTCTAGATGGACATGAAAATGGATCAGCTAGGGATAAAATGCATTCTGAGGAAAATAGTACTCCTCCCCGCAAAAATGCCGGTGAATATGTATCAAATCCTCAGGTGACAGATGACCGGAGCCTGGTGAATGTCGGTGAATCTTTTTCAGATGAAAAGGGCGAAGCAGAATTGAAGGCTATTAAAAAGGTAGATGAAGAAATAGATGTCGGGCCCATCAGATTGATTGTTAAAGAAGTAAAGGTCTTAAGTTATCGTCCTGATTATAGCCTGATTGACTTTTTCCATAGTTACACTCATGAAGAAGTATTTAATTTTGTAAAAATTTTTGTTGAGATCGAAAACCAATCTAATGAAACGCTGAACTTCGCACCAGCAGCCTTGCTGGAAACAGACAAGGGCGAAAAGAAAACCTGGGAAGATGATATTTATTTGGAAGAATTGAACGGGAAAATCGAACCAGGTGAAAAAAAGGCTGGCAATATAGGATTTATCATTGAAAAATCCGATTTTAAATCGCTCTCCATTATAACGAGTAAGGTTTTTGATGAAAACGAAAAAGAACTTAACAATGAAAAAGTTATAAAAGTCTCGTTTTAGTATGTATGAAGGCATGGATTGAATCCCATGCCTTTTATCTTCATTATTTTGATATTAAAGTGTGGAGTCTTTGAAGAGTTCGATAGTCCAAAGCCTAGAAGAAATTATTCTTAATTGGCAATGTTCTCCTTTATCCACTTACTTTTAGTAAGAAAGAGTAATTTCAGAACAAATTTATGTAAAGTATCTTGAAAAAAGTTATACTATTATTGAGGTGACTTTTATGTATCAGCTTTGTCCTAGATTCGAACACGCAATGCAAATCCTGAGCAAAAGATGGACTGGTCTAATCATCCACCAGCTACTGACAGGCAAACATCGATTCTCAGAGATTGAGTCATCACTGCCGCTCAGCGGGAGGCTTCTGTCTGAACGTTTAAAGGACCTTGAAAAAGAAGGCATCGTCAAACGAGAAGTATTTTCAGAAATACCGGTGAGAGTGGAATATTCCCTTACAGAAAAAGGTATGGCACTGAAACCAGTGCTTCATTCCATTGAGCAATGGGCTGGTGATTGGTTAATCACAGGAGCAGAAATAGAGAACCTTAATTTAAAAAATGACCAAACGTCTGGCATAAAGAATTAGCCAGACGTTTGGTTTTTGATCAATCTTATAATTTATTGGATAGGCATAAAAGCGACCTTCCAGATACCGTCTATGTCTTTTACCATTTGGAAAAAACCCGGCCCATTGCTGGTTTCAAAGCTTATAAATCCTTCAAAATCACTTTCCTCATTAAATATGCCATTCTGTATCCCCCCGAGGCTTGCCAATAAAGATTCTGATGAGGTTTTTTCATTTTTGGCGTAACCTACATGTTCCTCCTTTGACCACCTAACACGATCAGGTCTCGTTGTATATAAGGCATATTGGGTTTCTGCGTCACCGTCCAGGCTTGCCTGAATGTAAAGCTTTGCGACATTAATGGGACCAAGGTCCTTTAAATGTTTGCTTTCACGGTCCAACTTAAATCGATCGTATATGCTTCTTTCCTTTTCGCTTAGCTTAAATGTGTCTCCAATCTGCTTTAATTCCCCAAGTGAGGATTCCTGATTTTTACGAATTCCCTCTTCTGTTAGATAATTTGCAAATACTTGGCCATCCTGTGTATAGAAGACAGTCATTCTAATTGCTTCATTCTGGGATGACCAGCCAATCCAAAATTGGATTCCGACCTTTTGGTTCTGTAGGTTTGTAAAATCCACAATATAGTCAGACTCAACACTGCTTTTTGTGCCCTCTTCTACAAAAAATTGATAGAACCATTCTTCTTTTCCTTCCCCCTCAATTTCCGGATTTTCGATAATTTTATAATCAGCGCCGAAAATCCTTTCTGCCTCGTCCTTACTCATTCCATATGTTAGATTGTTTTCAATTAACTCAATTTTCTTCTTTACTAGCAGGTCTTTCTCTTTGTCCCAGCTGTCAGGAGTAACATAGTCAGAAATAATGGTTTTCCCCGTGACGTCTAGAATTAATCTTTTTTTGACCGCTTCTTTCCGTCCTTTATCCATGTAACTAATAACCACCTGGTATGTGAATGCACCTGTATCCTTATATATTGTTTCAACCTTCAGAGTAGTAAAATCAGCCATTTTGTAATAATCAACCAAATCAGTCAGCTTTTTTGTTGAATATCCGTCTTCAAGGTGTTCCCTTAAGTAATCTTTATCATCTTTTTCTAATGCATCAAAATAATAGACCAACTCTCTGCCAACTGTTGTTGAACCTGTTTCTTTTGAGATTTGATTGTACAGTCTATCAAATGCTTGATGATCATTGATAAGTTGATAGATATCTCTTTCCTTTTTTGGTGTATTATCTTTCTTGTTACTATCTCCTGTATCTGACGTTATGGCTATTTTATCACTGCCGGATTTATTATCCATCTGCGTTTCTTTCCCGACAAATGATGCTGTCAACACAGAAAATAATAACACTGCCATTGCCATTGGCACGAGCACAGGCCAGCGCCATTTAGGTTTGAACGGCAAATTATTAATTTTGCTTTCCTGTGAGATTTCGGTCCTTAGCTTTTCGACAAAGCTTTCATCCGGTTCGAGTCCTGGCCTGTTTTTAAGCGGCGCGAGGAACCTTTGGTCAAACGAATCCTGCTTACGATTGTCCATCTTTTAGTCCCCACCCTTCATCATTGGATAAAACCTGCTTTTTCAGCAGCTGAAGTCCACGATGGTAATCTACTCGCACCTTCGCTTCACTGCATCCTAGAATATCAGCCGTTTCTTTTATACTTAATTCCTTTAATCCACGTAAAATCACAACTGTTCTGTATTGCTGTTTCAATTTCAACAAGGCACTGTGTAGCTCCGTCCATTCGCCTTTTTGAATCAGCCGGTCCTCTGGAGTGATGCTGTCTTTTTCTTTATCGAATACCCATTCGGGAAACAGGCTGACAAACTTTCTTTTACGGTGCAAATCCATAGCTGTATTTCTTGCGATTGACAGGATCCATGTCTTTAATCGATCCGGGTCCTTTAGAGTACTAATTGACTTGATGATTTTTATGAATGTTTCTTGAGTAATATCCTCTGCTTCCTGTTTGTTATTTGTAAAATAAAGTGCGAAATGATAGACATCGCGATAATATTTATCATAAATTTCATTTATATCAAGCCGCTTTTCATCCACTTATCACTCCCCCAATCCCTAATAAGTCGCACGAGTCCGACATTTGTTTCAATTTAATTAAAATATTTTTAAATTTATTGTAATACTAATAATAAGCCGAAAAATGCTTCCGCTTTTGCATAAGCATTGAAATCATTTATAATGTAAAGATAAATTCGGTATCTAACCTAATTTTACCAGCAATGAAATATACTAAAAAGCTTCATT
The DNA here is from genome assembly GCF_023715485.1 of Mesobacillus subterraneus. Classification (GTDB taxonomy): domain Bacteria; phylum Bacillota; class Bacilli; order Bacillales; family Cytobacillaceae; genus Mesobacillus; species Mesobacillus subterraneus_B. The sequence goes on along the minus strand of NZ_JAMBOF010000006.1, from coordinate 138,129 downwards.
TTTAAAAAGGAGATCACTTATGCACTTATTGCACAGATTTAGGGAGGCGGTCGTCCGATTTTGGAAGAAGCGCCACCTGACGCAAATTTTATTATTAATCTTATTGGTTTTTATATTGTTGTCGATTCTCTGGTTTGCTTTCATTGCCAGCAGGGCAAATGTCCAGACACTTAAAGATGGGCTCAGTCAGGCTACAAGTATCTATGATAAGGATGGCGCAGAAGCGAGCAAGCTTGCTACGAATCGGACAGGCGGAGTTCCGATTGACCAGATGCCTGAGTATGTACCTGGTGCTGTAATCGCGATTGAAGACGAACGTTTCTACGAACACCACGGGTTTGATATTAAAGGGATAACCCGCGCGTTTTTTGGGAACCTATTTGCCGGTGGCATTACAGGCGGCGGCAGTACACTTACACAGCAGCTGACGAAAAATGCTCTTTTGTCTTCTGAGCGTACGTACAAACGTAAGGTTGAGGAATTATTTTTAGCAGTTGAGATAGAAAAGGTATATAAAAAGGACGAAATTATAGAAATGTACCTTAACCAGGTTTATTTCGGCAGTGGTGCTTTTGGCATCAATAACGCCAGCAAGAAATACTTTGCCAAGGATATTCAGGATGTCACGATCAGCGAGGCGGCTATGCTTGCAGGTCTCCTAAAGGCCCCTTCTGCCTTGGACCCCTATAATAATTACGAAGCGGCAATGAAAAGAAGAAATGTCGTTCTGGCAAAAATGAATGAACTGGGTAAGATTACTGATGCTGAATACAAAAAAGCAAAAGCTGAAGAAATCAAGCTTGAGGATGGCGGAGGCAGTCTTGCAGACCGCAAATATCCTTCTTATGTCGATGCCGTTCTAGATGAAGCAACGACCAAATACGGTCTGACACAAGATGAGATTATGACTAGAGGATATCGTATTCATACAGAACTTGATCAGAACCTTCAGTCAGGACTGGAAAAAGTATATCGCCAGGATCATCTCTTCCCTGACCGTGCAAGTGATGTTTTAGTACAAAGTGGCTCGGTCCTTCTTGATCCCGGCAATGGCGGCGTGCGGGCTTTAGTCGGCGGCCGCGGCGAAAAGGTCTTCAGAGGGTTCAACAGGGCTACTCATTTGAAAGCACAGCCCGGTTCAACGATGAAGCCGCTGGCTGTTTATACACCAGCCCTCGAAGAAGGCTATGAGTATGATTCAATGCTGGAAGACAAGAAGACGAGCTTTAAGAATTATAGCCCTAAGAACTTTTCTGACACATACCAGGGTGAAGTGCCGATGTATGAGGCCATCGAAAAATCAATCAATTTACCGGCAGTTTGGCTGCTTAATGAAATCGGATTGGAAAAAGGGATTGACGCGGTTAGAAGGTTTGGCATCAAGGTTGAAAAAGAAGACCAAAATCTCGCACTGGCATTAGGAGGTATGCATAATGGCGTCTCCCCACTAAAGATGGCCGAAGCATACTCCGTTTTTCCAAATGGCGGGAAGAAGCATGACTCTCATCTCATAACCAAGATTGTGGGACCGACGGGCAAAGTAATTGCCGAGCATGATGGCTCGACGACACGGGTCACTTCCAAATCGGTGGCAAATGAAATGACATCGATGCTTTTGAATGTCGTCGAAACCGGGACTGGAAAAGGAACTAAAATGAAGAATGCTCAGATTGCCGGCAAGACCGGATCCACCCAGCTGCCTTACGCAGACATCAACGGCACGAAAGACCAATGGTTCGTCGGATATACACCAAATCTGGTCGGGGCTGTATGGCTTGGATACGATAAGACTGATCGCAATCATTATCTGTCGAGCAGCAGTTCCAAGGATGTGGTACCAATATTCCGCGCCATCATGGAAGAATCTGTTCCTCATATTCAACCTGAGGAATTCAGTGTGGATTCGGTTAACACACGTATTTCCGGCAAGACGGTCGATTATGAAGAAACAGAAAAAGCGATAAGGGAAAAAGCGAACAATCTCGAGAAGGAATTGAAAGAGCGTGCTGGCCAGGTTGAAGAAAGATTAAAAGAAGAAGCACCAAAGTGGAAGAAAGTACTGGAGCAAATGCAGGAAGATGCCGGTAAGGCCAGCGATAAAGTAATCGAAAAACTAAAAGAGTGGCAAGGCCAATAAAAATGAAGAAGAGCAGCTGAATTGCTGCTCTTCTTTATGTGAACTTTTGTTAAAGCTCATTATCATCCGTTTTCTTCCTAAATTGTTTTCGCGTATATACAAGTATCTCTGATTTCCCCTTGAACAGATACTGAATCACACTTCAAAATTCCTTCCAATGTGAATCCTAACCTTTCCGCAATTGCCCTGCTTTTGACGTTTAAAGCATCACAACGGATTTCTACTCTTCGTGCCTTTAATTCTCGGACTGCAAAATCGGTGATCCCCTGTACGGCTTCAGTCATATACCCTTGCCCGCTGTAGCGGGTGTCTATCCAGTAGCCGATTTCGAACTTTGGAACATTCCAGTTGATTCGGTGCAACCCTGATGAAGCAATAAATTCGCCTGTGTCTTTTTTAAAAACAAGCAAGCGCAAGTCAGTCCGGTTTAAAAAGTTTACGTATCCTTCGCGTATTACAATTTCAGTTTCTTCAATCGTTTGTTCCTTTTGCGCCCATGGCATCCACGGCTTCAAATCGGGCAATGAAGTATTAATGGATTCGCACGTGACGGCTCCGTCTCCAGGCAAAGGCATTCTGATTAACAGTCTGTCTGTTTCAAATTCGGTCGGAAATTCCAATAATAACGGGTTCATACTCCCTACTCCTCTCTCTATATAAGCAAAAGAGAGCAGCTTTTGCTGCCCTCTTTAAGAAATTCGGTCTAAATGCTGATATCCCTCTTCTGGAAGAAGAAAAATGTAATCATCATGAAAACTGCATAATAAATCGCCAGTATTGACAGAGAAACTGGCAAGGTGATGTTTTCAAGGATTCTATCTTGAAGTGCGTAAACGGTTAAATCTAAGTGCGGGAAGATCAAAAACTTAGCCCAAGTATACTTATCCGCGAGCATCAAAATGATGCCTCCCAGGGTTGAAGAAAAAAATAAAACGAAGATACCGATTCCGACAGCAAGAGCCTGACTTTTAAAAAGGGTTGAAAGCATGAAACCGATCGTCATTACCATAAGCAAGCTTGGTATAAAATATAGCATTTTCAAGAAAAATTGTGTGCCGACAATTGCTTCTTTTCTGCCTTCTAATGTGAATTCAAAAATCTTCATATTGAAATCACCGCTGCCAAAAAGGATGAGGCCAATTAAGTACCCTGATACAATTAACGTCACTACCATTAACATCGCGTATATGATTACGGCAATATATTTGGAAAGCAATACGCTCCATCTTCTATGAGGACGGATTAGAAGCTGTTTAATCGTTCCATCTGAAAATTCCGCCGCCACATTGGCACTGCCAACAACCACGACGAATAACGTTACAAGCGAGCTAACACGAACGACAACATCATTCATAAAATGCCAGTTCGTTTTCGCGGTTGGGTTAATCCCCTTGTCCAAATACTCCTGAGTCTGGTTGATTTGCTCCTCGATCATACCTTTTTCTTCCTCAGAAGCTGATCCCATCTGGTTTTCCAGCATTGTGATTTCTGCCTGTGTATCCTGACGCCAATTTGGATTAGGATCACCGCTGAACTTCATATAGATAATTCCTGCAACGAGTACTGCCATCACAATGATGACCATATAAATCCAACTTGCCATTTTGCCAAATATCTTCATTAATTCATTTTGGATTAATGCTATCATACTGTTTGCTCCTTTTTATCCTTATTCGTGATTTCCAGGAAGCGGTCTTCCAAGGTTGCCTTTACATTCAGAATCTCAAAGACATCGATATCATTTAATACCAACAGTTTGTTGATTACAGGAATTGTTTCTTTCTCAACGGATAAAATTAACCTCGAGTCTTTGATGGATGTCACTTTTACTTCAGGCATTTTTTCCTTCAAAAGCTTTGCAGCATGACTTGCATTGGATACTTCCATCTCTACAGAACGAGTGACTTTAGTTTCTTCCGTTTCATTTTCATTCATCGTTGAAATATGTACGAGTTTCCCCTGTTCAATAATCGCGAAACGATCACACATTAGCTGCATTTCTGATAAAAGGTGTGATGATACTAATACTGATGTTCCCTGGCTTGCAAGCAAGCGCAAATAATCGCGGAACTCCCTGATACCCTGTGGGTCAAGTCCGTTAGTCGGTTCATCAAGAATCAAGATTGATGGCTTATGAAGAATCGTCTGCGCCACGCCCAGTCTTTGACGCATCCCAAGTGAATAAGTACGTACTTTATCATGGATAGCATTCTCTAGGCCAACCAGCTCAGTGACTTCCTCGATTCGTTCCTCAGTTATATCAGTTAGGGCCATACGTGCATAATGTTTTAGGTTTTTGTAACCACTAAGATATTTGTAAAACTCAGGATTCTCGACGATTGCGCCTAACTCATTCATCGCTTGTGTAAATGATTCGTCCAGATCTTGGCCATTGACCAATACAGTTCCGCCGGTACGGTTTATCAGGCTGACAATCATACGGATAATTGTCGTTTTCCCTGCACCATTAGGTCCCAGCAATCCGAAAATTTCTCCACGCTCCACTTGAAAGCTGACGTCATCAACAATTGTCTTTTTGCCGATTCTTTTTGTTAATGATTTTACCTCGAGTGCAAATTGCGACATCCAATCTCCTCTTTTCTTTTGACTCTGTTTAAGTTGAATGTTGATTTTTAAACCCTGTTGATTGTAGTGGAAGACGCGTAGACTCCTGCGGGCGCAGCTGGTCAGGTGAGACCCCGCAGGAGCGAAGCGACGAGGAGGCTCAGCGCCAGCCCCGCGGAAAGCGAAGCGTCTGGAACGAAAATCAACAGCCGTGTTTAACAGAGCCTTTCTTTTTAAAAAAATATGTAATCAATTTAGCTTTCTCAAAGGTTAATACGATGAAAATTGTAAAAAGTTACAAAAAAAGCAAAAAAAGATTTATTTGCGTCACTAAATTTCTCTGATGTATATTGCTATTTAATAATACAAACGCTATTAGTGATGTTCTTACGAATATCAGACGTTTCAAAAATCCATTCCTGAGGTGATTGTATGAGTTACAAAGATCATTTGGATCCGCACTCAGAACTTTTCCACCACACCTGGACAAGGCGCAAGCGATTAAATTCTCAAGTGAATGGCCAGACTCAGGTCACGAAGAACACCATTCTTGCGAGAGGGAACGCGAAAGCCCACCGCTGGTAAGGAGATTTGTAAACGTAAAAAAAGGAAAAGGCTCTTAATGGCCTTTTCCTTTTCAATTTAAAGAAAAATGAAATAAATCAAAGCTGCCAATATGATTCGGTAAATCGCAAATGGCACTAATTTAATTTTGTTGATTAACTTCAAAAAGAATTTGATGAAAATCAAAGCGAAAACAAATGCACTAAGGAAACCGACGATGAAAAACGGCAGCGCATCGAGCGTAAAAAACTCCCAATTTTTTAATAGAGAGATACCGCTTGCGCCAAGCATGATTGGTACGGCCATGATGAAAGTGAAATCTGAAGCCGCACGGTGGCTCATGCTGAGCAGGACCCCGCCGGCAATCGTAGAGCCAGAACGGGAAAAACCAGGCCATAAACCAAGACATTGAAACAGTCCAACACCTAACGCTTGTTTATAGGTGATTTGGTCAACATCTTCCGTTTTGAGATTTTTAGGCTGCAAACGGTCGGCAACAATTAAAAGGATGGCCCCGACAACGAGACCGATGATTACCGTTTCAACAAAGAATAAATGTTCATCGATATAATCCTCAAACAGAACTCCAGTAACACCGGCAGGAATCAAGCCAACAATTACTTTTGACAGGCTCAATCTGCCAGTCGAATCTCCGAAGGATTCTTTTTTATTTAATCCCAGCAGGTTCATGAACCTGTCTTTAAAAACGATGACTACGGCCAATATCGAACCAAGCTGGATTACTACTTTAAAAGTATTGGCCACAGGCTCTGTAAATAGTTCCTTCGAATGAAGCAAAAGATCATCCACAATGATCATATGCCCGGTAGATGAAACCGGAGCAAATTCTGTTAACCCTTCTACTAAACCAAGAATAAATGCTACGAATAACTCCCATAAATCCATTTGCAAATTGCTCCTCTGTTTTAATAATTGCAACGCGCCTCATTTCTTTTTATACTTTTTTGCCACTTTAGTCAACCAAAAAAGGAGCATCTGTTAAGCTGCTCCTTTTTTAAATACGTACCATTTCTGGCCTAAATAATTAGATATCGTATATATTCCTGTACCTAATAGGATCGCTAGTGAATCATTCGAAATTAGATTCATTTGCCAGTCTCTGTCTGTTAAAGACTCTGCGAGCAGTCTGCTGATGGAAAAGGAAAAAAGATAGCATATAATGATGACTGCGGCGAACCTTGGTACCCCTTCCTTTATCGGTACGCAGCTGGTAAATGTAAAACTCCTGTTTAAAAGGAAGCTTACCACCGCACCAAGCGTGTTTCCTGTGAATGTGGCAACCCAGTATGGCAAGTTAAAGCCGTTTTTCAGGAAGAACATAAAGCCTAATCCAACAATAGTATTCAACAAGCCGACCAACAGGAATTTGATGAAAGAATTTTTTTGATTTATTAAGGAAGCCAGCTTAAGCGCCAGGTGATTAGTTATTTTCAGCCAGCTTCCGAGCATCATTGGTAATTGGCTCATATTTGCTACCTTCCGTATTCATTAGCTTTCTTGATATAGGAAAATTAAATAAATCGATATCGACAATGTATTTTGGCCTGCGTTTGGTTTCCTTATAAATCTTCCCGATATATTCTCCCACCAACCCAAGCGCAATCAGCTGCAGACCGCCAATTAACCAGATTGACGTTATTAACGATGTCCATCCAAGCTCTGTATTCCCGAAAAATTTCAAAGCAAGAAAATAAACTCCGAATGCCAGGCTCACTAAGAAAGAAATACAGCCGACCAGCATCACAAATCTAATAGGAGTTACAGAAAACGAAGTGATTCCATCAAATGCGAAGGCAAGCATTTTTTTCAAAGGATACTTCGTCTCACCCGCTGCCCGTTCCTTCCTTTCATAATAAACGGAAGTGGATTGAAAGCCAATCAACGGTACAATCCCACGCAGAAACATGTTTGCTTCCGCAAATTGCTCAAGTTCCTCCACAGCCCGCCTGCTCATCAGGCGAAAATCTGCATGGTTGAAGATGAGTTTAACGCCCAGTTTGTCCATCAACTTATAAAAGCTTTCGGCAGTAACCCTTTTAAAAATGGTGTCACTATCCCTTTTGCTGCGGACTCCATATACCACCTCATACCCCTCTATATACTTCTTGACCATTTCCACAATGGCATTTACGTCATCCTGCAGATCTGCATCAATTGTTACAAGACAATCGGAAGCATCCTTTGCTGAAAACAGTCCCGCAAGCAAAGCGTTTTGGTGTCCTACATTCCTGGACAGTTTTAATCCTTTCACTGTCTCACTATTGAGACTCTCCTTGTAAATTAATTCCCAAGTCCTGTCTTTGCTGCCGTCATCCACGAAAAGGATTTTACTTTTATCAGAAACAATAAGGTTAGAGATCATGTAATTCATAACAGATTTTAACTGTATAATTGTCTCGCTTAACACTTCTTCTTCATTGTAACTAGGAACAACTATTGTCAATATTGGTATATTCATTGCTGTATCCTCCCTGCTGCTATAAAACTTCATAGAGGTAGATTTTCCATGCGCTTGACTTTGAATCGAATACCTTCTCAAACTGGAGGCCATTATCCGATGCATTGTCAATCGGTACAGATGAGATTATGTATTCTCCACCCATCTGTTTAAACGGTTTCAGGTTTAGGTCTAATTCCTTGATTCGTTTTTTGGACGTTTTCTTAAACATATAATGTTTGCCAAGCTCAGCTGTAAAAAGGTAGCAGCGGCCGCCCCACTCATCGAAATAAATCCGTATTTTTTTACTTTTCTCAAGTTCATTTTCAATGATTTCTCTGAACTGGTACTTATATGTCAATGGATAAAAGTTGTTATAGGTATCAAGGGTGTAAAAGCCATTATACTGCGCGATGGCTGGATGTAATCCAATGCTGGCAATTCGGTAACTTTTATGATCTCTGCCAATGTGTTCTTTGATTTCTTTGAATTGCTCTTCCGCATAAAACTCTTTTACACTGGGCTTATTCGAGTAAACGATTTCTTCATTCGTCAATCCCAGAAGCAGGATTTGCGCTGCTATCAAAAAGGGTACTGCTTTTTGCCAAAGTCTTCCCTGATTCCAAAGGATACTCAGTCCTGCTGCAAAGAGAATATAAATGATAAGCGGGCGCATAAAATGATATCTGGCAAAATTAAATGTATCAAGAAAGTGGAATTTTTCTGTCAGCGGAAGCCAGCCCTTGTAAAACCAAAACGCATACCATGCTGACAGGATAAAATTGAGGATAAACAAAAAAACAAAAGACTTTTCCATTTTCCAGATTCTTTTTTTCGAAATAAAAAGAATGGCCCCAATTATGACTGGCAGAATGATCACAGTATGGACGGTCATTGCATGGTGATGACCGAGGATAAAGTTTTTAAACGTAAGTCTTAATGAATGTCCAAAGCTCAGCCGGGCATGGAAATATTCATCTCTGCTATTCGGTTCATCATCAAAAAGAAATGAATAAACCAGACGATAATCCGTAACGAAATATACTAGGGTCATATAAGCAATAGCCAGGAAGAACCGCCAGTTCCAGCCCTTTCTCCTTACTACATCGCTCAGCCAAAAGAGGCCCATAGCGCTAAGGAAAAAGAAAAATCCCAATACGATGCTCGAATAGAATGGCAGTAGGGTCAAAACAAGATAATTAGACCAAGCTTTCTCACCTTTCCTAATATTCAAGAAAGCCCAGAGTGCCAATGGCATACCTAAAGTACTCAGCATTCCTGATGGCCAAAATGGAGTAAGCGCAAAGGCAAGCGAGACGCCGACTCTTATAATTCCACTGTCATCATTATGGATGAAATGTTTCTTCAGCAACAAAAACATTCCTAAAAATGCAACGAACCTGGTAATTGCCTGGCTTAATCCATAAGCCACCATTGTTGGGAACCAGGCGTAAAGCCAAACAATCAATGTATATTCTGTGCCAAAAGCGTTCCTTGGTAGTCCATTGATTACCTGAGGGATTTCCGCTGTGACAGACCCTGCTATCTGTCCACTCTCTGCAAGTAACTTATACCATGCCAAATTTGAATCTAGATTGTCATGGACCCGGATATGGGCATTGTCTCCCAGAATGAAATATGGGGATAGAAAGAGAGCAATCGCGATTAATGCTGCCACGATCAAACGTCGCTCTTTATCCTGCATGTAAGACAAAACATCACACCTCAAATATCATATTTGCTTAATTAAGTTTGAGAGCTTTTGGAAACTTTTCTTTGTGGATATAAATCCCGGTTTTCAAACAAGGTGGTAATCAAAAATGATCAAATAAAACAGGACAAAGAAAACCGATAGTACCAGGGCAATTAAAGGATTTTTGTAATGGAGACGGAGCATAGGATACATTGTACTGTAGAAAAAAACCTCCCAAACCATTGACCATCCATGTGAAAACTTGATAGCACCAAATCTTAAAGCAATCGCCTCAATAAGTACCGATAATGAGACCCACTTGATGTAATGCCAGATTTTCTTCCTTTTCTCCTCTGGAAAGTTTCCCAAAAACAAAATGATCATGCTCGGATAAAATACAAATGTATACATGGTTTCCGTAACGAAAAGGCTGACAAAATTTTTCTCGAACTCCCATAAATGTTTGTTGCCTATGTAAGCAATATATTCATAGAAGCAACTGAATAAAGCCCAGTAATAAAAAGTCGGCAAATACTCCCGCCACTTTTGCCATTTGCCCCGTTTTATCGAAAGCAGGACCCCACCAGCTAAAACTGCAGCATGAAACAAAATCTCCACCCCTTTCGCTACGGCATTCCTAGTAAAGCTCAAAAAAAATTCATTTCCAGAAATTCAATCAATTGTATTTTCAACTATTTAAGGATTTTTATGTATTTAGTTAAAAGGATCTTGTTATAACGAAGTAAATGAACTGTTTCGAATAATTTCTATGAAATCGGTAATTCTATTTGTAATTAAGACTCATTTACATACACTTGAATTTTATTGGTTTTTCGGCTTTTTTTGTCAAAAGCTGTTATAAATTATACTGTTGATTTCCGCTCCGGTCACTCGCTTTCCGCGGGGCGTCCGGTGAGCCTCCTCGTCGCTTTGCTCCTGCGGGGTCTCACCTGGGCCGCTGATCACGCAGGAGTCGATTGCCCTCCGCTCCAATCAACAGGTGCTGAAATTCAAAAATGACCTTAAACACAGCTTTGTCAAAAGAACTTGAACCCAATACGATATTAAAAGTGAAAGGGGCAGTAGTATGCTTCGCTATGATGAAACAAGTAAATCAGTAATCAACGAGCAGGCCTATTCCCTTCCCTCGATTTCTAACGATACAATCTGGGTTCACTTTGACCCTTCGAATAAAGAAAAATTTAATGAGTTGATCAAATCAATGGATATTCACCCTCTTGCCAAAAGAGGACTAGAACAATTTAGTGACATACCCAAAATTGATGTATTTAATAATGAAGCTATTATTTCTTTGTTTGCGATTCAGAATGATTACACTCAAGCAAAAATTACAATATTAATCGGTGAAAACTATGTCATCACTAAAGAAGATGAAAATATCGATCTTTTAGCCCAGCTAAAACATCTTTTTCAGGAGCATCCAGAATTTATGGAAACTTCGGGGAAGGTCCTCTACCATATATTTGACAAAGTATCTTCAGTTGATTTAAAGATGATAGATAGGATAGCAGATGAAATCCAAGCTTTAGAACGTGAAGTTTTTGACAGACCTTTTGCAAATGGAATCGCCCGAAGCATTCATCGCTGGAAGTCTGCCCTCCATGAATTAAGACAAACAATTGAGGCTCAGGATCAGGTAATGACCATCATTTCAAGAAATGAGTTGAAGTTTGTCGATACAGACACAGCCTTATATTTCAAAGATTTAAACAACAGTTATTCAAGAGTCGTCAATGCTTTGGACACATTCAAAGAGTCTCTTAACAGTATCTTCAATTTGCAGATGACTCTTAAGTCAGATCATGCCAACTCAATAATGAAAACATTGACACTTGTTAGCGCCATTTTCCTCCCAATGACATTTATTGCGGGCCTTTATGGGATGAATTTTGAGACAATGCCCGAACTAAAATGGAGTTTTGGCTACGCATATGCACTTTTGTTGATGTTCGGCATTGGAGCAAGTATTGCCTATTTTTTTCGGGCTAAGGGCTGGTGGGGCAAGAAATATGACAATTAAAAAAGCTGTGCAAGCCACGATGGCCTGTACAGCTTTTTGTTCTACCCCTTTTCGGTAAGGTTCGTTTCTGCATCTAAAACAAAAAGATTTTGTTTAGACTGCATGAAAACAACTAAAGTCAGGAAGGCTGCCAGCAATAAAGCTATGACTGCAAAGACAATGCTGACTGTCTGCAGGTGTAATGCTTCAGCAAGATAGCCCAATAACAATGTTAATACAATTTGTAAGATTGCCTGAAAGAATGCAAATGCGCTGCTGAACCTTCCCATTAAGTCAACAGGCACATTATTTTGGAAAAAGGTCGTGTATCCTGTAAATGAAAAAGGTGAAAAGAATCCGATTATGATAAAGCCAATGACAGCCAATGGAACAGTACCGGAGGAAGCAATGTAAAACATAACATAACCGGCGACAGACAAAAAAGAACCCATTCCGATCAGTAATTTGACTGATAACCGATTAGCCAATGACGCGACTGCAAATGAACCAGCCACATATCCCGCACCTGTAAGACTGACTAATAAACCGTAATTCTTCTCAGATAATCCAACTACCTGCTGGATAAATGTGACTTCCTGAGAATCAAGGGCAAAAGATATTAACATAATGAACTGGAAAATCAGGAATACGAGCATAAAACCAACTGCTGTCCTGCCAAAATCAATCACAGCTTTCCAGTCATTCGAGATCATTTTTACTGTGATACGATCTCTGTATTGCTCTTTTCCTTGATTACCGTCCACATCAGGCAGAAAGTATATAGCTGCTGCGCAGAAAAAGAATGTCACAGCGTTAACGTAGATGCTTGTATTGATACTTCCATACATAATCAAAAGTCCTGACACGCTGGGCCCAATTAGCATGGCACCTGAGGTGGCAAAAGAAAACATAGAATTGAAGCGCTTCCTCTTTTCTGCGGGGATCAATTTAGTTATATATGTTTCTGAGGTAGGACCAAAAAATGCCCCTGCTACGTTAGTCAAAAACATAATGATATAGATTGGAATTAATGATGTGAAAAGCGGTATTACGGCAATTGAGACGCCTCGGATGATATCGATGTAAATCATTAATTTCCGTTTATTCACCCTGTCGATCACACTGCCAGCCCAAGTGTTAGTAAGCAGTATAGCCAGGGGCCTGATTATGAACAGTCCGGCAATCGCGGCAGCTGAGCCTGTCAATTTCAACACCAACAAATTAATAGCAACAAAATAAATCCAATTACCAATGTTTGAAATCCCTATTCCAAGAATCAATAATATGGGATTTTTCCATCCCTTCAAAAAGACCCCTCCTGAGCGCAGACAATAGTTGTCAGAACTTTTCCTTAACTAATTCTCTCTTCATCCTATCTTTACCTTCCAAAAGTTTCAAGTAACGATTCGATAAAAAATAACATTTTTTTCCTTTATCTTTAATTGTCACATTTTGTTCATAGTAAATTTCCCAACCTCTAATACCAAAATAGCGACTATACCCGTATTGACAGGGCTTTTAAACCTTTTGGCTCATATTTTCATATATTTACCATCGTTTGTATTTCAATTTACCCATTCATAACCTATTAATATTACTTATAATGGTATATAGATTCGATAAGGAGCTGAAAGCATGAATTCAAATCCAAAATTTGTTTCTAAGATTCTACCGCTTTTTGCGGCGTTTATGGTGATATTGACGATAGCAGCTACAATTCTTGTTCAAAATACAGAAGAAAAGATATCAATCCCTTTCTCTTCGATGGTTAAGACTATAGAAAACCTCGGTGGAGAAAAAGCTACCCTCACTGAAAATATGGACGGGACTCTTGTTTTAGAAACAAAAGATGGTAAATATGTTTCCCAAGTTCCCCCAGGAAGCCAGATGGTTGATAAATTAGTAGAAAAAAATAATATTAGTTATGAATATATGAACAACAGCAAATATGGCGCATGGCTCCTTGGCGGCGTCCTGTTACTGCTAATGGGTACAGTATATGTCATCCAGAAGAAGACAGGCGGCATTGGGACTGGCAACAGGATGAAGAACAGTCTTACTAAGCCAAGTCCAAAGCCCTCTATCACATTAGCTGATGTTGGCGGACTCCAGGATGAAATGAAAGAAGAAATTCTTCAGACATTATCTATCCTGAAGAACCCTGAAAGATCAGCAAAGATGGGCATTAAGCCTCCTAAGGGGATTCTATTATACGGACCTCCTGGAACCGGCAAAACATTGCTTGCCCAGGCAATCGCACGCGAATTGAATGCGAACTTCTTCTCTTCTAGCGGTTCTGCTTTCAATGAAATGTTTATTGGTGTTGGTGCGTCCCGCGTACGGAGCTTGTTCCAAAGCGCACGCAAGCAAGGCCCAGCAGTTATCTTTATAGATGAAGTTGATGCATTGGCAGGAAAGCGTAAGCCTCACGGCGGAGAAGAAGGAGAAAAGACATTGACTGAGCTCCTAGTACAGTTAGACGGCGGCCATGCTAATGACGGTATTCTCTTTATCGCAGCGACCAATCGGAAGGATATGCTTGATGATGCTTTCCTGCGTCCAGGCCGGATCGATTTTTCATTTAATGTTCCTCTCCCTGATACTAAAGGAAGAAGAGAGATCATTGATATCCATATAAAAGGAAAAAACCTTGCTGAGGATGTCGCTGCTTCCCTTGGCGACCTGGCAGAAAGCACCTCTGGCTTTTCAGGTGCTGAATTGAATTCACTTTTTGAAAACGCAAGCCGACGAGCTCTTAGAAATGGACATGATTTTATTTCAAAAAGTGACATAGATTATGCTTTGGATCGCACTATCCTTGGCAGCACGTCCCGCACGCTGCAGGACGCCGATACTAAACGCAGGGTTGCCATCCATGAAGCGGGCCATGCTCTTGTTTCTTCAGTGACTAAGCCTGGTTCAGTTCGTAAAGCGACAATTATCCCTCGCGGCCAGGCCCTTGGTTATGTCGCTCCAATACCGAAGGAACTTCAGCTTTCAACTACTAGCGACCTGATTGATCGCATTGCGATGATTCTTGCTGGGGGTGTTGCGGAAAGAATGTTCCTTGGGGAGCACAGCATTGGAGTAAGCGGTGATGTGCAGCAGGCAAAACAGATCATTGAGCAAATGGTAGACACTGGATTGCTCCAGGAAGGCTTCTCACTCACCTTCAGTAAAGGCCTAAAAGAAACAAAGATGCAGGAACTTTTCGAGGATGCATTGGAAAAGAGTGAAATGATCATCCATGCTCATCAGCCACAGTTCGAGCGCCTCGTAGAAGCGCTGCTGAAGAAAGAAACTCTTGAAGGTACTGAAGTGGATGACATCGTCCAGGATAAAGCTTTATTTCGTGAAGATCATTATCTGTTGGCTTAAATAAACGCAGTAAAAACGGCTTTCCTTTTTGGAAGCCGTTTTTTTATTAGGCTCTTTACGTAAACTTTGTTACTGTGCGCCTTTTTTTATTTTTTTGCATCAAGAGCCTGGGCTAAGCTATTTTTGATATCTGTTTCTTCAAATGATAATCCGAGCTGGACGGCTGTCTGGGCAATTTCTGGCCTGATGCCTGAAAGTGTTGCTTTTACGCCTATTAACTTCAAAGCCTTAAGAAGCTGGAATAACTGGTGTGCTACCATTGTATCGATCATCGCAACTCCGGACAAATCAACGAATATATGATGGATATTTCTCTGTGCACACTGTTTCAGTGTATGTTCAAGAATCATTTTAGCTCTCGTCGTATCTATATCGCCTATCAATGGCAGCAGCCCTTGATGATTGCTTAGTGAAATAACGGGAGCACTTAACTCATTAATCATTTCCTGTTGCGCTTTCAATACATTTTGGGAGTATTTATATGTAGTTTCGATGAATCTTAAAATGACTTCGTCCATTTCTTTCAGAATGATATCAAACCAGGCATCAACTTCTTCTCTCGTTATATCTGGATTTAACTTCACAAATTCTCGAACATAGTCTAAATATTGATTCCTAACATTTTTAAATTCCCTTATTACGTATTGAATTGGTGTATTAATATGCTCAATATCGCTGGCGATTTCAATAATCCACGGTTCAAAATCCTTGAAGAACTCCTTTTCATCCTTTGAAAAAACTTCAATAAAATGGAGATGGAAGTCATGATTCTGTTCTTTCAAAGCCTCAATAACCTTAGGGTCTTTCGATGAATATACTCCAGCAGTATTGGATTTGTCGATGTTCCGATACCACTCTTCTGTAAGATTCCGTGTATTTGCTTTTAAATATTCATATAATGCCTGATTCCTGTGCATTGAAATTCCCCTATCATTTATAATGATGCTTCTATAATTCAGAAAACAAGGGGCACTGCCCCTTGTACATGAATATTATATCAAAGGTTTACTCTTAATTAAAAATTTTAGATACACTAATTTAAACTTTGAGATCATGTTTATCCTTTAATTCAGCTGGAGCCATTTTGATGATTTGCTGAAAAACGATCAGCAGCACACCTACATCATCAACTACTCCTATAAGTGTGAAAAAATCAGGTATCAGATCAAATGGAAGCAGGAAATAGCCTATAATCAAACCGAGCGAAGTCACTTTTTTCTTCAATGGTACTGTAGCAGATGTAAAGAACTCTATTAGAAATGGGAAGAATTTCTTAATCTTAAAAATTAGCCAAATCCTCTTGAAGAACTTTTTCATATGAACAACTCCTTTACAAGCGATATGAATACATCGCTTTATTCCTTCTTTCACTCTATCCATTCACTTAAAACATTTAGTTTATGAAAGAACGAAGTTATTTTACGTATTGAGTATAGAAAAAGTTTCATTTCCAGCTATAAGAATAGCAGCCCATGAATAGGCTGCCTGGCAAATACACTAAGATTACTTATGTGCTCTTATAGCGGCAATATGATACTGCCTTGAGTTCGGTCCTTTGATCACTTCGATTTTCTTAAATCCTGTTTCCCTCAATGCAGGGATAAGCTTATCGAGAACCAGGCTATTAATATTGCTCCATTCTTCTCCATCTTTACCGTTAGACAATGTCAGTACAATCATCCCATTATCTTTAAGTACCCTGTGCATTTCCATTGCACAATCAGGAATACTATCCCAAAAATAGAGGGAATGGATACTGAAAATTCTTGAAAACTGTCTGTCTTGAAAAGGAAGGCTGTTTGCTTTCCCGTGGACAAAACTAGCCCGCTTTTTTTTGATCTCGCTTCTATTCCGGAGTCTTGCGGACTTTAAAACTGTTTTTGAGAAATCCAAACCATCAATATGCCTGACAGAGTCATCCTTAAGCAGCAGTTTAATAGCTTTACCTGCCCCGCAGCCTATTTCTAGTATGGTTTCATCTTTTTTAAGTGCCAGCAGTTCAGCAGTCCAATAGGTCTCAGGGATATGTTGTTTTACCATTTTTTCTCCTATGAAAGAACCGATAACACCAGACGGCTTTTCATATTGATGGTCGATATATTTTTTGAAAGCTGATTTTATCCTCATTTAAAACTCTCCGTTTACAGAATTTTCTCCACTTTTATTTTATCATAATTTCACCCCAAAAAAGAAAGACGAAATCAATTTTGATTTCGTCCGTTAAGATTATTTTGTTTGCTGATCGCAGTAGTAGTGCATGGCTTTACTTAGGAATGCTGCAAGTCCTTCCCCGTGTTTATCAATATTCTTAGTGAACCTTGGATCAGCAACATATAAGTCTCCTAACCCGCGGAAAATATCAATTGTGCATTCATAGTAATAGTCTGTGATGAATTGGCGCCAGTCTGCCACTGCCTGCTGTACATGCGAATCTTCTGGTCCATGGCCCATACGTTCCATTACCCTTCTATATATTTCTTCTGTTTTTGCCTGGATATTTCCCCAGTCTTCACTAGTATAGGCCGAGGTCCGTTTCTCAACCTTTTCCACTGTTTCCTTTCCATACTTTTCTTTTGCTTCCTTGCTATACTTCTTTTGATGTTCCTCAATTTCTGACATATCAAAGCCTTTGAACATTTCCTTATCAGCCATTTTAGACCCTCCATCGATGGAATCGATTGTTTTATCAACTGTATTGATCAACTCTTCAAGCCGCTTCTTTTTTTCAAGAAGGAGCTCCTTATGATTTTTCAAAGTTGCCTTGCGGTCAAAGTCAGAACGGCTTAGAATATTTTTTATTTCCTGAAGGCTGAATTCCATCTCCTTGAAAAATAATATTTGCTGCAGGCGTTCAAGATCCATCTCCGTATATAGTCGATACCCGGCCGGAGTAGTCGACGCTGGCACTAACAGCCCGATCGAATCATAATGATGCAGGGTGCGGACACTCACTCCTGCCAGTTCTGAAACTTCTTTTACTTTGTACAATGTTGTGATCACCTCCACATTCCCATCGTAAGCTATAACGCAACGTGATAGTCAATAAGGTTAATTTAATTTTTAAAATTACTTTTTTACTTTACATAATAATATTATGATATTTTTTTCCTGAAAGCTGCTTCTATTGAACTCGTGGCTTCTTGACCAATCGCATAACTAGCGTTTACTGACTTCTGGTTAACTTTTCTGTAAGTATCGATCCGAGATTCTAATTAATTAAAAAAGCTGATACGTAATGCAGATAAATATTCCATAATTTGAAAATTAATGTATAATTAAGAAAACTTTTAGGAGGCCTTCTTTCTATGGTTAAAATGATTAAAGACTCTGTTGCTGGATATAAAGAGAAACCAGTTGACTACCTGCTTTTCAAGCAGGACATGCAATCAAACAGTATAGCAGTGATGTTCCCTGGCAGAGGCTACACTGCACAGGCTCCGCTTTTTCATTACTCAACTGGAGTTTTTCTAAAAAAGGGATTTGACGTTCTTCATGTTAATTATGATTATACGTCGGAAGAATCGAACTCGATGAGCCTTGATGAACATATCACTCAGATTACTGAAGATGTAAAAGCAGTTATGAATCGAGTTTTAGTAAGCCATTCTTACGAAAACCACACATTAATCGGCAAATCAATCGGCACGATTGCTTTGTCATCTATCGTTGATCGAGATGAATTATCAAAAGCCAAGGTAGTCTGGCTTACTCCACTCTTACAGTTGGATACCGTTTTTAATAAAATGAATGAATCACTATCATCTGGTTTATGCATCATCGGCGATAGGGACCCTTGCTATATTTCGGAACGATATGAACAACTTTATACTAATGAAAACATATCATGTTTGTTGATACCTGGTACTGAGCACAGTCTTAACTATGCTGACAATCCAATTGAGTCAATAGATGTACTGAAGAGAGTAATAACTGAAATAAGCAAATTTTAATTGTCTAAGGGGGATTGGCAATGGACAGGTTTCAACACTATCTAAATAACATTGTCGAACTCCCTGCGAAAACAACATTCTATGCGTAAACAGCCTTTTTAAAAATCATAAAAGACCAAAATGAGTTTGGTCTTTTATGTCATACTTATTGGAATGGAATCTCTTCTTCATACGCTTTTTTATATTTGTTAATAAGTTCTTCTCTATGCGATTCGCTCGTAATGCGAATATCTCCATATACGGGCACTAAAGTGTACCAACCCTCTTCCTCTAAATACTTGGTGACAAATAAATATGTCTCCCCTTTTTCCAATAATGCATCATTTTCAATCAGGATTAAATTATTGCCTTCATATCCTCCCTGTTGATTGACTGTCACCGCGCCTTTTAAGTTACCTTTAATATCTTCAGATACCTCCACTTTAAATTGCGTTTCTGGTATTCCAACCAGGGATTTCTCCCCGGACTTTTCTATCACTTTCCCAACGAAGACAGCGTCGGACCAGCCTACTAGTCTTTGAGGATCTGTTACATCAAAGGCATTGCTGTAAGGAACCGTTTGGATGACTGGGTTTTCAGACGGGGCACTTGTAAATAACCCTGGTCCGGCAATGGATAAAGCGATGGTTGCTGCCAATGCAGGAGCGGCCAGCAAGTACCATTTTCGACTGGACTTTTTGACAGACTCCGATTTTGCTTTGGCGATGCCTAATTTACTTCTCTCACTCAGCTCTACTGGAATTTCGATTTTGTTCATTTCACTTAAAATTTTATCGTTCATTTGCTTCATCTCCCTTTAAAGAATTTCGAAGCTTTGTTAAACTGCGGTATAAAATAGTTTTTACAGTGCCTAGTGGAATTTCAAGGACTACCGATATTTCTTTTAGCGTCATTCCTTGATAAAACCTTAGGAGAATAACGCTTTTTTCTTCTTCCTGAAGCCCTTCAATCAAATCTTTTAAAGTAATTCCAGAAATAATATCCTCATTGACAATTCCTGCTACATGATTATCAAATTCTGGTTTAAGCGGGACAACATTCTTTCTCTTTCTTAAAATATCCAGTGCGCAGCTGATGGCGATCCGCATAAGCCAAGTTTTAAAGTATTTTGGTTCTTTAAGATTTTTGATCGATTTAAATGAGCGGTATGCTGTTTCCTGTACCACATCCAGGGCATCGCTTTCATTTTTTACATATATAAAAGCCATCCTGTAAATGTCTTGTTCGTATTGTTGAAACAGTTCCAAAAACGCTTTATCATTTCCTTTTTGAGCTTTACTAATTAGTTTCAGCAATACAGGCACCCCCTTGTCTCCGTTCTTATAGATTAGACGGTAGTTTCACTCATTTGGCTTTCTTTTCCTGTAAATTTTTTAAAATAGTTTTTAGAAATGCGTCTGATAAGCTAATTAGTTATACAAAAATAAGAAAACAACACCCTGTGATTACAGGATGCTGTTTGATTGCAAAATCAAAAAGTTACGCCATTCAACTGGCAATAAACTTTGATATTTAGCGGTAAGATACCGGTCGTCAATCAATATGATCATTCCCGTGTCATTCTCTGAACGGATCAGCCTGCCCCCAGCCTGGAGCACCTTATTCATACCAGGAAAAACATATGCATAATCATAGCCATTTTTGCCAGAGGCAGAAAAATGCTGTTTGATAAGATCGCGTTCAAAGCCAATCTGGGGCAGTCCGACACCTACAACTATCACACCATTTAACCGATCGCCTTTTAAATCGATTCCCTCTGAGAAAATACCCCCGAGTACGGCGAATCCAACAAGAGGGTCATCATTATCAGATTTGAATGATTCTAGGAAAACTGTCCGGTCATTATCTCCCATTCCAGTCCCTTGAACAAGTGTAGTTATGTCATCATTATGGACATGCCATTCATCCAACACTGAATTAAGATACTGGTAGGATGGGAAAAAGATCAAATAGTTGCCAGGCTTGTTTTTCACTGTATGGTAAATGGTTTTGACAATTGGATTAATCGATACTTCTCTGTCTTTAAATCGAGTTGATAACGGTTGAATCCATACCTCGGTCTGTTCACTCGAAAACGGAGAGGGAATGAAGGTTACATAATTTTCAACTTCGCCACCTAGCATATCCTTAAAATAACTTATCGGGCTAAGTGTAGCAGAAAAGTAAACACGGGCTTTGAATTTTTCACCAGCCTGTCTGATTAAGAACGAGGGATCGAGGCAGAATTGTTTTATCATTACTTCATTTTTTTGGATTTCGGTATAAAGTATGTATCGCTCATCAAAAAGCTTGCTGATTCTGATCCAATTCTGGGCCGTGAAATAAGTTTCAAGCAATAAAACTGAATTATCGGCATCCCCTTTAAGTAATTCCATTTCGGCATGCTGAATAAAGCCTGAAATAAGATTATTCAACTCAGATAATATCTCTTTAAATATGATTGTTCTTGATGGTTCAGCCTGTTTCCTGAGTTTTATGAAGTAGTCATTTATTTGTTTAGAACTTTGAAAAAGGTCATTATTTTTTCCTTTATAGTCGCGTTTTAATTGTAAAAATGACGCTTTTTCCAAAGACGAAGAAAACATATCCCTTCCTCTATCCACAAGGTTATGAGCCTCATCAACCAGCAAAACCGTCTGCTTTTTTTGATCATCAAACAATCGTTTTAGCGAAACTTTTGGGTCGAAAATATAGTTATAGTCACAAATGACCGCGTCTGCAATATAGGCAAGATCGAGTGAAAATTCAAACGGGCATACTTGGTGCTTAAGAGCATAATTCTCAATGCATACCCTGTCAAAAGATCTCTCCTCACCCAGGATGTCAAGTATAGCTCCATTTATTCGGTCATAATAACCATCTGCAAATACACAGTACTCCTTGGTGCATTTCCCTTCTCCAGTAAAACAGATCTTGTCCTTCGCCGTAATTGTCACTACATTCATCCGCAATCCTTTGTCAGCCATCAACTTGAAAGCCTCTTCCCCAGTCGTTCTGGTGGTTGTCTTTGCAGTCAAATAAAAAAACTTTTGCAAATGCCCTTCACCGATTGCCTTTACAGTTGGAAAAATAGTTGATATCGTTTTCCCTATTCCTGTAGGAGCACTGGCAAACAAAGTCTCACCGTCCGAGATTGTTTTATAAACGGAGCCTGCAAGCTGGCGCTGGCCTTTTCGATACTGGTCAAACGGAAATACAAGCTCTTTAATACTTCTGTCACGGGCAATTCTATGTTCTTTACGCAGCTTAGCAAATGGAGCATAAGTCATGATAAGGTGCATCATGAAAGCTTCCAGCTCATCACGAGACCGAGAGCGTTTAAATCTCTTTATTTCTCCTGAAGTTTTCTGTACATAGGTCAATTGAATGTCTATTGATTCCCTGTCTTGATCCTGTATGTACATATATCCATAGCATTCCGCCTGAGCCCAGTGCGCGGGATATGTATTTGCGTCTATGTAATCGAGGCTCCCTGAAGTTGATTTAATTTCATCAATCGTGATATTGTCATCTGAAAAAAGCAGCCCGTCACATCGACCTTCTATATAAAAATGAAGATCTTCATACAATATTTCCGTTTTCAATAGAACTTCACTTTGGTCATTCTCTTGATATGTTTTCTGGACTTCACGATGAATTCTTGAGCCCTCGGTGAAGGATGTAGCTGTCCTGAATCCAGATTCAATGCTTCCGCTGCTGTATACATACTCAGCTAAAGCCCTTACCGGGATTTTTATCTCATACTCCATCCTCTCACCTGCCTAATTAATATACTCTTTTTTAATTATAGTACATATGTTCCTCTATAACCAATCAAAATAAAAAATCCGCTCCAATTTTATATGGAACGGATTGATCTATTACCAGTGGCGTGTATTTTCGAGCAAACTGTCAATTTCAATAGGGTTCAGTTTAAAACTAATATCATCTTCGGCGATTTCCAATGTTTCATCCAACAAGTCGTCAATATTCATGCTAATTGTTCCCATACCGAACCTCCTTGTTTTTTCAGCCAAACTTCTTTGTGGCTTCGTGAACATAGTTCGTATAGTATATCAGGAGTATGGGGGTGAAAATGCATCATGAATATTTTCCCAACTTATTGTGAAAAAGTTATAACACAGGAAGTTTTGCCTATTCTTGTTTTACTTCTTTCGTCCTTTTCCAACAAAAAAAGGCCCAAATGAAAGGCCTTTTTTACATCAAATCAAACTGGAGGTTGGATTGGCGGAAGACCCGCTACTAAAACTCCTAATGCCATTGCACCTGTCATTAAAGCCATCAACTTCTTTTTCATTATTCCATTCCTCCATTTAATTGATTTTTTCAATATATTTTACTGCTTGATCAAACCTTCCTATCTGGCGATAGTGGTTTGACAGCATTTTGTAAAACCATATTAATTCTTCACTCTTGCCATCGCTTTCCTCAAGGTAAGGAATCACTTTTGACTCTGAATAGGCAAGCGATTTTTCTGGTGCTTCTAGATTCATTAAATAATAATTTGCTAACATCCTATACTTGCGGTTTTCCAACTCTTTGGCTAACAAATAAACTTCCTGAAAAGCCTCTCTTGCCTTTATTGAGTTATTTAACTCACTATGGATTTCTCCAATTGAGTAAAGAGTTATAAGATAATGGGGAGTGTTTTTTGTTTGAAGTGATAAACTCTTTTCGAAAAAGACAATCGCTTCATTGGATTTATTTAATTTTTTTTGTAAGTACCCCATATTATGATAAATTTCAGGTAAAAGCTTGCTCTCTTTTAAAATCTCAGCATTTCTAATTAAGTGCTTGAAGCAATCTTGTGCTTCTTCGTATATTTTTGAATGTGTATAATTGATTCCTAACAGAATCATCACATGCAGGATTCGTTTAAAATTATGATCTTGCATGAATTCCTCTAAAGCTAATTTCCCATAATAGATGGCATAACCTGGCTCTTCAAGCGAACTTTTAGCTAGTGCCCGGTGATATAATAACTCACCACTTGAAATTTCAATTTTGGATCCTTTACCGATTGACTCGAGGATCTCGTCTGCTTTCTTAAAATTCCCTTTCTTCAATAACCATACAGCATAAAGGTATGAAAATAAAGATGCCTGAGGTTGGGAAAATATTTTCTTCTGTTTATTCAAAAGTTCATATTGTACCTGTGCCTCAGGTAACATGCCTTTAAAAATCAGGTATCTAAACTTGGTAAGTTCATATGTATGTAGATTGGTAGTGAAAGGGATGATTCCCTCATACTCTTCTAGTTTAAGCATTGCCTCATCTGCTTCTTCATTTAAAAAATAATCTATTTTCTCATTAAGCTCGGATACTAATTGCTTGATCTGTTCCTCATTTTCCGTAATGGATGAAAGGTTTACTCCAAGTCTTTCAAGAAGTAAGCCCATGGTTTCTTCGTTTGCTTCCTTTGAGTTGCCTTCGATTTTGCTTAAATGGGGAACCGAACATATGCCGTTAGCCAGTTCCTTTTGGGTTAAACCTTGTTGAATACGATAAAATTTGATTAGCGGTCCAAATTGCATACGTTCACCTGCCGTTTTCTTATTAATCTACCATCATTTTATTTTTTTTAAACAGTCCAAAAGTACTATTTTTTAAAAATTCTTTATATTATAAATAATTTAACTTAAATACTACACCAATTGATTAAATAAAGCCACCCGGATCAAACAACCCGGATGGCTGGCAATGTTGGGTGTTACTAAAAGGTTACTTTACGCGAGGGAAACCGAAGCCAGAAGCATAGTCATCACCTGTAGCTGCACCAGTTCCGCCTTTGATGTCATATAGCTTTGCACGTCTTTGGATTTCAGAACGAAGCTGAACATTGGTCCAAGACTTATTTGAAGACCAAAGCTTCGCTGCAAGTCCGGAAATGTGCGGTGTAGCCATTGATGTACCACTCATTGTCGTATAGTTTCCATCTACAGCTGTAGAGTAGATGCCGCCGCCTGGTGCAGATACTTCAACATCCTTCTCTTGGATATAGAAATCTCCATCCGTATTCGGGTTTCCACGAGATGAGAAGTCAGAAACCTTATGCGTACCGTTTACAAATGTGTTATCAAGAGAAGCAACAGCTACTGCATTTACCAAAGCGCCTGGATAGCCGATTGTGTTCGCGCTAGGACCGCTGTTTCCAGCTGCAGCTACAACTAGTGCTCCTTTGCTGTAAGCATAATCTACTGCACTAGCAATCATTGAATCTTTGCCGCTTGAACCTAGAGACATGGAAATGACAACCTTAGACCCTGTTCGAACACCCTCATCCGCTGCGTGACGGATTGCTCCCGCGATGTCATCAGAATATCCAGAACCATTATCACCCAAAACTTTGTAACCCCATAATTCTGACTGCGGAGCTACACCATAAATTCCTGCGCCGTCATATCCGCCGTTTGCGACTGCTGTTCCAGCAACGTGTGTACCGTGGCCTTGACGGTCAGTACATGTGCCGTTTACCATTGAAGAACTTGTTTGCGTAAAGTCTTTACATTGCTCAACATTGTCAGTCAAGTCAATATGATTTCGATTGATACCAGTATCGAGGACAGCCACTTTGATTCCGTCTCCGCCGGTAGTAGCCTGAATGTAGTTGTCATTATAGATTGCCTGGATACCCCATGGCGTCTGATCAGATGGATATGAGGCCTGTGCCGTATAATCACCTTTGCCTTTGCCATTACCTTGAACACGTGCATCAATTGAGTGCTTCTCTACTTGAGAAACCTTTACATTTTTGTTATTCAGTAATGCCTGGTACTGTTTGCTGTTTACTTCTGTTGTAAAACCTTGGCTGCCAAAATCCCAGCGTTTGCCTAATTGCTCTTGCACTTTCGCTTTTTCGGAACTCGGACCCTGAATTAAAACTCGATAAGTATCTTGGCTATCTGACGATCCTGCGCCAAAAGCCCCTGTTGCAAACATAGAGACGCCCATTGCTAAACTAAGTACTGCAGAGCCGAGTATTCTTTTCTTCTTCATCCTTTTGCTCCTCTCACCTTCGAAAAAATTTGGCAGTTTGTTGGCTGCGAGTTAAGTATATTTCAAATTTTCTGCCTATATCAATCAATAACTCAGCCTTTAAGATTGGGAAAAATGATGGGTTTTATGAGGTATTTGCAGTTTATTTGGAAGTGTATTTCCATGAGAATTACCAATTGTTGATTCTTGGAGAATATAGTTTGGTGAGTTCATAAAAGGGTTGTTTCTTCTATAGATAAAGTGCTAATATCAAATAAGTTTAAATGGCCTTCTTAAACTATCAAACTGGAAATAAATTAGTTATATTTATTGGGAAACCGGTTGCTTAAATAGCGGATTTCTGCCCATTTGTGTACCTTCATAGGACAACGATCGGTAGCATATTGCTTTAATTTCTCACAGAAATCGGCAAAATTCGCGAAATCATTTATGGTCCATGTGATTAAATACTTAATTATAAAATTGACTCTTCCCCTTACCATGGGTCTAATATAGGCTCTTTTCGTAAACTTTGTTGCTTTCATAACCAAAAGTATGATGAGTTTTAATATATACTCTGTTCAGAAACCATCTTCGATTAAGAGCTTGATGTCAAAAGAAATACGGAATGAATACTTGGCTTGAAAATAGCAATCTATGCGAAAACAGTCCATAATAAAAAATTTCACCTCTTTGAACTTTGGTTTTTTGCAGTCAAAAAGAGAAAAACACTCCGATTTTATTCGAAGTGTTTTTCTTACAATGATTTTTTAAATGCTTTGCTCAGGCTATTCAAAAAAGGGACTTCAAGCTTAGAATTTGAACTGTTAAGGTAAAATGCGTGGTTCGGCTTGATGCCAATTATGCTTGGGGATAGTCCCATGATTTGCAGTTCTTTTATTAACATGACGAAAGTTTCTACCCCTTCATTTGTAAAGTCTCCGACACCGTTAAAATCAAACAATATTTCCTCATAACCGCCATCCTGGGATTTGAGCAGGACACGGTCTTCGTTTTGTCTGAT
The DNA here is from genome assembly GCF_023715485.1 of Mesobacillus subterraneus. Taxonomy (GTDB): domain Bacteria; phylum Bacillota; class Bacilli; order Bacillales; family Cytobacillaceae; genus Mesobacillus; species Mesobacillus subterraneus_B. The sequence goes on along the minus strand of NZ_JAMBOF010000006.1, from coordinate 111,365 downwards.
TAGATCGTCATCAAGATTGCCAAATAGCGGTACAAGTGCGGCTGTTTTTGTTAATTTTATAAAGGGACATGAAAGATTTTTAATTTCAAATAAAGTCTTTTCCACCTGTTCCTTCTTCTCAAGCAATTCGAGATTTGTTTCTGCCAATCTAAGTCGGTGCTTTTCCACAATGCTTTCAAGTTCCGCAAGGCGATGATCCTTTTCAAGACAAATAAGGTGACCTTCGTCCTCATTCCAATTAATCCTTATATCTAAGAGTGCATAGGGTGACTCTTTTGTTTTCATGATCAACTCGCCTTCAGCCCTGCAGTTCGCCTTTCCAAAAAGGGTGTCCCATTTCTCCTTGCTTTCCCAGTCGACTAACTCAATGAAATTCCTGCTGATATTGAAAGTTTCTGCACTTCTATCCGAAAAAGCAAGGATTTGATAATCCCGATCAATTATAAAATAAGGTTGTGGTGAATATTTAATATCCGACACTCGATTTCACTCCATGCGGATGACGGTCCAGCCAATCTTTAACGCCTTCCAGATTTTTAATGAATAATGTCCGTTCAGATCCGTGTCGGGAAAATTCATATTTATCAAGCAGTCTACCACCTACAATGATTGCAGGACGGTTAGGCAGCTTTTCTAATTCTTTTATATAGGGTTCAAGATGTTCTGCATGATATAGAATTGAGAAAGAAATGCAGATGGCATCAGGTTTCCAATCCAAAGCTGCTTTTTTAACATATTCCAGAGGCAAGTTCGGTCCATGAAACCTGGTTTCCCAACCTCCTTCGGAGAACAGTTGACTGGACATCTTCAATCCAAGATAGTGCTGTTCATTTTCAACGCAAAGAAACATGGCTTTTTTGCCGATAGAAGGAGCATCCAGATCTCTTTGTTTTTGCCAGAGATAACGAGCCAGCAGAAAATCACAGGTTGAAGTTGCAAGGTGCTCATCCGCGACGGTTATTTTATTGGTTTCCCATAAATAGCCTATATGCCTCATAGCATTCGTTACTAAAGATTCATAAATATATAAGCTATTCTTTCCTGCTTTTCGTTCTTCATCTAAAATCTGCCAGGCAGCTTCCTGATTGCCATCAAGCAAATGCTGGGAAAGTTCGATTCCTTTTTCCATTCACTCACCCTTCCCTATATATGATTCTCTTTGTGTTTTAACGAGTATATTGCATTTTTAAGTATGTTTATATAATCTTTGTTATTTTCTTCGGTCTCAGCTTTATTAAATGCAACCTGCAATCTCTCAAAATTATCGACTAAATGCTCTGTTTTCATTCCTCTTGAAGTCAAGATTCCATTTAGCCAATGAGCATAATCGATGAAGAATTTTTCATCCACCATGGAAACAGCGGTTTGCAGATGTTTTATGTGGTGTTCATTATCTTCGCGGCATTTTTGGCGTCCCAGCTCCCCGTACTTTTCTAGGAGCACTGGATAATCCTTGTATATTCCTTCAGTGACTTCTTCGATAATTTCATTCATGGTCACTTTGTTCATACTGCTACGACCTTGTATCGATCGACCTTGGGACGGATGGAAGCGAGTTCCTGATCAGGGTAATTTTTTTCCAGCTCATGAACTTTCTTATAAGCGTCACTTGTAATGTACTTTATATAGTCTTCCTTCGATTCCCAGCAAATTTGTACTGTTAATTCTGATGGGGTTTGTTCGTTTTGCAGCAATTGGAAGGAGAGAAAGCCTTCATATTCATCTACTAATCTAGATCTATTTTGATAGATGCCAATTACCTCGTTGACTTTTCCTTCTGGAATGTTCACGGTTGAATGAACTATATACATACAAAAACTCCCCCATTTCTGTTTCTATCTTAAAAAACATATATCAATTATACCCTTATAAGGTGGGGCTATCAAATAATGCCACTATTTGCATATTGTTAACACAACATACTTAATTTACTAATTAACTATTGAAAATTTTATCTTTTTAAAATATGATACTAAAAAGCTATAAAAAGGGAGTAATTGTCATGGTCAAAAAACTTGTACAATCAGATAATGATCGTGTTATGGAGTTTTTAAAACAGGAACCCTCCATCAATTTGTTCATCATCGGAGACATTGAAGCGTTTGGATTTGATGCAGATTTTCAGGAGTTGTGGGGGGAATTTCATGAGACTGGAGAAATCAAGGCAGTATTGCTTCGTTTTCACAATTCATTTATACCCTATTCATTAAATGAGAGTGATTTGCCTGTTACAGAATTTGCGGATATTATGAAGTCATTTTCGGAGAAGATATTTTTATCAGGAAAAAGTTCATTGGTTGAGAGATTTGAAGGGATTGAAGGATTGAATATCGGCCCGAAACAAGTTACTTATTTTGCAGAATGCATTTCCGAAGACTCTATTGGTGTCAGTCCCTTTGATATAAAAGTAGCCACGATGGAAGACGTAGACAAAATCCTAGAGTTAAGAAGAAGTATTGAAGAATTCATTCCAAATCCAAATGCACGGAAAATCCTGGTGGAGTCGATGGAAAGCAGAACCGGACGCACATACTTTATAGAGCAGGATGGCAAAATGGTTGCGTCTGCTTCTACGGCGGCAGAAAACTCAATGTCCGCGATGATAGTGGGTGTGTGTTCACATAAAGAGTTTCGCCGGAAGGGTCTGGCTACGGCTGTTATGCAGAAACTGTTCAAGGATGTTATGGATGAAGGAAAGATCCTCTGCCTCTTCTACGATAATCCTGATGCTGGGCGTATTTATAAACGGCTGGGATTCAAGGATATTGGCAAATGGACGATGCACCGATAGATAAAGAATTACTAAAAAAAGCTGGATTGAACATCCAGCTTTTCTCTTATTGCTTTGTTGCTCTTGAAATGGCATCAATAGCCTGCTGTATTTGATCCTCGGTGACATCATAATGTGTAACAAACCTTACATATGTCGGCCCAAAAGTTCCAGCAATAACTCCTTCAGCGCGAAGCCTTTCGACGAAAACATCTGAAGTGATATTTAACTCGGCAACATCAGCCACAACGATATTCGTTTCTGGCTGACTGGCAAGTTTCATTCCTGGAATCGCTTCTATCGCTTCAGCCAGTACCCTTGCATTCCATTGGTCTTCACCCAGCCGGTCCTTCATCTTCGTCAGAGCAATCAATCCCGGGGCTGCGATGACACCTGCCTGCCTCATTCCTCCGCCAAGGCGTTTCCTCCATTTTCTTGCGACATTGATGAAATCAGAGCTTCCTGCTATGATCGATCCGATTGGAGCGCCAAGTCCTTTTGAAAGGCAAATCTGTACGGTATCCGTACTTTTAGCGAATTCTTTAACATCGACACCAGCAGCGGCGGCGGCATTGAAAAGCCTGGCACCATCCAGATGGACCGGAATATTATTCGCCTTGGCAATATTATATATTTCAGCCATGTTGGCAACGGGGATAACTGCCCCACCTGCACGATTATGGGTGTTTTCTAAACAAATCAACCCTGTTTCAGGATAATGTATGTCCTCAGTACGGATCGCATTGAAAACATCCCTAGGATCCATCGCACCCCGGTTTCCAGGTATTGTCCTGGTCTGGACGCCGGCAAGAGCTGCGACAGCACCCGATTCATAATAAAAAATATGGGACTCTTCCTCTAATAACAGCTCCTGGCCAGGACGGCAATGTGTAAGCACAGCAATTTGATTTCCCTGTGTTCCACTGGTGACAAACAAGGCTGCTTCTTTGCCTAATATTTCTGCAGCGGTTTCTTCTAGTTCACGAACGGTTGGGTCTTCTTTGTAAACGTCATCTCCAACCTCTGCAGCATACATTGCTTTACGCATCTCTTCGGTTGGCTTAGTAACTGTATCGCTCCTTAAATCAATCATTGAAAATCCCCCTCTTTCCAATCTGCAAAATTTGCTTTGTCTCCATTCTACCAACTCAATCTGCAAAAAACTAACAGTTTTGCTTTTTCAGCCTTCGGGTAATTCATAACTATGTACCAAAAGAGGAGGAATTAGAATGAATATAGAAAAAGTGATGACTAGAGATGTGGAATTTTGCAGTCCTGATACACCGATTCATGAAGTGGCAGCAAAAATGAAGGATTTAGATGTAGGTGTTATTCCCATTTGTGATGGAGAACAGCTTACAGGACTTGCTACTGATCGTGATATTGTTCTAAAAGCAGTAGCACAGAACGTTTCAATGGATACTCCAGTTTCAGAAGTTATGACGACTGATCCCGTTCGCGGAACAGTCCATATGACAGCACAGGAAGCAGCAGACTTAATGGCAGACGTGCAAATCCGCAGGCTGCCAATTGTCGAAGACGGAAAATTAATCGGGATTGTCTCTCTAGGCGATCTTGCAGTAACTGAAAAACTTGATGATGAAGCTGGACAGGCACTAGAAGAGATTTCCACCCCTTCTGAACCCGAAAAATAAAGCAAAGTTAAAAACCCGCTGAACTTGATATCAGCGGGTTTTGTTAGTGAAGTATAAAATTATTTAGTTGTGGATAACCACATATAGTATTCTTAATCCAGCTCCAGCGCCTAGCCCCTCGAGTCGCTTCGGTCCGCCCAATGAAGTCAAAGAACGACTTCACCGGTCGGCCCTCCAGCGCTTGTCGGGGCTGAACGAGGCGCTTGCGCTTTTTGTTCATTCAACCATCTTCCTGAATTCAAGACCCTTTTCCTTCATTAAGTACTTTAATGCGGATTGAAAGGTTGAAAACGTTTGTGCTTCCAATTTAATTCCATCAAGTACCATACGCTTTACGAGTTCTGTATTCATTCCTACGAAGAATGTCCTGACTCCCATCAATGACATTGAGGACGCCATTTCATGCAGCTCTCTTCCTACTTCCTCAAGGCAGACATCCTCGACTCTTTCCCCTGTTATATCAGTAAGATCAATGATCGCTGTTTGAATTTCTTTATTGTGGATATAATTAAGGAGCTTTTCTCGAATTTTGTCAAAGCGCTCAGCGCGGATCAAACCAGTAATCGGAACCAGAATTGTTTCAGGCAGAATGGAAGGAATAATTGGTGCTGACATCTCAGAAATAATTGTTTCATACTCTTGGATTTTTTTCTCAAGCTCTTGCAGTCTTTCTTTTTCCAAGTTTAATTAACCTCCCCATAAAGCGCATACATGTAAAATGTATCTTTATCTATCTTACCCTTCACCTAAATCTTTGTATAGGAAAATATAAAAACCACTTCAAAACTGAAGCAGTCTAAGCACGAACTGTTTATTTTCTACCAGAGAAGGTTATAGCAAGTATTTTAAAATAGCATAAGTACGTAATCATGGCTGCCGATTCTAAAATGCTTTTCACCTTAATTAATAACACTGATTAAATGCATGATACGTAATCATGGCTGCCGATTCGAAAATGCTTTTCACCTTAATTAATAACACTGATTAAATGCATGATATCTTCGTAAATCTGTTCTTGGTATTCGTCATCACAGCATTTTTTATAATCGTCGATCAATCGACCAAGTTCTTTTAAAAAAATTAACTTTTCTTCTTCGTTTATCATGGCACAATTCTCCTTAATAGGACAAAAGTCGTGTCTGTGGTTAAATTTAACATAAATCTTTTATAAAGACAATTCAAAACAATAGGTATCCTTACTATTATATTTTGTAAAAATGGAGAAACTATGCATGAAACTAAAAAATAATACTGTTTTTTGTCGAAAGGAGTCTTTATGTTATTCAATATCTTCAGACTGGGGATGGTCTTGATATCCTGGTCTACATTATTGTTATACCCTAAGCGAGCTTTTAAACGGTTTTTACCTGTAACCGTTTTTGTTACACTTCTCGTATCCATTCTTTTAATATTGTCAAATCCTCTTAAACTTTGGCGGGTAACTGGAGGCTTAGGTGCAAAAATATTTAATGACTTGGCTTTCACTCTCGGCCCCTTTTTTGCAACAAACCTTTGGGTTTTTCGTCTTGCTTATGGGAATATATGGCAGTACCTTGGGATTAATTTTGTAATCGATTTTATTTTGGCCTATCCAATTAGTGCGATGTTCAGAAAAATGAACATTTATAAATTAGAACGATTACAGCCTCTCTACTTCTTTAGCATTATTTATTCATTTGCTATACTCGCATATGGTTTTCAATATTATTTCAAAGAATCCAGACGATAACCGTTCTGGATTTTTTCCATTTACCGTAAATAATAAAGGGATTCTCTTCCCCAATGGCGTATTTTAATATAGTCAAAAAGTAATAAGGGGTTGGAATTTATTTGGAACTTGTCAAAGGGATTTTAAAAAGCGTGATTATCTGGGCGCTAGCTTCAGTTCTTATTGTTTTCATAATTTTGATTCCACGTGACGTCAGCTATATCAGTACAGATGCAGGGGTATTTGTAGATGTAGAGTATGAATATTCATTTGAGAAGCATGTGGCTCAATTTGTTTCTTTATATACTTTTATAATAGAAAACAAGTCATTGGGCAATTTTTCTCCTGATTATACGGTTGGAGAAATTATCATAAAGACAGTCAAACTGAGTGCGATGACGGTAATTCCCGCTTTACTATTTGGTTATTTTCTTGGAATCCTAAAGGGGATTTTCGATCATCGATTGTCAATTAGCAAGTGGGGATTTGTCGGAAAGGGCTCCACCTGGTTTTTTTTATCCTTGCCAGATTTCTTTATCGTAATAACATTACAAATTATTCTTATGGATTTATTTCATATGGGACTCGCTCCGCATATAGATCTGTTTGGCAGCGATGACAGAGATAATGTAATAATGCAAATCGTTTATTTAACGATTTACCCTCTTTTTTATATGGCGGCCATTACCTCCTCTGCAATTGAGGAAGAGACCGGTAAGGATTATATAAGAACAGCCCGGTCAAAAGGGATAAGAGAGAAAATGATTGTGTACCGCCATATCCTTGCCAATGCTCGTATTAAAATCATCCGCCATTTTAATACAATTGTTCTTTACATGCTTTCCAATCTTTTTATAATTGAAAGATTCACTGATTACCGTGGAGCAGGCTATTATTTTTTAAATGCCGTCTATTTAGGGCCTTCATTTGCGGTAGGAAGCAATAGGAATTTAGCCATGCCTACCCTGGCAATTGCTTACACATTAATCTTTACAGCATTCATCCTGATTGTTCATATCATCAGTTTGGTTGCTGTTTATAAATCAACACCCTACGATTTGGGGGACAAGCTATGAGAAATATACCTTTATTATTAGGGAGTATGCTGTTGTCCATATATATGATTTTTGCTGTTGGCGGAAGCTACCTGCCATTCGTGGATTCAGAACTGAAGGATGAAGTAATGCGACGTGATGAATCAGGATTGTCAATTCCTCCTTATCCACCTTCGGAAAAGAACTGGCTGGGCAGCGACAAGTCCGGGCGAGATCTTTTAAGCCTTCTTGTCATTGGGACAAGAGAGACGCTAATCCTTGTCTTCTTAATTGCTGGCTTCAGATATTTGCTTGCAATTCCGCTTGGGGCAGCTGCTGCAAATTTTAAATTTTTTCGCTGGTTACTGGATAGCTGGAATTACCTGCTCTCATTTATTCCGCCGATTTTTTTAGTTGCCCTCATTATTGGGTTGCCATTTATTTATTTTTCTAAAAATCTTTTTTTCTGGTATGTTTTTATTTTGGCAATCGTTGAGGTGGGGCGTGTTGCTGAAATTATCAGAAGCCAAATGTCCGAACTGTCAGTCAGGGATTTTGTTGAAGCAGCCGTAACCTCTGGTACCAACAAAAGCAATATGTTCAAGCGACATTATTGGCCCCACCTTCGTCCGCTAGTCTTCACATCTTTTGCAGCAGACTTAGGCCGCGTTCTTTTTCTAATGGCTCAGCTCGGCGTAATTCAAATCTTTGTATATAGAGAGTTTGTTTCTACATTGGGGGGTGCATACCAAAATATCTCCACCTCCCTTTCCTATCCAGTGCTGCTCCAAAGTATCCTTAGAGATATTTGGGTTCATACATGGATTCCTTATTATACTGTGTTATTCATTGCTGTGTTGATTATAACGTTCTTCTTGCTTTCAGAAGGTCTTAAGCGGTACTTTAAGCGGAAGTTTCGTATGATGGTATAAAAAAATAACCCTTTCATCAATTGACGAAAGGGTTATTTTTATTCAGTTGCAACAGTCTCCATGACCAGCTCTACCCCTTTAGCGTTTTCGATATAGTCGAGTACAGGCTCAATTTCATTTCGGAGTTTAGGTGTAAGTGGCAGCTCAATATTTTCTTTGCCATACGTGAAGATGACTTTTTCAGGGGTTAAAGTCCCGCCAACATTTTTATTAACCTGCTTCATAGCCGTGATATCGTCCCAGGAATAGACTGTTTTGTCCAGTTTCCAAAGTTCATCATAATAAAGCCCATTCTTGTCCATATAATAAAAATTATCCAGGCTTAGATAAACGCCGGAACCCATAATCACCAATGTAATAGTAGAGGCGATCATCAAATTAATACTGCGCTTTTTTGACTCATAGGTCTTGAAAAGATATATGGCAATTATTATTAACAACACCGGGATTGCCAAAAACATCGAAACCATCATGATATAAGATGACATCGGACTATCGAAATACCAATATGACTTGTCTAAATAAAATGATTGATGAACAAAACTTACAATAAATATACCCATTGGTACAGATGCAAAAAACAAGATAACCGCTGCAGTAACCAACAGACTCCCTGCATGGTCTGCATTATGTGCTTTCAAAATTGACGCTCCCCTTTTCTATATACTCTATTTTTCTATAATATATATTCAACTTTAAGTAAATATTTTCCTTCTTTAATTTTAAAATAGATCACTTTCTTCCGGAAGTTGAGCATTAACACAGCCATAAATTTAAAAAAGCCGGCAATGAAATAGCGCCGGCTCGTTAGCATATTACTTTCTTAAATTCTCCTTGTCCTTCAATCGATTCTGCTGGTCGGGAACGGTTCCTTGATCCTTGAATTCATCCACTTTTTTCGCGTTGCCCAATTTTTCTCGTTCGTATTCTGCAAGGCTCTGCTGATTTTTATTTTCATTACTCATCCAATTATCCCTCCCTTTTTGAAGTGATAATTGTCAATTTCCCTGTCACGAGAGAATCAAACGTGTTAATTTTTTTGTGAAAATTAAATTTTACCCTAGAGTAAGTCCCAGTGGTTTACTCACTTCAATATGATGGTATTAGAATAACATGGTAAATTAAATCATCATGGAAAACATAATAGAAAGGAAAATGTATATGAGAGAAGTTACCGTGACTGTAGATTTAAAGGGAAAGAATTATTTAACCAATGTGATTGCTGACCATGACACCCCTGACGAAGAAATCCTTGAGATTGCTCGTGATCAAGTAATGAAGCAGTGGACATTATAAATAACTAAAAGGATGTTCCGCATGTGGCAGAACATCCTTTTTTATTGATTGAAAAGTGATAGGGGATAAGTTAAAAGTAAACCCTTTTGGGGGAATATATCGAAGTTATCTTTCATTAAACTTCATAAAGTTCGATTGGCAACCCGTCTGGATCTGCGAAGAATGTATATTTTTTCTGCGTTATTGTATCAACTCGAATCGGCTCGACCTCTACCCCTTTTGATAAAAGATCGTCTACGGCCGCTGCTAACTCTTCTACAGAAAAAGCGATATGCCTGAGACCGGCTGCTTCAGGATAACTTGGCCGTTCAGGAGACTCTGGAAAGGAAAACAACTCAATTTGGCAATGGTTTCCTACTGCTAAATCTAATTTAAATGAGTTCCGATTTTCTCGGAAAACTTCTGAAATCATTTTCAGCCCGAGAACATTTATGTAAAAATCCTTAGATTTTTCATAATCGGAACAAATTATTGCGACATGATGTATTTTCTTCAGTTCCATATTATCTCCTGTTACCTAGCCCATTTTGAAATTGTGATAGTCGTCCCGGCTCCCGGTACTGAATCGATGTCAAAGGTGTCCATTAAGCGCTTAACGCCTGGAAGACCAGCACCCAGACCTCCTGATGTTGAAAACCCGTCCTGTAGTACCATTCTGATATCACTGATACCGGGCCCATTATCAGAGGCGGAAATTTGTATCCCTCTTCTTCCGTTATCCTCAAGAATACTGATTGTTATTTGTCCACTGCCAGCGTATAGGTAGATGTTTCTTGCGAGTTCAGAAATAGCAGTCGTAATCCTTGCCTGGTCGACACCGCCAAATAGAAGCTCTTTCGAAACCTCTCTCCCTTTCTGTCGGGCAAGCACTATATCAAATTCATTATTAATATTAATCACAATCGGTTCTGTCATATGTCTAACCCTCTAACAATTGGCTTAATATCGTTATTCCTTGTTCAAGATCCAAAGCTGTATGAACATTTTCCAATGTTATGCCTAGTTCAATCAATGTGATTGCGACAGCTGGCTGGATTCCAGTCAGCACAGCTTTCGTTCCCATGAGACTGGTCATGACAATGACATCACCTAAGACTTTTGCGATAAAGGAGTCAATCATATCTACGGATGTCAGATCGATTACTACCCCTTTTGCTCCAGAATCTTTTATTTTATTAAGTAAATCCTCTTGAAACGTCAGCACGGTCTGGTCATCTAGTTCAACCTGGATTGAAACTAACAGATAATCTTTCAATTTTAAAATAGGAATTCTCACGTCACGTATGCCTCCAAATCATTAAACTCACCAGAATTCACTATGTACAAATACACGGAAAATCAAGATGGTGTACAGCTGCAGACTTGCACCTTAGTAAATAAGATTTTAATTGGATTATACGCTAAAAACAAAGGTATTTACAAATTTAAAATCATCATTTGTCATTTTAGTTACACCTTGCAAAAGAATTTTACCTAAATTGAAAAACCTCCAAAAAGGAGGTTTTCATTCTTTAGAAGATGGGTATAGGTAAAAACAAGGTTTAAAAGGTAGTTTTTGCACCAAGATAGCGCGGCTTCCAGTAAGTATTGTTCATGTCACTAATTTCAACGCCTCTTGAGGATCCTGCGTGAATGAATTTGTTGTCACCAAGATAAATTCCTGCATGTGAAGGACCTGCTTTATAAGTTTCAAAGAATACTAGGTCTCCCACACGTGGTGAAGATACCGGCTTTGTAGCATCCCAAATGGAAGCCACTGTACGTGGAATTGATATACCTGCTTTTGCATACACATAGTTTAAATATCCAGAGCAGTCAAATCCTGATGGAGAGCTTCCAGCCCAAACGTAAGGAACACCGATATATTTTTTTGCTTCAGTAATAAGGGCATTTACTTTTGATGTGGATGCATACGTTACCATGACAGGAGAAGTGGTATTTGATACATTTGTCGCAACTAGTGTTGAGGCAGTACCAGAAACCTTTAAAACCTGTCCAGGATAAATAAGATCTGAAGTTAAGTTATTGATAGATTTCAATTGTGATAGCGATAAATTATGGCGAGCAGCAATTGTAGATAGGTTGTCACCGCTGCGGACCGTATATGTGCTGCTGGAAGTGCTTGCTGGTGAAGCAGTTACTGTGTTTGCAGCAGTGCCAGAAATCTTTAGTGTCTGTCCCGGATAGATGACATCTGAACTTAATCCGTTTAATGATTTTAGTCCACTGATCGACAAACCATATGACTTTGAAATTCCCCATAGAGTATCGCCTGACTTCACAACATACGTAGTTCCAGCGGCAACAGTGCTTGTACTAGCTGTGGTAGTATGGCTGTGTGGTGCAAGTACCGATAGTTTTTGATTTACATAGATGGTTGAGCTCGATAATTTATTCCAAGATTTTATATCATTTATAGCAACATTATATGTTTGGGAAAGCTTCCATAAAGAATCACCAGTTTGTACTGTGTGTAACTTTTCATGAGCGCTTGCAGAACCATTAAATGATGTAAATAAAAATCCGGCCGTTGCAGCCACCGTCAAAAGCTGTTTTTTCATGTTAGAGCAACTCCTTTGATTTCGATTACAAATTAATAGTAGAGTTTCCCAAACTTGTTTTGAATCTATAAATTTTGGTTTGAGAGGAATTGTTTTCCTCTGGGAAAAATAACGTTTTCATGCAAAAAAGAGCCAAAACCTATTATTTATAGGGTTTTTAGGCTCTTTTTTCCTTTTATATATCACTTTTGTAACATTTATGAAATATAAGCTTAATGTTTCTGTAACCTATTTATCATATGCCACTATACCTAACTAGCTTTATCTACAAGGGATGGATTGACTATTTATATGGACAGAAAGTGAACTTTAATGCAAACGTTATACAAGTTCGGAAATTTTTTCCTTTTAGCAGTGTTAAATTTACACTGTTGATTTCAGCTCCGGTCACTTGCTTTCCGCGGTGCGTCCTGTGATCCCGCTGGAGTCGAGTCCCCTCCGCTCCAATCAACAGGTGCTGAAAATCATTGATCTTTAACATAGCCTCTTTTCTTGAAAAATTAAGAGTAGCTCAAAAAAAGCCCGCATAATTAGCGGGCTTTTGGTTAAAGGTTATGTTTAATTAATTTGTTGGTCAGTTCATCAACTTGTTGTCCGTTACCAGTTTCTTTAACGGTCGATGCAATTTGATTGATGATCTGGCTGCTTTCCGGGTTCGTGGAACTGGTTGAATGATAACCTGTTGTTTTTGTCTTTGCATCCAATCCGGAAGTAATTTCTTTCGCAAACTCTGTAATACCAGCAGCCATAGGCTTATTAAATGACGTTTGCATATTGGACCTTTGGAAAAGCTGCCTCATTCCACCCATTTGATTTCGGAAAATATATGCTGCAGCGGCACTTGCAGCAACCCCCATTAGCGAAAAGGTCATGGAACGATTTTTCTTTCTTTTATATCCGAACGTTTTCATTAGGTTTTGAGGTAAATTTGATCTCATCAACGTTGAAATCCATGCGGATCTATTCATTCGGCAGCACCCCTTTTTAAATTAGAAGGACGAATCATGCCCCTCCACTATTTAGTATTTGGTTTCTGCCAGCCATTATTCCGGAAAAAGCTTACAGATCATAATCTACTCATTTAAAAAGGGCTTGATTTTTTTTATTGCTGTCTGTAATTTTGCTGCGTTCTTATTGTACATTTGCTTTGCTTCATCTGAAACTGTCTCAAGAGCGTACAATTCCAGGTCGGCCTGGCATTTATTAAGCATGGCCAGCAAAAGCTTCCGTGGCTGTGGAGAAGGCACTTGTAATTGATCATCATAGGTATCAATGGTCAATTTTCCATAAGAATCCACTTGGGCCATGAAAACATTATCAAGAGTAACATTTAAAATTGACAGCTCTGTATCAAGCCAGCCTCGATTTTTGCCTGCAGCTGTTAGTTGGTCATTCAACACATTTCCGTCCATTATGACTGTATGGGCTTCTTTTTCTGGTGAAACGGTCATATTCAAGTCCTTTGGAGTAATCGGCTGCAGTTCTTTTTTTAGCAAGACGCTTAAATCACCTTTAGGTTCAAGAACTGCGAATTCAACATCTGCTGTTTTAAAAACATTTTTTTGTCTTAATAATGAATTAAGCTCATCAATAGTATATTTTTCTTTCTTCAAATTTTCTTCGAGTACCTTGCCTTCCTTTATAAAGACAGTCGCGTTGCCTTCAAAAAAATCCCGGAATTTTTTGCTTTTGATTCCTATAAGGTCATGTAAATATGTAAACGAGCCAAAAATCATAATCGCTAAAACTCCATGTAACAAATTTCCGTCAAGTCCCATAATGACTTCGCCGGCAATACTGCCAATCGTGATGCCTGATACATATTCAAAAAAAGACAACTCTGAAAGCTGCTTTTTACCGCCGATTTTTGTAATTGTAAATAAGGTTACTACAAATAATATAGACGCGACAATTATATGCGTATAATCATTCATATTTATACTCCTGTCTACCCTTTATATTGAGGCTCTTCTTTTTCCAATTGGATTTTGCGTTGCTCCAAGTCCATTTTTATTTCACCAATAACCATCATCGTTTCATGAAAAATCTTGCTTGCTTCGGGAACAGTGGAGTTAATGGCAAAAGAAGATAATTGAGCCTCAATTCCTTTTAATGTGGATAAGCACTGGTTAACATTCGCTGCAACTGTCAATTAGCTTCACCTCTTTAGATATAGGAAAAGGGCGGGTTGCCCCTGCCCTCCCTGAATTTACTCTTTATATTGTGGCTCTTCCTGCTCAATCTCCTGCAAGCGAGGCTTTATGCTATCGATAATCGATTGAGTTTGTTGAGCAGCTGTTTGGTAAAGCTGCTTAGCTTGCTGATTTTCTGTACCAAGTGCGAAGGTTTCAAGGCTTGCTTGGGCACTTTTCAATCCTGCAATAGTTTGTTTTACTTGAGCTCCAACAGTCATGAAGATTCCTTCTTTCTTATGATATTTGGTACTGTTTTAGTTTGACTAAATCTATTTCATATATACTTGACCTTTTTTACCAAAAAAAGCCACTGGTTACCGAATATTTACGGAACCAATGGCTTACTATCATTTTTTGTTGTTGTAAGCAACAATCCTTATATTATAAAATACATATCCGTTTGCCCATTTAGCGCGGATTTCCATGGCATAGTCACCTGATGCAACATTAGAGTTCTTAAGATTTAGCGGATACCCATTTAAATCTTTATAGGCAAGTTTACCGGTGTTGATATCCCATAAATAATATTTGACTGATTCAGGAGCATCTTCAAATGTTAGCTTAAAATTCTCAGATGTATTAATGCTGACCGGAGTATCTTCTTTTACCAATGCGGCTGGTTCTGAGTAAGTATCCGCTGCTGCAGCCCTTCCCCATTTTTGCAGTGAAAACGTCATTGGCTCAATTACGACTGACTTTTGATCAACAATTAATTCCAATTTTGGCGGCTCAGGTTCATAGCGGCTATATCCTGCCCATCCAGAGATCGTTAGAAGAAGTAAAAAGGCCCCAATCCCCCACAATACTGTCTTTTTCACCGCACATCCCTCATTTCAAGTTCGCCTGTGTATATCCAATAAGTAGACGATTTGCACGAATGATAAGTTTCAGAATAGCCTAAATATTTTTCGTTAAAAAGAACGTAAATATATAGAGTGATTTTTAATAATTACATTTATACAGACTTTTATCGTTTAGAGGGCAAGCTTAGTGGTCTCTTTTTGTATTTATTGATTAGAAATTAATCCAATACTCAGATTGTAGAATTATTGTAACAATCCCTTCATCCAAATCATCCTGTCAATTTTATAATTAATATATAAATATTAGGAAAAGTATGGTGATAATTTATGCATAATATAGGACTCCAAGGCAGCATGGGAGGTCATCCTGCTTCGATCGATTTTAATGAGAATCCTTACATCGTCATATGGGAAGTTACCAGGGCTTGCCAGCTGAAGTGTGTACATTGCCGGGCTGATGCACAAAACAAGCCTGATCCATTGGAATTAACGCCTGAAGAAGGAATAAAATTAATTGACCAAATTTACGAAATGAACAATCCTATGCTTGTATTCACTGGCGGGGATTGCATGATGCGTGAGGATTTATTCGATCTTGCTGACTATGCTATAAAAAAAGGCATGCGGGTATCGATGACACCAAGTGCGACTGACAATGTGACAAAAGAAAAAATGGAACGCGCCAAAGAAGTTGGACTTTCGAGATGGGCTTTCAGCCTTGATGGCCCTACCCCAGAAATCCATGATCACTTCCGCGGCACACCTGGCTCATTCGATCTGACGATTGAAAAGGTAAGGTATTTGAATGAACTGAATATGCCACTGCAGTTAAACACAGTTATTTCTCGCTATAACTATGATTATCTGGAGCAAATGGCTGAATTAATGAAAGAACTGAAGGTTGTAATGTGGTACATTTTCCTGTTAGTGCCTACGGGTCGGGGCCAGCTTGACGCTTGCCTTACTCCTGCTGAGCACGAAAAGGTGTTTCGCTGGCTTTACGAATTAAGCAAAACAGCTCCATATGATATTAAAACAACAGCTGCACAGCATTACCGGCGCGTGGTGTTTCAGCAAAAAGCCAGAGAAAATATGGTCCAAATGGGCGAAATCCGTTATGAAGATACTTTGACAAAAGATATGGCTTCTGTAATTGATGGCTTGAAGCGCGCTCCAAAAGGTGTAAATGATGGCAATGGTTTTGTCTTTATATCACACACTGGGGACGTCATGCCTTCTGGACTGCTGCCACTTGTCGGAGGAAACGTCCGAGAGAAATCTTTAGCTGATATATATAGGAATTCGCCTGTTTTCAAAGACCTGCGAAGCCCAGATAAGTACAAAGGAAAATGCGGTGTCTGCGAATTCCGTTACGTCTGCGGAGGCTCCCGGTCTCGAACTTATGCAGTAACAGGAGATTATATGGGCAGCGAGCCATTCTGCGTCTACATTCCTGAAGCAATGCGTAAAAAAACTCCAACAGTTTAAATATATTTTGGGCAGCTCCTTTTTGGAACATAACAGGTTCTCTTTTGGGGTGCAAAATCATAAATAACACTACAAATAACTTAGTGAAAAGCATGATGATTAGCAAATAAATCATCATGCTTTTTCGATTTCCAATACTATCCGAGAGAATTCATATCTGATATGAACAGTGGCACGATTCTTTACAACAGTGCTTGAGCAACTCTACGTTAGTTAAATAAGCGGAGGATTTCCGGTTAAACGCTGAATAGAGCTCGTTTCGAGGTATATAAGCGGAGATTTTCCGGTTATGCAAATCCAACTATCCCATTTTAATCAGTTTTCGAGCGAATAGGCGGAAATTCTCCGTCTAAATAAGCTATTTTCATTTCAATTTACGAATTAAGAGAAATTTTTCCGTCTATTGATCAGACTGGATGCTAAGTTGATCTCCCAAAAGAAGGGCGGATATCTTTTTATTTGTTATTTCTGTTTTAATAAGGCTCTTTTCGCAACCACTTTGTTGCTTTCACTACCAAAAGTAAAAACCGCTAACTGGGTTTTTTACGAGTTATAATGCCTTTCCATTTCACGTTTTACCATATAAAATAACAGCATGAGTATGAACATTCCCACTTTAATAATTGGTATGCTAATTACCGTTCGATTTTTTTAATGTTAATATGGCATAAATACTTATAAACCAACAAAAAACAGCATGCTTAACCATATGCGATTTAGCATGCTATTTGTGCTTTTTTTCACGTTTTGCACTTTAAAAGAGACCCCGGAATTTCGGAACAGGAGCTGCTCATTTTTTATTTAGTTAATTTTAGTGTCCTTCAGGTGTACTTTGTTATGTGCAGTAATCCAATCGACATGATTCATAAGCATAGGATATTAAATGTTTTGTTTTGAGCAAAGGCAGATATTTTTGACACTTTCATGACATCCTCTTTTCTGTGACATAAAGCACGGACTTAGGAGCTAGTTAGGTTTTACAATAAAACTAACGAAAGGATGGTGCAAAAATGACAATCTCGATTGATCAAAACGCATACAAATGGTTTGAACAAGAATTTGATACACCAAAGCCGTTTTACATCCGCCTTTACCCTCAATATGCTGGGTTTGGCGACAAGAACAAAGGTTACAGCTTAGCTTTCTCGCTAGAAACGCCTGCCATTGCCGCCCAACAGCAAGAGATTGATGGAATCACCTTTTATGTTGAATCGAATGACACCTGGTTCTTTGAAGAAACGGATGTCGAGATTAAATATAGCGATGCAGTTAAAGAGATTTTTGCTTCGTATAAAGAACATCATTAAAATATTGGTTATTCAAGGTAGCCTCTGGACTTTTCCAGAGGCTTTTTATTACATTTCCTTTGGTGACTTAATTCCTAGCAATCTTAGGCCTTCCTCTAGAACAATGCTGACAGATTGCACTAGAGCGAGACGCGATTGTTTTCCTTCGTTCTCTTCCAGTATCCTTACTTCCCCATAGTATTTATTAAATGCCTGGGCAAGATCCAATACATACTTTGCTATTTGAGATGGATCACTATTTTCGACAGCACGTTTGACAGCCTCCGGGAATCCCAAAAGTTCTGTGATTACTGGCCAATCTGCTTCTCCATTCAAGTGAATTTGAACATTTTGCTTATTAAATGAAGCTTTTCGCAAAATAGACTGAGCCCGAGCATTCGTATACTGAACATACGGACCCGTCTCACCTTCAACCTTTAACATGTCCTCCAATGAAAACTCGATATCATTCATGCGAAAATTCTTCAAGTCATGGAATATAATTGCACCGGTTCCAACGGCTTCTGCAGTCTCCGCCTTTAAGTGTAAATACGGATTCTTTTCTTCAATATTTTTTTGTGCCAATAAAATCGAATCCTTAAGGACTTCCTCAAGTAAAACTACCTTCCCTTTCCGGGTGGACATCTTCTTTCCGTCTTTCAGCATCATGCCAAAAGGAATGTGAATCAAGCCATTCGCCCAATCAAACCCAATTTTCGCCAAAACCGCTTTAAGCTGTTTAAAGTGGAGGCTTTGTTCATTACCTACGACGTACAAGGATTTCGCAGAAGCATATTCATCATACCGATACTTCGCGGCAGCTAAGTCACGTGTAGAGTACAATGTTGCTCCATCAGATTTTTTTATCAGGCAAGGTGGAAGGCCTGCTTCATCAAGTCTGACTACCTGTGCCCCATCCGATTCTTCCAACAGACCTTTTTTTTCTAAGAGTTCAACGATTTTTTCCATTTTGTCATTATAAAAAGCTTCTCCAGCATAGGAATCAAAACCTATACCCATTAAATCATAAATCTTCTTAAACTCTTTCAACGATTCTTCCCTGAACCATTCCCATAGTTGAAGTGCTTCTTTATCTCCATTTTCCAGCCGTCTGAACCAGTCCCGCCCATCTTGTTCAAGTTCTGGTTGACGTTCGGCCGCTTCATGAAATTTCACATAAAGCGCAAGAAGCTCCTTGATTGGAGTCTCTTTCACTTTTTCTTCCGATCCCCAAAGCTTGTAAGCTGTGATCAGCTTGCCAAATTGTGTTCCCCAATCGCCTAAATGGTTTATTTTCACCGGCTTATATCCGCATTTTTCTAAAATCAGTGACAGTGAATTGCCTATGACCGTTGACCGCAGGTGTCCCATTGAGAATGGCTTGGCGATATTGGGAGATGACAAATCGATTGTCACCGTACTGCCTTTGCCAAGATTCAAATTCCCATAAGAATTTTGCTTTTCAAGTATTTCCGTTAAAACTTTTTTAGAAGTCTTTGATTTGTTTAGAAACGCATTAACATAGCCCCCTGCCGCTACGATGCGTTCGAACGAATCATCTCCGCGATTTTGCAGCTGATGACTTAATTCCTCGGCAATCATAACAGGAGGTTTCCGCAACGTTCTAGCCAGCTGGAAGCATGGGAAGGCTAAATCACCGTGGTTCATAAACCTTGGTTTTTCAATTGACCGTTCAATTTCCTCTAAAGAAATGACGCCATCCAGCAATAAGTCGAGTATTTCTGCAAACGTTTTTTCGAAACTCATTAGTAAGCCCCCTTGTATAAAATAAAAAACCCTCGCCTCTAAAAAAGAGACGAGAGTTTAAGCCCGCGGTACCACTCTAATTGTTCCTAAATAGGAACCTTCTTGCAATGATAACGGAAATCCATTCCGGCCTTCCCTACTGGGTTCAGGTAGGCATCTCAAAAGTGCGCTTCATTATTCTGTCACACCAGGCTTCCACCGTCCCCAGCTCGCTATCGCAAACAATGAATAATTACTCTCTTTGTCATCGATTAGATATTTTTACCATTATATACAACTGACATTTTTCTTTCAACGATTATTTCACAATTAATGCAGTATGAAATTCCTGGATTGACCGGTTTTGATCATCTATCCGTTCTGTGTAGTTTCCCCCGGTATATTCTCCGATTACTTTACGCCAAAAGCACCTTGCTGGTTGATTCTTCTCAACCTGCGTAATACTCCATTTGCCTGGAAATTGGTCAAACAGTTTAATAGCCGCCATTTTGCCGAAACCTCTTCGATAAAATTTCCTCAGGACGAAAAATTCAAGGATGACATTTGGCTCCCCACTCTCGATCAATGCAAACCCTGCCAGCTCTCCTTCATATAAGATAAAAAAGGCATGGAGATCCGGTTCAGTCCAATATGGCTTCAAATCAAAAGGAGCATAGCTTCCACTCTCCTCAAGCTTAATTTCCTGGAATAAAGTAAATTCATAAATATAAAATTGGATCAGATTGTGGAGTGTTAATTCGTCCTCCTGTTTTACACGCACTAGATTGATCACAAGGATTCTCCTTTAGAATTTTTAAATATCTTGGCTTTATATTAAATTATTCGTTTTTTTAATATGAAATCCCTTTTAATCCAAGCGGAAAAATAGAGATCCCTAAAAGGCTCCACCTACTCCTCCCGGTTCGGATATGAAAATTCATAGGTGATTTCTTTTCCAATCAGGGATACCTTAACGATTTGTGATCCATTCGCCGATTCAAATATATAGGATAAACCATCACTGTTTGTTTCCTTATATCCTCCAGTTGATTTTATCTTTTCAATATAATCCCTGTAATCATCCTTGCTGCCATGTTCCCAAATATATGTTTCCGTGTCTCCTTTAATCTCTATTGGTTTTAAGCCTACTGGAAAGGGCAATGTTCCATATCCATGAGCGACATACAGAAGACCATCGTGTTTATATGGCTCAGGTTTCTTAAAATCCAAGGATGCTATGATTTGGAAGATCTCAGCATATTCAAGTTTTGGATAATCAAAACTGAAATGAATGGTTTCTTTGCCAGCTTGAATGAAGAAATTGTAGCGTAAGCTTACATCCATCATCTTTACGTGTTCGATATACAAAGTCGTTGGATAGGGAAAGTTCTCCATTGTTTCTTTTACATTCATACCAGGAGACTTAATAATTTCATCCCTGCGTTTGACAGTCACCTTCTCAGCAATTCCAATTTGTTCGGGGCTGCCATCTTCATAAAAAACATAGCCGTTTGAAGTCTTCTCGCTATACACATTTTCTAATTCCCAGGTGAAGTCAGGATAGGAGCCTGCCTGATGGCCACCAGTTTCATCGGAGATTTGATTTTTTGCTTGCAATTGAAACAAGAGTCCGGCGGAGATTAATAGGAATAACGCAGTAAGAACCAAATTTTTCAGCTCAAATATTCTATAGTTTCGCTTTGCTGGTCTCTGAGTTCGGATGGAGGATATGAGCCTGTTACGAATCCTGTTTTTCTGTTCTTCAGGAGGAGAGATTGTTTTAAGCAGCTCCCAGTTTTCATTAGAATGTTTGTTCATAATGACCGCCTCCTTCCGCGACTTCCTTTTTTCTTACGGCATTTAATCCTCTGGATAAAGTCTTCCTGATTTTTGCTTCAGACCATCCGAGGATTTCGGCAATTTCCTTTGTTGAGCACTCTTCAATTTTTTTCAACGTAATGACGAGCCGGTATTCAGGTTTAAGCTTTTGGATTGCTTTAAGCGTTCTCTCGACCGTGTCCCTGTTTTCAATATATTGTTCAACGTTAAATGAAGATGGAATGTCCTGTTCACTTGAGAAGATGGGAAAAATTCTTCTTCGCTTTCTCTTGCGTATTTCATCCATTACGAGATGCTTTGCGATGCTAAAAAGCCAGGTTTTCACATTACCTCTGTTTTCAAACCGCTCAAAAGAAGTATAGGCCCGCAGGAAAGTGTCATGAACAAAATCCTCACAGTATTGCTGGTCTCCCATCATAAAAAAGATGAAACGATAAATGTCTTTATAATACGCTTCATACCATTCCATAACCAGCTGTTCTTTTTTATGGTCAGTAATTTCTCCCACCTCATTTCTACTCTCTATACAATAAGTCGAATCAGACTTAAAAGTGTGACATTTTTTTAAAAACTCACTTTATTATCAACGATTTTCTTTAGATTGGGTATTGATTATCCTGAAAGGAAGACTATTTTATAAGATTTTTCAACTTTTACTTTCTGCAAAAATAGGCCGCCCTTCTTTCTAATTCTATGATACAAGCTGATGCTCGTCCGATTTTTTTACATATGATGTTGTTGTAAGGTTCGAATCTTACCTATCTTCTAAAAAGGAAGGGGGTGGAGAGATGCTTATCACCTCTATTGTTTTGCTTTTGCTGGTAATTGCGTTATTCGTAGCATTTTTGTTTAACCAGGAAGACTTGGTTAACATTCTTTACACTTGCATCGGCGAAGTAATTGGTTTTGAAAACGGTGCTGCTTAATCCCTTGGAACGATTTGACACCTGAACACCTTACAGTCTCCCTGGCTATACCGGTATTGGCCGGGGAGATTATCAATTTATTCTTAGTTACTGTTTTAAGAATGTTGTGAATCAATAAGGATTAGTCACTAACCTATAAACAATTCAATAATAGAAAGGATAATGCTGAATGAAGGATGAACCTATTAAGCCGCAGATTGATCTTATTAAAAAAGACCCCTCTTTAAATGAAATACTTAACATTGCTCAGGGCTTACTTACCAAAATACCAGAAATGAAAAGTAACGAGACAGCGGCAGAAAGCGAAATGACGAGCACAGCCAAACAGTTGAACAAAAATTCCCTGGATTCACTGCTAACAACTGCAAAAAGTATTGTAAATCCAACTACTTTATCACTATTGTCAAAAACAGTTAATCAGGCTGAGACAAAAGGAAAAGGCAATGCTGAGACAGCAAATTTAAATCAGGCAATCCAAGAGCTAACAGCTGAGCTAAACCAAGTAAAAGAAGATTTAGCACGAACGAAGAATAGTATAGCGGAAAAGGATCATCAATTGAAAGAGATTGAAACGGAAATACAAATCCTAAAACGTCGCAGAAGACGGTAAAAAATAATAAAGTCCTTCATCTAACCGATGAGAGGACTCTATTTATATTAAATATAAAAACTTGCAGCTAACATCCTACTTGTTTTAATCCTATCATTTTATTCAATTACTAGAATGAAGATGATATATGAAATTTCAATGTAAAACATAATACGGCTTCCAAATGACAGCTATTTTATGGATTTCGCGCAGATAAAATTGGTCAAAAATATTTAAAGGAAATGACTCGTCCATAGAGAATAATATGTTATCTAGTAATGGAGGTTTGTAGATTGCTAAATGATACTTTGTTGATCAATAAGAAGAGCTGGGATGAAGTGGCGCCGCGCTTTTATGGACGAACGGCGCTGCCTGAGTATGGACCATTTGCTCCTAATGAAAATGAACTTAATTTGTTTGGGGATGTTAGCGGCAAGAAGGTTTTGGAGATCGGGTGCGGCAGCGGCCATTCCTTAAAATACATGGAAGAGCATAAAGCCGCTGAATTGTGGGGAGTGGACCTATCAAGCTCCCAAATTGCAGCAGCAACAGAGCTGCTAAAAGATATAAATGTAAAATTATTTGATTCACCGATGGAGATGAACCCCGGTCTGCCCCATGCTTATTTTGATGTCGTATATTCTATTTTCGCCCTGGGCTGGACCACTAATCTTGATTTAACATTAAGAAATATACATAAATACTTAAAACCGGGCGGAACATTCATTTTCAGCTGGGAGCATCCGATCTTTAGCCGAGTCCAGAATACAGAGCATGGCCTTTCATTCAATAAATCCTATCAGGAGGAAGGCTCCTACGAACACCAGGCATGGGACCATCCTGCGATCATGCAGCAGTATAAGGTAAGCACATATATCAATTCACTTATAAACACTGGCTTTAAGATTGTTAAGATGGTTGAAGATGTCAGAGTTTCTGAAGAACTTAAAGCCAGGGATGAGAACCGATGGTATAACTGGACAAAAGTCCAGTCAGTGCCAACTACTATTATTTTTAAATGCGAAAAATTGTAATGCTTTTCCAACGAAAAAAGGACTTGTTCCAAAGTCCTTTTTTCGTTAATCCTTAATGATTTTTTGTGCTATAAAAGAAACAGTTAAACTTATAAAAAAAGCAAAAATGCCAAAATATATCCTGTTATTCCAATCTATCATTGTGTCAGCCATTGTAAGGAAAGTTGCAACAGAAAACGCTGTAAAGTGGCCATGCGAAAAGTTTAATTTTTTCATGTTTAACTCCCTGATCTCAATAAGTTCATGTTTTTTACATACTCTAAAATGGCCAAATCCACCTGGTCGATGTTAACAGCTTCTTTTACATCCCATAGTCTTATTCCGTCAGTTTCCTGGTTTTCTATGAAAGGCTGCAAGTAATGAATAGAAGAATAGAATACCGGATTAAACTTCTCCATTCCATTCATAATATTTTTCACCTTTGCCAATCCAAAAATTCAAGGTCTGTAACTGATTGTCCAGTTTCTTCAAACAGTTCTCTTTTTGCACAATCCAATGGGGTTTCACCCTCTTCTCTCTTGCCGGCAGGTAATTCCCATTGCCTCCGCATGCTATTGTAACAAAGGAGGTATTTGCCGATTATCTCTATAATGGCATAGGAACCTGCAAGCGGTAGGTACTGCTCCATTTTCGTATGAGAGATTCTTATAAACTCAATAAAATCAAAGCCATTATTTTGCCTGCTGATCATTCAGCAATCGCCCCTGTTCGTCACGAATCCTCGCGCCGTAATGAACATGCCAATGCATATGCTTGTTGCTTTGGTAGCTTCCAATGTTCGTAGATATCGTGCAAGCACCATGCTCGTTTTCTAGTTTCGCAGCAACCTGCCTTATAACCTGGAGGACATCCACCATAATGTCAGTTTCCTCTATCGTAACTGCTAAGAAAGATAAGATGTGTTTTTTTGGAATGACGATTATATGAACCTCATAATACGGTCGAGTGTGGTAAAAAGCGAGGCTATGCTCCGTTTCCAACACCTTCTCAACTTGAGTTTTACCTGTTAAAACCTCGTCACAATAAAAATCTTCCCATTTTTGTTCAGCCATCATCGAACACTCCCGCTCAGGACGTTTATTTACCTTTTTATACTCCGGAACTTACTTTTGGGCAATGCAGAGGCTTCTTATTTACCTTTTTTCGATGTAAGTATATTTTAGGCATTTAAAAACCCTTTTTTCTTTTCCTTGTTTAACTCTGTCACCGCATTAAGTTCTTTATTTTTGAGAAAATGTTTTATATAATCCAGGTAACTTTTTTGCAATCCATCAGGTAACTGCTCCAAGCTGAAAAATTGGAGATCGACTGACTCGGATTCATCCATTTTAATTTCACCTTCAAAATCGCGTGTAGAGTACACTGCCGTTACTGAATAGAGTTCGTCACCATTCGCCACTTTTAAAAAATACTCTGAACCTGAAAATACACCTTCAAGCTTCAGGTCCCCGATTATGAGGCCGGTTTCTTCTTTAACTTCTCTTTTAGCTGTTTCCTCTAAGCTTTCTCCTAATTCCATTATTCCGCCTGGCAGGCCCCAGCCGCCATCTGTCCGATGCTGAAGCAGCAATTCATCTTTATCATTAAAAATCAACACAACCGCTCCTGGCAGAATAAGCGGTCTGTTGCCTACAAGTTTTCTTAGTTCACTGACATACCCCATCTAATTTCACTCCATTGTTTTTTTTGTAAAAAGGCCAGCTAATAATGCTGATTTTCCAAAGAGGGCGTCCTTAGGATTCATGTCCCTCATTTTTCGGATTTCTTCAGCCTCAAAATCGTGAAAGATTTGCATTAGTTTTTCTTCTGTGAAGCCAAGCCCGCCCTTCATGCTTCTAAGCCTGTATACTTCCCAATCAGAAATTTCTGCGCCACCTAGTTCTCCTCCCAGGACAAAGCATGTTAGGGCAAAATGGCCGCCGGGTTTTAACGCTCTTTTTACGAGATCGATATAATTCATTCTTCTGTGCGGCGGAATATGGTGAAAGCACCCTGAATCATAAACAAGATCGTATGTACCTTCTTCAATATCCAAATTAAAAATATTGTGCTGAATAAAATTGACTTTGATCTCCTGGTTCATTGCCCTTTCCCTTGCCCAATTCAACCCTTCTTCGGATTGATCGACTGCGTCTACAAAGCAACCATTTTGAGCCAAATAGATTGCATTCCTTCCAGGACCGCATCCTAATTCCAATACTTTTCCAGGCCTTAGTTTCTTCATTTCAAAATACTCTACTAGATTTTCATCAGGATGATTTTCAAAAAAAGGCACTTTTCTTTCTCTATCGGAGTAAAAGCTGTCCCAGCTGAATTGACTTTCCTCTTTTAAAAAAGCATCAAGCATTTTTAATAAATCATCGTAGGTTTTAATTGTTTCTTTCATCTAACTCCTCCTAATGTATCCTGATTTATCCCCTAACTGGTGATATAAGATGAAGGTGGTGGTTGCTGCTGTTTGGTTTAATCAGTACCGGTCTCATTGACCCTGAGAAGCTCAAAGTAACCTCCTTGTCTGCAATCGATTTAAGAGCTTCGAGTAAGAAAGTGCTGTTTAGGCAAATTGAAAGATCTTGATTTCCATGAATATTGACGATTTGTTGGATCTCTTCAATTTTTCCGAAGTCAGAAGAATGTGAAGAAATTCGAAGTCGATTATGACTTATCAATTCCAGCTTTACGTTGTTATTTCTAGAATTCCTGGCAAATAGACTGGCTCGATCGATTCCTTTTAATAAATTGCTCTTCGATATCGTGACTACTGTTTTGGAGTCTGAGGGAATGAGACTGGATAGATTAGGATAGTTGCCTTCGATAAGTCTGGTGTACAAAGAAAGTTTAAATGTCTTGAAAACCAGGTAATTCTCAGAAACATATATTGAAATCGCTTCTTGTGAATTGCTGAATAATCTTATCAATTCTTTAATTGAAGATTGAGGCACAATGAACGATCCTTCAATGACAGCTTCGATATTAATCTCTCGCAGGGCTAATCTGTGAGAGTTAGTCGCTGCACAAGTGACTTTGTTTTTCTGAAAGGAAATTAGTATTCCGGTGAGTACAGGTCGTGCATCACTGACCGATGCTGCAAATGCGGTTTGTCTGACCATTTCAAGCAAAGGTTCCGCTTGCATATGGATGTAATCCCTGAAATTCATTAGTGGGAGAACAGGATATTCCTCACAGTCAAAACCACTTAAATTAACGTTAATTTCCTTTGACCGAATGGATAGCTTGTTATTTTCATGTACTTCAATCATGATTTCCTCAGGCAGCTTTTTTACCAATTCGACAAAATATTTAGCAGGCGCAACAACGCTGCCTGATTCATAAATCAACAGCTTTTCATCAGAATTATTCGGGATCGTTTTTTCAACGAAAAAATCACGATTACTTACGACCAATGTCAGCCCTTCAGGATGGGCAGTGATCTTAATTCCGTTAAGCATATGTGAATCTGAATTTGCGGAAACACTTCTGCTTAACTCTGAAATTACGGAGTAAAAATAACTATTATCTATACTAAATTTCATAATGGTTGCCCTTTCGGAATCTTTTTCTTATAAATAAATTCGACAAAAATATGGAAAAACCTTGTAAAAATAGAAAAAAAGCGACCTCCTTTTTAGAAGAATCGCTTTACCCTAAAAACCACTTTATTTTTCAAAGATTGCCTGAACCACATGACCCACTCCAGTATGCAGTTCACCTTCCACTCGTTCCTGCTCACCGTAAAAGAAATGCAGTACGTTATATTCTTTAATCCATTTCAACAGGTCTGAAGGATCGTAGAGCATATCAACCGTTTTTGGCCCTCCTGTTCCATAACGGATCTGGTCCTCAGAATACACTTCTAGCATAATGAGGCCCCCTGGCTTCACAGCTAAGACCAACTTATCGAACACGATTTTTTGATCGTTTTTTGCAAAATGTCCGTATACCATTATGGCTCCATCAAATTTCTCAATTGGTACGGAATCATGGATTAAATCCTTCTGTTCTGTCTTTACTTGTACATCGAAGCGTTCAGCAAGCGCTTCGGTTTTCTTTAAACCATTTAGTGCGTAATCATAGGCAGTTACTATATGGCCTTTTCTTGCAAGGTAAATTGCATTCCTGCCTTCACCCTCTGCAAAAGCAGCAATTTTCTTCCCGTTTTCTAATCTGTATGCTTGTGCCTCAATGAATTGATTCGGCTCCTCACCGTACACATAATTCTCACTGCCGAATCGCTCATGCCATTGATTCCCCATGTGATCACCCCTTCCTAATCATTATACCCAATACCCTTTTTTTAGTATGATTAAAGAAGGTGAGGCTATCCTATTTTTTAATGGGTATCAATTATGTGAGGAGGTTGTTTTAAAATGAAAGAGTTGACGTCGATTGAAGAAGTGAAAAGTCTGATCAATGACCATGAATTAAGCTTTATTTATGTTTTGACCGACAGATGAAGTGTCTGCCATGGTTTGCTTCCTCAGGTTGAGGAAGTTATGAAGGATTTCCCGAAAATTGAGACAGGTTTAGTAAATGCGGGAAAGGTCGAAGAAATCGCCGGATTCCTGATGGCTTTCACCGTCCCAGTCCTTGTCCTCTATGCAGATGGAAGAGAATATTTAAGAGAAGCACGGATTGTTCAGGTTGAGAAGTTCAGGGAGGACGTTGCAAAGATTTATGAAGGATTTTTTGGGAACTAAGCCTTTTTATTTTAAATAGAATCGGCCTGGAAACAGCACTCCAGGCTCTTCTTTTAGAATTACATCCCGCTGTCTGAATGCTTATTGTCTCCCATAATGTAATTCGAGCTGTCTCCAGGCTTAGCGTGAGGATGAGTTTTATGAGGAGGATTGTTATTATTTTTCTTCCGCTTATAATCGATGATTAGAGCGAATCCTAATATGCTAAGAATGAAAATGAATAGCCAGGCCATTGTATCCCCCTATCAACAGGTTTTTATATCCTATTCGAGAATCTTCCTTCCAATGCATCGATGTATCTTTTAGCAGATTTCTGAACGGTCTCGTGGGCGTTCTCATTAATTACTCTATGGAAGGCATTATAAAGTTTTTCATACTTTAATTTTTTTACCTTTGCTGCTATCTCTTTAACCTGTGTAGCAGGCAAAGGAATGAGGTTCGGATAACTGTACATAAAGCTAACCCACTGTCTATCTGCGACAACCTGGATGATGTCCCCTGTCAGTAATACACCTTGTTCCTTTTTCCAATGCAAGACAGTACCACCATCAAAATGGCCTCCGAGACGGTGCAAGGTAACCCCCTCATCAAGCTCGAGAAATTCTCCTGACCAGAAAATAATTCGTTCGCTTGGTCTTGTTACCCATTGTCTGTCATCTTCATGAATGTAAATGACAGTATTAAACCTTTCTGCCCATTCAACCTGTGTTGAATAATAATGCGGGTGGGACAAAGCAATTGCATCAATTCCTCCTATGTGCTTTATTTCCTCAACCGTTTGGTCGTCAATATATGTTATGCAATCCCACATAATGTTGAAGCCGGGATTCTGGACAATATAAGCTGTCTGTCCAATCGCAAAAGCCGGTGTGGTGGTAATACTATACAGGCCATCCTCATGGTTTATAATCTTATTGGCATAATTGCTTGAGTCAATCATTTTGTTTAAGGTGGTCCACGATTGCCCTTCAGGGTTCACATATTGTCTTTCATCACTGCAGATCGAACATATTTCTGGGTAGTGCGCTGATTTTTCATATTGTACTCCACAAGTATTACAAATAAAATGGTCCATCTTAGACACCTTCCTCGAAGTTCTTTTGGTACCTTCATTTTAAGTGATCCATTTATAAACCTCATCGTCAGGATGGTGTACCTTGCATACAACTTTAGACTGAACTTGAAAAAGAACGCATTTTTAGAGCTCATCATCCAATAAGCCGCCCATAGCTATGTATTCAATGATTTTTTTTGCCTCTGTCGTGGCCCTTTTCCTCCCTAACTCCGATAAGAACCAATTATCCTTCCTTGTGTGAAGGTCATCCCCTGGACAAAGAGTAAGCTTGATCCAATCTGGCAAATACGTCTTGAAGGTTAAATACGATCTCCTCATGTGATATGTCGAGGTAACAATCAGCAGACGTTTTATATTATGCAATTCAAAGTAACGATCCAATACAAGCGAGGAAGCTAATACATTTTCTTTTGTACTTAACGATATATCCTCACATAAAATATCTTCCTCAGGAATTCCTTCTTCAACAGCTTTATTTTTCAGTAAATGCGCTTCCGTAAACCTTGATCCTGGCCAAGTGACTCCGCCTGAAAACAAAATCTTGTTCGCCCTTCCTGCATTGTATAACTTAATCGCAACTGGAAGTCTGTATTGGAGCGCTTTGCTGCTTCCCAAGACAACGATGCAATCACCTATCTCTTGGTCATCGGATATTTTCTCAAATAAAAGCTCGGAGATTTGTTCATCAGTAAGTGTATTAGGATTCAGATCGGAAATTTTCACTTTTATTACCTCAGCAACTTTAGAAATATTTTTATTTGTATTAATATTCTTCAGATTAGCGTGGTTCCCTTCTTTTCCCAAATGAAATAACGTATCAATGATTGCACATGAAGCAAAATAACCATTGTGACCAATTTCCTTTCTTAAGGAGAAAAATATGAATATAAACACGATAAGGAGTGCGATCATGGGAATTTTAAGCGGGAATCCTAAAGATGAACCGATGCATTATGGAGAAGTATTTGGAACATGGACCCACCTATCTGTAAATCATGGACTCATCGCAGGTTATCAAACCTTTGTAAATCATATTGGTGATGAGGACCTAAAGAAACTTGTTCAGGAAGCAATTGAGGCCATGAAGGAAGAAAATCGCCAGGTTGAGGAATTACTTAAAACTAACGGAATAGGACTTCCGCCTGCACCGCCTGAACGTCCTGTTGCCCATCTAGAAGACATTCCCCCAGGTGCAAGGTTCAGTGATCCTGAAATTGCAGCAGCTGTTTCAAAGGATGTCGCTGAAGGATTAGTAGCCGCCAGCACGATGATTGGACAATCCATCAGGGAAGATATCGCTGTAATGTATGGTCAGTTCCATATGGCAAAAGCGCAATTTGGCGCAAAGATGCTTAAGTTAAATAAAACAAAAGGATGGCTGGTCCCTCCTCCGCTGCAAGTAAAGTCAACAGAGAAAGCATAATAATATTATGTAAAGCTGAGATTTAATAAGTTCCTTTTATATGATGAATCGAATTTCTTGAATATTAGTTAGAACGATAAAAACAGCAGACCATCCTGGTCTGCTGTTTTTGCTATTTTTTCCATACCCTCTTGTTCTCTATCCTTCTAGTGTAACCAAGCGCATCGAGACGCTCAAGGAATGGTATCATATATTTTCGTGATAACTCGACAGCTTCCTTTGCCTGTGGCACTTCAAATTCATCACCAGTGTGACTTCTCAGCGTCTGGACTGCCTCTGCAAAGTGCTCACCGTGCCAGGCGTATTGATCATCAAGCAGAACGATTTTTCCCTGATCCTCCAGGAAACGTTTTAACTCCACAACCAAAGAATCTGGTATGCCTGCGTTCTTAATATAGTCATTGAAATAGGCTACTTTTAAGCCATCTCTTTTAAGCTCATTAAGCAGATTTTCTGTTCGCTTTTGCCAATTTTTTGGAACATGGGGTTGGAAATTAGCCAGATAAATAAATTGCTCTTTCCTGGAAAATACCCCTTTACCAATGCCGTTTTCAATAATGAATTCAAGCAAAATCTTAGGGAAAATCTTTTGCATGGATTGAAGCAATTCTGCTTTGTTAAATCCGGGACGCATCGGATTATCTTGATGAAAATCGTCAAGTCTGTCTTTTATATCTGCCTCTATTACTTCAATCAATGATGCCAGTGTATATTCCTTGCTGGAAATCTGGACGAACTGGTCATCCTCAAGATTGGACTGAATAGTTGCTTCATCAAGCGCTGTCCGTTTGATGAGCTCTTCTATAGACAGGCTTTTCGCTTCATATAAAGCAGCATTGATTCTTTCGATCGGGGTGCCAACCTTCTTTTTTTCCAGCTCTTCGATCGTCTGCTGGCCGAAACGGTATTTATTTCCCCGCGGATCGATGACCCATCCTCCGCCAATCGTTTCCTGTGGGCTTGGCCTGCGGATGATGAACCGGTCCCCGCGTTTCGTGACAATTTTTTCATCAAGTCTGAGCTGACAAAGAATTTCCCCTGTCTCTTCTTTCAGCTCATTCCGGTCAAAGAAAACAATCCTGCCCATTACTTCAGCAGTTCCAATATGGCATTTGATTGGAGTTCTCTGTTTTACCAGGTGATCTAAATCCTCTACAACACGTATGGCAACATCAATCGTATTAGTTACAATGAAGTGATCAGATGAAACGAGGACTTCACCACGTTCGAGGTCGTCCTTGGAAACTCCAGAAAGATTAATTGCTGCACGCTGGCCGGCAAAAGCCATCTTTGCTGGTTGATGATGGACCTGAAGCTGGCGGGCGCGAACCTCACTTCCAGTAGGCAGCACCTTCAATAATTGTCCTTCCTCAACCGTTCCCTCATAGACTGTTCCCCTGACAACTGTCCCTTGTCCTTTTACTGTGAAGACCTGGTCAATCGGAAGACGGAAAGCGCCTTTGGCGTCACGCATCTCCTGTTCTTTCAGAGTTTGGATGATCAATTCCTTCAATTCCTGAATTCCTTTTTTGGATATGCTGTCGACCATCATGAATGGAGAATTCTCAAATACCGTTCCTTCAAGCTCTCCAAGGA
Source organism: Mesobacillus subterraneus (assembly GCF_023715485.1). GTDB lineage: Bacteria > Bacillota > Bacilli > Bacillales > Cytobacillaceae > Mesobacillus > Mesobacillus subterraneus_B. The sequence goes on along the minus strand of NZ_JAMBOF010000006.1, from coordinate 78,712 downwards.
TATCGTCCTTCACAAGTTCAACGAATTCCTCTTCAACTCTGTCAATCTTTGTAATCGCGATGATTCCCGTGCGAATCCCAAGAAATCCAAGAATATCAAGATGCTCCCGGGTCTGCGGCATGACGCCTTCGTCTGCAGCGACAACAAGCACAACAAGATCGATCCCAGCAACGCCTGCAATCATCTGCCGGATGAAACGCTCGTGTCCAGGCACATCAACGACGGAAATTTGCAGGTCCTCATCTTCATATAATGGGGCAAAGCCGAGTTCAATAGAAATTTGCCGTTCTTTTTCTTCTTTCAGCCGGTCGGTATCCACGTTCGTCAATGCCCTCGTCAGCGACGTTTTTCCGTGGTCAATATGTCCGGCCATTCCTATGGTAAAATACCTCTTGCTCAAATGATGACACCTTCTTTTTATATGTATAAAATTACTCTATCGCTAAAACGGCAATAGTTCAAGCTACGGAAATTAGAACAAATCGATTTGTTTGTTGTTTATTTTTTTTGCATCGCTCCAATTGCTCCACTGAACTGACCATTAGGCAGAAAGAATGGGTCAATGCCCGACATTTTACAGTAAATATCCAGGCTATCTTGCAACGGTTTGTTTCCGGCCAGAGTACTGCCAATAAAAATGGCCTTCTTTATCCTGTACAAAGCCGCTGTTTGTACCGTTAAAAGAGTAATTGTTTCCGATATCATATTGAGAACTGAGGCCATTTGGTCTGCCGGAGAGATTGAAGCATTTGCCACTGACTTCGCAAAATTGCTCGCAGTCAATTCTCCAGGAATAGGTGGCTCTTCTGGATAATAAATATCCTTAACCAACAAGTCTACCTTTCCTCTTTCACCGTTAACAGACAAGTTGACCAGAGTTGAAAAATCCTTTGAATCGGCAAGGATATTTCCAGTTCCCATGAATGTCCCGCCGCCTATTCCGCTTCCAAGAACGCGTTCATAATGTTCCCCTTCAATTGTAAACCACGATGTACCTGTACCAATGTTAACAAGCAAGGACTTTTCATTTAAAAGTACTCCCTCCTGCGTCATTAAATACTTTGCGCCTTCACATGCAGCGGTAAATTCATCAACAATCTCTGCATTGGTAAAATATTCTGCTTTTATCTTTCCTGCTCTACCTCCTGTTAGGTAGACTGTTTTATTTATGGCAATCATTTTAAGCCACTCTAAAGCCTCATTTATATCTTCGATGGGATATTTCCGAAAGTGCAATCTGTCATTTTCTTCAAAAGCTATTTTTAATAGTGACCCGCCTGCGTCTATGCCAATACTGTTTTTCATCAGATGCCTCCTGTAGAGAAAATACCCTAAGCTTTACCCCTATTGTAAGCTTGCAGATCCTGAAAACAAAGAAAAAAGCGGTAGTTTATTAATCACTGCCGCTTTCTAGTTCATTAACATGGGTTATTGGCTTGTTACTATAGCAAAACCCCATAACTTGATACAATTGGCCAGTAACAATCCAATTATCTGCATTCTATTCAACCTTGATTGGCACGACTTTCCCATCCTCAATTGCTGCGACGATCAGCTCGGCTTCAAATCCACCATTAGGGTCGATCTTTGGAATGACATATACTTTTTTGTCTTCTGGAAGATTATCCAAACCATCCTGCATATGCGCCATGATTTTTTCTGGATCATCTACTGATCCTGCTGCTTTTATCGCTTCAGCGAAAACATACATAGCAATATAATTCAAGCCAGCTTCTGAACCTGGGTCCTCATTATATTTTGCCTGATAATTCTTCACGAATTCCGGAATGCCTGGACTGTCAGAATTAACAAGCGGCATTACTCCAATCGCTCCATTAAGGACATCATAGCTGCCGGTAACCTTCTTCATTTCGTCGAACTTTGCCTGGTCCATGACAATGAATCCGCCTTTGAAGCCAAGTTCTCTCGCTTGTTTGGCAACTTTTGCGGTTGGCTCTGACGGTCCGCCGATAAATAATACATCAGGCTTCTCCTTCAGGGCATTGGTTATGATCGTAAAGAAATCAGTATCTTTCGCGAAGTCAATAGAAGAGTTATACACTACTTCTCCGCCTGCTTTTTCCCAATGAGGCTGCAGCTTTTCTGCCCAGTCCTTACCGTATTGTGAGGCAGTCGGCAGGAAGGCGATTTTCTTCCCGAATTTCTCCATTGAATAATTTGTGAATGGCTCAAGATAGCCATCATAACGAGGAGGGATTCTGACTGTTAATTTATTGCCTCCTTCTGTTACTTTAGGTTCGCTGGTGTATGCGCCAATTATGAATTTTTCCTGCTGGTTAAACACTTGCATGGCAGCCACTCCGCCACTGTGCGGTGTGAAAATAATCGGTGTCTTGTTTTCCTGCATCAGTCTCTTGGCGTTCGCTCCTGCCTCATTTGGCAAATATTTGTCATCCAGCGAGACGACATTGAATTTATATTTTTTGCCATTTACCTCAACTCCGCCGGCATTGTTAATTTCTTCGGCTGCCATTTGTACACCGTTCAATGTCCGTTCTCCGTAAAAGGCTGCAGGTCCACTTAACGGCCCTGTATATCCTATGTTAATAGTACCTTCTCCTGATGCTTCGCCATCCGATCCTCCCGTATCCGTTTTTTCAGAGCTGTTGCAAGCGGCAAGGCTGAAAATCAAAGCAAACATCACACTTAAGACCACTAACAGTTTAGACTTCTTCATTTGCTTTCCCCCTTAATTTGTTTTCCTAATATTCAGAAATATTATTAAAGACCGCTTCGCAACCACCTCCCTATAGACAGAAGTTGTTCTAAGCACCGATATAAGCTTTCTTAATCTCATCATTCGCAAACAGTTCGTCTGAAGTACCTTCGAGCACAACCGCCCCATTTTCAAAAACATATCCTTTATCGGCAATTTTCAAGGCTGCATTCGCATTTTGTTCTGCCAGGAGGATCGTGGTACCCTCGCGATTAATGGTTTTGATTACTTCAAACATCTGCTCTACAATCAACGGAGCAAGCCCGATTGATGGTTCATCGAGAAGCATCAGCTTCGGTTTAGCCATGAGTGCTCTCCCGATGGCAAGCATTTGCTGCTGGCCTCCACTTAGTGAACCAGCCATATCATCCTGCTTCTCTTCTAAAATAGGAAAAAGTTCGAATACGTGCTTCATCGATTCCTTTATCCCTTTTTTATTCTTTCTGTGGACATAGGCGCCCATCTTCAAATTCTCTTCTACTGTCATTGATGGGAAGAGTTTACGCCCTTCTGCACACTGGACAATGCCTGACTGGACAATTTTATCTGGAGAGCGTTTGTTAAGGGATTCACCTTCAAATTCGATTCTTCCAGAAGACGCCTTGTTCAGCCCGCTTATCGTCTTGAATATTGTGCTCTTTCCTGCCCCGTTCGCCCCTAGCAAAACAACGATTTGTCCAGGAGAGACTTCAAGGTTTACATTATGGACAGCTGTGAAGCTTCCGTATTTTACTGAAACGTCCTCCAGTTTAAGCACTTGCGCTCCCTCCCAGGTAAGCCTTGATGACAGCAGGATCATTCTGGATCTCTTCAGCAGTACCCTCCGCGATTTTCTCGCCGTAGTTGAGAACCATAATTTTGTCTGCCAGCTTCATAATCATTTGCATTTTGTGTTCAATCAGGCAGACAGTAATCCCTTTATCGACCATTTTCTTCATTAATTGGGCCAGACCCTCTGTTTCATCAGGATTGACTCCGGCTGCAGGCTCATCAAGAAAAACAATTTCTGGTTCTGTCGCCAGAGCCAGCGCAAAGGCCGTTCGCTTTTTTTCTTCCTGAGTCAGGCTGCCAACCAATTTCCCTGCAACTTTTTCCAGCCCGGTAAACCTTATAACTTCGAGGGCCTTTTCACGGCATTGTTCTTCTTCTCTTTTCAACCTCTTTGTTCTTAAAACAGCGTCCAGCAAATTGGACTTTGTCCTTAATCTGTGTCCGACGACCACGTTGTCAAGTACAGTTGACTGTTCAAACAGATTGGTAGTTTGAAAGGTGCGTGCAATTCCCATTTCAGCTATTTTATTAGGAGGCAACCTCGTGATATCCTGACCTTTCAGAATAATGCTGCCTGAACTCGGAGGGTGGAAGCCGCTTATCAAATTGAAAAACGTTGACTTGCCGGCGCCATTAGGACCGATGATGGCATTGATCTTCCCTTTTTCAACTGTAAAATCCACATTGTTCACTGCTGTCAGGCCGCCAAATTTCTTCGATAAACTCTTAGTTTCAAGGAACATTCTTATCCCTCCTTCACCTGATTTTCTGCAGAGATTGGGCTTTGTGAAAATCGTTCGTCCTGTTGGGCTTTTGCAATCTTCTTCTCAGCTCGCTTTACATTCCACCCGGCAATCGAACCGGCGATTCCTCGTGGGTAAAAGATCACTAGCAGTGTAAGGATCGGGCCAAAAATAAGCATGCGGTAATCCTGGAGAAATTGCAGCTGCTGTGAAATCCAAACGACCAGAACTGTTCCCACGATCGGGCCTGACAGCGTGCCGATTCCGCCAATCAGCAGGTATGTCAGCAAATCAAACGTGATGACGATGTTGCCAATATCAGGACCGATGAAGCGGATGAAAGAGGCGTATAGTGCTCCTGATAATCCGGCAAAAAAAGTCGAGAGTACGAATACTTCGAGTTTATTTTTCATTGTCGATATACCGATTGTTTGGGCGAGGTCCTCACTATTGCGAATAGCAATGTAAGTCCTTCCGGTCAGGGAATGCACGATACGGTAGATAATCAGAATCACAACTAGCAGAATCGCAAGGACAAGGTAATATTGTGATAATGGTGTTTCAAAGGAAATCGGCCCGATATTTCCTGGTGCTGGTATACCGATAAGACCTCGGACTCCTTCTGTTAAGCTATCCCACTTATCAATGATAAGGTAAAGGATATACCCTACACATAGCGTATAGATGGCAAAGAAATGCTCTTTCGTCCTGAGTGCAATCAGGCCAATCAAAAAGCCAAGAACACTGGTAATAATCAGGGCGAGCACAAAAGCCAGCCAGAAATTCATCTGGGCTTTTACTGTCAAAAGCCCTAAGGAATATGCCCCAACCGCAAAGAATCCAGCATGTGCCAATGATAGATATCCTGTGTAACCGGCCAGAAGATTAAGCCCATACACACCAATCATCCAGATAAAAGAGAGAGTCATGACATGGATGAAATAGTCATTTTGGGTCACAAATGGAAAGACGATGGCAAACAGTATGAGTACTGGAATGATAAATCTTTTATTAATGATTTTTGCCACTAGTGTCCCCCCTTTGCAAAAAGGCCTGTTGGTTTTACGGATAGAATGACCACCAGCAGGATGAAAGCGATGATGTCTTTATAATCGTTTGAAATATACGTTGCTCCCAGGCTTTCGCTGAACCCTAGAATGTAGCCGCCGATGATGGCTCCTGGAATGCTGCCCATTCCCCCCAGAATGATGATGACAAACGCTTTTAAGATGACCAACTGTCCCATGCCAGGAAAAACCAAATTGATGGGCGCTGCCAGTGAGCTGGCGATCGCTGCAAGCCCTCCGGAAATCAGGAACGTCAGCATCGCCACCCGGTTCGTATTGATCCCTACAAGGTTAGCTCCGTCACGATCCTGCGACATTGCGATGATGGATGCCCCTGTAAAGGTCTTTTTCAGGAACAGGTATAGCAGAACCATGACGGCGATCGCCGCAATGATGATCAGCAATCTTTGCATGGTAAAGGTCAGTCCGAATAACTGTACGACCTGGCCGTATGGTGTGGGCATTGTTTGGTAGTCAGCTCCCCAGATAAACTGGGCAAAAGCTTCAAGAAACAACAGGATTCCTATTGCCGCAATCTTGTCGTGGATCGGCGGGGCGTGCCGTAATGGGTAAAAAACCAATCGTTCCATCAGCACGCCAATTAATCCAACAACAATGACAGAGACAAGGATAGCCAGCCAATAATGAAGACCGTACTGGACCATCATCATCAAGGTGATATAACCACCCATCATATACAAGGCACCGTGGGCGAAATTCGGGATATGAAGGATACCGTACACTAGCGTGAGCCCAAGGGCCACTAGTGCATAAACACTTCCAATGGTAAGCCCATTGAACAGCTGCTGAACCAAAATCTCCATCAAGATCCTCCTTAAAATTTGATAGCTGCCTTCGAATGAGTGCTTTTACCTCACTTGTTTCCGGCCTTTTCCCGTTCTTCCTCCTGCAATTTCCTCCATAAAATCTTGCCGCTGCTTGTCATTGGGAACTTTGTCCTGAATTCCACATCACGAGGATATTTATAGGCTGCCATATGCTGCTTGGACCACTCTGTTATTTCATCCTCAGTTATTTTCCCATCGTAACCCTCGTTGAGAATGACAAAAGCCTTTACGGATTCACCTCTTCTTGGGTCTGGAATACCAACCACCACTGCCTGCTGTATGGCTGGGTGTTTGTAAAGATAAGATTCAATTTCCGTTGGCCATACCTTATAACCTGAGGCATTGATCATTCTTTTGACACGGTCGACCATGAAGTAGTATCCTTCCTCATCGAAGCGTCCTATGTCTCCTGTCCTGAAAAACCTTTTGCCGTCTATGTCAATAAATGAATTCCTGTTTTCATCATCCCTGTTGTAATAGCCAACCATAACCTGAGGGCCATTCACGACAATTTCGCCTATCTCTCCCGCCCTAAGTTCTTTTCCGGTTGAGGGTTCAATAACTCTTGCATCGACATCAAAGGAAGGGATGCCAAGGCATTGCATTTTTGGCCTGTCAGGCGGGTTAAAATGCGTCTGGGCAATAGTTTCTGAAAGTCCATACCCTTCAACAAACCGGAGGCCTGTGAGTTTGTATAATTTCTCTCCAACAGCCTCAGGAAGAGCTGCACCGCCACCTGAAATTGAAGTTAACGTAGCGAGATCCTCTGGATTTAGTTTTGGATTCGCAAGGAAGTCAACGATCATTGTCGCAATCGCCACCCAATGTGTACATCCTTGCGATTTTATCATTTCTACCGCCGCCTCGCGGTTCCACCTTGTCATCAGGACCATCGTACTTCCGGAGAAGATTGGCATATGCATGCTGTGGACCATTCCGGTAACATGGAACAATGGAAGTGTTGTTAAATGAACTGCACTGGTGGTGGAGCTCGACCAGTGATACGCACCGATTGTATTCGCCTGAACAGTGCGGTTAGTATGCATACAGCCTTTTGGAAGGCCAGTTGTTCCAGAAGTATAAGGCAGCACAACAAGGTCATCTGCCCTGGTCGTATGCTTTCCAGGTTCATACTGTGCCGCGATGGCTTCCTTCCAGTGGAAGTGACCCGGCTGGTTGTAAATCTTTCTTGCTGCCTCTGCCTCCGGGGGCACTGTTCCGTTGAAACTATCCCCTTTATAATCAGAATAAGCGGCAACTATCACATTATTTAATGGAGTTGTTCCTACGAGTGGCCCGACCTTGTCATAAAGCTCCTGGCCGACAAGCGCGGTATTGATTCCACAATCCTTGATGTAAAAGCTTAGCTCATCTGCGGTCAGCATCGGGTTGATTGGCACTACGACTGCGTCAGCTCGTGAAATCGCATAGAACCCAATCACGAACTGTGGTGAGTTTTGCATGAATAACAACACTCTTTCCCCTTTGGCAACACCCAGCTTTTGCTGAAGGAAACCTGCAAGAGCGTTGACCTCTTCATCAAGCTCCTTATAGGAAATTGTATTTCCGTAATAGTAGATAGCGCTCTGTTCTGGATATCTAGCTGCACTGACTTGTAAATTTTGATAGAGTGATGTTTCAGGCAATTTCAGTGATTTAGAGATTTTCGGCCAATGCTCAAAGTGAAGATTAGGCATCATTCATTCCTCCTAACTTTTTACTCAACTGGTTTTAGGGAGCTTCTTTTCTTGAAGGCTTCTGCAGCATCCTTGATTGCTTTCTTTCCGTCCGGCAGAAACTCGGTCATTCCGAGGAAGCCATGGAGCATTCCAGGGACGCAGACATATTCTGTTTCAACTCCGGCATTTTGCAGTTTCATGGCATAATGCTCGCCGCCATCACATAATGGGTCAAGCTCTGCTGTCATAATAAAAGCTGGCGGAAGCTGTGGAGTGATATCATCTGGAATCAGCATCGGTGCGGCCAGAGGATTTTGTGTGTCTGCTGGTGTGTTCAAGTATTGTTCACGGAACCAGTTCATTGTGGACTTCGTAAGATAGTAGCCTTCGCCGTATTTTTCGTAGGATGGAGTATATTCAAAGCCTGTTGATGGGTAAAACAGCATCTGGTAAGCAATCGATGGTGTCTGCCTCTCTACTGCAAGATAGCTGACAACAGCCGCAAGATTACCACCTGCACTATCGCCTGCCACTGCGATAAAGTTTTTGTCGATATTCAGCTCAGCAGCATTTTCAAATACCCATTTTGCTGCTAAATATGAATCTTCCACTGCAGCCGGGAATTTACTTTCTGGTGCGAGGCTGTAATCCACTGAAACTACTATACATTTAGCTTCATTAGATAATGTGTGGCAGAGAGCATCATGCGTTTCGATGCTGCCGATAACCCAGCCGCCTCCATGATAATAAACTACGGCTGGAAGCTTTGACTCTCCAGCTCCTTGAGGTGTATAGATCCTGATATCAATTTCTCCTTTAAATCCATTGATTTTCCGATCTTCCGTTTTTGCTAGTTTATCAGCCCTGCTCATTAGTTTTGAAGATTGTTCATATCCCTTTCTGGCTTCCTCCAATGGCAGCTGTTCTAGTGGCGAAACAGGGTTATTGGCAAATGCTTCAAGTAACACCTTTACTTCCGGTTTTAATGACATAATCTGTCCTCCTTTTTATGTAAGCGTTATCATTTTATACTGCGATAATTCTTTTTTTATCTATAAGCATAGGAACCTTATTAAATATATTTTGCTGGGAAACGAATTCAATCTCCTTGTCAAATCCATGTTTGCTCAGCATTCGACCTACTCGGGAAGCTTTTAGGATATCATCACTATTTTGATTGTGCCCATGGTAGAAACTGTGCGCAGCATAGGCTGAATCAGTTAGGAAGAACTCGTCACCGAATTGCTTGATGAGGCAGTCGATGAAGCAGCCCGCTCCATGGAAATCTTCGACATTAAATTCATTGGAAGAACCCGAGCAGACGACCACGATCGTCTCTCCCTGATATTCTTTTAAAATATGATTGGCGACTGCCTCGCAGTTCAGTAGCGAAGCAGCATAAACCGCATTCGCATCGGCGGAGTTTTTGAGAGCAACTGTTCCATTAGTGGTAGAAAGAATGACAGACTTCCCTCCAATCTTCTCTTTCAATTCTAGTGGATTTGGCGATAGAAACCCGTCGATTGTTTTGCCTTGATACTCTCCAACCAGAACGAAACTGTCATTTTCCCTGCCGGCAGCTTCCTGTTCGGCTGCCTTTCCATCCAGGACTGGGATCACTTCTTTCGCACCGAACTCAAGTGCTGACGCGATAGTGGAAGTAGCCAGCAGAACATCGAAAACAACAGCGATTTTGTTGTCAGCCATTTTCCGTTTATCAATGTCCTCTTTTTTTAGCAAAAGATGAACTTTCAACAGTATTCAGCCCTTTCTGTCATTTTTTTTCTGCGGTGTAAAGAGCATATTGGATCAGGCTGCTGACAAACTTGTCAAGGTGCGCAAACCGGGGATCCTTCGTCTGTCCCTTTTTCCACCTGTAATAGATTTGCTGGCAAATGACAGCAAGCTTGAAATAAGCAAATGTTTGATAAAAGTTCATGTTAGCCAGATCCCTGCCACTATTTCTTGCGTAATGCTCCATAAATTCATCACGAGTCATGAAACCGGGTGTTACCGTGACCGGCGGTTTTCCCATCCCTTTTTTCAAAAGATCGGGATCGTCGGGTTGTATCCAATAGCTCATCGCGACACCCAAATCGGCAAGCGGATCACCTACAGTCGTCATCTCCCAATCAAATAATCCAACCATTTCAGACATTTCCTCATTGAACATGGCATTGTTCAATTTGTAATCATAATGGATGATTGATGGCGTTTTAGATTCAGACTTAGATTCAGACACATTCTTTAGCATCCATTGTTTCAATTGCTCCACGCCTTCAACGATATCCGTTTCCGCCCGCTCATACCGGCGAATCCAGCCTACGACCTGTCTCTCCATGAAGCCTTCGGGTTTGGTCATTTCCGTAAGCTTTGTCTTCGTATAATCAATGCTGTGCAGCTCTACAAGGTGGTTGACCATCGTTTCTGACAGAGACTTGCATCTCTCTCTGCCAGGCATAATACCTTCCGGGAAATCAGTATCAAGGACAATGCCACGCTTTCTTTCCATCACAAAAAATGGACTGCCGATAACACTTTCATCTGCAAACAAATATGGTTTCGGAGCAGCCGAGAAATGAGGGCTGATTTCTTTAAGGATTTTATATTCCCGTTCCATATCATGTGCCTTAGGTGCAACAGGACCAAGCGGGGGACGCCGTAGGACCGCTTCCCACTCTCCCATCTTCAGCTGATAGGTTAAATTCGATTTTCCAAAGCTGAATTGCTGGATCGTCAGATATTCTTCAGGAAGATCTGTCAATTGCTCCCTTAAGTAGTTTTCGATCGCAATGGTATCAAGTTCTTCCCCTTGCCTGATGGGAATCGTATCAGAAGCCATAAGTAGCATTCCTCCTTTAAGGTGAAATTGTTATTCTCGTTCAATGATTGTGGCGATTCCCTGTCCGCCGCCGATGCATGCAGTGATCAGCGCGTACCGCCCGCCTCTTCTCTCAAGCTCGTAAACAGCTTTCGTGATCAGTATTGCTCCTGTTGCTCCCAATGGATGTCCATGAGCAATCGCCCCGCCATTGACATTGACTTTGGCCCTATCCATGTTTAGCTCCCTGTCACAAGCAATCACCTGTGCAGCAAATGCTTCGTTAATTTCGATGATGTCCATATCATCTAGAGTCAGACCCGACTTTTCAAGCACTTTTCTGACTGCAGGGACTGGGCCAATACCCATGATATTTGGATCTACTCCGGCTACTGCCTGCTCCCTTACGACCGCCATTGGTTTCACACCCAATTCTTGTGCTTTCTCCCTTGACATAACAATTAGTGCCGCGGCTGCGTCATTCAATCCGGAACTGCTCCCCGCTGTTACTGTCCCGCCCTGTAAAAAGGCCGGCTTCAATTGAGACAATGCTTCCAAAGTCGTTTGCGGCCGAGGATGCTCATCCTTGTTAAAAATGACTGGTGTCCCTTTTCGAACAGGTATCGTAATAGGCACAATTTGTTCGTCGAACACCCCTTCAGCCATCGCTGCCGCCATTTTTAGCTGGCTTGCCAGTGCGAATTCATCCTGCTCTTCCCTGCTGATTGAATATTTTGTTACTAGATTTTCCGCTGTGATTCCCATTGGCGGATCTCCGATTTCTTTCGGTGACAGCTGGGACTTCCTGAAGCTAGGAGGCACAGGGCTGTAGGATCTTTCCGGTTTATCCATTAAATAAGGAGCCCTGCTCATGCTTTCGATGCCGCCAGCAACATAGACATCACCAGTCCCCGCCTTTATTGCCTGGGCGGAAAGGTTGATTGCATTAATTCCCGACCCGCACTGGCGGTCAATCGTCAGGCCAGGCAATTCAAGTGAGAGTCCTGTTTGCAGAGCCGTTAGCCTGGCAATGTTGCCGCCGCCGCTGATGACATTCCCAATGATGATATCCTCAATCATTTCAGGCTGTACATTTGCCCTCCTGATTGCTTCCTTGATGACCTCTGCACCGAAGACATGGGCAGGTACCGTAGCAAGTGATCCGCCCTGTCTGCCGATTGCAGTCCTTACTGCAGATACAATCACTGCATCTCTGTTCATGGATGCTGCCTCCTTTTAGAGTACATGTGTTCCGCCGTCGACAATCACAACGTCACCTGTGATATAATCCGATGCTGATGCTGCCAGGAATACTGCTACACCCTTCAGGTCAGTATCAGAGCCGAATTTCCGCAGCGGAGTACCTTCAAGAATTGCATGGCCGCCTTTTTCAAGCAGACCCTTTGACATCTTTGTCGGGAAAAAGCCTGGTGCTATCGCATTGACATAAATTCCGCGCGGTCCCCATTTTGCCGCCAGGTCCTTTGTAAAAGTAATGACAGCACCCTTGCTGGCGTTATAGCCAATAGCATCCATAACCTTTGGATTGGAACCCTTCAGCCCAGCAACGGAGGCGATATTGATGATTTTTCCTGATCCTTGCTCAAGCATGACCCTGCCAGCAGCCTGAGACATGAGGAACGTTCCTGTCACATTGACATTCAAAACCTTTTGCCATGCTTCAAGCGGCATTTCTTCCGCCGGTGCGCCCCAGGAGGCTCCGCTGTTATTGACAAGGATATCGATCCTGCCGAATCTCTCAACGGTCTGTTCTACTACATTTTTCACATCTTCCGGGTTGGTGATGTCACATTTCAAAGCCAGGGATTCAACTCCGATCTCCTTCAGCTTCCCGCTGACTTCTTCACAGGCGTCTACTCGCCGTGAGCAAACCACAACATTTGCACCCGCTTCTGCGAAACCAATCGCGATTTGCTCTCCAAGGCCTCGTCCCCCGCCTGTGACTATCGCTACTTTTCCTTTTAGTGAAAACAGTTCTGATACATGCATTGATGAATCCTCCTTACATATATTTTTTCAGCTCGTATCTTGCAATCGCTCGTTTATGCACCTCATCAGGCCCGTCTGCGAGTCGTAGTGTCCTGATATTCGCCCACGCAGCTGCGAGAGTGAAATCATCGCTGACACCTGCTGCTCCGAATGCCTGAATTGCCCTGTCGATGATTTTAAGTGCCATATTAGGCGCAACCACTTTGATCATCGCTATTTCAGCTTTGGCTTCTTTGTTTCCGACTGTATCCATCATGAACGCAGCCTTTAATGTAAGGAGTCTCGCCTGTTCGATATCAATCCTGGCCTCCGCAATCCATTCCTGGATGACACCCTGCTGTGCAAGCTTTTTACCAAATGCAGTTCTTTGAAGAACACGTTTTGACATTTCTTCAAGAGCTCTTTCAGCAGCACCGATCGTTCTCATGCAATGGTGGATTCTCCCCGGCCCAAGCCGGCCCTGGGCAATCGCAAAGCCTTTTCCTTCATCCCAAAGCATATTGGAGGCAGGTACTCTTACATTCTTGTATTCTATTTCTGCGTGTCCATGCGGGGCGTGGTCGTACCCGAAAACAGGAAGAATTCTCTTTATTGTGACACCTGGTGCATCAAGCGGAACAAGAATCATAGATTGCTGCTCGTGCTTCGGGGCATCGGGGTCATTTTTACCCATCACAATCGCGATCCTGCACCGTGGATCTCCAGCACCTGAAGACCACCATTTCGTTCCGTTAATGACATATTCATCTCCATCACGGACAATGCTTGCCTGGATGTTTGTTGCGTCAGAGGAAGCAACCTCAGGTTCTGTCATCGAGAAACAGGATCTGATTTCACCCTCCAGGAGAGGTTTTAGCCATTGCTCCTTTTGTTCCTCCGTTCCGTACCGTACGAGCACTTCCATATTGCCCGTATCAGGAGCGGCGCAGTTGAACACCTCCGGGGCGATGCTGGACCTTCCCATGTTTTCGCAAAGTGGCGCGTATTCCAGGTTGGTGAGACCTTCACCGTATTCACTCTCTGGTAAAAACAGATTCCATAGTCCCTTCTCTTTCGCCTTTTGCTTCAGTTCTTCCATTATTGGGGGAACTTTAGAGAATGGATCATGTTTATCGATTTGTTCTTTATAAAGCTTTTCATTCGGATAAATGTTTTCATCCATGAACTCTGTCAGCCTGGCCTGGTATTCCTTGACCTTCTCAGTATGGTTAAAATTCATCCAAACCACCTCTTTCTTTTTTTGATACTAACTAGTTGGTATGTTCACTAGCTACTATTCTTTTTCCAGCTGTGCCGCTATGATGTTTTTCTGAATTTCCGACGTACCCTCATAAATCCTAGTAATCCGTGCATCCCGGAAAAATCGTTCGACTGGATAATCTGATATATAACCGAGACCGCCGTGAACCTGAACTGCCTTATCGGCGACCCTGTTGTAAACCTCTGATCCATAAAGCTTTAGCATGGCAGCTTCCTTGATAACCTTCTGGCCGGAATCAACCATCCAGGCAACCCGGTATGTAAAAGACCTGAGCGCTTCGATTTCAACCGCCATTTCCGCCAGCATATGGCTAACTGCCTGATGCTTGATAATCGGCTTCCCGAACTGGATTCTCTCCTTGGCGTAGGCAACAGACATATCAAGGAGCTTCTGTGATGACCCCAAATTTCTCGCTGCAAGACCTGCCCTTCCATTGGCCAGTATTTTCAATGCATTTACATAACCCTGGCCTTCAGTCCCAAGAATATTTTCAACTGGGACCTCGCAATTCTCGAACACCAATTCAGCCGAATGTGACCCCTTAAGACCCATCTTCTTTTCAACTTTGCCGAGCTTGAAGCCTGGAAAGTCCTTCTCGACAATAAATGAAGTGATTCCTTTCGCCCCTTTATCAGGGTCTGTCACTGCCATCACTGTAAAAACACTCGCCTCTATTGCATTCGTTATATAGTGCTTCAAACCATTCAAAACATATTTATCGCCTTTTTTCACAGCTGTCGTTCTCAAGTTTGCTGCATTCGAACCGGCATCAGGTTCTGTGAGGGCAAAGGCACCGATTTTTTCTCCGCTGGCCATTGCAGGCAAGTATTTTCGTTTTTGCTGTTCATTGCCCAACTCGACAATCCCGACTGTGCCAATCCCGGTATGGGCGCCAATCAAAGTCGTATAGCCATTATGAGTCTGGCCGATTTCCTCATACAGTGCACATTTCTCCACCATGCCAATTCCCAGCCCGCCGTATTCCTCCGGTATGCTTAGTCCGAAGAGGCCCATTTCCTTGGACAACTGAATGATGTTTTCAGGGATTTTGTCTTCTTCTTCGATCTGCATCGCAAAAGGCTCTACTTCACTCTGGATAAAATTACGGACATTTCTTTTTAAAGCCAGTAAATCCTCGTCAAAATCAAAGTTCACTTGTGTTTAACACCTCGTTTCTTCTTTTTGAATTAGAAATTCCAGATACAACTACATAATCAAAAGCCGATATTCCTTAAAATTTGTGTTTATTACTGAAAGTTGCAGTTTTATTCCTTAGTTTTTCGATATATTCCTGAAATCACTCTTTTTATTCCTTAAAATCCCGTTATATTCCTAAATGGCATTCAAAGCCCATGCTATAGCAATAAACCCAGCAAATCTCTGCCGGGTTTTTGGTTATTAAGAAGCATACCGATGATACAGCACATCTCCCATAATGACTTCATTGCCATTTTGATTGACCGCACGAACTTTGAATGTGAGGATGTTTTCATTTTCCTCTGCAAGTTCTGCCTGGAGGGTGACGACGTCATTCAGGAATACCATCCCTTTAAAACGAATCGTATAGTCTTGAATGAATCCTTCCTCATAAAATTCGGTAAATAGCTTAGCCAGGTTGCCCATTGTCCACATGCCGTGAGCGATGATCCCCGGCAGGCCAGCCTTTTTCGCTTCTTCATCGATTGTATGGATTGGATTGTAATCTCCTGATGCACCGGCGTATTTAATCAGAGTTATCCGGTCAACCGGATCCAGCTGAATTTCCTTCAGGGCCTCGCCTACCTTCAATTCTGCTAAATTACTCATCCGATTAGCACCTTCCTTACGGCTTCCGTAATAATGACGGTTTGTGTGGAGGTAAAAACAACCTTTCCCATTTCGTCCTCACCAAAGCTTTCTAATACAAGGAAGCCCATTTCACCCTGGGTTCCTTTCTTTTCAAAATAATTTTTGATTACCGAATAACAAGTTATTTCTTCACCTACAAGTAAAGGGCGTTCGTAATGATAAGTCTGTTCCCCATGGATCAAGCCTTTATTAGGAAGATTTAGTCCCTGTATTGTTCCATAATCAAAAACCCTCGGAAAAGTAGGCGGGGCAATGTTCCTGTTATAGCGAGAGTTTTTGCCGGTTTCCTCATCAATGAAAATGGGGTGTAGATCTCCGATGGACTCAGCAAATTTCTTGACAGCGCCACGTTCCACAATGTTTTTTACTTTATTGGACTGTTTGCCAATATGCTCTTTAAACACTGACTTTTCACCTCACATTAATTTTTCGGACCGCCAGCCACATAAATGACCTGGCCGTTGACAAAGGAAGATTTTTCATCAGCAAAGAAAGCAACTGCGTTGGCGATATCTGCCGGTTTACCGCTCCTGCCGACCGGAATGCTCGCGACACTGTGTTTAATCAGGTCATCAAACGAAATACCGATTCGCGCTGCTGTTTCTTTCGTCATTTCCGTCTCGATGAAACCTGGAGCGACCGAGTTGGCTGTGATTCCATAACGACCAAGTTCGATTGCAAGTGTTTTAGTGAAACCCTGGAGACCTGCCTTTGCCGCTGCATAGTTTGCCTGCCCTCTGTTTCCAAGTGCGGACGTTGACGAAATATTGATGATCCGGCCATATTTCTGTTCAACCATATACTTCTGAGCTGCTTTCGCTGCATTGAATGAACCTTTCAGATGGACGTCCATGACCGTTTGCCAGTCGGAATCCGTCATTTTGAAAAGCAGGTTATCGCGGATAACTCCCGCGTTGTTCACAAGGATATCAACAGAACCAAAAGTGTCATGTACTTCTTTAACTGCTTGTTCCACCTGCTCATAATCTGTCACGTTTGCTACTTTGGAGTAAACTTCATAACCTTTCTCACGTAACTCGTTCGTTGTTTCTGCTAATGCTTCCTCATTCAAGTCTATAAATGCAACCTTTGCTCCTTCCTCTGCGAAAAGCTGAACAATTCCTTTTCCGATTCCTCTGCTGCCTCCTGTCACAAAAGCAACTCTTCCATCAAATCTTCCTGCCATTCTAGTTCCTCCTCTATCCACTAAACTGTTAACGCTTTCATTTGTTGGTTATACAAACTGGCCGATTTTCACATGCCCTTTCAATAGGTCCCTGGCGATGATCATGCGCTGGATTTCATCAGTTCCATCGTAAATTCTCCAAAGTCTCGCTTCCCGATACCAGCGCTCGATTGGCAATTCCCTTGTATAGCCCATGCCGCCATGAATTTGCATGACGCGGTCGACAACCCTGTTCCCCATGTTGGAGCCATACAATTTTGCCATCGATGCCATATGCCTGTTATCTTCACCGGCATCAAGTGTATAAGCGGCATTAAGCACGAGCCATCTTGCGGCTTCGATTTCGACTGCTGAATCGGCAATCATCCACTGGATAGCTTGTCTTTCAGCAATCGGCTTGCCGAACGTGATTCGCTCTTTTGAATAGTCAATCGCCATTTGCAGCAAGCGTTCCGCGGATCCGATCGCTCTGGCGCCAACTACCCATCTTGCAAAACCGATCCATTCCAGTCCCAATTTATAGCCGCCATCGACTTCTCCCAAAATATTTTCCTCTGGTACGCGGACGTTATCAAACACCAGCCCCGCCGGCCCCCATTCGCCCATCGTATGTATGAATTCTGATCTCCAGCCCATATCCCGGTCGACAATAAAACAAGTCACACCATCACGCCCTGTTGCCCGGTGTTTTTCTTTATCGGTGATCGCGATGACCATAACAAAGTCAGCTTCATTTCCGCCTGTTATGAAAGTTTTTTCGCCATTTAGCACCCATTCATTGCCGTCCTTCACAGCCGTCATTTTAATATTTCTTGTATCCGAGCCAGCACCTGGCTCTGTCATCGCGAAGCACGATTTTTTCTCCCCGTTGATGGTTGGGATCAGATACTTCCGTTTTTGCTCTTCGTTGCCATAATAAAGAATGTTGTCTGCCGACCCACCAAACTGGAAAGGAACAAATGTCTTGGATACCTCCATGAGGACGATGGCCATCATCATCTGCCCCAGATCTGCACCTCCATATTGTTCCGGTGTATTGATTCCCCAGAACCCTGCTTCTTTAGCCTTCATCTGTAGTTCATGCATTTTTCCAGGAGGAAGGCTTGGACGTCCTTCTCTTTCATTTCTAAGTACTTCATTTTCCAGCGGAATTAATTCCTTTTCTACAAATCGTCGAATTGTCTTTTGCACCATTTTCTGTTCTTCCGTAAGCCGTAAATGCATTCCAGTCACTCCCATCTTATTCTTCAATTCTGATAGTCTATTAAAAATGTATGTCATAACTACGTATTACATACCTACCGGTTGGTATGTTACCTTTAATTTTAGATTGAAATTTCAGAAAAATCAAGTTATTTGTTAATCTATAGGAGAAACGAACAAAAAAATTGCAGGGATTCCTCCCTGCTAGAAATGTGGTAAATTATCAAGGTTATTTTCTTTAATTCCATCAGGTTCACTCCTGAGAATATCACGGCCATATTTATGGAATACATCAACATGTGCCAGCTTTCCCGTTTTAGCCTCAGATAGCGCAGAAATATAATCGAGCTCCCTGCCGCTTTCTGTTTTAAATGCGATCAGGTCGCCGTCATCATTTTTCCTGACGGCTACTATTTGCTCTTTTCCTGATAGTTGTGCGTTGGCTTCCAACTCCGCTTGCCCCATGCTTTGTTCCTTGTATTCATTGTAAATCTGGTTAAAGTCCTTGTTTTCCATAAAAAAACACCTCCCGAACATATGTTTAGTTTAAGCAGGAAGGGGTTTTTTATACAGAGAAGGATGGAATCATGTCACCCTTCCTTTTACTAAAATGGCTGCCATGCGATTGTGCGTGCCTTGTTGAACCTCTGTTCGACTTCATTCCAATTGACAATCCGCCACCAGTTATCAACATATTTAGCCCGCTCGTTTTTATATTGCAGGTAATAAGCATGCTCCCAAACATCGAGCACAAGTAACGGTACAACATCCCATTGCGATAAGTTTTGGTGCTTTTCTGCCTGGAGGATTTCCAGCCGGTGCGAACGAGGAGACCAAACAAGGATTGCCCAGCCAACAGCTTCAACATTTTTAGCGGCTTCTGAAAAATGCTTTTTGAACTTTTCAAAGCTGCCGAAAGAATCATTGATCGCTTTTCCGAGCTGCCCTTTAGGGGTTCCCCCGCCATTCGGACTCATGATGCTCCAAAAGATGGTGTGAAGATAATGGCCGGCCCCATGGAAAGCTGCTTCCCGTTCCCAATGTTTAATCAACCCGAAATCTCCATTTTGCCGTGCTTTCTGCATCTCGTTTTCAGCTTTGTTCAATCCATCCACATAGCTCTGGTGATGCTTTGAATGGTGCAGCCTCATGATTTCCTCTGCTATGACAGGCTCAAGTGCATTATACGCATATGGCAAGGGCGGCAATTTGTGTCCTCCGATAGGGACTGGCTGCAGCCTTTGGCCTTGCTGACGCTCATTTTCTGCCTCAGGACCGCTCAAATAATTCGCAAACTCATCATATAAGTTTCTTGCTTCAGCGTATAACGTTTCCTCTTCCATGGAATTTTCCGCTTTTGTTTTAAGTGTTAAAAGGTTCTCTTCCCATAGTTTTAATGCTTGTTCTTCCTCTGATTCTCTAAGCTGCCCTTTTACTGAAGCCCATTCCGCTTCCATCTCCCTGCACCATTCCAGCAACGAATACCTGAACCAATATCCATTCATTTTAATCCCTCCCCAAAACTGCATCCATAATCAAAATATGAATAGACCAGGTTTGTGATTACAGGAATACAATATAAATGGTTACTTTGATTCAGGAAAAAAGTTTATAATATGATTTACATGGAAGATTTTATATGAGAGGAGTTTTAAAATGGCATACCCGAACACAAATGAAACAATAAGCTTATTGAAGGAATTAGTCAGCATTCCAAGTCCTTCGGGAAACACAAACGAAGTCATTACATATGTAGAAAAGTTTTTAAATGAAATGAAGGTGGAAACGAAAAGGAATCGCAAAGGCGGCTTGATTGCGACTCTTCCCGGGAAGGACCAGCAAAATCACAGAATGCTGACTGCCCATGTCGATACACTTGGAGCGATTGTAAAAGAAATCAAGCCGAGCGGACGACTTAAGCTTGATTTGATTGGCGGTTTTAAATACAACTCCATTGAAGGCGAATACTGTGAAATTGAAACTTCGAGCGGCAAAAAGTTCACAGGCACAATATTAATGCATCAAACCTCTGTCCATGTATATAAGGATGCCGGGAAAGCAGAACGCAACCAGGATAATATGGAAGTCCGTCTTGATGAAAAAGTTCTTAATGCTGAAGATGTCAGGTCACTTGGCATCGAAGTGGGCGATTTTGTATCATTTGATCCGCGGGTACAGATTACTCCATCAGGTTTCATCAAATCCCGTCACCTTGATGACAAGGCAAGTGTCGCCATCCTGCTTCAGTTGATCAAACAAATTAAGGATGAAAACATCGAATTGCCATACACAACACACTTTTTGATTTCCAATAACGAAGAAATTGGCTATGGAGGCAACTCGAATATTACACCGGAAACCGTTGAGTATCTTGCGGTCGATATGGGGGCAATGGGTGATGGCCAGTCAACGGATGAGTACACCGTCTCCATCTGTGTAAAGGATGCGAGCGGACCTTACCATTACGAGCTGAGGAAAAGGCTGACACAACTTGCCGTCGACAATGGAATCGGCTACAAACTCGATATCTATCCTTTCTACGGATCAGACGCATCAGCCGCGATCCGTTCAGGACATGACATCATTCATGGCTTGATTGGACCGGGAATCGATTCATCCCATGCATTCGAACGAACACACAAAGATTCAATTGAAAATACAGCCAAACTGCTGTACCACTACGTACTGTCTGAAATGATATTATAAAGATAAAAGGTGATCAGCTTCTGATATTTGATGAAGCGATCACCTTTTTTGGTTCGTACACCTCATTCTCGACAAGATGAAAGCTGTTTTAGTTAAAAAGAATCGAATTAATAATCAGGTATAGTTGCTTTTACCGCTTTAGGGAATTACGGGCAATGCAGAAGCGTTGCTTTTACCCAAAATGACTTTTGCCGCCGATTTTCGGGTAATGCAGAGGTGTTGCTTTTACCTAAAATATCTCCGCCACTGATTTTCGGGCAATGCAGAGTGTCTGCTTTTACCCAAAATGACTTCGCCGCCGATTTTCGGGCAATGCAGAAGCGTTGCTTTTACCTAAAATGTCTCCGCCACCGAATTACGGGTAATGCAGAAGCGCTGCTTTTACCTAAAATGTCTCCGCCACCGAATTACGGGCAATGCAGAGTGTCTGCTTTTACCTAAAATGTCTCCGCCACTGATTTTCGGGCAATGCAGAGTGTCTGCTTTTACCCAAAATGACTTCGCCGCCGATTTTCGGGCAATGCAGAAGCGCTGCTTTTACCTAAAATGTCTCCGCCACCGTTTTACGGGCAATGCAGAGTGTCTGCTTTTACCCAAAATGACTTTGCCGCCGATTTTCGGGTAATGCAGAGGTGTTGCTTTTACCTAAAATGTCTCCGCCACTGATTTTCGGGCAATGCAGAGTGTCTGCTTTTACCTAAAATGTCTCCGCCACCGAATTACGGGTAATGCAGAAGCGCTGCTTTTACCTAAAATGTCTCCGCCACCGAATTACGGGCAATGCAGAGTGTCTGCTTTTACCCAAAATGACTTCGACAGCGATTTCCGGGGAATGCAGAGGTGTTGCTTTTACCCACAATGAATTTGCCAACGATTTTCGGGCAATGCAGAGTGTCTGCTTTTACCCAAAATGACTTCGCCACCGACTTTCGGGCAATGCAGAGTGTCTGCTTTTACCCAAAATGACTTCGCCACCGAATTACGGGCAATGCAGAGTGTCTGCTTTTACCCAAAATGACTTCGCCAGCGATTTTCGGGTAATGCAGAGGTGTTGCTTTTACCCAAAATGAATTTGCCAATGATTTTAGGGCAATGCAGAGCCGTTGCTTTTACCTAAAATGACTTTGCCAACGATTTACGGGTAATGCAGAGGTGTTGCTTTTACCCAAAATGACTTCGCCATTGATTTTCGGGCAATGCACAGGGGAGTATTTACGAATCATCCCCTTTTTCTTATTTCACTGCTTCTTCCGTAACGGTTTCAAATGGCCACGCTGGAAGCATATTGGATAATGGTTTATCGACCCGATATCCTAAAACATACTCTCCCTGCATGACTGTGTGTATTTCTCGTGTTCCTTCATAAATGACGGGTGCTTTGGCATTCCTTAAATATCGTTCAACTGGATATTCGTTAGAAAATCCGTACGCACCATAAATTTGGACGGCGTCGTTCGCCGCTTCATAGGCATAGTCACATGCCTGCCACTTGGCCAGGGAGGTTTCCCGGGTATTCCTCTTACCCTGGTTTTTAAGACAGCCGGCACGGTAAACAAGTAAACGGGACTGTACCAGGCCTGCTTCCATCCTGGCGATCATTTGCTGGACAAGCTGGTGCCTGCCGATTTCTTTGCCAAAGGTGCTTCGTTCATGACAATACTTCACACTTGCTTCAAGGCTTGCCATGATTGTTCCGCATGCGCCCGCAGCTACTGTAAAGCGGCCGTTATCCAATGCGGACATTGCGATTTTAAAACCATCTCCCTCCCGGCCTAACAAATTTTCCTTAGGAACTTTTACATTATCAAAGTAGATTTCCCCGGTATTTCCCGCCCTGATCCCGAGTTTTCCTTTAATCGCTTTGGATGAAAAGCCGTCCCATGTTCGCTCCACAATAAAGGCAGATATGCCGTGGTGTTTTTTATTTTTATCAGTATAAGCAAAGACAAGGAAATGGTCGGCAACATCACATAATGAGATCCATGTTTTTGATCCATTAAGTATATAGTGATCTCCTGCGTCTCTGGCCATTGTCTGCATTGCCGCAACATCTGAACCTGCATTAGGCTCTGTCAGCCCAAATGCTCCAACCTTCTCCCCTTTTGACTGAGGAACCAGGTACTTCTGCTTTTGCTGCTCATTTCCCCACTGGAGCAATGTCATGCTGTTCAGCCCCGTGTGCACAGAGACCGCGGTCCTGAAGGCGGTGTCGCCTCGCTCAAGCTCCTCACATACAATCGCAAGTGAATTATAGTCCATTCCGCTGCCGCCATATTCTTCCGGTATACAGACACCCATTAGTCCCAGATTTGCAAGCCTTGTTAAAATACTGGTTTCAAAATGCTGTTTCTCATCCCAATCTTTTATATAAGGCAAGATTTCTTTATCAACAAAGCTCCTGACTGTTTTTCTCAAAAGTTCCTGTTCTTCGGTAAAATCAAAATTCATCATCTTTGACCACTCCTTTATAAACTTGAGCTGTTAGGACTGTAAAAAGAGGGTGAACCGCGTCCGGATTCCCCTCTTAATTCATTTTATTTTACGCCAATCGGCACGACCTGCTGGCCGACAGCCTGAATCAGTTCTTTTGGCATCGGGAAGGATACCGCGGCAGGGTCCTTGGCAACGGCAACGGCAACTCTCTCCAGGTCTTCCTCAGTCAAGTTGTATTCAGTAAAGTCTGATGGCAAACCGGTTTTATGCTGAAGCAATCTTATTTTTTCAATGACTTTTGCCAGAACGGCTTCATTCTCTTCTTCAGCATTGAAGTCAACACGCAATGCCGAGGCTAGCTCTTTTACCTTAGGAAGATATAAACTTGGCACAAATTCCATTACCACAGGCAGGAAAACGGCATTTGCCAGTCCATGAGGAATCCGGAACAATGCGCCATATGCATGGGCGAAGTTATGGACCGGAATGGCGTTCAGAGCAAAACTGAATGCGGTGATTCCCATAAGGCTCGCCTGCAGCATTTCCATTCTAGCTTCAAGATTGGAACCCTCTGCTACAGCAACCGGAAGATTTTTTTCGATCAGCCTGATTGCATGCAAAGCATGAGCATCCGTCAGTGCAGTAGCATTAGGAGATGCAAATGCCTCGATTGCATGGGTCAATGCATCAAAGCCGGTAAAAGCAGTGATTGCCGGCGGCAGTCCCACTGTCAAATCAGGATCCAGCACCGCGATATCAGCACTTATAAAAGGGTTGATGATATTGCCTTTCATCTTGATATCCTCATTATAGATGACCGCAATCGGTGACACCTCTGATCCTGTTCCCGCTGTTGTCGGAATGGCGATATGCGGTATAGGGATATGGGTAGCTTTTGGGAACTGCTCGAATAAAAAGCCGCCAGGAATCGCTTCCTTGATGTCGGTTAACCCTTTATGCATTGCAAATTTGACTCCCTTAACCGTGTCAAGCACACTGCCGCCTCCGACAGCAAGCAATCCGTCAGCGCCTACTTCTCTTGCATACCGGAGAGCTTCATTCACCGAAGCGCTTTCGGCATCCTGGGCAATATCGACATATATCCCTGCAAGTTCAGGGCCAGTTCCTTTACTTGTTAATTCGAAAATCTGGGCGACCTTTTCTACTACGCCAGCTTTTTCCAGCCCCCTGTCGCTAAAAAGGACCACTCTTTTAGCACCCAGACCTTTGAACAAATCAGGTATCATGGCACGAGAATTTGATCCGCTGTAGATTGCTGATCGAAGAGAGAATTGTGATAATGTTGTCGTTTGCATCTTCTTTTTCACCTCATATATATTTTTTTAAAAATGACTTATTCAGCTGTATCGGAAAGAAGCAGGCCATACCATATTCGTTTATGTGCTTCAGGAACCATTGATGTATGCACATGCTTGACTTGAGTGTAGGCATCCAGTGAATGCTTGCCCATCTCGCGTCCGATGCCGCTCTGTTTGTATCCTCCAAATGGGGCATCATTACGGAGCATATGCCAATCATTAATCCAGACAACCCCGGCCTGGAGCTTGCGCGCTACTTCATATGCTTTGTTCACGTCTCTTGTCCATACGCCGGCCGCAAGACCATAGATAGAGTCATTCGCCATCCTGATTGCTTCGTCTACATCTTTATATCGGATCACAGATAATACCGGACCAAAAATCTCTTCACGGGCGATTTTCATGTCATTCGTTACATTTGTGAAAATTGTTGGTTCAATAAAATGGCCATTTTCACAGCCAGCGACCTTCACTTCATTTCCACCGCAAACTAGGGTTGCGCCTTCTGCTTTTCCTGCTTCGATATAGGATAAAATCGATTCTTTTTGCCTCTTGGAAATGATCGGACCAACGTCAGTAGCAGGGTCAAGCGGGTTTCCAAGCTTGATTTTCCCGGCAAGCTTCACAAGATTCTCTACAATCACATCGTGCAAATGATCCGGAACAAACAGTCTCGTCCCTGATTCACAAAGCTGACCTGAATGCAGGAACACTCCGAATAAGCTTCCTGGCAGGGCAAGATTTAAGTCGGCATCCTCGAGAATGATATTAGGTGACTTACCTCCAAGCTCCAATGTCGTATTTTTAACTGTTCCTGACGCGAGCTGCATTACTTTTCTGCCGACTTCTGTCGACCCTGTAAAAGCAATCTTATCTACTTTCGGATGGCTGGCTAGTGTCTCGCCTACCTCAGCACCTGGTCCGGTCACGACATTGATGACTCCAGGAGGGACGACCTGTGAAATGATTTCAGCCAGCTTCAAAGTCGATAACGGAGTATAGCTTGCCGGCTTGACGACAACCGTATTTCCCATCGCCAGTGCAGGTGCGATTTTCCATGTCGCAATCACCATCGGCAGGTTCCAGGGAGTAATCGCTGCGCAAACACCGATTGGTTCACGCCAGATAAAATTATGAGCCGGTCCCGGGAATGGCAGACTTGGCAGCGTTTCAGAGAATTCATATTCCTCGACGAACTTGGCCAATGTCTGGAACAAATCTACCATTTGCAGTATATCGTTGGCGCCAATTCTTCTTACTGTCCCGCCGGAACTGATTGATTCAAGATAAGCCAGTTCTTCAGCATGCAAAGCGATTTGATAGGAAATAGCATACAGCACCTTCGATCTGTCTTTTGGCTTCATATCCTTCCAATCGGTATCATCGAATGCCTTCCTTGCTGCATCAACAGCCCTGTCCACATCGTCCGAATTCCCCTTAGCCACGCGGGCCACCAGTTCTCCAGTCGCCGGATTAAAGACATCAAAGGTTTCCTTGCTGCTTGCTGCCTCCCAATTACCATTAATAAATAACGGGAACGTTTTTACATCAACATTTACTGTCATTTTGCGTCCTCCTCTATTACTACTAGATTACTTGTTTCCTTAAAGTACACCCATCTCAGTCTCTGTGACTCTATATATCTCTTCAATACGTTTTCCCCTTGCTCTTGAAAGGATCTCCATCCTGACCGAAAGCTGTTTCATTGTAAAATTCATCGTATCTTCGATCTGGTTCCCAAAAGTGCTTACATCCTTGCCCTTGAAGCCCTCCTGGTTCAGGCGGATTGCAAGCGGGGTTAATTCCTGCATTCTTCCTTCCACGAACTCGTACAAATGAGGGTGCTCACAAATCAGTCTTTGAAGCAGGAAGGTACCATAGCCGATATGACGTGATTCATCCCTTTTCAAGTTGCCAATACCCTTTAGCAAGCCTGGCATCAGGCCGAGTGTCTCGAGATTCTGATAGAAGGAGTAATAGCCTGTTTCGGCCAGGACACCCTCAACGAACATATTGTAGACAGTTGCTGCTTCGGCTATGGCCTCAGGCGATTGGTCTGTCAGCAGACGGTCCATCGTAGTTGGCAGAATTTCATAGAAAATCGTTTTATACGTTTCGGTATGGTGTCCAGATAGGTCACCTGTTTCACCCAGTGCATTCAGAACAAGACGAAAGAATTCAGTATGCTTGGCTTCTTCGAACAAGAAGGTGGTTAAGAACATTTCCTCCTCTAGCCTGCCTTCCTTGGCGATGGCCATCATCAGTGGCAGCAAATCGAGAGTGACAGCCTCCTCCCCGGCCTGAAACTGTGAAATCAAGCGCAATATATCATTTTGCTGCTCAGTATTGAGCTGCTTCCAGTCACTTTGGTCCTGGGTAAAATCAATATCTGCCGGATTCCATATGCCAAATTTCTTTGCTTTTTGATAAAGACGGAACGGGAATGAATCTGTCTGCAGTCCCCGCTTGCTAGTTGTTAAAATTGTTCTTTGTTCCATTTGCACTCCTCCTTGGTAGATGGCTTTATTTTGTGATGATAGTTTCTCTTAAACGTGTTTTCAGGATTTTGCCCACACCGTTGCGGGGCAAAGCTTCCATAAAAATAATGCGCTTAGGTGTTTTGCTTTTGGCTAGATTGTCCTGGCAGTAATGGATCAGTTCCTCTTCAGTTGGAGTCGTCCCCGCTTTCTTCACGACACATGCAACGATTTCCTCACCCATCCTTTCATCAGGCACCCCAACGACCGCTGCTTCCGAGACAGATTCATGAGCGTTCAGCAGCTCTTCAATATCACGGGGATAGACATTGAATCCACCCCTGATCACCAAATCCTTTTTCCTGTCGACAATATAGAGATAGCCTTCGTTGTCAACTCTGGCCATATCCCCAGTAAATAGCCAGCCATCTTTGAGGGTGCGGTTCGTTTCTTCTTTGTTCTGATAATAACCGGGAGTAACATTTTCACCGGAAACAATGAGTTCCCCAACTTCTCCTGTAAGGACTTCTCTGCCCTGTTGATCAACGATTTTTATTTTGATTCCAGGGATCGGGATTCCGACTGACCCTGGTTTTATTTCAATTTTTTTATTATGTGCGGTGACGATAGGGGCTGCTTCTGATAAACCATAACCCTCAAAAACTTTTGCGCCGAACTTTTTGCGGAATCCGTTCAGGAGCGCAATTGGCAATGGAGCAGACCCTGAGCCAATCCACTCTAGAGAGGATGTATCATAACGGTCAGCATGAGGGCTGCCAACCATCGCGTGGATCATCGCAGGAACTGCAGAGAAAGCTTTCACCTTATATGTCTCGATTGCTCTGAAAATTTCTTCTGGGTCAAACCTGGAGAAAACAACAACTGAACTCCCCGTTATATAGCACGTATTCGAAATCGTGAGCCCATATACATGTGCTAACGGAAGGACGCCAATCGTAACGCCTCTTTCGGTTTCATTATGGGCTGCGGAGTTAGCGGCATTGGTGTAGAGATTTTTGTGGGTCAACAGAACGCCTTTCGGATTTCCGGTCGTTCCTGAGGTGTATAAAATCACGGCGATTTCATTTTCATTAGAATCAACTTTGGTGTCAGCGGATTCCGCAGACATTAAATCATAAAGGTTTAACACATCGTCATTGCCTGGAAGATCAGCAGCTACTAGGACTGGTTTGACTTCTAGGCCATCAATCGCCTTTTTAATATTTTCTGCTGTATAGGAAGAGGAAATGACAACTTTGGCTTCGCAATTTTCAATGATGTACTGAATTTCTTTTGGATGCAAGGTGAACATGATTGGCACAATGACAGCACCGCTCCTAGTAATGCCTTGATAGGAAAAAATCACTTCAGGGTTATTTGGCATACAGACGACAACACGGTCGCCTTTTCCCACTCCAAGCTTTTGGAGGCCCTTCGCAATCTGATCAGCGTATTTCCTTGTTTCTATATTTGTATACTGCTTGTCTTTATAAAAAATAAATGGATATTCCCCATATTTACTGATATTATTTTCAAGCAAGTCTTTCAGGTTCATTTAATCCTCTCCTGTAAAAAAGTAATAAGAAAGGCACCAGCAAGAATTAGCAACGATCAAATCAGTTTGTAATAAATAATCGAGTTCCGTTCCTCCTTCATCACCTCACTTCGGGATTCCATCAAATCAAGATGGCCCTGTATTTGTGAGAGTCCAAGAAAGACGATTCCATCCTTCAAGTGCGGGTAGATTTCCTGGCAAATCTCGAATACATTTTTGTCACGCTCTTTTAAAACCTGACGGATTTGCTGGCAGCGTGCATCCTGCTGAGCCAATCTTTTATCAATGAGGTCTATGTGCTGTGTGAATGGTTTTCCGTGTCCCGAAAAACATTTACCAAGCTGTCTGCTTCTTGAGGAGATAAGTGATTCCCTGTATTGGATCAAAGGAGCCGGACGATGCTTCTTCCCTGGAACAGGAGGCTCGATAAAGGCGTTGACTGCCAGCTCCGGGATAATATGGTCACCGACGAATGTAATCCCCTGCTGTTCGTCGACCAGAAGGATATCTGTCTGGCTATGGCCGGGAACATGCAGTACATTGTAAGGTTTCCCCCCTATGTAAACCTCATCTCCCTCGCTGACATAATGGACGTCTCGCCATATTTCTTCCTTATACTTTCGCGCATGCTGATGGACGGAAGGATCAGCACCACATTGCCTGATAAAATCATTGAAAAATTGATTGCTTCTATTAAACTCTGATTCTCCTCCTGTAACCACAGGCCTGGAAAGTTCATGTACATATACGGGAAGATCGGTTTCCTGTTGAATCAGGCTGACTCCTCCACAATGGTCCGTATGCATATGGGTCACAATGATATGGTCAAAGTCTCTGAATCTGAGATTGTGGTTTTTTAACAAAGTTTTAAGCTGGTAAAAGGATTTCTCGCCTGGGTTTCCGGTATCTATAAGTGTTGCTGTTTCACCAAGAACTGCATACACGATAACGATCCCTTCAGAAAAAGGCGAATCCAGCGTCAGCGGTATGATTTTTTGGATAGGACATCGCCCCTTTCTATCAGAATCTCAAATCAGCTCAGAAAAATTGTATCTAGGAAACTACCTTTGCAGGTGCGCCGGTGAAGAGACCATTTGCATTCCCGCCGAGCATTTTATCAATTTGCGTCTCTGAAACTCCGTTTTCTCGAAGCTGAGGAAGGATATTGGTGAAAATATGGCCTGGCTGCCAGTTCTCCATAATCTTCGCTGCCTGTTCTGGCATAACCGGAGGACGGCCTAGCCAGACATTCACGGTATCGTGTGCCAGTAAAATTTGATCTTCGTACCCTTCGTTAAGTAAAGCCAGCAGAGTCTGCACACGTTCATGGTCAAACGGAGCTCCCACCATCCCCTGGATGCCGAAACGGTCCATGCCAATCCTGACGCCCTGGTCCAGTACCTGCTTGTGGTATTCAGGGTCGGTATTTCCACACATATGGCCGATTATGATCTTTCCAGGATCTGCTCCATTCTCAATCAGCAGCCTGGCTTGTTCAGGACCCATTGTTCCTTCCTGGGTGTGTGTAAGGATCACTGCGCCTGTCTCCTTCTGTACACGGGCGCCTGCACGGAAAAACATTTTTTCATACTCTGTGATTTCATCTTTGCTGGAAGCGAGCTTGATCACTCCAGGTCTTATTCCGGAACCTGCGATTCCCTCGGTAAGCTCTTTTTTGAACATCTCATAAATTTCTTCTTCGGCTGTGCCCAGTGCCTGCCTGAACTTGAAATATGGAGTTGCTCCTTCGCCTTCGTAATAATAGCCTGTAGCGCAAATAATTTGCAGTCCGGTCGCCTCAGATATCTTTTTAAGAAATTCCGGGTTTCTTCCACATTCATTTGGCGTCGGATCCACCACTGTCTTCACGCCAAAGCTCTGCATATACCTGGCAATGTTGATGGCCTCTTCCAAAGATTTTTCTTCATTAAAAGCTCCCAATGTCACATCCCCCTGGAAACCGGGATATCCAAAGACAAAATGTTCGTGAATCAGCGTCTTGCCCAATTGCTCTGCTTTAATAGGACCAGTTACCGTATTGATCGTTGCCATTCAACACACCCCTTTTTAAGGTTTAAGAATTAGCTTTCCCTTCGTTTGCCGTGATTGCAAAAGCCGGTGGACTTCTGCTGCCTGATCCAGCGAGTAAACACCTCCAATTGTCAGTTTTAATTGACCCTTCGATAAATACCCAAGCATTTCTGCCATACTTGATTGGATCAGAGCTGGTTTTCTCATGATTTGCGGCAGGAAAAATCCTATGACTGACTGGTTCCTGGCCATCAAGGATGAAGGATAAAATCGGCTTTGTTCTCCGCTGGCAACCCCATAGATAACAAGCCGCCCAAAAGTGGCAAGACATTTCAGAGTTTTATTGAATATCTCACCGCCTGCCATTTCCAGGGCGACATCAACACCTTTGCCGCCGGTTGCCTCCAGAACCTTTTCCTCCCATCCTTGCTCAGTATAATTAATAAGAACATCAGCTCCCATATCTGCTGCCAATGCAAGCTTATCATCAGTGCTAGCAGTCGCTATAACTTTGCTTGCGCCTGATAGCTTAGCTAGTTGGACAGCGAGAGTGCCTACTCCCCCGGCCGCTGCATGAACTAGCACTGTTTCACCTTTTTCCAGCCGTCCCATCGTCTTCAGGATGTGATAAGCACTCAAGCCCTGAAGTGGCAGTGCAACTGCCTGATCAAAATCCATTTGCTCCTGCAAAGGAATTATTCCTCGGCTGTCAGCCAGTGCAAACTCAGCGTAACCTCCTGACTCAATCAGTGTTACAACTCGGTCACCTTTTTGGACATTTATTACGGATTCTCCTGTCTCAACCACTACTCCCGCAATTTCTGCCCCAGGGATAAACGGCAGTTTAGTAGGAACCACATACTGTCCTTCTCTTCTTGCAGTGTCAGCATAATTGACTCCGATAGCATGAATTTCTATTAATACCTGATGGCCTTTAGGTTCTGGCCGTTCCATCTCTATTAGTTGAAGAACTTCCGGACCGCCATATTCTTTCAATTGAATTGCTTTCATGATTTTCCTCCTTAGTTGCCTGTAAAGTTTGGTTTTCTTTTTTCTTTGAAGGCCGCAATGCCTTCCTGATGATCTTCTGTGGATACCATCATCGTTTGTGTAATCCGTTCCTGCTCAAGAATTTCTTCAAGGGTCGATGTCATGGAATGGTCGACCAGCTTTTTTATCATCCCAAATGTTCTGGTCGGCCCATTTGCCAGCCGACCGGCAAGCTTCAGTGTTTCTTCATGTAACTTTTCCAAAGGCACTAGATAGTTTATTACTCCGAGCTGATATAAACGCTCTGCCGGAATTGGTTCTGCAGTGAACATGAATTGCTTTGCCAGGTGTGGACCTACAAGCCTTGGGACAAAATAGGAACCACCGCCATCAGAGACAAGGCCTACCTGCGAAAAGCTTAGCGCAAATTTACTGTCATCCGCGGCAACAATCAAGTCGCATGCAAGGGCCAGGTTGAAACCTGCACCTGCAGCAAAACCATGAACTGCTGCAATAATTGGCTTCTCTGTAGCTTTCATCGCGAGGATACATTCATTCAGCCTGCCGATATGGTCATATACGCCTACCGCATTTGCCTGGCCCATCGTTTTTACATCGCCGCCAGCACTGAACGATCGGCCTGAACCAGACAAAACGATTGCCTTTACCTCCGGGTTGTTCTGCGCATCTCTTAATGCGTCCGTCAGTGTGAGGATCATATCTGGACTGAAGGCATTCAGGCTTTCGGGTCTGTTTAAGGTCAGTAAAAGAACTGCTCCATTCTTATTAATTATCAAATGGTCACTCGCCTTAACATTCGTCATAGAGTTCATCCTTTCTCGATTTTAATAGAATAATATGCTTATTTAATCAGCCAGCCGCCATCAACAAGTATGTCGGAGCCTGTCATGTAAGAAGCTTCACGTGAAGCGACAAAAGCAATCACATTGGCAATTTCATCAGGGCGGCCAGCTCGATTAAGGGCAGTGTTTTTTCTGATTGCTTTTACGAATTGTTCATTTCTCATCCCCTCCTCAGTCAGGGGAGTTTCTACGAACCCAGGTGATACTGAATTGACTCTGATCCCGTATGGAGACAACTCTAATGCCAATGCTTTGGTAAAATTAATGACACCAGCTTTGGCTGCACTATAATGGGGGATATGTGCCCCAGCCTGGTGTCCCGATAAACTGGCAACATTAACGATTGAACGGTTTTGCGAAAAATCACCTTCCTTCTCTGCACTGTTTGCCATTAGCTTTCCAAGAGTCTTTGAGACCAGGAAAACGCTTTTTAAATTTGTATTTTGTACAAAGTCCCAGTCACTTGCAGAGGTATCCATGATTTTAGAGTGGACTGACCCGCCAGCATTATTGACAAGGACATGTAATATGCCAAATTGCTCTTCAATGTATTCCGCCAGCTCCCTAACATCTTCCTCATCAGTTACATCAGCTGGGAAGATATCGGCCCTCGGAAGCTTTAGTGATTCATTAATTTCTACTGCTGCTCTCTCAAGCTTGGATTTCGTCCGCCCCACCAGTATTACTTTTGCTCCTTCGCCGGCAAACCGGGCAGCAGTCGCTTTCCCAATTCCACTCCCCGCTCCTGTTACTAGAACCACCGTTTCTTCAAATCTCATTTGGGCACCTCCTAATAGGTATATAAACGGAATATTCAGTTATTTACACGGGCAATAAATAGCTTTTTAGTCCTTCTTTAAGCAATTCGGGCAAAACATCACTCTTTTGATTTTTAAAATCATAATACACAATGATTGCGCTTCCCTTTGCGATCAGCTGCTGTGTTTGCGAGCAAACAATGTCATGCTCAAGCTGGAAGCTTTTTGAACCAATTCTTGATACATACGTTTTTACAGTTAACAGCTGGTCAAAATAACCCTGGCTGACAAAATCACATTTGGTGGAGGCTAAAATGAATTTCCAGTCATTCAACTCCATGTTGTAGCCTAATGCCTCAAAAAAACGAATCCTGGCCTCCTCCAGATAAACAAAGTAACTAGTATTGTTAATATGTCCTAATGCATCCGTCTCTCCAAACCGTGCCTGAACCTGGATTTCCTGCAAGTATCTCTCCTCTTTCTCAGTAATGGTTGGATGTTAAAATAAGCCTTTCCGTACTAACCGGTTGGTATGTAAGCTTCATAGAAAGAGGCTTCCGATTCATAAGCCTCTCTCTACATTATTCTTTAGTTGACTTCGATTCCCTTCAAGATCATCTCGACAAAAATCTCGGCCACTTCCCTATCTGATACCTTCCCTTGAGGATTGAACCACTGATAGCTCCAGTTGGCAGCACCAAGTATGCCAAACGTTACAATCACGGGATTTAGATCCTTCCGGAATTCACCGCTGTCTATTCCTTCATGAATCAGTCTTTCCACATCCATCCTGAATTGATCGCGCTTAGCGACAATTTGTGCCAGTCTGTCTTCACTTAAGTGCCGCATTTCCCTGAAAAATATTTTTGCGGATGACCCTTTGGATTTTATGCTGCTGATCAGCATAAAAACGATATCAAATAGTTTTTGTTTGCTTGTTGACTGTCCTGAAAGAATCCCTTCCTGGCGGCCTAATAACTCATCGATATATCTGAGATGTATATCCATCAGTAATTCTTCTTTGCTGGAAAAGTAATAATAAAATGAACCTTTTGTAACCCCAAGGGAGTCTACAATATCCTGGATGGAAGTCTCACTGAAGCCTTTTTTCTCGAATAGATTTATGCTGTGTGCGGTAATTTTTTCTTTCACTTCGATGTCCTCGCAATCCTACTAGTCTGCACAGAAATTATACCATATTTTACCCCCTGTCCCATTGAGAAGGAATAATTATTTACTATTCACTTCTTCCCTGAGGGCTCTGCGCAAAATCTTGCCAACACTGGTTTTTGGCAGCTGTTCACGGAATTCGATGACATTCGGTACTTTGTATGCGGCCATATTTTCTCGGCAGAATTCCTTGATCAGAGCCTCACCTGCTTCTTTCCCCGCTTTTAATACAATGACTGCTTTGACTGCCTCACCCCGGTACTCATCTGGAATTCCAATGACAACCGCTTCCTGTACAGCTGGGTGTTCATACAATACTTCCTCGATATCACGTGGATAAATATTGTAGCCGCTCGCGATGATCATGTCTTTTTTCCTGTCAACGATATATAGGTATCCTTCTTCATCTACCTTGGCGATATCCCCAGTATAAAGCCATCCATCCCTTAAAGTGTTTGCTGTTTCCTCTGGCATGTTCCAGTAGCCCTTCATAACCTGCGGGCCCTTGATGATTACCTCGCCCAGCTCTCCTGCCGGTACTTCTTCTGAGCCAGTTGCCAGGTCAACAACCTTATATTCTGTTGATGGCATGCCAATGCCCACACTGCCAGGCTTTCTCTCCGCAAAACTTGGATTGCAATGGGTGGTAGGAGATGCTTCCGACAGGCCATAGCCTTCCAGAATCTTTGAACCTGTTTTTCTTTCGAATTCTTTCAGCAGCTCTACTGGCATTGGCGCGCTGCCGCTGTTGCATATTTCAATGCTGCCGATGCCATATTCCTCAGCTTTCGGGTGGTTCGTAATGGCGACATACATTGTCGGGACACCAGGGAACATCGTAGGCTGTTCATTCTTGATTGTATTGAGGACCTCTTCCAAATCAAATCGCGGAAGCAATATTACTTCGGCTCCTGTATAGATTGATAGATTCATACAGGCTGTCATCCCAAATACATGGAACAATGGGATTACCGTCAACGACCGCTCTTTCCCTGGTTTTATATCATGCTTGAAAAATTCATATGATTGCAAAACATTGGCTAGCAGATTACGGTGGGTCAGCATCGCACCCTTTGACCTGCCTGTCGTCCCGCCAGTGTATTGCAGCACAGCGACATCCTCTGCTGGATCAACATCAACCACGGTCGTCCTGCCGCTGCTCTCAGATAAGAACGCTTCAAACTTGGTATCTGGTGCAAAAGCATGCTCAGTAGGCTGGAGGCTGACAACGATAATATTTCTTAGTTTGGTAGAAGCCTGAACACTCTTAACCTTAGCATAGAGCGCATCGAACACGACAATAGTTTCAGCGCCTGAATCATTGAGGATATATTCAAGCTCACGTTCAACAGACATTGGATTAACCTGGGTGACAATTGCTCCTGCGGTCAATATACCAAAATAGGAAATCACATATTGAGGACAGTTCGGGAGCATGATGGCAACCCTGTCACCAGCCTCCACTCCTCTGTTTTGAAGTGCTGAAGCAAAATGTGTCACAGTATGGGATAATTGTTCATAGGTGACCTTCCTGCCATAGAAGGATAAGGCATTGTTGTGAGGAAACTTCTCTGCTGATTCGCGAAGCATTTGCGGCAAAGATTTTTCAGGAATAATGATAGTGGATGCAATGGAGTCAGGATACTTGGAAAGCCAGACATTTTTCTCGCTCATTTAATTTCCCCCATTCAATTGTTAACATAATTGTATATGGCTAAAATGTCAGTCCACCGCCGTCGACTGACAAAGTCGCACCAGTAATAAAGGAAGCTTCATCGGAGGCAAGGAACAGGACCGCATTTGCGACTTCATCAGGTGTTCCTATTCTGCCTAAAGCATTGGCCCTCGAAATAATCGGCCATTTTCGCTCATCATTTTTCCACCCGTCGATAATTTGCGTATCAATAACTCCCGGGGCAATTGCATTCACACGGATATGATCCTTGCCATATTCTAAAGCAGCATTTTTTGTCAATAGGATGACGCCAGCCTTGGATGCGTTATAAGCTGCAAGATATTTTTGACCCTTAATCCCAAGCAAGCTTGAAGTGTTGATGATCGCTCCCCCGCCAGCCTTTCTGAGCTCGGGAACAGCATACTTAATACCCAGGAAAACGCCTTTAAGGTTAATATCAATGATCCGGTCCCATTCCTCTTCCTCGAGATCCACACTCTTCACATTCGGATTTCCTATCCCTGCATTATTAAAGAGAATATCAAGCTTGCCATAGGTTTCAACTGTTACCGAAACCAGTTCGTTGACCTGCTTGGAATCGCTTACATTTGTCTCGATAAAAAGGGCGTTCCCTCCTTTTTGTCCAATTAGCTGAGCTGTTTCTCTCCCGGCATCGACGTTTAAATCTGCGATTACAACCTTGGCTCCTTCACTAGCAAAGCGAAGTGCAGCTGCCCTCCCAATCCCGCTGGCACCGCCAGTAATGATTGCTGTCTTGTTTTCTAACCTCATTTTATTCCCCCTGTAACTTTCTACTAACCGGTCGGTATGTATTTTAACTTTATTATAACGCTTATATTGAAATATTCAACTATTAGTCTAAATATTCTAAATATAACAAGGAAAGCGCATGTGTTTTGGATTGGCCCCACAAGCTACTCGAGCTGCTCAAAGCTAACGCTTCTCGCAAGATATTCGAGGAAGCCACTCAATGTTGAAAACTAACCAAGCGCTGGAGCTGGACAATAAAACGCCCTAACCATATTTAGGGCGTAACAAATTCAGAGCTTAATTTTAACTGCTTTTGTTGCGACAAAACATTTGATAAATTCATCCAATGGTCGTCTTCCGCCAAAGTCGTCTTCATACAATCCTGCAATGACCAGGCCGGCATCAATTTGACCCTGGATCTGGTCTTCTAATGTGTGGCCAAATTCTATTGTATTATCAGAGTTGATAAACTCTTCCTTTTCTTCATCTGACAGATAATCAAGAGACGACCCTGGTACCTTATTTTTAACGACCAGGTTCCCTTTCATGTCCTCCTCATCATCAAAGATAAATAAGAGTGGATTTGTAAAGCCTGATATTAGTGTGCCTTTGTCTTTCAATACTCTTGATGCTTCCTTCCAGACTTGTGAGATGTCTTCTACAAATAAATTCGATACTGGATGTATGATCAAGTCAAATTGGTCATCCTCGAACGCCGAAAGATCTGTCATGCTGCATTGTAATGTAATTAAATTAAGTCCATCTCTTTTGGCGACAAGCTCATCCTGCTCCAATTGTTTCTTGGAAATGTCGACAACGGTAACATCAGCTCCCGCTGCAGCCAGTACAGGCCCCTGCTGACCTCCTCCAGAAGCAAGGCAAAGAATTTTCAATCCTGCCAAAGATTTTGGGAACCAGCTTCTCGGGACCGGTCTACCAGTTGTCACCGTAATTTCCCAATCACCAGCTTTGCTTTTTTCAATGATCTCCTTTGAAACTGCCTTAGTATAAACGGCTTCATTTTCAACCTTCTTGTCCCATGCAAGACTGTTTTGTTTAATAGCATCCATTTCCTTCACCCTAACATTCTTAATCTCTTATTTTTTATTAGCAGCATAGCTTAATATATGATCATACAGCTCGTGCCAATCATGATAATATTCACTTACCTGATCAAGATCGACAAAGATTCTTTCTGAAGATTCATATCCAGCTTCGAAGTCATAGATTTCTATAATGTCCATCCGGTAAAACACCTGATATCCCACTTTCGGATATTTGCTATCCTCATTCCAAAGCGAATTTTCACTGTGGTCCACAATGATCGACCCTAAGAACTTGCATTCGCCTGTGACATAAGCCTCTTCCATGGTTTCCCGCTTAAAGCATTCTTCAGGAGGTTCATCTGCTTCAATATGCCCTCCTGTCATGTCCCAGCCACGGTGATTTAATTTTACCAGCAATAATTTTTCATCAAAAAAACAAAATCCATGGACACTTGTAATTAAATCTCTTGGCGGAAGCTGATCCCCTTGTTTCCATGTCAGCTTTACTCTTGCTTCACCCCAATTTACGTATGTAGTGATCAAAGGTTAACCCCTCACTATGAATCCAGAATCTAGTATTATCCCACTTACCAATTATAACCAGTATTCAGACGTGCTGACAATACAAAAAGAAAGCACCGGCATTGTGCCGATACTTTCAACATTATTTTTAATTGGGACAACTAAAATGCATTTTATCCCTTTTGCCTAATTCGCTCAACAACGGTTGCGACTTCTTCAGGTTTTGCAAACTCTACAGGTGAGAACCCTTTTTCGAAAACGATAGAATCTGCTTCTATCATGACGACGTATTTTCCATTTATTTTCGCGAGATGGATGTTTTTGCCAAAGTCGGCTAGCAGCCCCTTCACAGATACGTGATCCAGCTTCATTTTCAATTCAAGCTCTGGTGTGTGCTCAATTAACTGGGCAGCTGCTTCGATGACCTGTTCCGGTTCAAAGCGTTCCTGCAGCTCTCGTTTTTCGCTGGCTGCCCAGATTTCCATTGCATTTTCAAGCTGCTCTCGTTCTTCACTTTCAGGTTCAAACGCTTCTTCCATATGGCCCCTTACCATCTCGATTACTTGTGTCTTTACAATCTCCGGCATTGACTGGCCATACTCGACATATTTCAAGAAATCTTCAAAATAACGGGCATGTGAAGCCTGGTTGATTTTAAGCTCATTATCTTGGATCATACCTTCTTCAGGCATGTATGGATATTGAATGGATTTCATATTTTTTGTTGTGATTGCCATTTCGACCTGGCGGATCAAAGTAGATTCATCTGAAATGGATGCGACCTTTGGCTCGAAATCACATTTTAAAATGAATACGAAAGAATCGTCGAAATACTTGCGAAGCTTTGCCCTCGCTACGATGAATACACCGCCGCGGACAGCGCTGGTGTCTACATAGGCAATCGCGAATTTTTCACTTTCCTGCTGGAAAACTTCCTTTGATTCCGCAAAGCGGACACGGTGAAAAAGATTATAGTTAGGGTTTGATGTAAGATCATGTCCCTCTTCGACGATGAAGTAACCTAATTTTGTCGGTACTTCCTCTGTTTTTGGATGGCGCTCTACCTTGCGCTTAACGATCTTAGCGAACTCGCCTTCAAGGAAGTCCTTAAGAGAGCTGTTTTCAAATTCTTCCTCGTTCAATGTTTGGAAATGTTTATACCTTTTGTCGGCCTGGTCGCCTTTTCCTTCTACCTGGACAACGTAAAATGATAGATATTGCACTTCAAAATCCATGTTAAAACTCCCTGCTGCTATTTTGGATAATCGTGAAAATACAGCATCGTTTCTGCGATGCTGTATTTTAGCGTTAATTCATTAAGAGAAATTCAGTTTTGCTGCCTGTCTGGGTGGCAATGACTTCAAGCCTTGCATCTATCCGTTCCTTAAGTTCAGGGACATGGGAAATGATGCCGACAAGACGGCCGCTGCTTTGGATATCGATTAATGCTTCAATCGCCTGGTCCAAAGACTCTGGGTCAAGCGTTCCGAAACCTTCATCAATGAACATTGTTTCGAGCGAAACTCCGCCTGCGTAGTTCTGGACAACATCAGCAAGCCCAAGTGCAAGCGAGAGTGCTGCCTTGAAGCTTTCACCGCCTGACAAAGTTTTGACATGGCGCTCCTGACCAGTATAAGCGTCAAGAACAAGCAGCTCTAACCCGCTCTGTACATTCCCTTTTGAGCGATCTGTTTTCCTTAATAGCCGGTAACGTCCGCTTGTCATTTTATTAAGCCTTACATTTGCTTCCGCAAGTATATCATCGAGAAAAGCAGCCAATACAAAGCGCTCAAATGTGATCCGGTATGTGTTCTGCCCTTTGGATATTTCATATAAATGGCCGACGAGCTTGTACCTCTCCTCAAGGACCTTCATCTGTTCATTCAAGGATTCAACCTGCTCTAAAATGGACTGATTGTCACGTTTTTTCAAATTGAGATCCTGGTAAACTTCATCTGCCATTTTAATCTTGTCATTCACAACTGCAAATTCAGATTGAAGTCCTTCCATATCAGGCTTTTTAACATCCTGAAGGATTGCAGATAGCTCAGCGAATCGGTCAGTTACGGACCTAACCTCTTCACGGTAATTCCTGATTTCAGTTTCAATAAGCTGAATATCACGCTCAGGCTTTTTGGCTTGGTGGTAAAGCTGATAATTCTCAAACCCTTGGGAATTCATGTTATTTTTGAACTCTTCCCGTTCGGCTGTCAGCTTGGCATCGGTTTCTTTCAGTCGCTTTTCGGCCTCTTCGCCGCGAGCCTTTTCTGTTCCAAGCTGTTCCTTCGCTTCCTGATAATTTTTTCTCGCCTGTTCCAGCTGCTGATCCAGCTGCTTCTGCCACTGGATAGCCTCCTTTAGCTTTGCTTCAAACACCGGCAAGGAACGCAGCTCTTCAGGTATTTTTTCTGTCATCCGTTCAAGGGTTGTCTTCTTTTCGGTATATTGAATCATCTGGCTTTGATAGTCTTCGTCCAGGGATTTCACCTGCTGCTGGAGCTTTTCTTTTCCCTCTTCAAATCTCTTCATTTCAGTTTTTATCTTTTCAAGTGCTTTAAGTCTTAAAGAATGCTCGTCTTGCATCTTTTGCAGCTTCACTATGTCACTTTCAGTTTGAAGAACAGCATCAGTAAGTCCTTCGATGTTGAAATCTGGACGACCATTTTTAATCTCGTCGACCAATTCAACGACGGTATCCTTTAAAGAATTTAGTGTCGCATCACTTTCAATGAAGTCCTTTTCAGCAAGGCTCTTTTCCTCCTCAAGGGCTGAAGCCTGCTCTCTTCCTGCTTTCAAGTCTTCCTCTGATGGAATAAAACCATCACTTGCAGCTGCAGGATTCGGATGGTGATCCGATCCGCAGACCGGACATGCAACTCCACCCTGTAAAGAGGCTGCCAATACCGCTGCCTGGGAGTGAAGCCATTTTTGTTCTAGCTCCTCAACCGCTGCCTTCGCATCTTTTAAACGCAAAAGAGACTGATTATAGAAGCCTTTTTTAAATTCGAAGCTGGCTCGTGCTTGTTCGGTCTTATTATTTAGTACACCTAACTTTTTTAGCTTATCCAATTCAGCTGTCAGCTTCTCTAGCTTCCGATCATTTTCGAGGAAGGATAACTGAGATTTTTCCGCATGTTCTTTTTCACCCTGCAGTATTTTAAGGCGCTCTTCAGCAGACTTCAGGTCAGCTTCATTCTTCTCCCGGCGCTGCTTTGCACTTTTCAGCGAACGCTTCAATTCCTCTACGCTGGCGGCAATGCTGGCAAATGCCTGTACATCTTCCTTCATGTGTTCAAGCCTGCTAACATTTTCCGCGGCAGTTTTCCGTTCTGGTTCAAGGTTCACCTGTTTTTGGTGTTCTAGTTCACTATGGGAAAGTTTTTCTGTTAATTGTGTTATTTTCTTGGAAATCTGTGATAGTTGGTCTGTCAAATGATCGCAGTCAGCTTTCAGGCGATGGCAAAGCTGTTCCTGGCTTGATAGCAATGCAGCCTTTTTAGCAAGCTCGGCTGCTTTTTCTTTTTCGATAAATATGTCCTTCTGGCCATCGAGCTTTTCTTTGTTGGTGCGAAGGGTATCAAGGGACTGGATTTGCTTTAGGGTCGCTTCTGCTTCGAATAAACGCTGCTGCATTTTATCGCGGTCCTGTTGAAGCTTGTGACGCTCACTGCTCATTTTCTCCAGTCTGGTACCCATTGCTTCAATTTCATTTTTTAAAAGCGGGAGGATCAATACATCATTGACACTGCCAGCTTCGACAAACTCTGTCAGCTCTTCATTTTCAACTGCCTTTATGCTGCGTAACGCTGAGTTCCTTTTTTCCACCTGGTCCTCAACCGATTTTTTCAGCTCGGACGCCTCTTCTTTAAGCTTTTCTTCCACACGTTTATAGATTTCAGTATGGAACAATCTTTGAAGGATGATTTCCTTTTCCTTGCTGTCAGATGTGAGGAGCTTGCGAAATTCACCTTGGGGAATCATCAGGATCTGTCTGAACTGATTGCTGTCGATGATCATGATTTCCTTGATCTTTTCCTCAACTTCCCTCACATTGGATGCGAGCAGCTGCAACTCTCCGTTCTCGTCAACTAAATAAAGCTCAGCCTTTGCTCCGACATTTGTTGTTCCTTCGCCATTCTTCTTTTTCTTTTCCTGCTGTGGCGACCTCGTGATCTGATAGGTCTTTTGTCGAAGAGAAAATTCGAGACTTACCTCCGTCAGTAACTCATCGTCGGCGAACTGGCTGCGGAGATCGGGGCCATTCCGGTCTTCTCCGCTTGCTTTTCCGTAGATTGCATAGCTGATTCCATCAAAAATAGTCGTCTTCCCGGCTCCCGTTTTACCGGAGATTACAAACATCGTCCTATTTTCGAGTTGTCTGAAATCAATGATTTCGGTACCCGCATATGGCCCGAAAGCCTGCATCGTAAGCTTTAGAGGTTTCATTTCATTCCCTCCTCTTTAAGGACTTTATCAATCACGCCTGCCATTAATCCGCGCTTCTGTTCAGTAAAATCACTTGTTGTCATTTCACTGTAAAATTGTTCAAAGAGTTCCAGTTCTGATTTCTTCTCTTCTCTGATGGAAGTGAAATTTTGCTTTTGCTTCTGATCGATTGCTTCGATTTTCCGCTCAAGATGCAAAACATTCGGGAATACATGGCGGAGCTTCCCCATTGGGTCAATCATCGCACCATCGTCAAGCAAGGTAACTTTTAAATAATCATGTGTGTTCTGTTTTTCATAAAAACAAGGATCCAAAAGCTGGTCCAAATGTCCTTCAATTTCACGCATGTCCTGCTTAGGTTTAAGGCTGCGGTAGCGCATTTCAAAGCTTCCGTTCTCATTCATCTCCACAATGGAAATCGATTTCTTCTGTTTAGCCTCTGAAAAAGAATATTTTAATAGTGAACCTGAATATTTAATTTTCTCATGCCGGATCGCATCTGGGCTATGCAAGTGCCCAAGAGCCGTAAAAGCAAAGGGATCGAACAAATCCTGCGTGACACAGCCTGATCCGCCGACAGACAGAGTCCGTTCCGAATCACAAGAATCACCGCCAAGGACGAAAGCATGTCCAACAAGTACATTGGCCTCTTTCGGATTCATATTTTCCTCTATTTTACCGATTAC
The DNA here is from genome assembly GCF_023715485.1 of Mesobacillus subterraneus. GTDB lineage: Bacteria > Bacillota > Bacilli > Bacillales > Cytobacillaceae > Mesobacillus > Mesobacillus subterraneus_B. The sequence goes on along the minus strand of NZ_JAMBOF010000006.1, from coordinate 35,090 downwards.
TGCCTTCATCGCATCCTGATGGCTATGAATTGAAGGATCGTCAAGCAAATGGCGGACTTGGCCAGGTTCTGCATAAGGGATAAGGTAAAAATTCACTCCGTTGATATGTACCGGCTTGAATTCAGTTGAGAGCTTTCCTGTAAGATAAAAATGGCTGTGGCGATACCATGAGCTTCCGAACGATAGCCTTTCAGCACTATCATGGTTGCCAGCAATCGCAACGATTGGAGTATTGAGCTGGACATTGATTTTGAAAAGCACTTCATCAAGAAGGTCGACAGCATCTGTTGGAGGGACCGATCTATCATAAAGGTCTCCCGCAATTACAACCGCATCAGGCTGCTCCTCGGCAACCAGATCAACAAACTGATTGAGCACCTCGCGCTGGTCTTCTGTCATATACATGCCATGAACAAGCTTGCCTAAGTGCCAGTCTCCTGTGTGGATAAATTTCATGCTAATCCCCCCTGAATCTGAAAATCTATTTAAATAAAAGTTAAATGAATGATCATTTTTGCAATGCTACTATTATAGCAGACTCGAAAATTTATTGGGCCATCAAATAAAGGAAAGACTAAAGAACGTTTGTTCTAATTCTATCAGAACTGCTTTTTAAAATCTACCTAATTTTTCCTTTATGATTTCTATTTTTTACAGTAAATGAACATTAAAATTTGACTTTTCCCCATTAGTCTTAAAGAATATAGGTAGTGAATACTCTAAAAAGCAGGTAATAATAATGGATAACAAAACTGAAGCTCTCTACCAATTCCTAATCGACAATGCGACCAATTTTACAGAAGATTGGCTGAAACGCCAAAGGGTTATCAAAGGTTCCGACTATTCTGCTGATGCTCCGCCCGAAGTAATGAACAGAGTGAAAGTACAAAATTCGAATTATGTACGACTTGTGGCCAGGTCACTTTACCAGACTGAGGATGAGATGAAAGAAACAATTTCTGCCTGGACGAGCCAGACATCAGCCGACCGAATTAAATCCAATACAAAGTTGACTGAAGTAGCCTGGAATTCCGGAGAATTCCGCCGTGTTTATTGGGAATATATCGAGAAATTCGTTAGACAAACTGAGCTTGAGGTTACACTTGAAGATGTCTTTTCCTGGGAAAAGAAACTAAACTATACTCTTGATTATGTACTTGAGTCCTTTATCATCTATTTTATGGAAATCTTAATGAACCGTCTGTCATCACAGGCTTCGTTGATTAAGGAGCTTAGTGCGCCGGTGATCACGTTGACAAAAGAAGTTGGTCTGTTGCCACTTATCGGTGAAATTGATACGACAAGGGCAAGAGGCTTAATGGAAACTACTTTAACACAAAGCATTGATGCAAAAATTAACACCTTGATTCTCGATCTGTCAGGGGTTGTCATGGTGGACACAATGGTCGCGCACCAAATTTTCAAGTTAATGGATGCCTTGAAGCTCATTGGCGTGCAATCGATCGTTACCGGCATCAGACCAGAGGTAGCGCAAACAGCCGTACAGCTAGGAATCGATTTTTCAGGAATCATCACCGAAGGAAATTTGCAAAACGTTATCAAAAAAATAATCCAACGTTAAAAACCTGCTGAGTGACTCTCCCAGCAGATTTTTTTTTACATGTATGAACATCCTCCTTCACAGCTGGAACAACTGCTTGAGCAGCTGCCGGACACCATTTGCTGCCACCGTGGCCGTCATTCGGTTCTTTTATTCCGCCTTAGCCGTAAATATAAAAAGCCCAGCCAGATGGCTGAGCTATAAGGTCAGTTATTATTATAATTATAGTTTAGTAACGTTTGCGGCTTGTGGTCCACGAGCACCTTCAACAACTTCGAAAGATACTTCCTGGCCTTCTTCTAATGTCTTGAAGCCTTCAGTTTGAATAGCTGAGTAATGAACGAAAACGTCGTTGCCATCTTCAGATTCGATGAATCCGAAACCTTTTTCTGAATTAAACCATTTAACTTTACCGTTTTTCATGTGAAAAAATCCTCCTAAATCGGCCGAACAAGCCATGATTTAAATTTAGCAAATCACAACGTTTAGTTCTTCACACATGACTTATTCAAACGTTTTTAAACATTAGAACAAGCAAATTTATAATGCCTAACACGTGCAATAAGCTACTATAAATATAGCAATATTGGATTATATTGTCAAGAAAAGACACACCATCCTTACTTCATCTATAACCTGAAAAATCCTCCCGCTTATTCGGAAGGATTTCCATTTTTATACCGGTCGTTAGTGATATTAAAACGAATGTGGAAGGTTGTGCCCTTGCCTGGCTGGCTCTTGATTTCTACTTTGCCTTTCATGGCTCGGATGATACTAAAGGTTACCATCATTCCAAGTCCAGTTCCTTGCTGCCCTTTTGTTGTATAGTAAGGCTCACCGAGACGGGCCATTTGTTCTTCAGTCATGCCGATGCCTGTATCCCGAACCAGTATATGGACTACATGCCCTGTATTGAAGGTTTGGACGGTGAGCTCGCCTCCATCTGGCATGGCTTCCAATCCATTTTTGATCAGATTGATGAACCCCTGCTGAAATTTTGAGCGGTCCCCTGAAATTTTAAGGCCCGGTGAATACTTCCTTTTTATCTTAACGCCGTTTAAATTGGCTAAAGGGTTCAAGACGTTCAAAACTTGATTCATTTCTTTTTCAACGTCGATATCTTCTACTTTTTCCAATGCCGGCCTGGCAAACGTCAAGTAATCATTGATGACCTCTTCAGCCCGCTCAAGTTCCTGGACAGCTATTTGGATAAATTCCTGTTTCTTTTCCTCAGGATAGGATTGCTCACCAAGCAATTGAAGGAATCCTTTTACGGTAGTCAATGGATTCCGCACCTCATGGGAAATAGCGGCGCTCAAATGACTCACTGCTTCAATTTTATCTGCCTTGGCAAGCTTTTGGCGTATCAAAAGTGACTGTCGAATGGTTTCTATTGAGTAACTGATTAATCCCGAAGTTAATGCAGGAATAATTAAAAAACTGATCCAGGCCTCTGGGTGATTGATTGGCTCATTAACGAAACCAATAAGCTCTATCAAGACAAATGATGTCATCAATGTCAACAAAATCGATACGCCTACTCTTTGGTTCAATGAAAGCCTTGAAAACCAAGAATGAATCCATATCAATAGAAACGCAAGGATGATATATAATCCTGCAGAAGTCCAGAATCCATCATTTATCCCCATGAACCCCCGCATGAGGATTGTCACACCAGCCAATAGGAAGCTGTGCCCTGTATAAAGGCTTCCAAGGATCATTGGCACATGGCGAAGATCAAAGCGGATACCTTCCTGTGCTTCTATAGAAAAAATAAAACATGTCAAAATCGATAGGATAAAATAGGATTTTTGCAGCATGGTCCGGCTTTTTTCCTTCGTTTGCCTTTCGATGATCAGCTGGGTAAAAAACAGCAGAACAAGAAGAAGCGAGAGATTCATTAATAAATGTTTAGTAATTTCCACTGCAACACCACCATATGTATTCAATAAGATACTAATATAATCCATTTCACATCGCAATTATAATGGTCGCTACAGTGAAACATAGCTATCCAGGCCTGTTTTTTTCTATATATTGGAATAAAACGATAATATGCGGGAGGTGTGATCAATTGTTGTGGATGATTATTGTTTTGCTTTTTCTTATTCTGATCGATGTTGTCAGGCTGCATAAGAAAATTGATAAGCTGACTAATCAACTAGACCCTGTTGTGCCACCAACAGAAAAGGAAATTGAAGAAATGCTTGATTCAGAGACTACAAGCTTTGAAAAATAATTGGCTTCCATACGTACTCTTTTTGTTTGCATTCATGATTATTTTCTCCCTGAATCCGGTACAAAATCACTCGTTGTTTGACATCGTGAGCGGACCGAAGAGACTCGAGGGGATAGGCGCTGGAGCTGGACATTTCTTGGAGTGGAATTTCATACTTTCTCTCTTAATAAAGGATGGCATAGGCCATCCTTTATTACCTTCTCTGTCTATCTTCTGCGTTTTTTACCTTTAAAAAGATACAAAAACTCTATTATGACTAAAATCAGCGGTATAATGCATAATGCAGCGTACAAAATGCCCAGCAAAACATTCAGCCACCATTTTTTGCTCCACAAACGGTGAGCAATCAATGGCCGTCTTCCAAGCGCATTTGTTATTGGCAGAATTAAATATAAAAGAATCGTGAAAATGATGCCGCGGAAGAACCCGCAGCTTACAAATTCTTCATAATTGGATGTATCCGCCTTTTGTTCTCTCATTTCCTTATTTTCTTCATTTAGCTCTTCTTCGTTATCCTTATCGCTTTGCTGGTCATTATTTTCCTCACCTTGTTTATCCTCTTTATTATCTGATTCCTCTTTAGAAGATTTATTTTCTTCTACAGGGGCCTGTTTTTTGTCCACAGTCTTTGAGGCAGCATACATCCCTTTATAGTTTTCTTTGGCATAATCCATGGCTGCCCAAATCCGGTTTTCATATTTATAGTTTCCATAATCGTAGAAATCCTCAACAAAACCAGCCTTCGTAATTTCCTCCTGATGAAGCTTGTCTCCTGCCCACACCCAGGCCAGAAGGCGATTATATTTATCAAACAAGCTCGTTCCGTCCGTTTCAAGGGATATCTTTCCCTGTTTTAAAAACGAACACGTATATTGGGCCGCCTCTGCACCAAATGCTTCCTTCGTCGTTGTACTTTCAGGAGTATCAATATATATAAAGCGAGTTTTATAGTTTTTTCCATTAATAGTAAAAACAGCAGTATCGCCGTCGGTGCACTCTACTAGTTTCGCTTCATATGTTTTGCCTAGCTGCAATATATCATTCGCTTGAGAAATCTTTGGTGCAGCAGATGGCGTCGACTCTTTTTCCGTGGCTGAACGGCTTTCTGCCGGGAAGATGTACCCTTCAAGTTCTACTTTGCTCTCGCTAAGTCCGCTAGCACAGTTCGCATTGCTATTATATTGTTTAATTAATCTAATCAGGTCCGGCATATTTGTTGCGCTCTTTGCCAGTGAGGTCGGCTCATGCAGGAAATAGACGCAGTCTGAGCCGCGAAAATGCCCTCCCAAATCATCGCGGCTGCCATTATGTGCTGAAGCAAGTTGAGGTAATAATGACATCGCCATTAAAATGGCAATTACGTAACTAATTTGTTTTATGTATTGCATAGCTGCTCCTCCTTTTTACCCTCCCAACTATACCAAACTATGTACCTTATTAGAATGCGATAAACGAATAGAAAGCAGCCCGCTTAGGCTGCCAACTGTTAGGTTAACTTCTTTTCAATCCGTTCTTGGGTGATTTCAATTTTTCCCGGTAAAACAAATAGGTATTGAATCATGTCCTCTAATAAGTCCATTATTAATTCAGCCATTTCATCGTCCAGTTCAGTCTCAAGCTCCAGCATGTGATGAAGTGAACCATCCGGTGCCATTAATGGACTTAATGAAGTGATAGGTTTTACTAAATTAATATGCTCTGGCAGGCTTTTAAACTGCTGTTCAAGAGTCAGCCCTTTACTTTTTTCCGATAAGAAATGCTTAAGGATATTCTCGATGACACGTTTCGCCAACACAGCAGTTGCCGCATTCTCCTTCGTATGATGGACGTTGACAGCCGATTTATAGGCCCTTACCAATTCTTCCGGTATTTTCGGCAGCTGCTCAATTTGATTCAGCGGATGTGTGGCTGTGTCTGGATCATATATGTAGACATCAGGATGAATGTCCTTTTCTTTCGTTATGATAATAAATGGTGCGCTGAATTTACATGACGGACAGATACTTTCGGTCATCAATCCATGCTTGCTGCTTTGGTAGGTAGATTTCAGAACAAATTCAACCTTATTCCTGCAGCCAGGACACACGCACTTAACGCTTTTCGGAACTTTAATATGGCCAAACTGGCTATATGATGTAATAGAACCTGGATATATTCTTCTCATTTCTATCCCCCATTTTGCTGCAGCAGTTGTCAGCCAGCTATAATCAAAAAATAAGGCTCTTCTCGTAAAGCTTTTTTCTTTCTAGTACAAAAGGAAAAAATCGTCTACAGCATTTTAACAAGTCTTGTGGCATTGTGGGTTAAGGAGCAACAAGAAAATAGCCTCGAAGCCGTCTGAATGCGGCAGAGAGGTTCTGTAAGAAAAACGACAATCAATGCAGAAACAGCCAATTAACTATATTCTAGTTTCCGTTATCTTTCAAAAATTATCCATCTTCTTATTTATCCGTAAATAAGCTAAAAGAAACGTATCTTTCTAATAATTACCCATGTGTAATTTTTCAATTTGTTCCCTACAAATAAGGGAAACTTGTTCAAGAGCCTTTAAAGATGATATATCCTGTTCAAGCAGCGGCAGAAAGACTTGCCTCAGGTTTCTGAATTTATTCTTAATCTCGTTCAGATTTATACCTTCATTCGCTTTTCTTTGTGCCATGAAGTTGCCATCTGCTTCATCCGGAATGACTTTATTGACGACAATAGTGTTTACATGGATGCTATGCTTGTGCAGCGTTTCAATCGCCTTTGCGGTTTCTAGGATTGGCAGCCGCTCAGCATTGAGAACGAATATATACTCAGTTTGAGCATGATCAAGCAAGATTTCACGAACCTTCTTGAAGCGATTTTTCCGTTCATTCAGCTTTTCATATAACGGGTCCTCAACAACCTCCCCGTCATTCATCCACTGTGCATAATTCTCATTAACCTTTTTTCGACGTTCAAGCAGCCCGTCCATCCATACACCCATCAATTCCGGCAGGGTTAACAGCCTGATAGTATGACCTGTAGGAGCTGTATCAAAAACAATTGCATCATAATTCCTGATTTCCTCTAGAATCAAAGAAGTAATCCGGTCAAACAAAGCTGCTTCTTCAGCTCCGGGAGAGGATGCTGCCATGTCGATCTGGCGATTTACCTCTTCGATCATCGTTGCTTTTACAAGCCCCTTCAGATTCCCTTTCACCCCGTTAATATAATTTCTCGATTCCCGTTCAGAATCTATCTCAAGGACGTCAAGATTTTGGGCTGCTTTAACAATTTTGCCGCCACCGAAATCCGCATGAAACAAATCACCAGTATTATGAGCTGGATCAGTCGACACTAGCAAAACTTTCTTTCCAGATTTCGAGAGCAATAGAGCCATTGCAGCAGAGGTAGTACTTTTGCCAACTCCGCCTTTTCCTCCGATAAAATATATCTTCTTGTCCAATAATGTCATTTCTGCACCTCCTAACAGCAGCGTATTCCATCAAGCGGCGATTTTTCGATGCCTGCACGAAGATGCCACTCGTGGAATCGTTCAATGATCACTGGATAAAGCTCCAGCGTATAATAGAAAGCTGGATTCGGCAGCCCGAGCATTTCCGAAAAACACAACAGCATAAACAGATCTTCCTCGTCCCTCAGTTCTCTGGCCAGCTCGGACCTGTGAGGTTGTTTGAGGATTTCATCATAAACTGCGATTGCGCGTTTAAATTGTTCAAAAAAGCCCATAATGCATTCTCCTTAGTAAAAATGAGAATAGAGACCGGTTGCCCGGCCTCTAACTTTGTTACATTTCCCTGCTTAATGGAGGCGTGTTTTTCCTGCTGAATGCGGTAATAGCTTCAAGGATGATCCAGAATACGAAGATGAGGATCAAGCCTCCGATAACGAAGAGCAGCAGATTCAATTCTCCAGCACCGTACCCCGACCATTGGAATACTACCTGTTGAATCATTGCCCAAAGGGTCATGAAGAACACAAACACCATCGGGATGAAGGTCACTAGATAATTCCTGCCCTGACGCTTGAGCCATATTGAGATCAGCAACAGACTCACCCCAGCTAAAAGCTGATTGCTGGTTCCGAATAACGGCCATAGTAAATATCCGCCAGATCCAAAACCGTTAGGACCTTTTGGCAAAAGAACCAGTGCAGCACTGGATACGACAGCAACCGTTGTGGCAACGTGCGTTTTCGTCAAAGCCGGGACATTGTATTCGCTTCCAATTTCAGCAATGATATAACGCATCAACCTTACTGAAGTATCTAATGTCGTTGCTGCAAAGCTGACAACAATAACCGAAACAATCGTTCTGGCTATATCTGCTGGAATCCAAATTCCTGTTGCAAGCTGTGCCGCACCATTGATAAAGTTTCCAAGGCCGCCTGCACTCGCCGCAGCGAAGCTTCCATACGCAGCAGTAAAATCAGCCTTCGTAGCAAACACCGTTACAACAGCAATGATCGCAATAAGGGCAAGAATACCTTCTCCAACAGCGCCTAGGTATCCAACAAACCTTGCATCTGTTTCTTTTTCAAGCTGTTTTGAGGAAGTCCCGGATGATACAAGTCCATGGAAACCTGAGATCGCCCCGCAGGCAATCGTGATGAACAGAAGCGGAAACCAAGATACATCTGTTGCAGCTGCATTCATTGCGGGTGCAGTGACCTTTGGCTGCAGGAAAATTAGCCCTAAATATAAGATTGCCAATCCTACAACTAATTGATGTGAATTGATGTAATCGCGTGGCTGCAAAAGCTTCCAAACAGGAAGTGTAGATGCAATGTAGCAGTATGCCATAAGGATAATGATCCAGATAAAGAATGCCATTGAAACACCGTTGAGCCCAAATAAAACAGTATTCTCCGCCCCGCCAAAATACTTAACAAGATCGATTTGCAGAGCAGGTATACGGCTGGAAAGCACTGCAGTACCATACATAACTGCCAGAGCAATCAATGAAGGAACGAGCATTCCTTTCTTCCGTTTATAGACGGCATATCCAATCCAAACTGCAAGCGGAATCTGGATGAAAACAGAAAGCACGCTCGCCGGGAATTTTACGAACAGGTTTGCGATGACCCATGCAAAAACGGCGTTAACCATTAACACAAGAATTAAAATAATGAATAAGAACATCATTTTGGCACGCTTGCCGATCAGCTTGTTTGTAATCGTACCTACGGACTGACCTTTATTGCGGACTGACAGGACTAGTGTCCCAAAGTCGTGTACCCCTGCAGCGAATACAGTCCCTAAAATTACCCATAGAAAAGCGGGAAGCCATCCCCAATAAACGGCTATTGCCGGTCCGACAATCGGTGCTGCCCCCGCAACAGATGTAAAATGATGCCCCCATAAAATCGTTTTTTTCGTCGGGACAAAATCCACTCCATCCGAATACTGATTCGCTGGTGTTACATAATTTGGGTCGAGACGGTAAATCTTCTCTGCTACCCACTTTGAGTAGAAGCGGTAGCCAGTGGCAAAAACAATCATTCCAATTACGGCTAACCAAAGAGAATTCATTTCCTTATTACCTCCTTTTTTGTGAGCTGGTGTTACAACTTAATAATAAAAATATATTAACTGATTAGTCAATTAATTCTGACTACATTTTCTTTTTAAAATTCCTCTCTTCTCAAAAATAGTTTTTCTAGTAATTAACAAGTCAAAAAGTTTCCCAACTAATAAATTCGACAATATTAGACTTCTTTGTTGCAATCTTCAGAATATTAAAGTATAAATATGATAATCTACTAATATTTATTAGCTAGAATTAATCATTTTTAGGAGGAGTTCATTTGAAAAAGAAAGTCGTATCTTTAGGATTAACTGCGAGTCTAGCAATCAGCGGATTGGTAGCTGCATCAGGTTTTGCTGCACCATCAACAGATTCAAAAGCTAAAAATTTCACAAAAAGCCATGGCACCCAAGAATTTGTTGCCGGCAAACTGACAAACCCATCCGCAAAGGCGGCAAAGGATGTTGTCCTTGATTATCTTAAAGCCTCAAAAGGAAAATACAATTTAGGTGCAAATGATTCTTTCGTTGTTAATTCCCAGGAAGCAGATGAGCTAGGCGGTGACGTTGTCCGCTTACAGCAAGTATATAATGGTGTCCCTGTTTGGGGTTCTACCCAGGTTGCGAAAGTTGATGAAGCAGGCGTTCTTCAAGTGTTCAGCGGAACTGTCAGCAAAGAGCTTAACAGCAAGCTTGTAAAAGCAGCAAACAAGAAATCTCAAAAAGATGCAGTTGCGTTAGCTGAAGCTGATTTAGGTCTAAAACCAGTATACGAGCAAACTCCTTCTGCAGAGTTAGTCGTATACCCAACTGCAGACAAAGCTGTATATGCATACCATGTCACTTTGAACTTCTTAAGCCCTGAACCAGGCAATTATCAATATTTCATCAATGCAGAAACAGGGGAAATCATCAATAAATACAATGCAATCGACACAGCAGGTAAAACAAACCCATCTTTAGCTGGTACAAATACAGTTGGATCTGGTGTTGGTGTACTTGGTGATACAAAAACGCTGAATACCCTTCTTTCAAGCGGAGCTTATTATTTACAAGATAATACACGAGGAAATGGCGTTTTCACATATGACGCCCAGAACCGCCAAAGAACGCCTGGTACTCTTTGGAAAGATGCAGATAATGTTTTGAATGCAGCTTATGATGGTGCTGCCGTTGATGCGCATTATTATGCAGGTCTTACTTACGATTATTATAAAGGTGTCTTCAACCGCAACTCTTATGACAATAAGGGTGCAGCATTGAAGTCTACTGTCCATTATGGCAGAAGCTATAATAATGCATTCTGGAACGGACAGCAAATGGTTTACGGCGATGGTGATGGCACAACATTCATCCCTCTTTCTGGTGCACTTGATGTTGTTGCGCATGAACTGACACATGCAGTGACTGACTTCAGTTCAGACCTTGTTTACCAATATGAATCAGGTGCTTTAAACGAAGCGATCTCTGATATCTTTGGTACACTAGCTGAGTTCCATGACAACAACAATCCTGATTTTGAAATCGGCGAAGACATCTACACGCCAAAAACAGCCGGTGATGCCCTTCGTTCGATGAGCGACCCTGCAAAGTACGGAGATCCAGACCATTACTCTAAGCGCTATACAGGAACTTCTGATAATGGCGGAGTTCACACGAACAGTGGAATCATCAACAAAGCCGCTTATCTTCTAAGTCAAGGCGGAACACATTATGGCGTATCAGTTCCAGGAGTCGGAACTGACAAGATGGGTGCGATCTTCTATCGTGCAAATACAGTGTACTTCACTTCTTCAACAAACTTCAGCCAGGCAAGAGCTGGTCTTGTACAAGCGGCAACTGATCTTTATGGAGCTTCTTCAGCTGAAGTAAATGCTGTTAACAAAGCTTTTGATGCAGTTGGCGTAAATTAATAGAGAATAAGATTAATAGGCTGACTCGAAAAGAATGATTCGAGTCAGCCTTTATTTTTTTATTTATGGCTCTGTTAAACACGGCCGTTGATTTTCGTTCCAGGCGCTTCGCTTTCCGCGGGGCTGGCGCTGAGCCTCCTCGTCGCTTCGCTCCTGCGGGGTCTCACCTGACCAGCTGCGCCCGCAGGAGTCTACGCGCCGTCCACTACAATCAATAGGGTTTAAAATCAACATACAGCTTTAACAGAGCCTATTTTATAAACTGATGAAGAACTTAACATTTTCGGCGGTTTAGAACTTTACCGCTTTAAAAAACTATTGACAATCACCTTTTTAAGTCGTAATATTTAGAGAAATTTAATAATTTAATCATTTCTTATCCAGAGAAGCAGAGGGTCCTGGCCCTATGAAGCTTCAGCAACCATCAACTCATAGTTGAAAAGGTGCTAATTCCAGCAAGTTTTTTTAAACTTGGCAGATGAGGAGAATGGCTCGCATGTTAAAAGTCTTCTTCTTAAGAAGGCTTTTTTTGTTTTTTTAAACTCTGTTAAATTGGGCAGTTGATTACCGCTCCGGTCAACAGGTGCTAAAAAATCAAATCAACAATGACCTCCGACACAGCCTTGTTTTTAAAATACTATTAAACCATCAGGAGTGAGTTCATTGGCAAAGATCGATACTATACTTGCACAGCTCGGGAACAGAAGTGAAACTGCCACCGGTGCAGTGAATCCCCCTATTTACTTGACTACAGCTTATCGTCATGAAGGTATTGGCCAGTCAAGCGGTTATGATTATGTGCGGACTGGAAATCCCACACGCGAAATTCTCGAAAAGGCTATAGCCGACCTAGAAGATGGCGACCGTGGATTTGCCTGCAGTTCGGGAATGGCTGCCATCTGGACAATTCTTTCCTTATTTCAGCAAGGAGATGAATGGATTGTTTCCAAGGATTTATATGGCGGCACTTACCGTCTCCTTGAGCAAGGCTTTAAAAAATGGGGGTTAATTAGTACATATGCAGATATGGCTGATCTGGAGGAAGTTGCTGCTGCCATATCAACTAAAACGAAGGCTATTTTCGTGGAAACACCGACAAATCCCCTGATGGAACAGGCAGACATCGCGGCGATTGCAAAAATCGCTAAAGCAAACGGTCTTTTACTGATCGTCGATAATACGTTTTATACTCCCCTTCTGCAAAAACCATTAACCTTGGGAGCAGATATCGTCATTCATAGTGCCACAAAGTACCTTGGTGGCCATAATGATGTCCTTGCAGGGCTGGTCGTCGCCAAAGGTAAGGAATTGAGCGAGTCGCTTTTCCTCCACCATAATGGAGGCGGGGCTGTTCTCAGTCCGTTTGATTCCTGGCTTTTAATTCGCGGTATGAAGACTCTGTCATTAAGGATGGAGCGCCATGAACGAAATGCCAGTTTGCTGGTTGATTACCTGAAGGAGCATGATGCAGTAACAGATGTGCTCTACCCTGGCAGAGGTGGAATGATTTCGTTCAGGATTAAATCAGCTTCCATGGTCAACCCTTTTTTGCAAAGTCTTTCGACCATCACTTTTGCTGAAAGCCTTGGCGGTGTGGAAAGCTTTATTACCTACCCTGCTACCCAGACGCACGCAGACATTCCTGCTGAAATAAGAGAGCAAACCGGTGTTTGCGATCGATTGCTGCGATTCTCAGTAGGGATTGAAGATGCGGAGGATTTAATTGCAGATTTGGACAATGCTTTTAAAAAAGCTTTACAGGAGGCTGAAGTATGAGTGACTGTTACAGCTTTGAAACCAAATTGCTCCATAATAAGCATAAAGTAGACCCGGTTACAGGAGGAGTCAGCGTGCCCATCCAGCATGCCTCAACTTTCCACCAGCCGTCTGCAGACACTTCCGGGAAATATGATTACAGCCGCAGTCTTAATCCTACACGAGAAGCCCTTGAAGAGATCATTGCCGAACTCGAAGGCGGTACCCGAGGGTTTGCCTTCTCCTCCGGAATGGCAGCCATTTCGACGGCCTTTTTGCTCCTTTCCCAGGGTGACCATGTAGTCATTACTGAGGATGTTTATGGCGGTACCTTCCGGATGGTTACTCAGGTACTGAGCAGATTCGGGATCGATCACACTTTTGTTGATATGACCGATCTTGTTGCTGTGGAACAAGCGATCAAGCCTAACACCGCTCTATTATATGTAGAAACACCTTCAAATCCGTTGCTGAAGGTTACAGATATTCAAGCCATTAGCAATCTAGCAAAAAAACATGGTGCTTATACGTTCGTTGACAACACCTTTATGACTCCATATTTGCAGAAACCGCTTAATCTCGGTGCAGACCTTGTACTACATAGCGCGACAAAGTTTTTGTCCGGACACAGCGATACAGTAGCTGGTCTTGCAGTAGTAAAGAATTCCGAACTGGCAGACCGGCTGTATTCCCTGCAAAATTCTTTTGGGGCAGTCCTAGGAGTTCAGGATGCATGGTTAGTCATGAGAGGAATCAAAACCTTGTCAGTAAGAATGAAGCAGTCACAGGAGAATGCGGTTAAGATTGCCCTATTCTTGAAGAATCAGCCTCTTATAAAAGAAGTGTACTACCCCGGCCTGAAGGAGCATCCCCAGCATGCTCTCCAGAACAGACAGGCGTCAGGACCTGGTGCTGTGCTTTCTTTTGAGCTAAAAAGTACAGAGATATTGCCGAGATTCATAGCTAATGTTGAGCTGCCCGTTTTTGCGGTCAGCCTGGGTGCAGTAGAGTCTATTCTCTCCTATCCGGCAAAAATGTCACACGCTGCAATGCCCGCAGCAGAACGTCAAAAGCGCGGAATCAGCGAAGGCCTGCTGCGATTATCTGCAGGAATTGAAAATGCAGATGACCTGATTAGCGATTTCGAACAGGCATTATTTGCTGTAAAAAATTCCGAATACAAGGAGGGTGTCCGATGAGCTTTCTTAAACGATTGGAGAATGAAATTTTAATAGCAGATGGAGCGATAGGTACCCTCCTCTATTCTTATGGTTCAGGAACATGCTTTGAAGAACTGAATGTTTCCCAGCCGGATGATATCGTCCGGATCCATAAGGCCTATATGAATGCAGGGGCAGACCTCATACAGACAAATACTTACGCCGCCAATTATATAAAGCTAGAAAGATATGGTCTTGAGGACCAAGTCAAGGAGATTAATAGCGCAGCAGTCAGACTGGCCCGCCAGGCTGCTGGGAAAGAAGCTCATGTCCTTGGTACTATTGGCGGTAATCGTGGGATCAGGCCATCCGCAATTCCAATTGAGGAGATCAAAAGGAGCTTCCGGGAGCAGCTTTACTGCCTGCTTCTCGAAGGTGTTGACGGGATCCTCCTTGAAACCTTCTATGATACGGAAGAGATTGAAACCGTGTTAACGATTGCCCGCAAGGAGACCAGCCTGCCGATCATTGCACAGGTTTCTCTCCAGGAAATCGGCATCATGCAGGATCAGACCCCTCTTCAGGAAGTTTTCAATACACTGGAGGATTTAGGTGCAGATATCGTGGGACTCAACTGCCGGCTTGGCCCCCACCATATGATTGCAAGTCTGGAGCAGGTTGAACTTCCAAAAAATGCATACCTTTCGGCTTATCCGAATGCCGGTCTGCCAGCCTATACGGATGGCCGGTTCCATTATGAGGGCAATCCTGAATACTTTCGTAAGTCAGCCCACAGTTTCCGCAATCAAGGAGTACGTCTCATCGGGGGATGCTGCGGAACAACACCTGAACATATTCAAGCCATTGCCGATGAATTAAAGGGCCTTCAGCCAGTCAAGGAAAAAACGGTTACTCCGAAAAAAGTAAAGATTCTAGTAAATCCTGGCGATGTAAGAAGAACAGTTGCTCCTCTCCATGAAGTAGTTAAAGAACGGCCATCTGTCATTGTCGAACTCGATTCGCCACGAAAACTTGATACCACCCGTTTTTTTGAAGGTGCCAGGGCTTTAAAAGAAACAGGAATTGATGCCTTGACGCTGGCAGACAATTCTCTTGCATCCCCAAGGATTTCAAATGCTGCGATTGGTAACCTGGTGAAGGAAAAAATCGGTATGCGACCTCTTGTCCATTTAACCTGCCGTGACCGGAACATTATAGGACTCCAGTCACATTTGATGGGATTGCATACCCTTGGTTTACATGATGTCCTTGCCGTTACAGGCGATCCTGCCCGAGTTGGTGATTTTCCAGGTGCTTCATCAGTTTTTGACTTATCGTCATTCGAACTGATTGAGATGATCAAGCAGTTTAATTCCGGGCTCTCGTACTCCGGCAAGGATTTAGGCCAAAAAGGAGCGTTTTCGGTCGGTGCGGCTTTTAACCCAAATGTAAGGTCATTGGAGAAGGCTGTATTGCGAATGGAAAAAAAAATCAAATGTGGCGCAGATTACTTCATCACTCAGCCCGTTTATTCAGAAAAATTGCTTTTGGAAGTTCATGAAGCGACAAAACATCTAGATACTCCTGTCTATATCGGGCTTATGCCGCTGACAAGCAGCAGGAATGCAGAATTCCTGCACAATGAAGTTCCGGGAATTAAGATTTCACAGGAGATTTTGGACATTATGGGGAAATTCAATAATGAGCCGCTCCAGTCCAAAAAGGAAGGCATTGCGATTACAAAAGGTCTGATTGAGGCTGCAGCAGAACTTTTTAACGGAATCTATTTGATCACCCCTTTTATGAACTACGAAATGAGTGTTGAGTTATCACGATACGCAAATGAATACAGCAGCCTTCTATCAAGGAGGAATCAGAATGTCAACTACGTTAACTGAACAGATGAAGAAAAAAATCCTGATTATGGACGGCGCAATGGGCACAATGCTCCAGCAGGCCAATCTCACCGCTGAAGACTTTGGCGGCGAGGAATATGATGGCTGTAACGAAAACCTTAACCTTACCGCCCCTGAAGTCATCGAGAGAATCCATCGTGAATATTTCGATTCTGGAGCCGATATTGTGGAGACCAATACATTTGGTGCTACCAGCCTTGTGCTTGATGACTATGATTTAGGTGACAAAGCATATGAAATCAACAAAGCTGCCGCGATACTCGCCAGGAAAGCAGCTGACACTGTCTCATCCCCATCCTGGCCGCGTTTTGTTGCAGGTTCAATGGGGCCGACGACGAAAACACTGAGTGTTACCGGCGGATCGAGTTTTGAAGAAATGTCTGCAGCATATGAAGAACAGGTGCTTGGTCTGATTGACGGCGGTGTGGATTTACTTTTGCTTGAAACAAGCCAAGACCTGCTTAATGTGAAATCAGCTTATACCGGGATTCAGCGTGCTTTTAAACAGAGAGGCAAAGAACTTCCCCTGATGATTTCTGCAACAATCGAACCAATGGGTACAACACTCGCAGGCCAATCCATCGAGGCTTTTTATATATCAGTACAGCATATGAACCCAATCGCGATTGGATTGAATTGTGCAACCGGACCTGAATTCATGCAGGACCACCTTCGTTCCCTTTCTGCGCTTTCTACGTCTGCAGTCAGCTGTTATCCGAATGCTGGTTTGCCTGACGAAGAAGGACATTACCATGAAACACCCGACACACTGGCACAGAAGCTGTCCGATTTTGCCAAGGAAGGGTGGCTGAATATTGTTGGGGGCTGCTGCGGCACGACTCCTGCCCATATAATGGCCATTTCAAGGAAAATGCAGGAGCTTGAGCCTCGCCAGAAAATAGAAAACGGGATCCATATGGTCTCTGGCATTGAGCCGTTCATTTACGATGACCCAACCTTAAGGCCAATCATGGTCGGCGAGCGGACCAATGTCATCGGATCAAGGAAATTCAAACGGCTGATTTCGGAAGGAAAAATCGAAGAGGCTGCGGAAATTGCCAGGGCACAGGTAAAGAACGGTGCCCATGTCATTGACATCTGTCTGGCAGATCCCGACAGAGACGAGCTTCAGGATATGGAGCAATTCGTCAAGGAAGTCGTTAAAAAAGTAAAGGTTCCGCTTGTCATCGATTCAACCGATGACAAGGTCATCGAAAAAGCCTTGACCTACTCACAGGGTAAAGCGATTATCAATTCGATTAACTTAGAAGATGGTGAGGAACGCTTTGAGTCCGTTGCACGGCTCATTCACCAATACGGCGCTTCAGTAGTTGTCGGAACAATTGATGAAGAAGGAATGGGTGTAACAGCTGAAAGAAAGCTAGGTATCGCGCGCCGTGCCTATGATTTACTCGTGAACAAGTATAAAGTTCCGGCACAGGACTTGATTTTTGACCCTCTGGTCTTCCCTGTCGGCACAGGCGATGAGCAATATATTGGCTCAGCAAAAGCCACAGTTGATGGGATCAGAATGATCAAAGAAACCTTTCCTGGAACGCAAACAATCCTTGGAGTGAGCAATGTTTCCTTCGGCCTCCCTCCTGTTGGCCGTGAAGTATTGAACTCTGTTTTTCTCTATCACTGCACCCAGGCTGGACTGGACTACGCAATCGTTAACACGGAGAAACTTGAGCGCTTTGCTTCAATCAGCCCTGAAGAAGTCAAGATGGCTGAGGAACTGTTATTCAACACAACCGATGAAACCCTTGCAAAGTTCACTGACTTTTACCGAGGGAAAAAGAAGGAAGCAAAAAGCACACTCCCGGATATGACGCTTGAAGAGAGACTTGCTTACTA
Organism: Mesobacillus subterraneus; assembly: GCF_023715485.1. Classification (GTDB taxonomy): domain Bacteria; phylum Bacillota; class Bacilli; order Bacillales; family Cytobacillaceae; genus Mesobacillus; species Mesobacillus subterraneus_B. The sequence continues at coordinate 17,177 of NZ_JAMBOF010000006.1, read as the reverse complement.
TGTAGTCGAAGGAACAAAAGAAGGACTGCTTCCCGACCTTGATGAGGCGCTCTCCGTTTACCCTGCCCCTCTTGAGATCATAAACGGACCGCTTATGGATGGGATGAAGGAAGTCGGCAGACTGTTCAACGATAACCAGCTGATTGTAGCTGAGGTCCTTCAGAGCGCAGAAGTCATGAAAGCGGCGGTATCCTTCCTGGAGCCGCATATGGAGAAGAATGATTCCAGCTCCACTAAGGGCAAGGTGCTTCTCGCAACAGTAAAAGGTGATGTCCACGATATCGGAAAGAATCTTGTTGACATCATCCTTAGCAACAATGGTTTTGAGGTGGTCGACCTGGGAATAAAGGTTACTCCACCTACTCTTATTGAAGCGATCAAAAAGGAAAAACCTGATATCGTCGGTCTCTCTGGTCTTCTCGTCAAGTCAGCACAGCAAATGGTTTTGACAGCACATGACATGAAGCAGGCTGGAATCACTGTACCCATTTTAGTTGGCGGTGCCGCTCTATCAAGAAAGTTTACCGATACGAAGATAGCAAATGAATACGATGGCCTTGTCTTGTATGCGAAGGATGCCATGAACGGCCTTTCCCTCGCAAACCAGCTGCAGGAGCCAGGTGGTTATGAAAAGTTTTTATCCGAACGAAAGGAAAAGCAGGAAGCAGCCCTGCTCAAACCTGACTTTACCGGGAATAAAAAATCGGCCACGGCTGTTCTCGACCGCCCAAAAGTAACTGTGAAGGCTCCAGTCTTTGTGCCCCAGGATACAAAAAGACATCTGCTTAAGTCGTATTCGCTTTCCCATATTGAGCCTTATATCAACCAGCAAATGCTATTAGGTCATCATTTGGGACTGAAAGGGAAAGTAGAAAAATTGCTTATGGAAAAAGATGATAAGGCGGTTAAGATCCATGAGGTCGTTCAATCACTTTTATCTGAAGCTAAAATTAACGGATGGATAAAGCCAGCCGCAGTATACCAGTTCTACCCTGCCCAATCTGATGGCAATAGGCTTTTCATTTATGACCCTGAAAACCAAGAAAGAATCTTAGAGACGTTCAGCTTCCCTCGCCAGGAGGTTTCACCTGGTCTATGTCTTTCAGATTATGTACGTCCGGTCACTGAGGATGCTATGGATTACGTAGGAATGTTCGCGGTGACAGCAGGTACAGGAATCCGCCATGCCGCCGACCAGTTGAAAAACGAAGGAAGATTCCTCGAAAGCCATGCCCTTCAGGCTCTCGCTCTTGAATCTGCTGAGGGATTTGCCGAATTAATCCACCGTCAGATGCGCGACCGATGGGGATTCCCGGACACAACTGAAATGACCATGAAAGACCGTTTCGCGGCTAAGTATCAGGGACAGCGATTCTCATTCGGATATCCTGCATGTCCAGATCTAGAGGATCAGAAAAAACTATTTAAACTGTTAAAGCCGGAAGATATCGGAATCCATTTGACTGATGGCTGCATGATGGAACCTGAGGCTTCAGTAACTGCGATTGTCTTCTCTCATCCAAATGCAAGGTATTTTAATGTATTGAAGAGTGATAATTTATAACAAATTAGAACAGGCAAGAGGACAATTCCTCTCGCCTGTTTTCATTATTGCCTGGATATAGCCATAACTGATGGTATGCCAATGAATGTATATGTAAAATTTATGAGGATTTTGCAATACTACTAAATAATTAGTACAAACTCCGTAATCGCTATCCTGGAGCCCAGATTGAAGTTGGACATTCACCTACCAATGCACACCCTGAATATCGTATGAGTGTATGGAGGTGAGAAGTATCCGCATTTTACAAAAAAACGAAAATGGCTTGAATTCCTGGGAAAAAGCTATTTTAGGTAAATTCACTGAAAAACTTGAAAATAAGGAAGCGCCTTTCCCCTGTATCCCTGCGACAATCGGGCATTCTCTTGATCACTTTTGTTATGGGTTTGTGAGCGATCCTCGGAAAGAGGGAAGTTTCGGAGAACTTGCTGACTTGCTTAAAGAATATACAGAAACATCGAGACACCTTGGGAAATTCACCTCTTTGATCATCTTTTTTGAATCACCGGCCGAGATGGTCAAAACATATAGTGTAGAGGATTATGAACAATTATTTTGGAAACAATTGAATGGGCTTCTGCAAATAGATGTTCAAGAGTGGCCTAAATATATTCCATTAGATCCCGCTAATCCTGCCTGGGAATTCTGCTTCCATGGAGAACAATATTTCATGTACTGTGCAACCCCAGCCCATAACAACAGACAAAGCAGGTACTTCCCTTGCTTCATGCTGGCCATTACCCCTAGATGGGTACTGACACAATTTAATTCCTCGCCTGCAGCTGCACGTAAAATAAAAGCGCAAATCCGCAACAGACTTGATAACTATGATTCTTGTCCAATCCATCCAGACCTAAACAGCTATGGCAAGGAGGATAATTTCGAGTGGAAACAATACTTCCTGAGGGATGATGATTCGACTCTGCGTGAATGCCCGTTCCATAAGATTCTAAATAAACTAAACCTGACTAAAAACAAGGACCATCCTTAATGAAGGTATAAATATAAACAGTCATCAGATGAAAAGACAGGAAAATATAAGAGATCGTGCAAAGGCGAGAAGGTTCTCGCCATAATTGTTTTAATTACGATTCTATTATATGGATAAAAATTCAATCATTGGCAGATATTATAATCAGTATGATTGTAAGGAGGCCCGATGATGGAATATCACAATAACATGGAGTTTGAAATCAAAAGCGGCTTTTTGCCGAACATGTACAACTCCAACCGATTAAAAGTATTAGAGGTATCAGGCAGAAGTGTCATCGTAAAAATGAATAACAGTGAGAATAGAGGCGTTTTTCCTGTTGATAATTTTGATTACTGGATCAAGCGTGGGTTGCTGGTCAACGTCAATGAAAATAAGCGGACCTCATGAAAACTCCCCTGTCGTTTTCGACAGGGGAGCTTTATTTAATCTTTTTTGAATTTCCATTTTAACTTACTGAATTCTGGATACAGCTTATAAGTTTCCCGATAGTCTGATTCCCGCTTCATTTCTTCTTTTTTCGTATTCCAAATATATTCCAGTAACAGATAGTTCATTTCCATTATGATCGCCTCCCTTGTTCTTAACTTAAGAATAAGGGAAATAATAAATGGAAACATTCACCATAGGATTGATTCCTTCTACATCTTTTGGCGGATTTGATTTAAGACCTACACACCCTTTTTCATTATAGCTTCGTACTCTTTTGAAGTCCTCACCTCAATTGTTAAGGAGCCATTTCCCATAATCGCCTTCAATAAAAGAGGGACACCCGTCGTATTCTCAAATCGGAAATCCTTGCCTCCGTAAGATACAGTCGCATCCCTTCCCCGAGGAACATATCCGACTGTCAGCGAATGATGATGCTTTTCAACATAGCCAACTCCTAGTACATCGACCGCATTGTATAAGGTAGACGATGTCTGGCAGATGCCCCCGCCAATACCCATGACAAGTTTTTTATTGACGATTTCCTCGGCTGGCTGATACCCATGCGCTTCATCACTGGGGCCCACGGTTGTATTAAAGGAAAAGACATCGCCAACTCCAAGGATGACATTATTGATCGCTTCTGCTGAAAGCTCAATATTCTTCGTTCTTCCCGCAACCGCTGCGTTAAAATACGTTGTATATTTTCCTACCACCACTTCACCAAGATGGGCAACATCGTCCATTTCATATCCGCTTGCAGTGACATAGAGCGGCAATTCAACATTACCTCCTTTGGCAGAAGCTTGAATCACCTTTTCCACCAGCTCCGCCTCTTCAAGAATGGTTAAAGGTGTTCCTTTGATGATCTGGCCATTGGCATCGATTTTATCCGGAATCAGCCGCTTGTCAAACCCCGGTGTCGTTTCGGTGCCTCTTGCCAATTCACGGGCCATTTTTTCTAGTTCCGCCTTGTATTTTGCATCGTCCGTTCCATAGCCCATTTCCAGTGGAGTAAATGATTTAATTGCCGAGTTGGTCGTTGGATCAATCACATCGACCACAATTGGTTTAGCTTCTTCTTTTTCCTTCTCTTCTTTTTCATTCTCTTCCAGTTGCTTTTCTTCTTCCGCTTTTTCCTTTTCAATCTTTTCTTCGAGCTCAGCTACCTTTTTCTTGAGTTCCTCTTCCTTCGCACTTTGTTGTGAACAACCAGCCAATCCAATGAATGCTGCAACTAATAATAACAATGTCACTCTTGTTCGTTTCTCCATTTTTCCCCCATCATTTCTTTATATATTCAAAACCAGCATTCTAATATATTCAGGAATACTTTTCCATATTTACGATATTGGTTTATTTTCTGTAAAAATACTCTTATTGCTTCACAATTAATTTTAAAAAAGATAAAATACTTATAAACCAATAAGAAAGGTCGGATTTAAAATGACGACTGAAACACGGTCAATTCCTCAGCCAGTGGTGAGAATAAACCAGTGGTTCATAGTGATCAGTGTGGTAAGTGCCTGGATTACAGGCTTTGAATGGATATTAACTTTACCGTTATTAGCTGGTTTATCGGGTCTCTTGTTCAGTTTTAATCCTGTTATGAAAGCTGCTAGATTTTTTCTAAAAAAACATCCTGCAGAATATATTCCAGAAGATTTTGTGCAGCAGCAATACAATCAAAAAATCGCTGTCATTTGTTTAGCCGGTGGACTTGTATCATATTTGTTTGGCTTTGCGGGGTTAGGCCACTTCTTCACTATTATGGTAGCCCTCGCTGCGTTCGTGGCAATTCTTGGCTTCTGCATTGGCTGTTTCATCCGATATCAATGGAGCAAATTCCGCGCAAAAAATCATGCAGCAAATCCATAAGCAGAAACCCATTGCTTCTTGGGCAATGGGTTTCTGCTTTATGTTCATCGGGATTGCATTTTTTCGTTAAATTGCTCAGACTTCCCTCTTGGGATACTTAATGTTTTCCATTCCTCATTTTTGATCATTTTCGCAAGATAGACAATCTGTCCGGAATGGCTCGATTGATGGACGATCTGCCGCTGGATGGCTTCCATTACCTTGTGAGGCTCACTTCTTATATAAACAGTTTTATTTAAATCGTCTTCTGTTAATTTGGAAAGTGTAGCAAAAAGTACTTCCCAGCCCGAGTTCCAAAAAGCTAGCAGGTCCTCCTTCGAGGAGAATGTCCCCTCAAATTCACCATCCCTGTTACGGTCAGCCTTTTCTCCATCCGTAGTTAAGAATTCGCGAAACCTTGAATTAAGATTTCCGCTCATATGCTTTGCGATGATCGCGATGCTGTTTGACTCCTCATTTGGCAAATACTGAAGCTCCTTTAGATCCAGTTGCTCCATCGCTCTTTCAGCTTGGTTTTTAATTGCTTGGAAATTTTCAATCGACAATTTTAAATAGTTCATCTGTCCACCTCCAATAACGTATATTCCATTTCTGCACACGTCATTCCTGCTGAGATAAGGTTATTGAAATATTTAATACTACTTATTTTTTTCCAAAATAAGGCTAAAAGTTAATTAACAACGGAAAAAGGTTAATTAAAAAAGGACTTCGGTTAATTAAATCTGAGTTTAGGTTAATTAAAATGCGATTACAGTTAAATAAATTGAGATTTTGGTAAATTAAATTTTTTCACTGTCCAAAACACCCATAAAAATAGTGAGATTCCTCAAAGGAACCTCACTACTTTTTAGACTGCTTCAGCAAGTTTTGCGCTAAAACGCCGTTTTTGAATATAAATCAAGCGCAAAGACAGGAATATTCCAGCAGCGAGCAAGCCTGCTGTCAGTCCGATCCAATAGCCAGGTGCTCCAAGCGCGGTGTAATGCGCAAGTAAGTAGCCGACTGGCAGACAGATCAGCCAATACGCGATTAGCGTTATGATAAATGACACATTCACGTCTTTATAGCCGCGCAATGCTGCCAGGGCAGTCGCTTGAATCGCGTCGGATATCATGAAAAACAACGCATAGATCAAAAACTGACCTGTTAACTCAATTACTGCTGGTTCGTTCGAATAAAACCCTGCTACATCAAAACGGAACAGGACAACGAGCAATCCGGCAACAACCGCAATGATTACAGACAAGTAGATTCCCATCCAGCTATAAGCTTTCGCGTCCTTATACCGGCCGGCGCCTACTTCAAACCCAACTAAAACCGTCTGTGCCATCGAGATGCTCATCGGGATCATGTACAGGAACGCTACGATATTCAAAGCTGACTGGTATGCCGCAATCGTTGTGATGTTGAATTTGCTTATTAAAATTGTCACGACAGCAAACATGCTTGTTTCGAAAAAAATCGACAGTCCCATTGGAACACCAATTTTCAAGATCTCCTTTGCTTTTTCCCCAGAAAACTCTTTAAAATGGTCCAGGCCGACAAATTCAGAGAATGGCCGCTGCGTTATGATCAGCAGCGCAGTCATAGTGGCGATCACGAAATAGGTGATGGAAGTCGCATAGCCAGCGCCGGCACCACCTAATTCAGGGAACCCCCAGTACCCGAAGATCAACACGTAATTCAAGAAGAAATTGATTGGCAAAGCAAGCAGCAGGATATACATGACGACTCTTGTTTTGCCAAGTGCATAGATGAAAGAACGCAATACGTTAAAAATGAATAGCGGGATAATTCCAAAACTCAATCCGATAAGGTAACCGCGTGCCGTCTCATGGACACTTTCTGGCAGGTTCATCGCTGTCAAAATCGGCTCTAGCAGAAATATTCCTAGAAGGATAACGATCGACGCGATCATTAACGCCAGGTAAATTCCATGAGTCAGGATGGAAGCGACTTCCTTCCCCTTTTTCTCGCCGAAACGCTGTGCGGCAATTGGCGACACTGCGAGCAGGATTCCGCTCAATCCAGTAAAAATCGGGTTCCAAATGGAGGATCCGATAGCCACTCCGGCAAGGTCCGATGAATTATATTTGCCTGACATAATGGTATTGAAGAATACCATTGAAAACATACCAAGCTGCGTAATCAATATCGGGATCAACATGACAAAAATCTGCTTTATTTTTTCCTTAGTCGTAAATGTCTGGTACATCGTTGTACTCCTTGAATATAATAATTATATAATTATAACAAAAATCGAAAATATGTATCTGAAAATATTAACACAACTTTTAAAAATGGAAATACCCCCCTAATTATTTCCTCTCCTATCCTTGATACAATAGAAGTATATCGAGGAGTGAACATCATGAAAATCATAAAATTTCTTCTGCTTATTTCTTTGCTGGCCGCTTTGTCAATCTCTGCCTGGATTTATTATCCTCAATACCAAATCAACAAATTGAAGGAAGAAAGTATTCCTCTAGTTGAAAAATCAAATAAACTTACCTTTTTAGATTACTATCGGACATCTCCGGATAAAACGATAAATCACCTTGCACTTGGGGACTCGATTATCCGTGGCTATCAAATAGCCGAAGAAGAAAATCTGGTCAACCAATTCTCCGTCCAGCTTGAACAAGAAACTGGAAAGCAGGTAATTTCTAACAACGAAGGAATCATAGGGATCACCAGCGAAAAATTAAATCAGCTGGTCCTGGATGGACTTTTTGATGAAGCAATAAAAGAAGCAGATATTGTCACAGTGAATGTTGGAGGGAACGACGTACTTAAAGCGGTAAAAAAGAGCGATTTATACAGTGCGTTAAAATCATTCGATAGTCTGCAATCAGGTTTTACGAATAATCTGACAGGAATCACCTCCAAAATCGGTGAATTGAACCCATCGGCTACGATTGTATTTCTTGAGCTTTACAATCCAATGCCTGCTGACCACCAATTTTATTCACTTGCAGACAAGCTGCTGCCAAAATGGAATTTAAAAATTTATGAAGTAGCAAAAGAAACTCCAGCCTCAGTTGTAGTGCAGACGACAAACGTCATTAACAGCGATAATCTGCAGCATCTTTCAAGTGATGGCGTACATCCAAATCCTTTAGGTTATACGGCAATATCACAGCAGATGCTTGAACAATTCCAAACTCAATACAAACCTGAGGCCGTGTTGGCAAAACGGGAAAATTAAGCTGGGCATTCAATGCCCGGCTTTTTTAAATTTAAGCTAGGTCGCCAGAATCTTACTCCCCAAGGCAAGCTTATGAATTTTCTTCCTGGAAGTGTTCGTTCAGCAATGGATTTTCAGTAGTAGCAAAATTGACAGACTGAAGACTAGTTTCTTCATCCAGACCAAACAGCTTCGCCACTTCGTGATCAGAACTCTTATCCCTTTTATCCTTAGTCATTGGGTTCCCTCCTTCCCTTTTACTCAAAAAGTTTTTAATAAAAACGTATTGGAAACAAACTTTCACTACATTTCAGGCTCTGTAAATCCTGCTTGTATGGCGCTAATTTCACTAATAAAAAGATCTTTGTTCTAGAATTTATTAAGACTAGGTTCCCCAGTATCAAAAATCATATTAGATACTGTATTTTCCATTACAAAAACCATACCTTTGAGATTTTTTCTTCGTGGATTTCATAAATAGCCACGGCCATTTTCACCTCATTATTCACCCTGCCTGTAACCAATTCATGGTCAATCACTTTGTTGCCATGTACCATTCTTGCCAATAATTCTGCGTGATTGTTCGGATATTCATTGAAAAGCTTTCGATACCGCACTCTCATTTCATCGATCCCGTTCGTCACCACTTTATTTGATGGAAACTCCATAATTAAAACCTTATCACTGTACACTGACAAGAATTCCTCTAAATCCTGATTGTTATAAGCCTCTAGTTGTTTTTGTGCAAGAACTTCTGCTTTATTTACCATCTAAAAATCATCCTTTTTATATGTTTATTTTATCTCGTTATGAACTTACCTCTATTAGCTTGCTTTACGGTTCTGAGAATGTTGCTAAATTTATCGTTTCGATAAAATCCAAATGAATCTAGTCGGAAAAAGTTGAACCGTTTACGAAATGAGCAGAAAAAAACCCTGGATCCCAGGGCTTTTCAATTAATTATTAGCAAGGTTTGTTTGTTTCTGTTTTGCAGGCTGCCTGCCGATTGTGTCCTCTTCCTGCTTGGCACGTTTGATAAAGAAGGCGAGGATCAAGGCAACTAATGAAATGAATACCGTCACGAAGAACGCGTCATTAATTCCCTCAAGCATTGCCTGCATGGCAATGTGCTGTTTCATTTCAGCCATTGCAGCCGGAGTCACAGCCTTCCCTGCAGCCGCTGCCTCTTTTAACGCAGACTCTGCCAGTTCTTTTCCGTGCGTTTCAGCACGCATTGACATAACTGTAACCAGCAAAGCAGTGCCGATTGCTCCTGAAACCTGCTGCATTGTATTATTCATCGCCGTACCGTGCGGATAATAGAGTGTAGGCAGCTGGTTCAAGCCGTTCGTTGAAACAGGCATATTAACCATCGACATCCCAAACATCCGAACTGTATAAAGAATAATCAATTGAGTATAAGATGTTTCGAATGATAATTTACTGAAATAATAGCTTGTTACAACAGTAATGGCTAAACCTGCGATGGCAAGCGCCCTGCCGCCGAACTTATCGAATAATCTGCCTGTAATTGGTGACATGATCGCCATGACAATGGCACCCGGCAGCAGCAAAAGTCCTGCATCCAGCGGAGAAATGCCCCGTATAGTCTGCACATAGATTGGCAGAAGCAGCATTCCTGAGAACATTGCCATCGTAACGATCATCGTAATTGCAGATGAAAGGGCAAACATCGGATATTTATAAATCCTGAAATTCAGCATTGGATTGTCCTGACTTAATTGGCGCAGGATAAATACAACAAGTGAAATCAATCCAATCGTAAGCGTCAAATAAACATGAGGACTCTCCCAGCCCTTTGAGCCAGCAGAACTGAATCCATACAGTAACCCGCCAAAACCAATGCTTGAGAGCGATAACGAAATAACATCCAAACGCATTTTCACTTTTTCTTTTTTATCTTTTAGCATGAAAAAGCCAAGCAAAAGTACGATTGCCGCGATTGGAGTAACGAAATGGAACAGCATTCTCCAGTCATAATGCTCGATCAGCCACCCGGAAAGTGTAGGTCCAATTGCCGGCGCGAACATCAGTACAAGGCCAAAAACCCCCATTGCTGTCCCGCGTTTTTCAATCGGAAAGCTTATTAACATCACATTCATCAAGAGAGGCATCATGATTGCTGTTCCAGAGGCCTGGATCATGCGCCCTGCTAACAGAACCGGAAAAATGTGTGCTGCGCCTGCCAGAATCGTACCGGCAGTGAATAGTGCCATCGCCGTTAAAAATAACCGGCGGACTGAGTATTTTTGAATTAAATAGGCACTAAGCGGAATCATGATTCCGCTGACTAACATGAAGCCTGTTGTCAGCCACTGTACTGTTGTTGCCTCGACTTCGAGGTCAATCATGATGGACGGCAAAGCTATATTAAGTAATGTATTATTTAAAAATGCAATAAATGCTCCAACAATTAGAACCGCTATTATACCGTACGGCGGCTTGTCTGGCGGCTTGATGTTCTGCTGCATTCTGTATCCCCCTGTTTAAATTGTTCACAAATCTGTAAATTTTGCATTTGCATAAACACTAGCATATACCATCAGTCCATTTTTTGCAACGTTTATAAATCCCTATTGCAAAAGGGTTTGTATTGTCCGAACATTTCAGGTAGTATAACTTTTATACAAGCGGTACAAATGAAGGTCAAGGTGATTAAATGAACGACAGAAAACAGCATGTAATCAAAAAAGCCCATCAGCTATTCATCGATAAAGGATTCCAGAATACTTCCATACAGGATATCCTTGATTTCACTGGAATATCCAAAGGCACATTCTATAATTATTTTTCATCAAAAAACGAACTGCTGATGGCCATCTTCAAGACGGCTTTCCAGCAAATGGAGAACAATCGAAACGCCATGCTCGTTGGCCAAGACCATTCCGACCCTGAAATCCTCATCAAACAGATTGAATTTCAAATGAAGACGAACAGAGAGAATAATATTATCCCGCTGTTTGAAGAGGTATTTTATTCGAGTGACCATGAACTTAAGCAATATCTGGAAATCGGGAATTTGAAGACATTGCGATGGGCTTATGAACGGCTGGCAGATATCACGGATGAAAGCTGTCACCCTTACCTGCTGGATGCAGCAATAATGCTTAGGGGCATCCTGCAGCAGAACATCAGGCTTTACTTAAAAGCCAACGGAGTGAATGCTGAGATTCATCCGGTAGTCAGCTATAGTGTGAATCGGATATTGAACATGCTAAAAGAGCTTTCAATTTCAGGTGAACGTTTGCTTCCACCGGAAATATTGGATCAGTGGCTACCTGCATCAAGGACAGAAGATCTTGATTTCAGGACCAAAATTCATTCAGCAATATCTCGACTGAAAAAACTAGACTGCGACAACAATGAATTCCTCCAAAAGCTTGATTTTATCGAAGAAGAAATCATTAAAACGGAACCTCCAAGGAAATTTTTAATAGACAGTGTGATTTTATCGATGGCCAACATTGGCGAGAACAAACTTGCTGAATTAAAAGAACTAATTGACGACAAGCTCCTAGAAAAAGCATGAAAAATCCCCCTTGCATAAAGGGGGACTTTGTTGTTAGCTATTCAACTTTACTTATCGCGTTCAGCTTTTCTAAATAATACTCAACAAGCTCCTGATAATCCGCCAGTTCTATTCTGCCTTGTGCACTGATTGCATAGACCCCTCGTTCAACTTTTTCAAACCACTTGTAGTAATTTTTATGAAGCATTGATTGTGTCTTGGCTCCTGTACCAAGTGCGGCTAATGCTTTCGGAGACATCTGCCCCAATTTTTCCAGGTAACAGGCAATCTGGATGCAATTCTCCTTGTAGGCTGTCATGATCTTGGTTTTGTTGGACCCACCCACATTATAGTCCGCACTTCTGCCTTCAATTTCAGCAATTAAGGCAGCTTTCTTCTTTCGGTTCTTGCTAGGCCCGCGATCAAATGGCTCGGGATGTGCCACAAACTCGAGCTTTTTCCGGTTACTTGCAAATGACACCGTGATCAAGCCCAGCTCGAGCCTTCTGATTAAATGAATCACATTATTCCATCGTGTCCTCGAGATCCGTTTTGGTTTAGGGATTGCAACATAAACAAGATCAGTCAATCGCTGCCTTCTCGTGGCCTGAAGCAGCAAATCGATGTTCAATGTAAGCTTCAATTCCACAATCACCAAATCATCTTCTTTTACCGCAGTCAAATCACAATCATGCACCTCTCCATTGACACGGTAACCTTGCTTTATAAAATGCTTGCGAATTGGCTCATAAAGATCGACTTCATAAAGTTTCGTTTTAACAGTCATAATTCAAACCCTTCTGTTACTCCTGCAATTTTAATTCCTATTATTATAGCAAACTTTTAAATGATTAAAGTCATTTTATCGGCAGATGTTCATATAATGTTTGGGGAATAAGCGATGGAGGATTTGCAATGCGAGTATTTGTCCTATTTTTATTGACCCTGATTCTTGGCATGATGATTTACCTGAAGCTTGAAATGGATGAAGCTAGAAATGCTTCCAGCCAGGTTAAAGCAGAATTCTTCACCGAGGAGTTCACCATTACTCAAATAGATGATTCAGGTTACCACGGGGTAAGCCGTAACGGCAAAAGTATTTACTTTAAAAAAGAAAAACTGGAATCAGGCTCTGGTGTTCATATAGATGACACTGTAATTCTTTATTTCGATAAAAGTGAAAGAGTAGATGGACTTGTGAAGGTTGAGAAGAAAAATTAGGGAGCTTGCAGATGCAAGCTCCCTTTAAAACTGTCTTTTAACGGTATGCTTTTCTTTCCTCAAGCTTTTGTGCAATAGCGGTCGTTAACTCTTGGCCGCTCTTAGGCAGAGATGTTTTCATGACGGCATTCATCACTGGAGCCAGTGCACCTTCAGCTGTCATCTCAAGATACCCTGTCATTTTTGTTGTGTTTTGCCCAATGGCCTCCGCTTTAAAGTACCCATTTCCATTTATATTCTCATTAATGCCCTTTAATTCAAAAGTAACTCTCGTCGGCTCAATCCATTCCTTGATCGAGACCTGTAGACTGATTTTCTTTTTCAAGACACCAATTGTCTCCTTGAACGTCCAATTCGACTGGTGTTCATTGATTTTTTTATGGCTGATATATCCAGGCAAAAGCGGAGCCCAGTTGTCCATATCCTTAACAAAATTCCATACTTCTTCTATTGGGACCTCCATCGTAATTTCGTGTTTCCCTTCAGGCATTTAAACCACTCCTTCATTTTTCTTTACTTTTAGAGATATATGATTGGCCAGCCTATTTATACTTTGTCCACTGAAAATTCGGTGTTTTTCCAGCTGGTGGTAAAAGTAGTGATTCTAGTTGTTTTCGTAGTGATTAATGGCATTTTCGTAGTGATTTTAGCTAAAATCGTAGTGATTATTGCTGATTTCGTAGTGATTCAAGCTCATTTCGTAGTGATTAAAAATATTTTCTGGCAATTCTAGCTAGATTCGTAGTGATTTAGTAGTGATTGTAGATAAATTCGAAGTATTAATGAAAAATGTAAATTATTAATCGGCATTTTAGTGCTTTTTCCCCACAAACGAGAGACTATGCATCATTCAACAAGAAAAAAACACACCAAGTTTGGTGTGTTGCAAAATCTTATCCTTTATTACCATAGTTCATTTCATACCCATTCACAAAATACTCTACTGTTTCAATCTCATCCTCAGTTAAAACTCTTCCTGCTTGTTTTTCATATTCACTACTGATTCTTGCCATATTCCCCTCATATTTCTCTGTCAGGTCGGCAATTGTTCTAAGCATATTCGCTTCATTCCTAAATTCCTCTCTTGAAATTGGCTTCCCATGAGAGAGGATGTAGGTCTCTGCATCAAACGTCTCGAGTTTATCTAATAAGCCCCGTGTGCCATCAACTGTGAAATTCCATTTTGGTGAAAAAATATCCGCATAAATACAGTCGGCCAGGAACAAGATTTTTTCTTCTTTCACATAGACTACGACAGAATCTGCAGCATGGTCGCCACCTACTTGCTGTAAAATACAGGTGACACCCCCCAGATCCATTTCAATCTTATCTTCAAATGTCAGCAGCGGCAAAGTAATTTTGATATCACGATGTTCTTGAAATTCTTTTTTTATAGCGCTAGAACAAAATTCGATTTCCGTTCCTTCTGCCACTCTCTGGTTTAATGCTTCATCTGACCAAGAAAGGGGCAGTAACTTTTTGATTTCATCCTTTGTTTGCTCTGAAGAAATTGAAAAAGCATCCCCCAAAGCAGAAAGCCCAAAAATATGATCCCAATGCCAATGGGTCAGCAAGACAAAATCAGGATTCGAAATCCCCTTCTCTGTCAGCATTTCCAAAAATATCAGTGCATGGGATTCCGAGTTGCCGGCATCAATCATTAAAATTCTATCTTCACCCACTACCATGCCAAGAATTGGACGGTCTGTTTCAGATACTGGTGTCATATACCAAAATCTCGATCCGATATTATAAATGGATTGCATAAATTAAGCACCTAATTTCCAAGTGATTTTTTCCAAAATGCTTTCAAACGCTCTTGATACTCTTTTTCAGCAATTGTATATGCCTCTGTATGACCGGCGCCAGGCACAATCCAAAGGTCTTTATCACTCTTCGCTGCGTCAAAAATCCTTTGGCCCATCTCTGTTGGAACCAACTTATCTTGATCTCCATGAATAATGAATAATGGAAGTTCCGTTTTTATGACGCTGTCGATTGCTGATGCTTCCCGAAAAGTATACCCTGCCCTGATATCGGTTATAACACTCGTAACCTGCATGACTGGAAATGCTGGAAGATGGTATAAATATTTTAATTGATGGGTCAACTCTTCAAAAACAGTGGTATAACCACTATCAGCGATGATCCCCTTCACCTGCTTCGGAAGATTCTCGCCGCTTGCCATAAGTACAGTTGCAGCTCCCATCGAGAACCCATGCAAAAAGATACTCTCTGCTCCTTCTTCTTCAGCTATATAATGGGCCCATTGAACATAATCTTTTCGATCGTGCCAGCCATACCCTACATACTCACCCTCACTTAGACCATGCCCTCTTGCATCTGGCTTAAGGATATCGTACCCCTGATCATAATAGAATTTCGTAATCCCCGGCATTTGTTCGCTATTACCTTTATAGCCATGGGCAAGTATCACCGCTTTGCCGTTAGGCTGAACATTTTTTAAAAATCGAGCCTTCAATTTTAGTCCATCTTCTGATTGTATTTCTAAAAACTCAAACTTCTGCTTTTCGGTCCAGTCCA
Source organism: Mesobacillus subterraneus (assembly GCF_023715485.1). Lineage (GTDB taxonomy): Bacteria > Bacillota > Bacilli > Bacillales > Cytobacillaceae > Mesobacillus > Mesobacillus subterraneus_B. The sequence continues at coordinate 1,834 of NZ_JAMBOF010000006.1, read as the reverse complement.
TAATCTCATCCAACTTCGCCTGCTCCTCCTCTTCATTAAGCAGGCTTGCGGCGGTCACACTTTCTCCGCCTCCATGGAGATCCACAGCATCGTGACTCCTGTTGATAGCAACATTGTAAAAATAATTCCCTGCGCCAAATAGACCAATGAAAATGAACAAAATTGTTCCAACGGCAAACCAAAATACTTTCTTTTTCAAATAACAATCCCCTTTGCCCTAGTTATCTATCTATTTTTTAATTATTTTACCAGAAAGGAAGAAAAAATAGACCATTTCATGGAAACATGTAAAAGTTAAAACTGACTCTTTCGTGGGTATATATAAATATATTAGTAATAGGAGGCTGATCGAAATGGAAATCGAGAAGAAGCATATCCTTAAAACTTATAAAAATGAGCAAGAAGCAATTGATGCTGTTGAACGAATTAAGGATGAAAAAGAAAAACCACTCAACAGCTCTATTTCTGGCTATAATGTTGAAAAGGCAGCAAAGACTGACAAATACCCTACAAATGCTTTCAGCCCTGGAGAGCTTGATATCGGGGAACCTGCGTTAAAAGACTATGAAGATAATCATGCAGACAATCCAGAAATACTTGATAATAAAAGCATTGACTTAGAACGGCCATTGCCTGAACGTGTAATAAACAACCGAATCAGATAAATGAAGGTGCACGGGTTTCCCGGGCACCTTTTCTATATTTTAAGCATTTACTTAATGTCTTTACTATCGAATCTTGGATAACTTATTTAAAGAATATTGTTAACCTTAATAAAAATAAGTTGACATAAATCCGTTAGAAAGTTTAATCTATTCTATATAAAATATTAAAAGGAGATTGTCATCATGAAATTTAGAACACTTGACTTAACACTTGCAGCAATGTTTGTTGCACTAATGGCTTTTGGATCAAACATAACCTCTTTAGTACCATTCATGGTTGTTGGCGGGGTGCCGATTACGCTTCAAACCTTTTTTGCTATCCTAGCAGGTGCTGTCTTAGGAAGCCGTCTGGGAGCGATATCAATGGTTGTCTATGCTCTGGTTGGCTTAGTAGGAGTTCCTGTTTTTGCGCAGTTCAGTGGAGGATTTTCCACATTGATCTCACCTACATTCGGCTTTATTGTATCTTTTGTTTTTACAGCATATGCTGTTGGAAAAATTGTTGAAAACAAGCGGACTCTTCCAGCATTTATCATTGCTTCTCTCATCGGTCTAGTAATCAATTATGTAATCGGGACTAATTGGATGTATTTTGCTTATAAATTTTGGGCTGCAGCTCCAGAAGGCTTCACGTACCAAATGGCTTGGCTTTGGATGGTAGTTCCTCTTCCTAAAGATGTAATCCTTGCCATTTTTGCCGGGATCATGGCTGCGAGACTGGAAAGAACCGTTCTTTCGAAGTCCAGTTTCAGTCATTTAAGAAAAGCAGCTTAAAAAATTAATCCCAGGAACTACGAAAATCTCATAATCGATTAAAATTAAAACATAACAGTCATTTCGATTTCTGTTATGTTTTTTTGCTGTTTAATTAATGGATTAGTAGTTCACTTTTAGATAACACCCTTAAAGACCGCAATTTCAAGTGTTAATTCTCGTATTTTAATGCTGGTAAACGAATCATTTCCCTCATACCTTGAAATCTTTGTCTAATAAATACATTTTTGAGGACACAAAAAAGAACAGCATTTTTCAGCTGTTCATCTTTGTGCCCGGCGGCGTCCTACTCTCACAGGGGGAAACCCCCAACTACCATCGGCGCTGAGAAGCTTAACTTCCGTGTTCGGTATGGGAACGGGTGTGACCTTCTCGCTATCGCCACCAGACTATTT
>NZ_JAMBOF010000059.1 GCF_023715485.1 Mesobacillus subterraneus | reverse complement strand
TTTATGTGCCCCGTTTCTACATTCCCTCACCTAACCGGGCACATATTTCTTCTTTATGTGCCCCGTTTCTTCATTTCCCCACCTAACCGGGCACATTTATCTTTTTTATGTGCCCCGTTTCTACATTTCCTCAGTCAAGCCCACTATTATGTGTAAAATCATTCCTTAGGAAAATCAAGTTATACAGCTGATATGTTTTTGATGTCCTGGAAGGTGGGGCCCCCCTTCCAGGACATCAAAAATTTCGCTTCGCGGGCC
>NZ_JAMBOF010000058.1 GCF_023715485.1 Mesobacillus subterraneus | reverse complement strand
GGAAACCCCCAACTACCATCGGCGCTGAGAAGCTTAACTTCCGTGTTCGGTATGGGAACGGGTGTGACCTTCTCGCTATCGTCACCAGACATTTTTTAAAGACAATATCTATTATACTGCCTTTTATTAAATTTGCAAGAGAAATTTTCATTCCCTCAAAACTAGATAATGTTGTAAGAAGAAAACAAGAGAAACGAGTAATCTATTTTGGTTAAGTCCTCGAACGATTAGTATCAGTCAGCTCCACACGTCACCGCGCTTCCACCTCTGACCTATCAACCTGATCATCTTTCAGGGTTCTTACTAGCTTGCGCTA
>NZ_JAMBOF010000057.1 GCF_023715485.1 Mesobacillus subterraneus | reverse complement strand
CTTTTAGGCCATTACTGGACTTCTCCATGTCCAGTTGGCCATCTTCTTCAAGTTCAAGGCAGCGAAAGTAAGCATCGCCTGCATCGACAATTTTTTAAGTCCCCTCAGGGTTGTCCAACGCATGCCAAAGGTATATTGAATGAATGAGAGTTTAACCAGAATTACAGGGTCAATGCTTGGGCGCCCTACTTCCGAATACACATCTTTCACCGTCATAAATGAAAGAAAAATCAAGGGCTGCTTCCATCTTGCGGACTAAATGTTCCTGAGGAACAAGCTGGTCTAAAGCGACCATCTCTAATTGATCTCGTTGGATTGGATTATTTTTCGAAAGCATC
>NZ_JAMBOF010000056.1 GCF_023715485.1 Mesobacillus subterraneus | reverse complement strand
TTTTAGGTTACCCTAAAGAGGTCCAACAGTATATTTATACTACGAACCTAATTGAGCGCACGAACAAGGAAGTCCGTAAGAGATTAAAGACTATGAACAGTTTGCCTAATATCGAAGCAGCTGAGAAAATTATTTACCTGACCTCCATCGACTATAACGAGCGATGGGCAAGAAGAAGGTTGGGAGGATTCGGACTGGCTTACGATAAGATTTTAAAAATGTTTGAACAACGATATACAAAGGCCAAAAAGGGGTAGTCAGGCAGCCTCGGCTGCCTGACTACCCCTCCACATATAACTCATAGAGTATGGATGTTTACACATAATTCTTGACGGAACC
>NZ_JAMBOF010000055.1 GCF_023715485.1 Mesobacillus subterraneus | reverse complement strand
AACTTAACCGTTTGACAATAAATTGTCGTGGTTGATTCTCTATTAAATAGAGAGAAAAACTAAAATGGCGATCACTCGGTTTTTCTTGGTTCTTCTTACTTACGATTATCTAGTTTTCAAGGAACAAAAAAGTCTTGAGGAATTACTCCCTCAAAACTAAACAAACAAGCGGTCAACTGTACGAATTCGCGAGAATTCGTTTACGAACCCAAAGGTTCGCATTCCGATTGCCAATAGGCAATATCCTTAGAAAGGAGGTGATCCAGCCGCACCTTCCGATACGGCTACCTTGTTACGACTTCACCCCAATCATCTGTCCCACCTTAGGCGGCTGGCTCCATAAA
>NZ_JAMBOF010000054.1 GCF_023715485.1 Mesobacillus subterraneus | reverse complement strand
ATTCTCGCGAATTCGTACAGTTGACCGCTTGTTTGTTTAGTTTTGAGGGAGCGATTCCTCTTTTATATGATATATGGGCCTATAGCTCAGCTGGTTAGAGCGCACGCCTGATAAGCGTGAGGTCGATGGTTCGAGTCCATTTAGGCCCACCATATATCCTTACCCATAACGGGGCCTTAGCTCAGCTGGGAGAGCGCCTGCCTTGCACGCAGGAGGTCAGCGGTTCGATCCCGCTAGGCTCCACCATTGTTCCTTGAAAACTAGATAATCGTAAGTAAGAAGAACCAAGAAAAACCGAGTGATCGCCATTTTAGTTTTTCTCTCTATTTAATAGAGAATCAACCACGACAATTTATTGTCAAACGGTTAAGTT
>NZ_JAMBOF010000053.1 GCF_023715485.1 Mesobacillus subterraneus | reverse complement strand
CGAATCCTCTACTTGGAAGAGATATTCGAAGGAACTTAAGCTGTCGGCAGTTCAGGACTATCTTAGCGGGGATTACTCCATTCAGGAAGTTACGAGGAAATATGAAATTTCCAGTACTTCTCTCCTTCGCAAGTGGATTAAAAAGTATAATAGTCATAGAGAATTAAAGGACACTTCCCAAGGAAGGACAAACACTATGACTAGAAGAAACACAACCATAAATGAACGGAAAGAGATTGTGCTATATTGCCTTGAGAACGGCAAGGATTATCAGAAGGCAGCTGAGACCTACCAGGTCTCTTACCAACAAGTATATCAATGGGTTAAAAAGTATGAGCATGGCGGCGAAGAAGCCCTTCGGGATAAGCGTGGGAGGAAAAAGGAAGAAG
>NZ_JAMBOF010000052.1 GCF_023715485.1 Mesobacillus subterraneus | reverse complement strand
AACTTAACCGTTTGACAATAAATTGTCGTGGTTGATTCTCTATTAAATAGAGAGAAAAACTAAAATGGCGATCACTCGGTTTTTCTTGGTTCTTCTTACTTACGATTATCTAGTTTTCAAGGAACAAGGCTGCTGACTTCAATCACATCGTGATTTAGCATCAGAGCAACTCTTCTTGCTGCCTTGCGACGAGCTGAAGAATGCTTCTTCGAGCTGCTATGGCGCAGGAGCAAAAAAAATAAGTTTCGAAAGAGATTACTCTTTCAAAACTAAACAAACAAGCGGTCAACTGTACGAATTCGCGAGAATTCGTTTACGAACCCAAAGGTTCGCATTCCGATTGCCAATAGGCAATATCCTTAGAAAGGAGGTGATCCAGCCGCACCTTCC
>NZ_JAMBOF010000051.1 GCF_023715485.1 Mesobacillus subterraneus | reverse complement strand
CTTCAGTCACTTCTTCTTCAGTCACTTCTTCTTCAGTCACTTCTTCTTCAGTCACTTCTTCTTCAGTCACTTCTTCTTCAGTCACTTCTTCTTCAGTCACTTCTTCTTCAGTCACTTCTTCTTCAGTCACTTCTTCTTCAGTCACTTCTTCTTCAGTCACTTCTTCTTCAGTCACTTCTTCTTCAGTAACCTCTTCTTCAGTAACTTCTTCTTCAGTAACCTCTTCTTCAGTAACTTCTTCTTCAATAACTTCTTCTTCAGTAGCTTCCTCATCAGTAACTTCAACAGACAAAGCAACAGCAGAATTTTCGTTAGCTTTCTCTTTAGCAGTTGCGCTTGCGTTGAAAGCTTTAGACTTCATTTTGTTAGCAATAGAAGGAGATACTTTCGTTTCTTCTTCAGTCACTTCTTCTTCAGTTACTTCTTCTTCAG
>NZ_JAMBOF010000050.1 GCF_023715485.1 Mesobacillus subterraneus | reverse complement strand
TATTGATTTAGGTGTTGAAAACGACATCGTTGATAAATCAGGAGCATGGTATTCTTACAATGGCGAACGAATGGGTCAAGGTAAGGAAAATGTTAAAATGTACTTGAAAGAAAATCCACAAATTAAAGAAGAAATTGATCGTAAATTGAGAGAAAAATTAGGTATATCTGATGGTGATGTTGAAGAAACAGAAGATGCACCAAAGTCATTATTTGACGAAGAATAGTACACAAATTTATATCTATAGTTAAACTTAGCAAATATCCTTATAGGATTGATTGAAAGTGATATTCATCTCATAAAGCTAGAATAATATCTAACTTTATGGGATACACTACAAATCGAGACTATAAGGTTTTTTATTTTATTTATTATTACATTATCAATAGTTTTATAATCGAGCTTCAAAACTTTAGAAAATAGTAGAAATAGCATTCAATAT